>JAWPMW010000001.1:600000-1200000 GCA_033344735.1 Gammaproteobacteria bacterium
CTCAGTCAGCTGAAGTTTATGAAAAGACTATTATTGATATTTATGTCCAATAAATAATTTCTAATAGTTCTCAAGCTTTAATTTAGAGCATCATGTTCAGTAAATATTTAATAATATCAAGATATTATATGAAGTTTCTTCTATAAATGAAATTGATGAAAATCATTATGAAAAATCTCTGATAATTTCACTCATTATTTCTCTTCATAAAAAACGCAAATAAATCAAATAACAATATTTAAGTTGAATTCATGAACATCTAGGCGTCAAATGCTAATGAAGCGGTGAATTAACCGGTTGTTTCTGTCGTATTCTAATGAAGGCGATTTACGTAAATAATTAGGAGGAACTCGCCATGCATAATGTAACGATTGAAGATCTATGTAGTAAGCTTGAGAACAAGGCCAAAGATACACATTTTCTTGATAAGTCAGTTGAAGGTATGGAGCATTGTGCTGATTATTTTGTTAAGAAATTTGCTGAAGAAAATGGATTGGCTGCACATACATTAGGCGCTTTGCGTTGGTACTTTCAGTCTGATGATGCGCTCGTTGAAGATGGACTAATAGAATTGCAGTGTCATGTGAACCCGTTTACTCATAAAGGCCATTGTGGTTTTCAGTTTGTAGATGTTGAAGAAATCGATTCAAAGAAAAAGCAATAGATTACTTTTAGTTGAGAAATAAAGGGTGACCAACCCTTTATTTCTTCGTATTGAAATTGTATTCACCAGTAATCATTTAGAAAATTTCATACTGCCTGCCATTTAATATCTCCTTGTTTTATAGTTTAGTTCTCTCTATGTTACGATTGTCTCGTGAATAGATTATTTCAATGGCTATTAAAATTTGTACTGAAACTTGCCTTAGTATTTATTGTAGTCAGTATTATAGTTGTTTTACCATTTCGCTGGATCAATCCTCCAATTACGATGGTGATGATGGATCGTTGGTTGCATGCATCCAATGAAGACTTTGCATTACAACAACAATGGCTTAGCTGGGGTGAAATTCCTAAGCATGCAGCATCAGCAGTTATGGCTTCTGAAGATCAGCTCTTTGTTGTACATCATGGCTTTGACTTTGATTCAATTGCCGATTCATTAAAGTCGCTGGGTAGTGGCCAGCGGCTGCGTGGCGCAAGTACTATTAGTCAGCAAGTCGCTCGAAATGTTTATTTATGGACAGGCAGAAGCTGGATTAGAAAGGGTCTTGAGGTTTGGTTTACTGTTCTTATTGAGCTAATGTGGAATAAACAGCGAATATTGGAAGTATATTTAAATATAGCTGAGTGGGGTGAAGGTATTTTTGGTTTGGAGTCAGCGAGTCAATATCATTTTAATCATTCAGCATCACAACTCACACGTATACAATCTGCATTACTTGCTTCTAGTTTGCCAAGTCCTCTTAAATATAAGCCTTCAAATCCATCGCCATATTTAATTGAACGAGCACGTTGGAATATTAAACAACAACAGTGGATTACTGGCAGTAATTATGAGTGAAAAATAATTTTATTAAATGAAGAGTCTCATATTGCTAATCTAGATAAGATGGTGCTGATAATTAGCTAGCATTCAAATATTTTGATGTTTAGGCCATAAAATATTTAAGTGTTTGCTAATATTAATGGAATGGGGCATTAGTTTTATGTAATGCCCTGAATGCATCTCCATCTTTTTTTATGTAAGACTGTCAATTTTTGCTTTTGGCGCATTCGTTTTAACGCTTTTTATACCATTGTCTCTAGCTCGTGTTGTATTGTACATCTCAGATGTGCCAACCACTTGACCATTAAGTGCTTTGAGACAAAACATGTGTTTTCCATTGCGGGAAGTCTTAGATTCAAATTGTTTTAGTGTTTTAGCATTTTTTTGTACTGATGCAATACCATTATTACATCCCGCTCGACTCTTATATCCTTGACTAGCAAGGATGATACCGCCATTGCTGGCTTTTAAGCGAAATCGAAAATTTCCTTTCTTATCTTTAAATATTTCAAATTTACCGGCCATTCGTCACCTCCTGAAATTTAATTTATTGTCGAGTGTGTACTAAATATAAATATGAAGAGAATGTCAAATGAATAGAAGAATTTATGGTGTGAATACCAGAATTAGTGTAGCGATAATTGAATTATTAACGAAGTTAAGCTTATGTTTCAAAGATCTTAGGAGATTGGATCACTTTCTACTGATGAGAATTAAGGCAGGAGATATAGTTGATTGCGTATTAATAAAGAAGGAACACTTTGCTTGAAACAAAGTGTCCCTTCTTTAACTTTATTAGAAATTTAACTAACTTATCTTCCGTATACGTCAATTCCAGGAAGTGGACGATGGTACTGAACAACTTCTGCATATTTCTTAGATGCTGCAGCAATGCCTTTTGCGCAATCGGCTGGAACGCCTGCTTCTTCAACTGCATGTAAAAATGCAATGGAAGCCATTAATGCATGTTGAGGTTGAATGCCTCCTGTTGCGCATAGGCGCCAACCCATATCTGGATAACCAGGTATTGCAGCTGCTTCTACCGCATGTTTAAAGTACATAATGCTTAGTACTTCCATGATTTTCTGCTCACCATATCCTTCTGGTGCTTTAATAGCAGTGACAGCATTTGAGGCTAAGCTCTTATCTTTTGTTACTAAGTCAAAGCCAGCTGAAAGTACTGCAGCACGGTAGATCTCAGAACATTCTTTATGACGTTCACATACGCGATCAATGCCTTCAATGGCTATGCTATCTAAAGCCACTGCGAATTGTGCATAGTTACTTGGTGTTTCAATGTGAAGACCATGGGTGTCCATCGCTTCAATGATCTTGCCAAGGTTCAAGTAGTGCTGTGATTTTGCTTGTCCTGCTTCTTGCAATTGTTTCTCAGACTCTTGAATCTTAGCCACAGCTTTAGGGCTTAAGGTAATCATGCCGATACCGGGAGTACCCATAATGCCTTTTTGGCTGCAACCCACGAGCATATCGATACCCATGTCCTTCATAGAAACTGGCATGCTGCCAATAGAAGAGATTCCATCAATAACAAGAAGTGCAGGGTGGTTAAGTTCATCCAACATATCGCGAAGTTTCTTAGGATGAATTGTGACGCCAGCGGCTGTCTCATTTTGAGGTGCCATCACCATCTTGATATTATGGTCTGCGTCTTTCTCTAATATTTCTCTGGCTTTTGCATAGGGTAAATCATCCCCTAGGTCACACTGTAAGCGAATAGCTTTTCTTCCAATATTTTCTACGCAATTGCCCATGGCCATACTGAACCAGCCAATTTCCATCGTCAGCGCGACAGGTGTATCTGAATCCTTTTCATCTGGCGTACGACATGACCCAGCCGCTGCTTCGGTAGCTGACGTACCAGAGCCAGTGAAGAAAATAGATCGACCGCCTTCTTGCATGCCCACCATCTTTCCATATTCTTCACGTACTGAAGCAAAGAATTTGGCAACGCCTGGACCACGCATTCCTCTGGTTTGATTTGAAGAGAATTGGGTTACCAATTCAGATCCAAACGCGGGTCCTGGTGTCACATTGATAATTTTATTATGTGGCGACCAGACATATGACTTATCGTTAATAAAGTCGACATCAGAATCTTCCATTTGCTTTGTTTCGATAAGACGCCTAAGACCAGAAAGTGGGGAGATTAATTCATTCGTCATTTGCTTATATCCCTATGTATATACATGTTTACAGTGCTGATAATTAATAAAAAGCTCAAGATAAACAAACCAGAGAGCAGCCAATCTATTTGGAATCCTATTATGAATAAGGTTGGCTAATGGTGCGTTGTCTTCTGAAGTGTTCTTTTAATACGGCCTTTTTTCTTAACCCGCGATGTTATCACAATCCCTTCCAGAGAAAAGGTAGACAGCTCAACAACAAGGTAAACATAACTAGCTGTTTGTAATGTATTAGTTAAGTGAGGATTGGCAAGAATTTTATGCCCCTATATGTATTCTTAATATATTATTCAGTAGAGTCGTTAGAATAAGTAATATAAATATTTAATCCAAAATTGTTTTTTTGAATAAAATTTGATGCTCCCACTTTAAACTTATCGGCTTTAGTGCTTATTAATTTGTAAATGCCTTATTTGAGACAATTGATATTGGTTCTATATAGTCTGTTTTATCAAATAAAGGGATATAAAAATAATTTACTTGATTAGTACATAATCATATTCTAATATTGCACATATCTTGTGCATCCTTACTAAATCAGTGCTACTACAAAGCCTTTGCATAGACAGTAGTATGTAACTCATTGATAAATAGATAGTAATTATGTGGCATAACGATTGCAAATTGGTTGTAACGTTTACAATCATCTATATACATTGGGGAAACAATGAATTTATTCATATCAAGCATCTCGGTTACAGCACTTTTAGCCACAACATCAGGTGCTTACATCAAGGATCATTCTGTAGATGAGCGTCCCATCAGTGAGTATTGTGCAATGGCCACTAAAGGCTATGAACTAGTAAATATTGAATCTCAAGCACTTATTGATCAAAACACGCTTCCCGCGCCATTTCATACTCAGCCAATTGCCAACTACCGATTGGTTCCCGGTAATGATTGGCCTGAAGATTGTGAAATATATTTCGCATCAAATTAACAATTTAATTATTTAGGAAACTTACAATGAAATTATCAATTTACACATTATTAACACTTTTAATATTAGGAATATTCAGCATCACGCCACTCTTTGCTGAGAGTAATGAAGATTTGGAAGATTATATCGCGGAATGTTCTGCGCCAAAGGCATTTTATGACCCAGCAGTGATGGCTGAAACTATGGCAGACCCAGCAAAATTCATGAGCTTCATTACAGAAATGAATAATCCTGCAACTGCTAAAGCGATCGCAGAATGTATGGCACATCCAGAGCAATGGGCAAGTGTGATGGCAAGTATGACTGACTATAACAAGTATTCGCAAGCAATGATGCCATTCATGAATCCACAAATGTACATGAACTGGATGGCAGCATCGATGAATCCTCAGACATATACACCATTTATGTCATTCATGAATCCTGCTTACTACACTCAGTGGATAACAACAATGATGGACACAACTAACTATGAGTCAATAATTAGCATGATGAATTCAACTGAATACACAAAGGCATTTGAATCATTTTATAAAATGCCAGTTGTTGCTCAAGCAAATATAGTGCAAAAATAAATTTCTTATAGAAAGAGAGATTATCTTAAGCCCCAAACACAAATTGGGGCTTTTTTATGTATGCAGTAATGAAACATCTGTTATAAAATTCTAATCATTGAACTAATTTTTTATAGATGAACAATAATCCTTTAATAATTAATTATTTTACAGACATTTTATGTGTGTGGGCTTGGATTGCAGAAAGAAGACTAGAAGAATTAAATATACATTTCGGTAGTAAAATTAAAATCAGTCATCGGTATATTGATCTTTTTGGTGATACTGATTCTCGCATACAAGATCAATGGGCTGAAAAAGGGTTGCACAAAGGATTTGGTGCGCATGTTATGCAGGCAGCAGCTCCTTATGAAACAGCTCCAGTAAATGCAGATGTTTGGAGTAAAGTATGTCCAACAACATCTGCTACTGCGCATATGATTATTAAAGCAGTAGAGTTAACTTATGGATATCAATCAGCCGTTAAGTTTGCAAAAGTATTACGGGAATCTTTCTTTATAAATGCAATAGACATAAGTAATTTGCAATCGCTTTTTACTTTACTTGAAAAACAAAAATTTGATGTTAACCAAATTGATCCTGTATTAAATAATGGCAAAGCACTTGCAGCATTGATGAATGATTATCAAAAAGCGAATGACTATGGAATTAAAGGGAGTCCATCTTTTGTGCTTAATGATGGTCGGCAGAATCTATTTGGGAATATTGGGTATAAGGTGCTAAAGGCAAATATTGAAGAGTTGCTTGCAAAATCAACAAATGAAGCGAGTTGGTGTTAAATATAATGCTAATTTGCTTTTAACATAGTCAAGACTGTTTGCAATTTATCCCAAATATTTTCAAGAATTTTAGGTTGTGCCTCTGCAGTTGGATGTAGCCCATCGGCTTGAAAATACTTTTCTTGTAGTGCTATCCCCTCCAGCATGAAGGGCACATAAAGAATGTTGCTATTTTCTGCCACATCAGAGAATACCTGATGGAATGCTTGTGTGTATTTTTCTCCATAATTTGGAGGCAATTTAATTCCTAGTAATAAAGATGTCCCAGTTGTGCTGCATTTGGTTACCATTTTGTCCAAATTATTTTTCATTAATGTAAGTGATTGGCCACGAAGGCCGTCGTTGGCTCCCAGCGCAATAATGCACAGTACAGGTTGATGTTGCCTGATTAATCTTTCCAGTCTTGCCAATCCTCCTGAAGTAGTGTCACCGCTGATAGAGGCATTTATGACATTCCACATTGAATTATCATTATTTAATCTGGTGCGTAATAAATTTACCCATCCTTGCTCTATCTCTATGCCATAGGCTGCACTTAAACTATCACCTAGAATAATGATGGTATTTTCTAGGGATGAGCTCTTGCTAATATTGTCGGCGTGAGAGACATTGAGCATCACTATATAAATTATAAATAATCGGAGATACATTATTTCTAGGTCACCTATATTGAGCTGTTCTCAAGTGAGTAAAGTTGTACCTACTCAAGAGAGTTCTATTTCTATTCTTGAGAAGATTGATTTCCATGTAAGTGAATCAGAATCGGTTGCTGTCATTGGCCAATCTGGTTCGGGTAAAACGACATTATTAAGCATGTTAGCAGGTCTTGATACTCCGACAACAGGCAGTGTGAATTTGTTCAATCATTCATTGGAAAAATTAACAGAGGATCAGCGGGCTGAATTACGTAATCAATATATTGGGTTTGTATTTCAGGCTTTTCACCTGCTTCCAGGTTTTACTGCATTGGAAAATATCATGCTACCGCTAGAAATAAATAACAATAAAGATGCCAAGGCGATTGCATTATCTCTGCTAGATAGAGTAGGAATGAATCATCGGGCTAATCATTTTCCAACGACATTATCAGGGGGAGAACAACAACGTGTTGCAATTGCAAGAGCATTCGCAACTACTCCACCTATATTACTTGCAGATGAGCCTACAGGTAACTTAGATGCAAATACAGGCAGCAGAATAATTGACTTGCTGTTTGAGCTAAACCAAGAAAAAGGAACTGCATTAGTGCTAGTGACACATGATTCTTCTCTGACAATTAAATGCAATAGCGTCTATTGCTTAGAGAATGGCCGAATATCAAAAAAATAATATGTTTAAATTTTATTATAAATTTCTAACCAGGTTGCTTAGGCAGGGGGCAATGCGACTATTCTGTGTTGCTGTAGCGCTTGCCTGTGCAGTGACATTCAGTATTACATTGCTAGGTGATCGTCTAGAGCAATTATTTGATGCACAATCTAAAGAAGTTCTTGCTGCAGACATAGTGCTGCAATCATCAACTGAAATAAATTCACAACAAGAAAATATTATTGATCAATTTGAATTAAGACATGCTAGAACTTTAACATTCCAGACTATGGCGAATCCTGAAGATGGAGAAGGATTTCTATTATCCAGCGTCAAAGCTGTCACAAATGGATATCCATTACTAGGGGAGTTACAAACAGCATATAAGCAGTTTGGAGTGCCTTCTGGAACTCAAGATATTCCAATGGTTGGTCAAGTTTGGGTGGAGGACCGCATACTAAATGAATTGAATTTACAGTTAAGTCAGTTCATAAATATTGGTGAAGCATCTTTAAAAATTACTCGTGTTTTAGTATATGAGCCAGACCGAGGAAATAGTTTTTATAGTTTTACACCTCGTATTATGATGAATTGGAGTGACGTAGACGCAACTAAAGTTGTGAAACCTGGTAGTAGAGTAAAATATCGATATTTGTTTGCTGGTAATCAAGATAAGTTATTTGATTTAAAAAGTAAGCTATCGGAAACGTTGCAACTCAACCAACAATTTGTCTCTGTTGATCAAGCAAATCAAACTTTAACCAATACTCTAGAAAGAGCTTATCGTTTTTTAAACATTACTGCATTAATTGCAATCTTATTAGGCGCTATTGCAGCAGCATTGGTAAGCTTTCAATACGCAAATGAAATGACTTATCAATATGCATTGTTACGGTGTTTGGGTATGCAGGGAAAGCATATGGTTGGTGCAGTTACTTTTCCTATTATTGTATTCTTTTTATTGGCTATCATTATTGGGTTTGTTGTTGGTGGAGGAGCTCATCTTATTATTCTTAGAGCTCTAGGCAATTTAGTACCAGAAACCTTGCCTGGCCCTTCGATAAAGCCATTTATATTGAGTGCGCTGACAGCATTAATCGTAGTCGTTAGTTTTGCTTGTCCATTTATATATAACTTATTAAAAACAGCACCAAAATTATTATTAAATCGAATGGAAGTCCAAAGACAACCGATAGGAATTACATTGGCATCTATGCTTTTGGGCTTGTCTTGTTTAATCTATCTTGGAACAAGAGATGCACTAATTAGTATTTATATACTTGCAGTATTATTGGTATTTGTTTTGATAGCGTACATCGTAACCAGGTATTTTATTAGTTGGTATGGAGTGCTCGTTCAAAAGAAATTTATTTCAATGAATTTGACTGCACGGAGTTTAAAAGCAAATAAATATATGGTTGTCATTCAGGTGATAGCAATTGCATTGACAATTTTTTCTCTAGCCATTATTTCAACAATCAGAGATGACTTGGTGAGTTCTTGGCAATCAAAAATCCCAGATAATGCCCCAAATATATTTGCTATTAATCTATTTGATCATGACAGAAAAAAATTCTTAAGTGAATTAACTAGGCTTGATATCGATAGCAGTGATCTATATCCCATAGTAAGAGGTCGTTTAAGCGCTATTAATGATAATGAGATACGCCAATATGTTAGTAAAGATGATAGTCGAGGTGATGAGGCTTTAGACAGAGACCTGGCACTTACCTGGGCTAATGAGCTTCCAAAAGAGAATGAAATTTTACAGGGTATTTGGCATTCAGCTAATTCTGGAGAATATAAAAGTGGTGTATCTGTTGAAGAGGGAATCGCAGATAATCTCGATATTAAGTTGGGCGACAAACTTAGCTTCACTGTTGAATCTGAAGTATTCTCAGCTGTTGTTACCAGTATTAGAACAGTAGAGTGGGAATCATTTTCACCAAATTTCTATATGATATTTTCAGATGGTGTGCTTGATGACTATGCAACTACCTATATAACTAGTTTTCACATAGGTAATGAGCAACGTTCTAATCTTGCCGACTTTGTTAAAAAATTTCCTAGTGCTACATTCTTTGATGTGGAATTTTTATTGACACGAGTGCGAGGTATTGCTGAAAAAATAAGTTACGCTGTAGAGGCAGTTTTATATTTTGCAATATTATCTAGTATTCTAGTATTCATCTCTATAGAAATGATTCTGAGAAAATATAGAATATATAGCGCAGCTATATTTAAGGCATTAGGCGCCAATACAAAATTAATTCATAAAGTCTTCCGCTCTGAATTTATATTAATTGGAGTCATTGCTGGGTCTACAGCTTATTTATTAAATGTGATTATCAGTTATGTAATTGCAAATTATATTATTGAAGGTCAATTTATATTTAATATAAAAACAACAATCTTATGCTTAGTTATAACACCAATACTTGTATTGGCGGCAGGTTATATATCAGTGAGGCGAACAAAGAATGTATCTGTCAAAAAATTGCTAATACTTAACTAGAATTAATATAATTGATAGAACCTACAATTTTATATAGTCCACGAAATTATATGTAAATTAGTTTAAACTTTAATGCTAGGGTCAAATGGATTTATATACTCTGATTCATATATATGTCGTTGTTCAAAATCAATTATTTCGCCTCTAACTAAGTTATTAATTATTTTAGGGTCATCCTCTAACTGACCTAAATACTTATCATCCTGAACTAGTAATATTTCAACCCATAATTTCTCTGTCAATACTTTTTTGGAATCAGTGTCTAACATTTTAAAAATTAATTTTACTTTACTACCTTTCTCTAACTGGCGTTCTATAGCATCAGAATAATGGTCATTAACTGTGTCTCCATCTTGATATTCTAATCTATTAATTAATTCCCATCTCATATTCATTGGTAGGACTCGGTATAGTCTTTTATCAATATTATAGTCAACGTGACCTCTCTATTTATAATAATTTGAATGTAAATGTAATTCTGAATTGATGTATGTCAGGTGAAAGATGAAAGATAGCTGCTATCTTTCTCAATATATAACAACAATTTTGGCTTCAAATTAACCAGCACTGTCAGTAATCATAAATAGTCATTGTATGGATAAAGGATTTTCCCCATTATTATTATTGCGTTTGGTATTCACACCCACAGCTGTATTTAAAGTGCTGGCAAATACGCGTCCTGCACCTATGGCAGTCTTTTTAAAAATAGCTATTTGGTTTGGCATGTTACCTCCAGTTTTTGCTTATTTAGGTGCTACGGAACATGGTTGGAATCTGGGTACAATCGAACCACTTTACTTTTCTAATGACACTTTATTGGGCATCAGTATTTCTTATTTTATTGCTCTATTGATTGGCTTTGTTAGCACAGCGATTGTGTCAAGATGGATGGCAAGCACTTATGGAGCACGACGTTCATTTGGCATTCATCTTGCGATGATTTCAATTGTAGGTGCACCAATAGCAGTCGGTAGTGTTATTCACTTATACCCAGATGTTTTTATCAATATTCTAGTTCTGGTTCCTACGATTCTCTGGAGTATGTACTTACTTTATAGAGGTTTACCAATTGTTCTTCGTACTTCGCCGGAGAGAGGTATGTTGATGGCCTCGTCACTAATAGGCTACTTCCTTGTTGCCTTCGTTAGTTTGTTAGGAATTACTGTTGTGTTATGGGGGTATGGATTTGGCCCCACGCTGGGGATATAACTATGATTGATCCAGCTAAAACATTATCGGTTGAAATATATAGTGATCGAATTGTCACGACACTGGTCATGTTCTCAATTTTTTGGGCGATTGTAGGAATGATTGCTGGGGTATATGTTGCTGCTGAATTGGTATGGCCAGCACTTAACATGGATAACGAATGGATTTCATATGGACGTCTGAGAACATTCCATACAAATGTTGTGATATTTGGTTTCGCAGTATCTGCATTAATGGGGACTGCATATTACAGTGTACAGCGGACATGCCATGTCCGACTTTTTGCTCCTAATCTCGCTTGGTTTACTTGCTGGGCATGGCAAATAGCAATATTACTTGGTGGGCTTTCATTGTTAGCAGGGTATAACACATCAAAGGAATATGCTGAGCTTGAATGGCCATTTGATATTGCTATTACCCTCGTTTGGGTCTGCTTCGCAATTGTATTTTTTGGAACTATTGCCAAGCGAAAAATAAACGAAATATATATCTCAAATTGGTTCTATGGTGGACTCATTATAGTTATAGCCATGTTGCATATAGTTAATAATCTTGAGTTACCAGTCACCTTAACAAAATCATATTCACTTTATGCTGGTGCTCAAGATGCAATTGTACAGTGGTGGTATGGGCATAATGCAGTTGGATTCTTGTTAACAGGTGGATTTCTAGGAATGATGTATTATTTTCTTCCTAAGCAAGCTGGCCAACCTATTTGGAGTTATCGTCTTTCAATTGTTGCATTTTGGGCATTTGCCTACAGCTATATTTGGGCGGGGCCACATCATTTACATTTCAATGCAATTCCAGAGTGGGTGCAAAATCTTGGTGTTGTTATGAGCTTGATTTTGTTAGCTCCGTCATGGGCTTCCATGGTTAATGGAATTATGACAGTAAGCACAGCTTGGGAAAAACTTCGAACTGATCCGGCCTTAAAATTTATTGTTCTTGCATTAGCATTTTATGGCTTGGCTACTTTTGAAGGGCCTATGATGGCAATTAAAAGTGTCAATGTTATTAGTCATTTTACAGACTGGACGATAGGACATGTTCACTCGGGGGCTCTTGGCTGGAATGCACTCATAACATTTGGTACATATTATTTTCTTGTACCAAGATTGGTTGGAGCGAAGTTATATAGCGTCCGTTTGGCCAACATACATTTTTGGATGGCATTATTGGGGACAATACTATATGTCGTGGCAATGTGGGGCGCAGGTGTGTCACAAGGTGTTCTATGGCTAAGTTTAGATGAGATTGGTCAACTTAAATATAGCTTTACTGAAATTATGGCGGCAATGAATCCTTATTATTTATTACGTTTTGTTGCTGGATTGATTTTCTTATCAGGCGCTTTATTAATGGCCTTTAATTTTTTGATGACTATTGTTGGTAGACATACCATTGCAGTAAGACCGCCTATGGTAATGGAGTCAAGAGCGTGAATGGTTTGGACTTACATCATAGGCTGGAAAAAAATTTAGGGTTACTCATATTTGGTATTCTGTTTGTCACATCTATCGGCGGACTTGTGCAAATTTTACCAAGTTTATTTCAAGAATCGCTCAGTACGCCTGGAAAAAACACACACTTATATAAGCCACTAGAATTAGCTGGAAGAGATATATATATTCGCGAAGGCTGTAATACATGTCATTCACAACAAATTAGACCTCTAGTTGCAGAAGTAGAACGTTACGGAACATATTCACGTGCAGATGAATTTGTTTATGATCGACCATTTTTATGGGGATCAAAGCGTACAGGGCCAGACTTGCATCGAGTTGGTGGTAAGTATTCAGACGAATGGCACAGACTGCATATGATTAATCCTCGTAGTGTAGTACCGAATTCAATTATGCCTGCTTATCCTTGGTTATCTGATCGTGAAGCCAATCACTCGAACGACATAACCAAAAAATTAATTGGGTTGCAAAAACTAGGTCATCCTTACACGGAGACTGACATAAATAACGCAGCAACAGATTTAAAAGACAAAACAGAATTAGACGCTCTAATAGCTTATTTGCAAATTTTAGGAATAGCACGACCTGAAGGAGATTTACCATGGCTTATTTTTTATTCGCAGGAGATATGCTTGTAATGGCATTCATGATCGCAGTGGTAATCTGGGTATCATTAAAGTCATCAAATTCAAGTATGCAGAAGGCTGCAAAAATTCCATTAGAAGATGAGGATTTCGATGCCTGATATGCCTACAGCATTTTGGAGTGGCTGGATTATTGTCCTTACGATTGGCAGCGTATCAGGATTATTGTGGTTAATATTCACTATCTACTATTCAAACTCATCCCCTAAAGAATTCAAGTCTCCAGTATGGGATGAAAATTTACAAGAAGGTAATAATCCAGCACCAATGTGGTGGTTTTGGATGATATTAACGGCGCTAGTTCTCTCTGCAGCATACTTGATGTTATACCCTGGATTAGGGTCATTTAGCGGAGCATTAAAATGGTCTCAAAGTGGGAGGTTAGATAAAAAACTAATATTATATGCTTATGAGCATACAGATATGAAAAAGAAAATCGCTCAAATGTCGATTGAAGAGTTGAAACAGAATGAAGAATTAATGGGGTCTGCAAAAAGAGTATTTAACCAAAACTGCATAGCATGTCATGGGGAAGGCGGAAGAGGTCAAGCAATGAGATTTCCAAATCTTGTCGATAATGACTGGCAATGGGGAGGAACTATAGATGATATCGAACATTCAATTCGCCATGGAAGAATTGCTGTAATGGTTGGATGGCAAGCAGTATTGGGCGATGATGGAGTTTCAGATGTAGTAAATTATATTAAAGATCTAGGATCTGCATCTCACAACACCACTGCAGTTACAGGAAAGGATTTATATCAACAATTCTGTGTCGCCTGTCATGGAGTTAATGGAGAAGGAAATCAATCACTTGGTGCGCCAAATCTTTCTGATGATATTTGGTTGTATGGAAATACTGATGATCAATTATTTCACACCATCTCAGTCGGAAGAAGTGGGAAAATGCCTTCATTTGATAAAAGACTAAGTGATTTAGAAGTCAAATTGTTAGTAGCGTGGCTAGCGCGTTAATGAACATTTCATTGGCTAGAACAAATATCTAATTCAAATATCTGAATCAGTATTTTGACTGTTTTTGTCATTGCGAAGTCTTTCTCTGTATTTTCCTCTAGCGTATTTTTGTAAATCTTCTATTTTATCTGTCTCATCAAGAATTTCTCTGCCTAACATTGTTTCTATAGCATCTTCTAGTGTAACTATTCCTGCTGTTTGACCATATTCATCTTCAACTAGAAACATATGTTCTCGCTTTTTAAGAAACCTATCTAAGAGCTGTTGTACTGGAAGGTTTTCAGAAACACGTGTTATTGGTTTTGCAAAATTATGTAATTGCGAGTCTGACTTTCCTTCTCTTTCTTCAAATAATAGATCGCGATTAGTTACTAATCCAATAATATTATCAGGATTATCCTGATAAACAGGTATACGTGTAAATTGCTTTGTCTCATTATATGAAAGAGCTTCGCTGATGGTTGTATTAGCTTCTAGACAATGCATCACTGTACGCGGTGTAAGTATCTCTTCTGTCTTAATTTCGCGTAACTTAAGAATATTACTTAAGTATTCATTTTCCTGGCCAATTAACGACCCCATCTGATGACCTAATGAAGCTAAAGCGATAATTTCTTCTCTCGAAACTTCTTGTTTGTTGTCTTTTCTAAATGACTTGGTGATGAGTTCAGAGACTAAAATTAATGGATATACTAATTTAACCAGCCAATAGATAATGTTTGCAGATGGAATAGCAAGTTGCCGCCAATAAGTTGCACCAATTGTTTTAGGGATTATCTCAGAGAAGTATAGTATTACTAATGTTAATATCACTGCGATTAATGTTTCCCATCTCACGCCAAACACTTTTGCTGCTTGTGCACCTACACCGGCTGCACCCATAGTGTGCGCAAATGTATTGAGAATTAGTATACTGGCAATTGATTGATCAAGCCGATCCTTAACACGGTATAACACTTTTCCTCTGTTGGGATATTTTGTAGTGATACTTTCAACATAACTGGGTGTTATAGATAATAAAACAGCCTCTAACACAGAGCATAAAAATGATACGCCAATCGCAATTGCAAGATAAGTTAAAAGCAAACTCATAGTCTATATTTTATGCCTTGTTTAAATTAAGTTTAATGTTCCAAAATATGCTTATTTTAAAATAATAGTTTGGCATAATTTGAATTCGTAAAACAATAAATGATTGTTATATAATTTATATGAATTTATCTTGGCGTAATACAGTGACATCACTAGTAAAAATTATCATTGCATAATTATCGTAGTATTTCTCTTGTAGAAATGTCGTAATTGCATTTGCCACTTCATCATCACATACAATCTCTAGTCGGATATTTCCATTTGTTTCCCAACCAGCATTTCGCGTTCCTCGGCTTCCTTTGCCTCGCGCATCAGTGATTGTGTAACCTTTTGCTCCTAAAGCTTCGATTTCATCTATCAAAATATGTTCTAAAGCAGTTTCAGTTATAACAGTGAGTAATTTACGCATGTAATTAGCTTTTATGATTACGTTGTTTTATGGCCCATATATAAAGTTAGCAATTTCTATGTATATCGGAATACCAAATATGACATTGAAGGTAAAAGTAATACCCAATGAAGCTGTAAGCGATAACGTAGGGTTTGCTTCTGGTACAGATATCCGCATGGCAGCTGGCACTGCTATATAAGAAGCACTGGCTGCAAGCGTTGCTAACATTGCTGCTCCACCGATTGAGAGACCTAATAATAACCCAGTAATACTGCCTACTACTGATGAAAATATAGGCATTAATATGCCAAATGCAATTAAGAACAATCCATACTTCTTTAAAGAACCTAGCTGCATTGCTGCAATAAGACCCATTTCCAGCAGGAAAATTGCGAGAATTCCCTTAAATAAATCAAAAAATAACGGTTCAATAGTTATTAGACCCTCTGGTCCTGCAATCCACCCTATGAATAATCCGCCCACTAATAGAACAATTCCCTTACCTAAAAATACTTCATGGCCCACAGAGCGCCATTTAGTGTCTCGTGAGAGACCGCGAGCCAGCAATATTCCCACTAAAATTGCAGGTATCTCAAGCATAACGAGTAATAATGGCATATGTTCTTCGTATGAAATGTTTTTAGATTCATAGTAGGCAACAGCTACCGCATAGGTTCCTACACTCACAGAGCCATAATGCGCGGCAATGGATGCAGCATCAGGACGTTTAAATTTACCCAGGTATAACAAAACTGGAAACGCAACTAGAGGCAGCAGTGCGCCCATAGCAATGACTGCTAACATGTCAGGAATTAGGCTTGAAGGAGATTGCTTGGCGAGTTCGATGCCGCCTTTCATACCAATTGTTAACAAGAGAAGAATGCTAACAAATTCATATATTTGTGCTGGTAATCTCAACTCAGACTTAAGTATGCCAGCAGATAATCCTAAGATAAAAAATAGAATGATAGGATCGATAAATGAGCCCTTTTAGAATTTTAAGTGATCTATTAAGTTAACACTAATTGTTAACTTTCTTCAATTTGAGTGATCAGGTGTTTCTTATTGGTAAATTGGCTCGTTTCCATGCATTTAAGCCGCCATCCAGGCTCAATAAATTAGAAAAGCCCAACTGATTCATAATGTGAATCGATTTATCACCACGACCTCCACGAGGGTTCACGGCACAATGGATTATGTATAACTTTTCTCGGTCTAATGCAGCAACTTGTTGTGAAAAGGTTGGATCGTGAATGTTGATATTTATCGCGCCTGAGATATGACCTTTGACAAACTCTTTTGGGGTTCGAACATCTAATACAATGACATCTTTATTTTCCACAATAATTTCATTTGCTTTATGTACATTTATACCTGTACTTATTGTAACAGAGGGTTCAGAGCTGCAAGCAGAGAGAACTATTGCTGTCGCAAATAGTAAGAAAATAAATAGGTATCTTTTTTCTTCCATAAATAATTGATTAGAGTTGATGCAATTCAAGTGACTATTAGAAATTATAATTTCTAGGTAAGTGTATAAAATTTACAGTGTTTGTATGACTGGCTGGTACAAGTAGTATAGAGGATATAATAGCTTCAAATAGGGGAAAGTATTATCATAATTTTTCTACATAATACTAAGATATTTTCGATGCCAATTAGTTGGATAGCCAAGCCAAGACAAACCATCACTATAAGATTTATCTGATGTTCTACATATATAATTTTCGATTTGTGCTTATTAGGTCAATCGGATTATTATATTTAAATGTTAGTAAAGTTTAACAATAATTTTCCAAGTGAATATGCACGACTATTAAATCGTAGATTAAGTTGTGATCCTTCACGAGTTTCTAGTGTCAAACATTCTTATGAGCCAACTCTAGATCAAAAAAGACAATCAGAAGTTGAGTCATTACTTCTAAGTCAATTAATGCGGATCAAATAAAATAGAATAATAAAAGCTGATTTAGTCAGATCATTGACTATCACTTAAATGTTAAAAAATTTCTATGTATCAATGCAGCAACTGACTATTGCATTCGCAAATACTAGCACTATAGAAAATCCAGATATAATTATTCCTATCATTAATAATGTATCAATCATGTTTCCTCCATATAATTTAATGTATATTCTCATACAAGAAAGTCTATAAAAAGTCGAATTTATACATGCAATTGTTTGTTAAAAGCGAACATTCTTCTTTCGCAATTAACTGAATCGTCTACAAAATAATATTGGATGAGATATGACTATTAGAAAGAAAGTTAATTTTGAGAATAATTTAGGCATCACATTATCTGCAGCATTAGAATTGCCTTTGATGCCAATTAAATACTATGCAATTTTTGCTCATTGTTTTTCATGCGGCAAAGATATATTTGCAGCTTCTCGAATATCTCGTTCTTTAGCGTCCGCTGGAATTGCTGTCTTAAGGTTTGACTTTACAGGTATTGGCGAGTCTGAGGGTGATTTTGGTAATTCAAATTTCTCAAGTAATATTGATGACATTCTATCTGCTGCAAAGTATCTACAAGAAGAATATAGTGCGCCTCAATTATTAATTGGTCATAGCCTTGGTGGTACAGCTGTTATTCATGCTGCAAAAGAAATATCAGAATGTAAAGCTGTTGTTTCGATTGGTTCACCATCAACACCAAATCATATTCTCAAGCATTTTCCGAGTGAAGTTAAACAGCTTGAACATCTAGATTCATTAGAAGTAGAAATTGGGGGCAAATCATTTGATATTAAAAAACAGTTTGTAGATGACTTGAATGCAAAATCATCTACTTCAGATATTAGTAAACTGCGTAAAGCTATATTAATTTTTCATTCTCCTCTAGATGAAATTGTGTCTATTGAAGAAGCAACACGTATTTTCGTAGCTGTCAAACACCCAAAGAGTTTTATTACGCTTGATAAGGCGGACCACTTGCTAAGTGATCCTGATGATTCAGAATATGTAGCAAATACAATTGCTGCGTGGGCAGAACGATATATTCAAATTAATAGTCTCAATTCTCATAACGCAGATAAAGGTGAAGTGCTGATAGGAGAAGGTAATCAAAAGTTTCTGCGGGAAGTTTCGAGTGATGACCACCATTGGTTATCGGATGAGCCTAAAGCTGCTGGTGGAGATAATCTTGGCCCCGATCCTTATGAGCAATTACTTTCATCACTCGGCACATGCACTTCAATGACATTACGCATGTATTGTAATCATAAAGGCTGGACGGTAGACAACATTGAAGTCAAGCTTAGTCATATGCGAAGCCATGTTGAAGACTGTAAAGAACACAACCAAAACAACTGTAAGGTAGAGGTAATTAAAAAGGAAATAGTAATTGAAGGAGAATTAGATACTCAACAAAAAGATCGTTTGATTGAGGTTGCTGATCGATGTCCTGTTCATAAAACATTATTAAGTAAGCTTGAAATTAGCTCGGATTATATATTTAAGTAAACTCGTTAAAAATGAGATAGAGATTAGATTGAGCAATATACCGAAGTTCTCAAGTACATGTACTATTCAAAACTTCCGATGAGTTAAACTTATCTTCTTCTAGAGGTGAGGAATTATGAGTAGAAAATGGTTAAAACTTATTCTTATCATAGGCGTTCTGGTATTAATTGGATTCATTTCGTGGGGGCCTATTATGAGTAATGTTGAACATCCAAAGTATCAAGTTCTCTCATCTGAAGGCAAAATAGAAATTCGGATATACAATCCGATGATAGTTGCAGAAGTGACTGTACAAGGTGAGCGAAAGGAAGCTATAAGTGAGGGGTTTAGATTCTTAGCTGATTATATCTTTGGCAATAATATAAAAAATAGTAGTATTTCGATGACTGCGCCTGTAATGCAGCAACAAAATCAGAAAATTGCTATGACGGCACCAGTTAGTCAACTTGCTGCAGACGATGGGTGGATAGTTAACTTTGTAATGCCTGCAGAGTATTCTCTAGATACTCTCCCAAAGCCAAATAATAATAAAGTTGTAATTAAGGAGATTCCTTCAAAAGAGTTTGCTGTAATTCAGTTTTCAGGGATGAATACAAATAATAACATTAGCTCGCATGAGGAAAAGCTAAAGTCATATGTGGTGAATAAAGAACTTATCATTCTATCAGACCCTGTGTACGCTTTTTACAATCCTCCTTGGACGCTTCCGTTGCTACGACGTAACGAAGTTTTGATAGAAATAGATAATGTAAATAAATTAATGCGAGAATAAATCCATTGAAGATATTTATTTGGAGGGAAGAGGCAGTTACTTTTCTATAAAGGCAATTATCTGTTTTCAACACATAATAGAATATAACTTAAATCTTTGTGCCCTAATATATAACCCCAAACCTCTTGGTTTTTATTAATCATCTTTGAACATGACTAGATCTAATCAATACATTCTTCTAGAAAAAGCTATATTTGATATTACTTTGTCCAAATTTCTGCAATATCAACGATTACTGGCAATTTGAAATTTCCTGATTGACAGGCTTTTATGCTGCTGATTTCAGCATATATTGACATTGTTAACACATATACTAATATAGACATTGATAATAAACTAATTTTACTGTCAATAAACACAAATTTGCATAAAACAAATGTTGATTTGAGCGGTTATGATAGATACTGATGGGTATCGATTCCACAAATGTAGATAGAACTAGAATTATTTTAAGAGCTCTTTAACGAGCCAAACCAACAGAATCTGGCCATAATGCTGAGGAGAAAACGATTCACTTTAGGACTGCTAGGGATGGGAAGTTAAATGCTTATAAACACAACTGTGACACAGCATTATTGTATTCGGCGCTTGGCCATTCGATACCTCATTAATCAATTTATATAAGGAATAATTTATGTGTGGCATTGCAGGTATTATGCTTAAGGATTCGTCAGATTTTAAAACTGGTGAAGCACTGGTAAATATGCTCAATGGTTGTCAACATCGTGGTCCTGATTCGACGGGCTTTGCTCTATATGGTGATGCGCAAAAAAATACCCTAAAGCTAAGACTATTTGTCGGTCAAGCAGAGATTGGAGTGGCAGCGATTACTCAAATTAAGCAATCCTTAAAGGAAAATGGTGCATCCATAATTGAAGAAGAACATATCGGAGAAACCTACCGTGCAAAGGTTAATTATTCAGGTGATATCCAAAAATTTTCATATGCGCTTGAGCAAGCTGCAAAAGTGGTTTCTATTGGCAATAGCTTAGACATTATTAAGGATGTTGGTGGTGCAGAAGATGTTGATGCGAGCTATGACATACGTAAGTATACAGGCTCTCATGGTTTGGGGCATGTGCGTTTAGCAACAGAATCTGATGTGAAGCCCGAAGCTGCACACCCGTTCTGGGCCACTGGATTTGCGGATGTTGCAATTGTGCATAATGGACAAATAACTAATTATTGGAAAATGCGTAGACGTCTTGAGCAACGTGATTACGAATTCCGCACCGATAATGATAGCGAGTTAATAGCAGTTTATCTTGCCGATAAACTATCACAAGGAATTAAATTAAAAGAGGCACTTAAAACTTCAATTGATGATCTTGATGGCACATTTTCTTTTCTTGTTTCTACAAAAGATGAAATTGGTTATGCAAAAGATCACTTAGCTGTAAAGCCTATGGTTATGTACGAAACTGAGGATATGGTAGCTATCGCTTCTGAAGAAGTTTCTCTCAATAAATTATTCCCAGGGCAAGCACTTAATACAAAAGAACCACCACCAGGAACTTATAACACATGGTCACGATCGATTTAGCAAAAACCTCCGTTAGAGAAGGTAATGAAAAAATTCGACAATGCGGTAAGAACGGTGAAGATGTCGAAGTAATCAATCCAGATGCACGCCATCACATTGGCGTAGGTTTAATTCATCCCATTAATGTCAAGGTAAAAGGCTCTGCAGGATATTTCTGTGCAGGCTTAAGTGATGCTGCGCATTTTGAAGTAGAGAGTAATGTAGGTTGGGGTGTTGGTGATAATATGTATTCAGGTTCCGTTATTGTTGGAGGCAATGCAGGCGCTATTCCTGGAGTTGCAATACGTGGTGCTGAAATTGTAATACGCGGCAACATGGGTTCACGTGCAGGACAGGTGATGAAAGCGGGAACCTTGTGTTGTGAAGGTAATGCAAATTTTATGGCTGGTTACATGATGTATGGGGGACGCATCATAATTTTAGGTGATTCGGGTGAAAAAGTTGGCGAGGATATGTCTGCAGGTGAAATATTTGTAGCAGGTAAAGTTGAAAACTTAGGTTCAGATGCCGAAATAACAGATATTGATAGCGCAGAGATTGATGAGGTAATGGAATTTTTAGAGCGTTATAAAATTCCATTTAAAGGAAGCTTTCAAAAAGTAGTTAATGCAGGTAAGAAACTACGTTATGCAACCTCTGAACAACAAATGCGTAGTATTCCATTTTTCTCGTTTTCTGGTGCATCCGATTATTGGAATCCAAAAATTCAAGAAGACTTATATATTAAATCCCAAATAGGTCGTTATCGAATTCGAGGTTATGGTGGTGCAAGGCCGTTGCCACATTTTTCTGATATAGCTTTCAAAAAAGACTTATCGATTGCAGGTAACGATGCAGATGTATTGTCTAAAGTAAAAATGCGCACCGATATTGGCGGCATTAACGGTGCTGAACCACTTAAATTAAGTATGCCAGTAATGATTGCACCTATGAGTTATGGTGCATTAAGTGCTTCAACAAAAAGAGCTATTGGGCTTGCTTCATCTTTATCAGACATCGCTGAAAATACTGGTGAAGGAGGTATGAGTGATGCGCAGCGTGGAGCAGCAAATCAACTAATATTCCAAATGTTGGGAGGGAGACTTGGTTGGAATATTCATGATATGAATCGTGCAGATGGTTTAGAGATTTATATTTCTCAAGGAGCAAAGCCTGGGCTAGGTGGACAGTTGATGGCTAAAAAAGTAACTCCAGAACTTGCCAAAATTCGAGGTATTCCTGCAGGTATCGATTTGCGATCGCCGTCAAGACACCCAGATATTCTTGGAGCGGATGATCTTGTTATAAAAGTTGAAGAATTACGCGAAGCAACAGGATATAGATTACCTGTAAGCATTAAATTAGGTGCAGGACGTGTACGTGATGATATTAAAATAGCAGTAAAAGATGGCTTTGATTTTGTTGAGTTGGACGGCATGCAAGGTTCAACAGGTGCAGGGAGTGCAGAAGTTATCGATTATGTTGGTATCCCAACGTTACCTGCCATCATTGAAGCGCTGGATGCATTAGAAGAAATTGGTAGACGTGATGATATTCAAGTTGTACTTATGGGGGGTATTCGTGATGGCGTGGATGCAGTCAAGGCATTGTGTTTAGGTGCCGATGCGGTAGCGTTAGGTACATCTACTATTATTGCAGGTGGTTGTATTGCTTGCATGCAGTGTCATGTAGGGCAATGTGTGACTGGGATTGCTACGCAAGACCCAGAGCATGAAAAACGTTATGAGCCAGAAGTCGAAGCACAAAATATTCATCGCTTTCTAGAAAGTGTTCGTTGGCAGATTGCAACAATTGCAAATGAACTTGGATATGACGATGTAACACAATTTAGTCGAGACGATTTAGTAGCATTAACACCAGAAGCTGCAGCTATTACCGGTTTACCTTACGAGCCTCAATATGGTGATGCAGATTTAGATATTAAAGTGAGAGAAGCAGTATGAGTACTGTCTATGATGTTAACCGAATATTAATGCCAGATGTGCCCCCTGATTATGAAGATCATACAGCTGATGTTAATTATGTTCCTGCTCCTTGCCAAGTAGCTTGTCCAATTGGTACAGATGCACCTTCTTACATAGGTTATATATGGGAAGGGAAATTTGAAGAAGCATTTGAAGCAATAACGGCAACAAATCCTTTCAGTTCGATTTGTGGACGCGTGTGTGATGCGCCTTGTGAACCTGCTTGTCGACGTACTGATAGTGATGGGCCATTACAAATACGCAATTTAAAACGATTTGTGATGGATAAATTAGGATCTACCTACGAGCCTACTCCAGTTAAAGCTACGCAGTCAAAAACGGTTGCTATTGTTGGTTCGGGTCCGGCAGGTCTTACTGCTGCACATGAGTTATGTGATGCAGGATTTGAAGTGCATGTATATGAAATGACTGATCGATTAGGCGGCATGATGATTTGGGGAATACCGGCATTTAGATTACCCCCAGGTATTATCGAAGAAGATATAAGTCGTTTACTTAAGCGTTTCCCTGATTTGCATATTCATTTAAATACAGGACTTGGTGAACAAATTTCATTAGATGAGCTAAAATCAAAGCATGATGCTGTTTTGTTAACCATTGGGTCTTGGTGGGGTAAGCCGATGGGTATCCCAGGCGAAGAAGGTAATGAAAATGTCATTGATGGAGTAAGTTTTTTACGTCGCGTTAATGCTGGTGAGCGTCCTACATTGCCAGAAACAGTAGTGGTAGTAGGAGGCGGAGATGTGGCAATGGATGCTTGTCGTGCAGCATTACGTTTACCTGGTTGTAAAAATGTAAAAGTTATATATCGTCGCGGACCTGGCGAAATTCCCGCAAGAAAGATTGAGTTAGAAGGTGCGATTGAAGAAGGGATAGAATTTATTTATTTTACTCAGCAAGTAGCTGTTGAAGAACAAGGTGAGAAGCTAACCCTTAAGTGTGTAAAGACTAAATTAGGTGAAAAAGGTGAAGATGAGCGCTGTCAACCAGAAATAGAAGAAGGTAGTGAACACGACATTGAATGCGGAATGGTGATTGCTGCAGTTGGTCAAAAAGGTATATGTGATGATTTGGAGAATCATAATTTAATGGATGTCGATCGTGTGCGTACTGATTGGGCTACCATGCGTACCGATGACACTAAAGTTTTTGCAGCAGGAGATGGCGCATTTGGTGGTTCTACTATTGTAATGGCGATGCAACACGGCCAACGCGCTGCATACTATGTGAAATCATTTCTAAATGATATTGAAATCCCAATTCCTTATAGAACGCCTTATCGAACGCGCAGAGTACCGGTGGCACAAGATATTAAGTGGGAAAAATTTAATCCTCACCATCCCGAGTTTTTTGGAGTCGGTGATGATCCTGTTAGTTTTCCTGAAATTGAAGCAACCTATGATTGGGATACAGCACGTAATGAAGCATCACGGTGTTATCGTTGTGATGCCGAAACTGGTTCGCCAGATTATTCAGTGTCACATCGTGAAGATATATTTTCGATGGCACGCACTAATCCGACAGATCATATGAAGTTGAAATCCATGCTGCACAAAAGATTGCGTACTCGAACGAATCCATTTCCAAAAAATCGTGCAGCAAGTTTAGACGACATTGTATTTTTACCCGCAAACTTATCGCGTCTGGTAATTGATCCTTATCGTGAAGCATGCAAAGTCACGACTAATCTTGCCAATAAACTTGATTTGCATCATCCATTTTTGGTAACGGGTTTTGATAATGAAGCGCAAGAGATTTTTGAATCAATGAGTCAAGGTTGTGCATTGTCTAACACGCCTTATTTAGGAAGAAAGAAACCTGATGACAATGCACCTTGGATACAGTTAAGTACTTCCTTAGAAGATCTTGATTCTACAGCATCAGGCTATGTGTATTATTTAAAAGGAGATGGCAAGCCGATTCAACTTGCTGGAGATACAAGTGAACAGCTTGTTGGTTATGCAATTTCTTCTGCCGAAAATATAGAGCAAGTCATAACTTCCGCGCTGGAAAATAAACATGACATATTAGTACTAGATGCCACGGGGAAGCTTGATAGCGCTGAATCTGAATTAGCTGCTACTCCAGATTTTAGTATTTTACGTGATGCGATTAGTACATTACGCAAGATGAAAAAAGAAGAAGCAATTGAGTTAATATATTATGGTGGAGTGCGTTCAGGAACTGATACAGCCAAATTAATTGGTTTAGGTGCTAATGCTGTTGTTTTAGGTGTTTGCGCAGAATTAGCAATGGGTGGCGAAATTCAAAATAATAAAATTGTCTATAGCTCAAATTATTCTGAGTCTGATCGTGTTCAAGGATTGGTTAATATTGTTAAGGCTAATTTAGGCGAAGCATCTATGATGGCTCGTTGTACTGGTAAAACCAATCTATATAATGTCGAACCTGAGGATTTGAGTGCAATCACTGGCAAAACATCTATTGCGACTGGCATACCATTGCCTGGAGAAAGCACATAAGTTAACTGAAGAAGAGATGGTTGATATTTAGCTAACTATTAATTCTCCATTTCTATCTTTCTCATTGGCATTGAGTCTATTAACTCAAAGAATGCATTTAAATTAAAATCTTTTGCCTCTTGCTTTACAGTACCATCTTTGCCAATTAAAACCATACTAAGTGAAGCAACAGAAAAATATTTTCTTACCATGTTTTTATTGAAATTCTCAGCAATATCACCTTTGTAATTTGTATAAATTTTATCTTCAAAAAATACAAACCAGTTAATATGCCTATCTAGTATTTTGCTTTTTGCTATTTTAAAATCTAGCAAGACATCTTTTAAGTTATTCTTTGGTCGAACTAAAATTATTCGGTTTTCCCATTTAAGTTGAGTTACGCTCTCTAAAAAAAAGTTATTAGATTGACTGGGACTAACTGACAGAATAATAATGCTAATTATAAGCAAAGTTTTTATTATGCAGTATCCTAATGATTGGATGCTAATCAACGCAATTATTATTTCGCTAATTCTTGTTCAATAATAGAGATTATTTTACTGTTCCGAGGTTTTGTCCGCGGGCCAATCTCTGCGACTAACTGTCCATTCCTACCAATGACATATTTATGAAAATTCCAAGTCGGGTAAGTGCCAGAAGCTTCATTTAAGGCGGTAAAAAATGGGTGTGCTTTTTTGCCTTTTACTTCGGTTTTTTCAAACATTGGAAACTTCACGCCATAAGTTAAACGGCAGAAATCTTTGATTTCTTCTTCAGTTCCCGGTTCCTGACCAAAGAAATTATTTGATGGAAAGCCAAGTACAATTAAACCTTGATCGAAATATTCTTCATATAGACTTTCTAATCCTTCATATTGAGGAGTATTACCACATTTAGAAGCTGTATTGACGACTAGAATAACTTTGTCTTCGTACGATTCGCAAAGATTTATACTTTCATCAGAGGCTAGTTTCTTAAAATTATGATCAAGCAAATTACTCTCACAAGCCATAATGTTGAAACTGATTGAGAATAGACAAATGGATAATATAGTTTTCATAAGTTAAATGTCCCAGATGATAGTGTAATAATTTATTATTTAAGTGCAGTCAACATTGTTAATAAAATTGATTTTCGATGAGATTGAATTTTTTATTAAGCATTGGTTTTCTGCTTTAGTTAAAAGCCTAAGAGCTTTTTGTTTATCAGCTTCAGAATTCACTTTTAAAAATACCTTAATATTCATCTGAGTGAATTTATTTTCACCATCCACTCTATCAAGAATTCCTTCTGCTTCACATGATATGTCTGCCCAGGAAAATTTTGATGCATTGGTTATTGCGCGAAAAGTAAGTATTAGGCAATTAGCAACCGTTGCCACAAACAACTGTTCAGGAGACCATTGTTCATCAGAACCATTAAATTCTAATGGTTCTGAGATATATAATTTCGGTGAATGGCGTGACTCTGTCATAATATTTCCAGAAGACTGTCCTCTCGTAGAAGTCATATATTTATGTGGAAATGGTTCCATATGGTCTAATTCCTTTTAAAATTCTTGTTATGTGCCTTAACTTGGTGTCTTGTTAATTTGTTCGATAGCTATGCCGGAAGAGAGATCAATCCAAAATATGGAATTGCTAGAAACATCACAAGTGTCATCAATTTCATCTTATTCACATACATGTTGAGTTATTTACGTTTGAGTCTTGTTAGTTGATCTTGTCACGATGTAAGTAAACTACTCTTCGGAGAACTAGCTGTCTACACTATGTATAAGTTATAAATCTATAAATATATTGTACAATCGATAATTATCAGCAAATTCATTGTGCAAATATTTTTATGTACAGATAATAGGTGCGGGTATTATTGTGTAAAGATTATTATTTGAGGTCTTGCAGCGTGCTAAAAGAATAATTAAGGGAAAATGTATGGCTACATGGTTAGCTTATTTAGGCGTAATTCCATTTGTTATTGGCGTTACTCTAATATCGTTTGGTTACCAACAATTTTTTCTTATCAATGACTTGGCATTTATGGTGAGCTCATATGGATTGGTTATTGTGGTGTTTATGTCTGGTATCCATTGGGGTAATTATTTGAGTGATGAGAAAAGCCATTCATTAAACCTATTAATCGCTAGCAATTTAATCACCTTAATTTCATGGTTTGCATTTCTACTAATCTCTACCGAGCTTACTCTGTTAATCTACTGTATAACCTTCTCTGCTTTACTATATATTGATGCAAAATTACTTTCGCTTCAGGTCATATCTAAGCGTTACTTTAAAGTCCGTTGTGTAGTGACTTTAATAGTCGTGATCTCGCTATTATTGACTATATTGAATTTAGTAATGAGATGACTAATCGTAGTTTTTTGCAAAGCCCAATAAAACTAATTAAGCAGACTTTACAAATTGTTAGTGTAAGTAATAACTCTGGGATACAAAATTGTCCTGAACAACCCATTACTGTATAGGCTAGTATTGTTTATTTGTCTTGAGAAATTAATTATGATCTTAAAATGGAAATAAATCTCGACTCTGGAAAGCTCTACGTATTCGTGATTGGGCTTTTATTTTTCTTCATACTTGAGAGTATCTTTGTGAAACGTAAATGGAGTGGTATGCGCTTGAAGCGACTTGCTCTTCATGCCGGTATGGCAACCTTCAATACTATACTAATTCGCGTTTTCGCTTATGTCCCTTTTTTACTTCTTACGGTTTATGCAGAAGAAGAAGGGTGGGGCTTGTCTCGAATGCTGGGTTTGGTCGGCTGGGTAGAAATAGCATTATCGATTATTATCCTTGATCTGTTTGACTATTGGTGGCACAGAGCAAATCACAGAGTTAGATTCTTATGGCGATTTCATAAAGCTCACCACTCAGACACGTATATGGATGTGACTACTGCACTTCGTTTTCATCCTGGCGAGTTATTAATTTCGTTTTTCGTCAAAGCTTCCTGGATAATAATTTGGGGGCCAACAGTAATTGCTTGGTTTTTATTTGAAGCAATGGTGAGCTTAAGTGCCCAATTTCACCATAGCAATTTCGATTTCCCAGATAAAATTGAACGTTGGTTAGCCTTGATTATCGTAACACCTCGATATCATGCATCGCACCATGCAGTTGATCGTAAATTCGGTGATTCTAACTATTCAACAATATTCAGTGTGTGGGACAGAGTATTTTTAACTTATTCTAGACCTGGTAGTGGCGGATCGACAACCTCAGCGCCTGATGCGATTGGACTTCCTGAGGGTAGAGATATAGCATTTTCACCTGTCCACCTAGTTACAGAACCGTTTAGTACGCGAAACTTAAATCTTAAAAACGAGACGAGTTCCGGTTAAATTTTGAATTTTTATTAATAGGAGAAACATATGAAATTAATTTTATCTTTATTACTTATATTGCCTTTAATAGCCTTGGCAGATGGTCATAAAGCAGATCATGCTGGTAAGGCAGCAGAACATGCAGGCCAAGCAGCTGAACATGCGGGCGAAGCAGCAGAACATTCAGAAAAAGCTAAAGAACATGCTGAGAAATCAAAAGAGCATGCAGGTAAAGCAGCTGAACATGCGGGTGAAGCTGCTGCTGAAGAAAACTAATGTTACCAAATTGATAGAAAAGTAAATCGGTTAGTCCTGGCTATGATTAGAGCAAGCTTCTCACTAGTATCTCTATTTCTATTTTTCAGCACAATAGTTATTGGAGATTCTAGTGATAATAGTCTATCGTCATCTGAATCCATCTCAAATAGTAAAAAGTACTATGTAGGTGACATCAAAAAAGCAATGACAGACCATATTGCAAATGAAATTGATGAGGATGGAATTTTTCGTATTCGCGATGAAAAAACAGGAGAGATTTTAACTCTCAGGTTTGTAAAAATTCATGACCCTGTAAGAGTAATAAATAGTAATACCTATTTTGCATGCACTGATTTCCATGTCGTGGGCAATCCAAAAAAATTATATGATTTAGACTTTTGGATGCACCCAGAATCAGGTGAATTGAAAATTTTTAAATCCAAAATTCATAAAGAACCACGCAAGTCAATCATTTATGGTTGGTACAAGCAACCACGATATACTTTTGTAGATGATAAAGTAGTACCGCTATACTAATTTTATCTTTATAAGTTATCTTTCAAAAGCACTTCGATGCGAATTTTTTCTTGCGCCGTTACTATAGGTCGATTGTCGCATCTAGCTCGTAAGATTCTTAATGCGCTGCGAACTGCATGACCAGGATTTTGTGCAACTATTGCGTCAATTTGCTCATTCTGAAGTGCGTCTTCAGTAAAGGGCGTTCTTTCATGCGCGACTACAGTTAGTGAATTTAATTCTTTGCACTTTGAAACTTGAGCAAGTGGAATACGTGCTTCTGAGCTCATAACATAAACTGCAATGATGTCTTTTTCGTTTTGGAACTGATGCGATATAATGCGCTCTGTTCTCAGTTTGTCACCATATGTTTCCAGTGAAGGTAATGCTTTTAATAAAGGGAAGTGTGTGCTTAAAACTTTGTCAAAGCCCAAACGACGTTGAATATTATTTAATGATTGCATTGTGTCAGCAATCACCATAATTTTACCTGATACATCACCTAGAAACCTGCTAAGAATTCGGCCAGCAGTTGCTCCAGCTGCAACATTATCTGCACCGACAAAATCATGATTTTCAAGATTTTCTTGTCCAGATAGGAATTCAACAACTTTAATGTCGCGCTCGCTAAGTCTAGAGATAGCGTCTCGAACCTGTGGTGATTCTGGTGCCATGATTGCTATCCCATCAACATTATCTTTCACTAGTAATGATAAAAAATTAGCTACATTGTGAGGGTCCTGCATATTGATTTGGTCATATTTAACATCTGTTAAATCTGATCTCGAATCGACTTTGGCTTGTAGAACTTGTCCGATTAATTCATTCAGATACTGATCACCAGAGGTAGGCAAGATAAATTGAAATGAATAGGTTCGATTTTTTGCCAGATTTACAGCTGCGATATTGCGGACGTAGCCCATCTCATCAATAGCTTGTTGAACCCTTTTACGTGAGCGTGTGCTAACACTGGGTCGGTCATTTAATACACGATCGACAGTCGCGAGGCTCACACCTGCTGCTTCGGCTATGTCTTTCGCGGTTGGCCTCATAATTTACCTTACTTATTGTAATGTATTATTGTCTTTGCTTTTTATCAGAGCAAGTCTATAATAATGTAAAAATTTGAGGTACGCACCTCAAATAATAATAATTACATATTCAGTGAAGAACTGGCTCTATAGCCATACTTTCTGTATTCATGCAGGCAACTTGGTTTAGTTAGAACAAAGCCTGCAAATTGTTCGTTAACAAGCGTGCCAAACACCTTGTTAATTGATCGAGGTGTAACTTGGGAGGAGTTTTATAATGAAATCAAAAATACTAAATACAATCGCAGGTGTTAGTTTGCTTGCTGCTGGTGCTTTCGGAACCACAACTGTCAAGGCTGCTGATCTAACACTATGTTGGGCAGCTTGGGATCCAGCCAATGCACTTGTGGAACTTAGTAAAGGCTTTGAAGCAGAGTCTGGTCATAAAATGAGTTTTGAATTCGTGCCCTGGCCTAATTTTGCTGACCGTATGCTTAACGAATTGAATTCAGGCGGCAAACTATGTGATCTTATGATTGGTGATTCACAGTGGATTGGTGGATCGGCTGAAAATGGTCACTATATAAAAATGAATGACTTCTTTGCTAAAGAAGGCATTGATATGGCTGACTTTATTCCAGCAACGGTGACTGGATATGCAGAATGGCCAAAAGGCACACCAAACTACTGGGCTCTTCCCGCATTCGGTGATGTGGTCGGGTGGACATACCGTAAAGATTGGTTTTCTCGTCCAGATCTTCAAAAAGAATTCAAGAAGAAGCATGGCCGAGACCTAGATGCTCCAAATTCGCTAGAAGAACTCAAACAAATTGCAGAGTTTTTCCAAGGTCGTGAGATTGATGGTAAAACAGTTTACGGAGCATCAATATACACCGAGCGTGGATCTGAAGGCATTACTATGGGTGTTACAAACGCACTTTATAATTATGGCTTCAAATACGAAAATCCTGATAAGCCATATGATATAGAAGGCTATGTTAATTCTGATGCTGCAGTTGCTGGCTTAGAATTCTACAAAGCACTATATGATTGCTGCACACCGCCCGGATCTTCAGATTGGTATATGTCAGAAAATATTGATGCCTTCAAATCAGGGCAGGTGGCTATGCAAATGAATTTTGCTTTTATATGGCCAGGTGTTGAATCTGATCCAAATGTTGGTGGTGGCAAATCTGGATATTTCCCAAATCCCGCCGGCCCAGGAGGGCACTTTGCACAGTTAGGTGGCCAAGGGATTTCCGTTGTTGCCTATTCAGATAATCAAGCTGCGGCACTCGAGTATATTAAGTGGTTTGCACAGCCTGAAGTTCAGAAAAAGTGGTGGGAAGCCGGTGGCTATTCTGCACTCCGTGCGGTTGTAGAAGATCCAAGTTTTGCAACCAGCCAACCTTATGCTCAGACATTTCTTGATTCAATGGCGATAGTGAAAGATTTTTGGGCCGAGCCGGCTTATGCATCTCTCTTATTACCAATGCAGTCTCGAATCCACAATTATGTTGTTGCGGGTCAGGGAACTGCAAAAGAAGCACTCGATGGTTTGGTCAAAGACTGGAACGAAGTGTTTGAGGACGAAGGTAAGAAATAAAGCTGCCTTTCGAATAATTTCTCTATAATGGTTAGCGAATCAGAGGCTGGATGTTCTGATTTCGCTAACTATTATCTGCTAGCAATAATAAGATGCCGAATTCTCTAAAGGATCGTGCTGCAAGAGTAACACCGGCCGCAATGATCAATCAGGTAAAAGGTCTATCAGATCGAGCAATCGCTTGGGTTTTTCTCGGACCAACAATAATTATATTGTTGGCTATAAATATCTTTCCTCTGATATGGACAATATATCTTAGCTTCACAAATTATCGCGTCAATCGTCCAAATAAAGATGTCGAATTTATAGGGCTGCGAAATTATGAGCGCATTCTTTCAGATACAGATATTTGGATTACCATGCAAGCCACTGCTCATTTTTTGATTTGGACTATTGTTTTACAAGTCTTGATTGGATTTACCTTGGCATATCTCATCAACAAAAAATTTAAGGGAAACGATCTTTGGACAACAATTATTGTTCTTCCCATGATGCTTTCTCCTGCAGTAGTAGGTAATTTCTGGACATTTCTCTATCAGCCACAAATAGGACTATTTAATTACGTAGTAGGATTTATAACAGGCGCAGACCCTTCCACTTTTTCTATGATTGGTGATGTACCCTTAGCGCCATGGGCGATTATTATTGTTGACACCTGGATGTGGACACCTTTTGTTATGTTGATTTGTCTCGCAGGTCTTCGTTCAATACCGGATAGTATTTATGAGGCTGCGGAATGTGATTGCGCTAGCAAGTGGCGTCAATTTTGGACAATTACTATTCCTATGGTACTTCCATTTCTTATGCTTGCAGTACTTTTCCGTGGAATTGAAAACTTCAAAATGTTTGACTTAGTAGTACAACTTACTGGTGGTGGTCCGGGGTCAATTACAGAGTTAACTTCAATTAATCTTAAACGAGAAGCATTTGAAAAATGGCGGACAGGTTATGCATCGGCTTACGCAGTAATCTTGTTTGTAACAATTTTTGGATTAGCTTCTATCTACGTTAAAGCACTTAATAAGGTTAAAGACAGATGAGTGCTTCAATAACTGAACCTTCAACACGCCAAAAATGGAGTGCAGGTATATTAGTAGTGACTTATGCAATTATAACTTTATTGCCATTGGTTTGGATTATTGCGACTGGTTTTAAATCATCATCGGATTCTATCGCTTATCCACCAAAAGTTGTATTTCAACCAACTGTAGAAGGGTATGTAAATTTATTTACAACACAAACGCGACTGAGTAGTGATGCTATAGCAGAGCCGCGAGAGAATTTGCCTTGGTATGAGCAAATTGTTCGTGAAAAGGGTAATACGATTGTAGGTGCATCCCGATTTTCAGAGCGATTTTTTAATTCCGTGATCATTGGATTTGGATCTACTTTCTTTGCAATTGTTCTAGGAACAACTGCGGCTTATGCCTTCTCACGATTTAGGGTGCCATTAAAAGATGATCTTCTATTTTTTATACTTTCAACAAGAATGATGCCTCCAATTGCAGTTGCGATTCCTATCTTCCTAATGTTTAGACAGCTAGGACTAAACGATACTCATGCTGGAATGATCTTACTTTATACAGCTGTCAATCTTTCTCTGGCTGTATGGTTAATTAATGGCTTTATAGATGAAATTCCAATTGAATATGAAGAAGCGGCACTAATTGATGGATACACACGTTTCCAAGCTTTTTATAAAGTTGTCTTACCCCAAGCTGCAACTGGAATAGCTTCAACTGCAATTTTCTGTCTCATTTTTGCGTGGAACGAGTATGCGTTTGCAGTCCTGTTGACATCGGGTAATGCACAAACTGCACCTCCGTTTATTCCTACAATTATCGGAGTTGCTGGCCAGGATTGGCCTGCCGTTGCAGCTGGTGCCACTCTCTTTTTGTTACCCGTTATGATATTTACAATTTTTCTACGTAAACATCTTTTGCGCGGCATAACTTTTGGCGCAGTTCGCAAATGAATAATTTTTTACATGGAATGCTTGGTTTGAAGCGTGGACCTTGGGAAATGGTGGCTTCAATTATAATTGCCATTGGTGTCGTTATGTTGATGCAATCTTTCATACTCTCACTCTTTACTTATTCTTTTATTGTCACGCTAATTGGCACGATTATGTTTATCGTTGTTAGTCATTTTCCAGAGTAGATTGTGGCTCAAATAAAAATAAAAAATCTACGCAAAGAGTTTGGAGCTTTTACCGCAGTTCAATCTTCAACCTTCACAATTGAAGATGGTGAATTCTTTATGCTACTTGGGCCTTCAGGGTGTGGAAAAACAACTACATTGCGCATGATTGCAGGCTTGGAACTACCTACAAGTGGTGAGATTTATATTGGTGAAGAAGAAGTAAGTATGAAGAGGGCATCTGAACGTGACATCGCATTTGTGTTCCAAATGTTTGCACTCTATCCACACATGAATGTTAGAAAAAATATTGCTTACCCACTCTTGAGTCAAGGTATGTCAAAAGCACAAGCTCGGGAAAAAGTGTTAGAGGTTGCTAAAATTCTTGGGATAGTAGATCTCTTGAATAAACCAGTTAGTGGACTTTCAGGGGGAGATCGACAAAGAGTCGCTCTCGGCCGCGCAATTGTACGCGAACCAAAAGCATTTTTATTAGATGAGCCACTGGGTGCTTTGGATGCTGAGTTTAGAGAACATATGGCGGAAGAACTACGTGCGCTTCATGATCGTATGGGTGCAACAACTGTTTATGTGACACACGATCAGCTGGAAGCTATGCAAATGGGAGATAAAATTGTAGTCATGAACCATGGGCTTGTAGAACAGTTTGGTAAACCTCAAGAAATTTATGATTGGCCCGCCACAAAATTCGTTGCAAAATTCATAGGTTCTCCTGCCATGAATTTTCTTGATTTTGAGGGTGCGATTTCTTCTGGTGCCAATACCTTAACATTTAGTGATTGTGACTTTGAAATTCCTTGCTTACGTGAAGATGCAGAAGGAAAACTTTCGCTAGGTGTCCGACCTGAACATATTCACTTTTCTGATAATGCTCCATATCGCGGTGAAGTCTTAGCTACTGAATATCTTGGTACCACTCAAATTATTACAATAGAAACACTCAATGGTGTTATTAAAGCACGAACTGCTTCCAACAATGTAATTGCAAAAGGAGACAGATTAGGTCTTGAATTTGATGCGCGAACTCTAACAGTTTTTCATGCTAAAACTGGAATCGCATTAAAATCAGAATCCAATGAGGGGGTTTTAAGTAATGGCTGAAGTTGTTCTCGATCAGGTCAATAAGACTTTTGGTGATACACGTGCTCTTGAAAATGTTTCTATGACAATTCCAGATGGCTCTTTTGTGGTTTTGTTGGGACCGACAGGAGCAGGTAAAACAACTACACTTAGGATGGTGTCAGGTTTAGATAAACCCACAAGTGGTGACATTCTTATAAATGATTACTCTGTTAGTGGACTTACACCTGCACAACGAAATGTTGCTATGGTTTTCCAACAATATTCACTCTATCCACATTTAACGGTTAGGCAAAACCTTGAATTCCCATTGAAATCACCTTTGTTAAAAACACCTGCGGGAGAAATTAATAAAAAAGTTAATTCGGTTGCAGAGATTTTACAAATAACACACAAACTTAATAACAAAGCTACTGAACTTTCGGGTGGTGAGATGCAGCGAGTTTCAATAGGTCGTGCGCTTGTGCGTACACCAAACATTTTCTTGATGGATGAACCTCTCAGCTCGCTTGATGCAAAGCTGAGAGCTGATTTGCGAATTGAGCTAAAGAGCATTCAGACTGATTTTGGCGCAACAATGCTATACGTTACTCACGATCAAATTGAGGCAATGACTATGGCGACACATGTAGGTGTCCTTGATCATGGGAAATTACTTCAATTTGGACCACCACGTGAAATTTATGAAAATCCAGTGAGCATTTATGCGGCAAGTCGTTTAGGACAACCTCGTATTAATATATTACCTGCTGATTTGTTTTCTGGTTCACCTTCAGGTGCAAAGTCTATTGGTATGCGACCAGAGCAGTTAATCCAAGGTCAAGGTGATGACAGCACGGTAGTTCGTGTTGAGCATCTTGGAGATCAAACTCGCCTTCATCTTGTGTATAAAAATCATGATTTAATCACTGTTACAGATGCGCATACCACACTTAAAAATGGTGATGTATTAAAAATACAACCAACTAACGCATTTTATTTTGATAATGATGGTGTCCGTTTGCCTTGAATAAAGGGACAACAAAAGGAGGACAATATGACTCAATTTATTAATACAAAAGAGGACCTTGTAACTGAAGCAGTGGATGGAGTTGTTGCTGTTTCGGGAGGTAAGTTAGCACGTTTGGATGGTTATCCTCATATTCGCGTAGTTGTACGTAATGATTGGGACAAATCTAAAGTTGCTTTGGTATCTGGCGGCGGTTCGGGACATGAGCCAGCCCATGCTGGATTTGTTGGAGAGGGCATGTTGACCGCAGCTGTCTGTGGAGATGTTTTTACCTCGCCAAGTGTAGATGCTGTGTTGGCAGGGATTCTTGCAGTAACAGGTTCTGCGGGCTGTCTTTTGATTGTTAAAAATTATACTGGCGATCGTCTTAATTTTGGGCTTGCTGCAGAACGGGCACGTGCCTTTGGACTAAATGTGGAGATGGTTATTGTTAATGACGACATTGCACTACCAGAATTACCACAAGCACGTGGTGTCGCAGGTACGCTTTTTGTCCATAAGATTGCAGGCGCTTTAGCAGAACAGGGAGCTGATCTAAACACAGTTACAGTTGCGGCTAAAAAAGTGATTGCCAAAACTAAAAGTATTGGTATGTCACTGAATACTTGCACTGTGCCGGGGTCACCTAAAGAAGACAGAATACCACAGGGAATGGCAGAACTTGGTTTGGGTATTCATGGTGAAGCGGGGGTCGAGCAAATTGAGTTCAATAATGCCAAGCTAGCAATGACTGCTATGATAGAAAAGTTAAGTGCTAGCATTGATAAAAAGCCACACATTGCTCTAGTGAATAATCTTGGTGGTACATCAATAATTGAAATGTCAGTTTTATTACATGAGTTAATCAACTCGAAAATAGGTGATAAAATCAGCCATGTGATTGGCCCTGCAGCAATGATGACCTCATTGGATATGCAAGGATTTTCTATCTCACTTTATCCAGCAGATGGTAAAGAAATTGAACTACTAGCGGTGCCTACAGAACTATCTGCATGGCCTGGAATTTCTTCAATTAAGCCTGTTACAACACTTGCCTTATCTGATGGGCTAACTGCAATAACTCCACTACCATCAGAACATCAAGCTACTCGTGATTTACTGAATGAATGTTGTAACGTATTTATTTCAGCGGAAAACGACCTTAATGCGCTTGATGCAAAATCAGGGGATGGTGATACAGGATCGACTTTATCTGGTGCTGCAAGGTCATTAATTGATGCATTAGATCGATTGCCCTTGGCAGACCACACCCAGTTGTTTAGAGCTATAGGTTTAGAGTTAAGTCAAACAATGGGTGGATCATCTGGTGTTCTATTAGCTATATTTTTTGCTGCAACAGGTGATGGTGCGTCGAGTGGTTTACCAATGCGCGAAGCACTTAAAGCAGGCTTGAAACGTATGCAGGAAATAGGTGGTGCACAGCTGGGTGATCGTACAATGGTAGATGCTCTTGCGCCTGCGTTAGATGCACTCGAAAAAGGTTCTAAAGAGGCAGCAATTGCTGCAAGACAAGGAGCAGATCATACTGCGACAATTGTTAAAGCAAAAGCAGGACGCGCATCATATATCAACGCAAAACAACTCGAAGGGCATAACGACCCAGGTGCAGAAGCAGTTGCACGCTTATTTGAGAGTATGGCGAGATAAACTGACTTGCTACTATTTTTGTTTAAGCAGTATATAAGGTAAATTTAAATTATGAGAATATTGCACACAATGTTAAGAGTAGGTGATCTAGATCGATCTATTCAGTTTTACACTGAAATACTAAATATGAAATTATTGCGAAAGAAAGACTATCCTGAGGGTAAGTTTACATTAGCTTTCTTGGGTTATGGTGATGAGTCAGAAAATACTGCAATCGAGTTAACTTATAATTGGGATACAGAGAAATACGATTTAGGTGATGGGTATGGTCATATAGCTATTGAAGTTGATGATGTTTATGCAGCAACAGATAAAATTAAACAACAAGGTGGAAAAATAATTAGAGAAGCTGGTCCAATGAATGCAGGGGCAACAATCTTATCTTTTGTAGAAGATCCAGATGGATATCAAATAGAATTATTAGGCGCTAAGTAAATATTATTATTAGAGTTAATCAGTACTATTGATTATCGTCATTTCTTACGTTCACCAGCGAAAATCGCACGATAATCTACCAGCATTTATGGTGAAAATAATTCTTTTAGAGAAGCAATCAAGCCTCATTTGCGAAATGGGTTAGTACCGAAGTCTTTTAATAACTCATCATGATGATGTTGTGTATGTAGAAAAAGCGTGAACTTCGAGTAATGCTGAAGTGCATCCATGATCTTTTCCAAATTTTCATCTCTTTATCGATTATGATTTGTGTAGATGGTATTCTCAAAATTTTCGCTTAGGTGAGCTATAATAGTACATATATTCTAATTTAAAGGTGGTAAGAAATGGCTTGTAATAAAATTCATACTCATCCAGAACACACTCATGGCGATAATTGTGGACACACTGCTATCCGTCACAATGATCACATTGATTATGTGCATGATGGTCACTTACATCATCCTCATGATGATCATTGTGATGAACATGTATTAGATGTCAGTGTCGTCAATCCAAATGAATGTATACCAGTTCATTCCTGCAATGATCATGTTCATGGTCCTAATTGTGGACATGAGGCAGTACCACATGGTGATCATATAGATTACATCGTTAATGGGCATTTACACCATGTACATGGTGATCATTGTGATGACCATGGACCTGTAGAGTTAGCTTAGAAAATTTTTTAGTCGATAGCTGACATTTATCTATTCGAGAGACAGCCTAACAATCGAAATTACAGTATAAATGTTTGAATAAATTATAAGTGTAGGGCGATGCAGTCACTATATGCCCAAAAATGCCCTCATATAACTATATACGTCTGCTTACGACTATAAGCGGCCGTCAAAATATAAATAATCATTAAGCTTTATTTTCCTTATCACGAATTGCAGATATCACCTTATTTACCTCTGGTGTTTTTGAAGAAATATTTGTCAATGATCCTTTTTTAAATCTAAAATCGCAATAATCACAGCCATCAGCTAATGTTTGTGTGCGTGTAAGCCCCCAACCTAAGGCATCACTCAAGGCAATATCTGACATGCAGATAAAAGGTGCAAATTCAGCACCTCCATGTTTCATAGCAAAATTATAATTGCCACATCCATGATAGTTAGCACCAATATCAAAATTGCCATTAATTCCAACAAGATATTCAATCTTAAATTCACCAAAATTACCTTCCTGACAATTTTTTTCTCGACTGGCTATGATTTTCTTTACAATGTTTGAAAACATAAAGTGCTTCATAAGCCAACGTTTCCATATTGGAAAACTTTGCATTTGATTTTTAATTGTTTGGTGGCAGAGTTCCCATGCCTCTGATGCTGATTTGCCATGTTTTTTCATGGCTTTATAAACTGCAAGTTCTTGTGCGGTAATAATAAGAAATGTATTCAAAAATTGTGCACGCATTCCTTTTATAAATGGAATCTCTGGAATAAGCTTTTTATACTCTGCATGAACATCTTTTTGTAGATTATCCGCAAACTCATTACCATAACGTGCAATAACATGACTTTTCATTGACAAAGAAATTCTGTCTAAGCAGTTCAATAGCTTATTTTCGTATGTACTGTAATAGCCAATTATTTGATCAGACATTTTATACTAAGAGAATAATCAACAATAAATGCAATTCTAATCAATCATGACTTAGCCTTGCTTGATTAGAATTGTATAAATGCCCAATCGATCTTGTATTGATTTATATCAAGCAATCAACCATTAATAATGGGTTCATTCGGTGCATCATGCTTTATATTGTTTGTTGTTCCTAATAGTCCATTCGCACAACCAAGGAATGTAGCTCTTGTAGAAGGAAAGAGGGTGATAGGGCAAAAATTTTGACCCAAAAAGAATTTAATTTGGTGGAGGCGGTAGCTACTTAACTTGATATGTAAGTGTTTGTTTCTATTGCTAAATTAGCGGTTAGACAAAACTTTGTGCCCCTATTTATACCCCTAAATATCTTGGCTGTAGTTAGACTTCCTTGAATCTTGCTGGAATATGATCAGCGATTATTTGAATCACATAAATTTTTTTTAGATTCAGTTTTTGTTTCTCGAATAATGCTTATACCTCCCCACAGTACAATCCAGACAATAACTGCACCTATGATCAAGTCAGGCCATCTTGTACCGGTAAAGAACACTAAAGCACCGGCAATAATTACACCGATATTTGCAATTACATCATTTTTAGAAAAAATCCAACTTGCTCGCATATGAACCTCTCCATTTTTATGTTTTGAAATTAACATCAAGCAAATCGTATTAGCAATAAGAGCAACAACACCAACAATGATCATCCAAGTGGACTCAGGGTCACTGCCGTAAATAAATCGTCGAATAATGTCAATTGCAACAAGTAGGCTCAATAAAATCTGGAAAATGCCACTCGTAAAAGCAGCTTTGAGCTTTACATTTGCACTTCTTCCAACCGCATATAGTCCTATCGAATAAACTGTTGCATCCGCTAACATATCCAGTGAGTCTGCTATAAGCCCAGTTGATTCAGCAATAATACCCAGGAAGATTTCAACCAAAAACATGGTGAAATTGATCACTAATAGAATTATTAATACGCGTCTTTGCTCTTTAGTATCTATTTCTACTGAACAATCGCAAGAAGACATACTGATGTACTCGCTGTTGGTTTAAGTATTATTATCGCCACGATATTCACGCTTACATACTAGTCGATATATTGTGGGCAATAATAACAATGTAAGAATAGTGGAGGAAATAATTCCTCCAATAACGACAGTGGCTAACGGTCGTTGCACTTCTGAGCCTGCGCCTGTGTTTAATGCCATTGGAATGAATCCCAGGCTGGCTACAAGTGCTGTCATTAAAATTGGGCGTAAGCGTGTTAGAGCACCCTGAATTAATGCATCATCGAAACTCATGCCTTGATTTTGTAGATTCCGAATAAATGAAATCATGACGACACCGTTGAGTACTGCTACGCCAGATAGTGCAATAAAACCTACACCGGCTGAGATAGACAATGGAATATCGCGTAACCAAAGAGCTGCAATTCCTCCTGTTAATGCTAATGGCACACCTGTAAATATTAATAATGCGATTTTTCCTGATCCAAATGCCATAAATAGCAATCCAAAAATAAGGAAAAGAGCAATGGGGACAACAATGCTCAATCGCTCTCGTGCAGAAATGAGCTGTTCAAATGTACCCCCATAATCCAGCCAATAACCGGCAGGTATAGTGGCTTGGTCAATAACTGCTTGTTGTACTTCTGCTACAAAACTCCCTAAGTCTCTCTCGCGTACGTTGGCAGTCACGACTATTCGTCTTTTACCATTCTCACGACTAATTTGATTCGGACCATAGTTAATACTTACATTGGCAACTTCACTGAGTGGCACGTAATTAGGTGCAGAAGTTTGCATGTAATTATCATTACGATTCAATGGAATTGGCAGTCGCTTAATTTCATCGATATCTTTTCGTAAGGTTTCGGATAGTCTCACAATGATGTCAAAGCGACGATCACCTTCAAAGATTTGACCAGCTTCACGACCGCCCAAAGCGACTTGCACCATATTTTGAACATCCATGACATTCAAGCCATAGCGCTCGAGACGCTTTCGATCAGGAATGATCGATAAGACAGGTAACCCAGTTACTTGCTCGACATTCACATCAGCAGAGCCTGGGATAGTGCTAACGACAGAAGCAACAGACTGTGCAGCACTCACAAGTGTGTCTAAATCGTCACCATAAATTTTAATAGCGAGATCGCTACGAACGCCAGAAATTAATTCGTTAAAGCGAAGTTCTATAGGTTGAGAAAACTCATAGGCATTTCCTGGTATTTGTTCCAAGGCTTCTTGCATTTCGTTGACTAATTCTGATTTTAGTTTTGATTTGTCTGGCCATTTATCTCTATCTTTAAGAATGACATATGCATCAGAAATATTTGGAGGCATAGGATCTGTTGCGACTTCTCCTGTTCCAATTCGTGCTGCCACAAGTTTTACTTCAGGAAATGCTTTTATTGCGCGTTCCACTTCACCTTGCATTTTCACAGATTCTGATAGCGCTGTGCCAGGCGCACGTAATGATTGAACAGCAATATCTCCCTCATCAAGACTGGGTACAAACTCTGTGCCCATTTTTGAGGCAGCAATTAAACTTATTACTACAAGAGAAACAGCGATAGTGATAAGTTTCCAAGGATTAACAATACTCCATGTCAGAATTGGATGATAAAGACGCTTGGAACCTCTTATGACTGCATTGTCTTTCTCTTCTATTTTTCCTTTAACAAAGAGTGCAACAGCGGCAGGAACAAACGTAATCGATAAAATGAGTGCTGATAGTAAGGCGGTCACAACAGTAAATGCCATTGGGTGAAACATTTTCCCCTCAACACCTGTTAATGCAAAAATTGGTATATATACAACGGTGATAATTATCACGCCAAAGATACTGGGTTTTATCACTTCAGCTGCTGCCTTAGCAGTCAGCTCAAATCGTTCTTCTTTGGTGAGCAATCGCCCATATTCTTTTTGTGCGATGCCAAATCGACGTATACAGTTTTCAATAATGATGACTGCACCATCAACTATAAGGCCAAAATCTAAAGCACCAAGACTCATTAGATTACCTGAGACGTTTCGCCCAACCATTCCTGTGATAGTCATGAGCATCGCGATGGGTATGACGAGCGCTGTGATTAAGGCGGCGCGAAAATTACCTAGTAATAAAAATAACACCAGAATAACGAGTAGGGCACCTTCAAGCAAATTCTTCTCAACTGTCCATATTGTTCGATCAACAAGGTCTGTTCGATCATAGACAGTATTGGCGGTGATACCATCTGGGAGACTGCGATTCACTTCGATTAATTTGTCTGCAACACGCTTTGAAACTTCACGGCTATTTTCTCCCATGAGCATCATTGCAGTACCTAGAACAGTTTCCTTACCATTTTTGGTTGCTGCACCACTTCTTAGTGATGCACCTAGAGACACTTGAGCAATATCTTTGATACGAATAGGTAGTTCATCTCGAAGAGTGACAACAATACTATTTATTTCTTCAATGGTCTTAACCTGACCAGGTACACGAATAAGGTATTGTTCACCATTCTTTTCTATGTAGCCTGCACCAACATTGTCATTATTGTTTTCTAAGGCTTCGATAATCTCATTTATGCTGAGATCATATGCGCGCAACTTTTTTGGATTTGGGCTAACTTGAAATTGTTTCTCAAAACCACCAATTGAATTGACTTCTACGACCCCTTTAACATATTTGAGCTGAGGGGCAATGACCCATTCTTGTAAAGTTAATAAATCCATGGGTGTGTACGGGGTGCCATCTTCTTTGAGAGCATCTTCTTCTGCTTCTACTGTATAGAAGTAAATTTCACCTAACCCTGTGCTTATTGGACCCATTTCAGGCTCAATGCCTGCCGGTAATACACCACTAATCTGCTGCAACCGTTCAGATAGTAGCTGGCGTGCAAAATAAATATCAGTGCCTTCCTCAAACACGACTGTGACTTGTGATAATCCATAACGAGATAGAGATCGTGTGTAGTCTAAGTCTGGTATGCCACTTAAGACTGTTTCTATGGGGAATGTAATGCGCTGTTCAACTTCTAAAGGCGAATAACCTTGTGCTTCCGTATTTATTTGAACCTGGACATTAGTAATATCAGGCACTGCATCAATGGGGAGTTTCTGGAAATTTGCCACGCCCAGCGCCATCAGCCCAATCACTACAAGTAAAACAATCCAACGATGCTGAATTGAAGTATAAATTATTTTTTCTAACATAATATTCCTTAGTGATCGTCTTCAAGCGTTGATTTTAAAAGATCAGCTTTAATCCTGAAGCTTCCTTGACTAACGTATTCATCACCCTCAGATAAACCTGAGAGAACTTCTATAAACTCACCATCGCGTTCACCTAAAGTTACTTCATGAGGGACGAACATCGATTCATTTTCTTTAACAAAGACAACGGATTTCTCACCCATGTTTTGTAATGCGCTCTCCTTGATGGCAAGGTGAGCAAGTTTTTCTTGGACGTGAACATAACCTTCGATAATCATTCCAGGACGCCACAGACTATCCTTGTTTGAAATTGGAACAATGGCTGTGACAGTTTGGCTTACCGCATCTGCAACGGGTAATAACATTTTGATCTTTGATTGAGTGCTGAGGTTAGAATCCAAATGTTGAATGATGATATTTTGTTGTGCTTTTATAGAATGGAGATCACTAGGGAAGACATTAAACTCTGCCCATAGGGTGCTTAAATCCGCAATCTTAAAGAGTGCATTATCATTTGCCACATCACCCATATTTGTATTGCGTTCAATGACAACTCCCTCATTTGGTGCTTTTACAGAGTAGGTGCGAAGGCTGTCATTACTTTCAATTAACGCTAAGACTTGACCCTTTTTAACACTTTCTCCCCATTGCACCTTTACTGATTTTACTATTCCTGGAAATCTCGCTCTGATTGTGAAGGTGTTATCGGGTACCTGCATCATGCGCCCAGTCAGCACCTTTGATTGTTTAATCGTTTGACTCGATACATGTTCCGTGAATATGCCGGCTCGCTTGGCTACATCGGCTTGTATGATGGCTTCTGTTGCTGCTTCTTCATCATGGTCATCTTCACCAGCATAAACAGATGTAAATAATATCTGATTTAGACTGGTAATATTGAAAGTTACTGAACTCAAAAAGAGTATCATCAATATAATTCTCATCCTTGTTCTCCAAAGCCATTTGTTAATCGTTTAACGTTAATTCGTGCAGTGTGATAGTTTCTTAATGTGCTTAGATATTGGTTCTGCGCTTCTATCAATGTGCGTTGAGCATCTAACACTTCCAAATAGGTGAACCGCCCTCTGTTATAGGCTGATTGCGCTAAATGAAATGACTGCTCAGCTGCTGGAATGAGTTTGGTTTTCATATGAGCCGCTTCCATGAATGCTGTTTTCCATGTTTGCCAATTCTCAAATAGTGCTTGTTTTAGATTCAGTTCAAATTGCTGTGCATCACTTTGTGCCTGCAATGATTCCGCTTGTGCTTGTGCAATGTTTCCTTGGTTTTTATTAAATATCTGTAATGGCACACTTACACCTACTAGAAATGCGTTATCACTGCCTTCTTCAAATCGTCTAACACCAATGCTCACCACTGGATCAACAATTTTTTCTGTGTTTGCCAGATCAAATAAAGAATCCATTTGTGATTTTTGATGAATAAATTGTTGAACATCTGGAAGTTCATCTAATCTCTCTAGATAAACCTCATATGTCATAGGCTCATCAAGCTGAAACAAATACTGATGATTAAGACTGTCATCAAATGAACTTTCACCCCAAAGTTTTGCAAGATTATGTCTGGCTATTTGAAGTTGTTGATTCGTTTGTTCGCGTAAAATTAAACTATTTGCGACCGTCACTTCCGCTTTACTTTGTTGGATTGCTGACTCTGCTGCTGATTGCACGCGCTTACTCACATTGGCAAGAATATCTTTAGCGAGTTGTTCTTGTTCAATCGCTAATTTTACCGACTGCGTGTTTGCGAGCACATTGACATAGGCGCTATGCACATCTTTGATTATATTTAGACGTTCAATAGATAAGCCTTCTTGTGCCACAGCATATGAAGCTTGAGCTACTTGTTTTCTAGCATCACGCTTCCCACCTAATTCGATCTTTTGATTAAGGCTTAATGTGTATTCAGCAGAATTTGTACTGCCAAAATCATCATTTCCTGAAAAATTTTCAGCTTCAAATGCAAGTTCAGGGTTAGGTAAGAGGCTGGCTTGAAGTTGTGCCCCTTGTGCGGCATCCATTCTACTGGCTGCTGATTGGAGTCTTGGCGTAAACTCTAAAGCACGTCCAATTGCATTTTCTATCGTTAACAAATCAACATGATGAATTATTGCCTGAGACGAATCATCAGTAGGTGTTTCGCTGGCGACAACAATCTGTAGATAAATATAATTTACTAAGGCAAATACTAATATTATTTGCCTGCTTTTAATGTTTAAAGATTGCATGAATCTTACCTCTAAAACGCAAATATTCTTTGAATGTGTGCAAGCACACGCTAAGTAGAATCAATCCCAGTGGAATGACAACTATTTAGAAAGAGTTAGGAGTGGACTAGTTATCTCCACTCAAGTGAAGAGACTAATTTCCAGTGTTTGCGCTAGGCAATAGGGGGGCGAAATAAGGGAGGTGAATCCTTAGATGAGTAATGATCAGTATAATGAGATGCTTCTTGATCCGAATTATTTGGTATCAATGATATATCTGTACTAAATGTTGCAAAGTGATGTGCACAATGGCACAAGTGATTACAAGAGTTTTCTTCAAATAGTTCAGCTTGACCATCATTATCATATAAGTGTGAGACTTCCTCATCGTTATCAAACAGATGAAAAGTACTACAAACTGCTGCCTCTGCACTAACAAACAGAAGGGCAATAACGATAAACTTTGCAAAAAACTTAGTCATTTATTTAGCCTAATTGAGGAAGCCTAATAAATCAACAGTATTTCAGATGACTGGTCACTAGTTAAACCTTAACTTTTATCAGTGCTATTTTGTAGGTATTCAACGATCATCTGTGTCTGTTCTTCATTAGGCGCTTGTTTGTTCTGAACATTCATGTAGCCCAGCATACGCTCAACAACAGATGGCCATTCCGCTGCAGTATGTTGACCAGGATCAGGTAATACATGGCATTGAACGCAAACTTCACTAAAGACTTTCCCGGTTTCACTATCAAGATCAGTATGAACCGTAGCATCGATCTGTGTTTGTGCATGTTCTTGTAAGTAATTTGTGATCAGATTTAGTTCCTGTTCATCAGGTACATTGATTTGCATCCATTTTTTTGACCAGCTGATATGCATCTTCATGCGCTGAACTACTGATGGCCATTCTTGTGCAGTATGTAAACCAGGTGCAGGTAACCCATGACACTGTGCGCAATTTTTAATGAGTGTTTGTGCGCCCTCTGAAGGGTTATCAGGTAATAGCGTGGGAAGAATACCTTGTGGCATGTTACCACTTCCCATGCCGCTACTATTGCCTCCACACATGCCTTGACCGCATGAACCCGAAGCAATAACACTCGTGCTATCTTGAGGTTTTGTAAACGATTCCATTGCAAAAGGATTTTGCTCTGCATGTAATGTGACTAAAGACCCTAGTGTAATAGTTAGTGCACTTACTGCAGCAACATTTTTTGTATTAATGTTCATCTTTAAGACTCCTAAAATGTAACGACGCCCTATCAAATTCTTATGACGGGACTCAATTTTGTTTCGTGATTTCTAACGAAAAATTGCGGTATATAGGATTAGGATAAACGTTGGTAATCGATGATTATGCTTCTCAGAAAAGGCTGACACAAAATGTCAGTCACATCTTTTCTGAAAAGTAAAATATCTTAAACATATGTTTGACCTAACACTATCTCAGCTGCACATATAAAATACAGCTGTAAAATTTGGCATTAATTTGCCGTGTTAGGTAATTGGGGGGCGTAGCAAAGGAGGAGGAAATTGGGATACAACTATATCGATCTTAAGAGGTTTTATTAATGAATTAGCATTGACACTGTCTGTGCTGATAACTCTGTTACTGAATTGTTTGACGCAATTACAATAATAGTCACAGCAATCAGCATCATTACTTTGATTTTCTTCATCAAAATTTGATTGCTCATTTTCTTGGGTGTAATCAAAGAACTCACACACTGAAACGTTTGCGGAAACAACGCTTCCGAAAACTAATAAAGCCAGCAATAATACTGATACAAATTTCATAATAACTAAATGTTAACTTAGCGATGCTTGATATGCAAACAAGTATTAATAGCGATAATCAAATCTTATACTCAAAATTTATCAGGTAATTACATTGATGTGGATTATGAATAGAAAGCAATGAGCCTTTGAGGATGTTCATTGTCCACCAATTCGCAGGATAAAGATTGTTGGAACTTGGAGTAGTTATTGGAGCTATATAAATATTAGTGTGACTGACTACTAGCTTTTTCAATCAATACTTTCATTTCATCAAAGGTTTTTAATCCTCTGATGACTTTGCCATTGATAATAAATGTAGGTGTACCAAAAACATCATATTCTAGTACCGCTTCTTCTCTTTCTTTTTCAATATTCAGCGCTTGTTGCGGATCATTTAGACATGTACTAAACGTTTCCCGATTCAAGTCTAGTGATATAGCAATATCAGTCAGTGCGATTTCTACATCTTTTGCTTGGGACCAATCTGCAACCGCATGATACAAGGCATCAAGAAGCGGGTAGTACTTATCAGGACCAGCACAATGAGCAGCGATTGCACCTCTATAGGCTTCATCAGAAGTGGGATAATCGCGATATATGAAACGTACTTTACCTGTTTTTATATAATCTGATTTGAGTAACGGTAAAACTTCCCTGTGAAACCGAACACACTTACCACACGTGATGGAACCATACTCAATGATGGTGACTGGGGCTTGAGTGTTGCCCAATTCTATATCGCTGTATACTAGAGATGTAATACTTGTAAGGATAACGATAGATGCTAAAGATCGAAGTTGCTTGATAGTGTTGCCCCTTATTTTGATTCTGAGTGTTACTAATTATTACCATCCATTAAAATCTTTTCAAATATTCTAGACATAAAAGTGGTCATTGAATTTGATGATGCACTTCATTCTCTAACTTACCCTGTAAGCCGCTGGAATTTGAGCCGGAAGCAGACTCATTATTTCACAAACAGAGTCAGGTATAATAGCCTTTATCTGTCTAGGTTACTCACGCAAAAGTGATTTAAGTTTATGGATTGGAAGATATTTGCAACAATATTTTTAGCGGTGTTTATAGCAGAGCTTGGTGATAAAACTCAATTGGCTACAATGTTGTTTGCAACGGATAAAGAAGTAAGCAAATACACTGTATTCTTTGCTGCATCGGCTGCATTAATTGTTGCAACCGCCATTGGTGTATTAGCAGGAAGCTTGTTTTCGGAATTCATTAATGAAAAGTACCTGCATTATATTGCTGGGATTGGCTTTATCCTGATAGGTGTTTTTACTTTGTATAATGCTTAAAAATCATGTAACAAATAGTTATGTCAGAATTGCAATTAGCATAATGGCCGCTATTGAGCCGATAAGCGACCTTGAATGTGCAATAATAAATAACCTAGTAAATGGAATTTCTTTATGTCTACTCAATCACCTCAACTTGATTCGACATTGACCTGTCCAGAATGTGGGAAACAAACAAAAGATAAGATGCCAACAAATTCTTGCCAATATTATTACGAATGTAAATCTTGTAATACATTATTAAAACCAAAGGCCGGTGACTGCTGCGTGTATTGCTCCTACGGCGATGTGCCTTGTCCCCCGATACAGGAAGGGGCTTGTTGTAGTAATTCCAAATGACCGCTTTTGAGTTGCAAGAAAGCGTTGCGATTAATTTTGCTTATAGCGATAGATAAGAAGAAATCTAGTTAGCTATAGCTGATTTTACAATGAGCTATGACCGGATCATACTATAGTGATCATTTGGTTAAGTTTTTCTGAATCTAAAGTTACCATTAGTTATCTTCATTTGATCTTTATCAGTTTAATGGGAACTAATTATTGAATAACCATACTAAAACATATACTGTTCATCTATGGTGAAAACTATGGTATCAAAGCATCATGTCAAGCAAACAAGCTCATTGCGCACTGTAATAAGTGTATTGATGATGTTGTTGTTGATATTTTTGCCTTTGAGTTCATGGAGTAGCAGTCTAATATCTTCAGTAGATAAATCGCCTGAAAGCTTTATTTCCTTAGATTTATCTGAGAACCAAGTCGATACAATGCCATGTCATTCTAGCGATATAGATATGACTCGTTCAGATCAAGAATCTTATAATAGTGACTGTTGTACTCAATCAGGTGTGCACACACAGTGTGATAGTTGTGAACAAGGCTGTACATTCGTAAAACATTTTTCTAATTCTATCGATTCTTTTGCAATACTATTCTCCTCAACTCAATTGGCACTTAAGCCGAATGATCTTATTGTAACACAATTCCCAGTTCCTCCATTTCGCCCACCAGCGGCATAAATCTATATCTTCTGTCATTTAATTAGTGCGGCGTAGAGCCTAAAAACTCAAGCACTTTTTTCAAGAAACTTTATTCTTAATCCAGCAACGTTGAGCTGTGATTTAAGAATTATGATATGGATTTTTCTCATGCGAGATCAAACAGAAAACTGTCTATTTAAGACAAATATATATGTCAGTCATTACATATCAATTATTGCATTGATACTGATTGTATTCACTCAACAGGCAAAGGCATTAACTTTGGAGGAAGTTGAAGATATTACGAGAATGAATGATTACATTTCTCAATCCCAACTTTCTAGACGTGATGCCTTTAAAGAGTCGGCAGTCGCTGACGGTCAATTACCAGATCCCCAACTTAATGTCGGCTTATTTAATGCGCCACTTGATAATTTTGATCTAGATCGTGAGCCTAATACACAGTTGCGATTTGGTGTTAATCAATCTTTTCCGCGAGGTGATACGTTAAAAATTCGTACTCAACAAACTCAGTGGTCTAGCAAAGAACAAGGTTTCCGTTCACAAGATCAATTGGCTCAATCTGTACGTATGGCAAGAGAAAACTATTTAGATATTTTCTACAACGTAGGTGCGCAGGGAATTATTCATCAAAGCCACCGATACTTTTCGCAGCTTGTCGATATAGCTGAGTCTTTTTATAGCGTGGGAAGAGTTAATCAGCAAGACGTGCTCCGAGCTCAATTAGAGCTTTCTCGATTAGAAGAGCGTGTGATTATTTTCAAGAAGAATGAGGATCTAGCAAGGGCGGAGTTGAGTAAATGGCTTGATGACCGTGCTTACGAAGTAATTGATACAGAGTTCCCAACACTCGATAAACTAGAAGAGCAGCATACTGTCGTAAATCAGTTAATTGATCATCCTAGAATAAAAGCGAGTGACACTGTTATTTCCTATTTCAATGAAGGGGTTGCTATCGCTGAAGAACAGTACAAGCCTGGTTGGAGTGTAGGTGTTGAATACCGTAAGCGATTTGGTAATAACCTTGATGGGAGTGATCGAGATGATCAAATGGCGGCTTTGGTTAAAGTCGACTTACCAATATTTACTGATAAACGCCAAGATCGACGTTTATCGTCCAGCAAACATCAAGTAATGGCAGCAAAAGATGTGCGAATAGATGAATTGCAAGCACTAAAGCGGTCTGTTTTACGCGAGTATGCAGCTTTTAGAAAATTTCAAGAACAAAGTGAATTATATGACAAGCAGTTAGTTCCTGATGCCAATGCTAATGCTAATGCCTCATTAAAAGCCTATCAAAGTGGTGTCACGGAATTTACCACATTAGCCAGAGCGCGTATTACGCAACTTGATATTCAGTTAGAAGCATTGCGCGTGAAAGTAGGTGCTGCAAAGGCCCAAGCACGAATTTTATATCTTATGGAAAAGGCAGAGTCATGAAAAAAATAATTGTACTAACAAAAATTTTGATGATTATTTTCATCTCGCTCTTAGGTGCTTCATCATCGTTTGCTAAAGAAGATGAAGAACGTGAGATTCTTTATTGGGTCGCACCCATGGATGCAAATTTTCGTAGAGAGGAGCCAGGTAAGTCTCCTATGGGGATGGACCTTGTGCCAGTGTATGCAGACGAGCAACAAGGCTCTGGCAGCGAGGTCGTTATTTCTCCAGAGGTGATACAAAACCTGGGTGTACGCACAGCAAAAGCAGAACGCTCTAAGCTTTGGCGAAAGATTTCTACGGTAGGGTTTGTTGACTATGATGAATCCAAGATGTCACACATTCATTTGCGCACACAGGGGTGGATTGAACAATTGAAAATGCGTTCCGAAGGTGAGCGTGTAAAGAAAGGTGAATTTTTATTTAGTCTCTATTCCCCAGAACTCGTGAATGCGCAAGAAGAATTTTTACAAGCCTTGAAGCTAGGTAATACATCGTTAGTCAATGCTTCCAAAGATCGTTTAGTAGCTTTGGGTATGTCTCAGTCAGCAGTAAACCGTTTAAAAGAAAAACGTAATCTTAGACAGAATATTGCTTATTACGCACCACAAGACGGTGTGGTCTCTAATCTCATGGTGCGTGAAGGCATGTTTGTGAAACCAGAGAATCAGATTGCAACATTAGCGGATCTGTCCACTGTTTGGGTGATGGCAGAAGTATTTGAACGGCAAAGTAGTTGGGTCAAAGAAGGATTACCTGCCGAAGTCGAGTTTTCGTATTTACCTGGGAAAAAATTTGAAGGGGTTGTTGAATATATCTATCCAGATCTAGATGAAAGAACACGTGCGCTTACGGTACGGCTTAAATTTGAAAATTTTGATGAAGCATTAAAACCAAACATGTTTGGTAATGTGTCAATTTTTGCAGGTGCTAAAGACAATATCATTGTCATCCCTAGAGAAGCAGTCATTCGAACAGGCAGTGATGAGCGCGTCATTCTTGCTATAGGAGAGGGGCGTTTTGAGCCGAGGCAAATAGTTGCAGGGATTGAAAGTGGTGACTGGATTGAAGTGAAATCGGGTCTAAAAGAGGGTGAAGATGTAGTCGTTTCAGGTCAGTTCTTGATTGATTCGGAAGCAAGCACAAAAGCGAGCTTCATGCGTATGAGCCAGCCAGATAATGCAACGGTAAAAAAATCTGAAATGGCGATGCAAGATGAAAGCTCATTAATCATGGGAATGGGTACGATCACTGAAATATTCAAAGATGAACAGATTCTAAAAATCGATCATCAACCGATCGAAGTCCTAAATTGGCCTCGGATGGAAATGAAATTCCCAACACAAAATGAGAATGCACAAATTGATTTTGATGCGTTGAACGTCGGTGATCATGTTGAATTTAAAATGCAGAAAGTCGATGGAAAATATCTAATCATTGAAGTGTCGTCGATGGTTCATGAGGGAGGGCAATGAAATGATTGAGTCTGTCATTGACTGGTCTCTCAAAAATAGACCGATGGTCATTTTGCTCACCATACTCTTAGCGGCATGGAGTGTGTATGCGATAAAAAATATTGCACTGGATGCGATACCGGATTTGTCCGACGTACAAGTGATTATAAAGACGAATTATCCAGGGCAAGCCCCACAAGTTGTGGAAGATCAAGTGACCTATCCACTCAGCACTGCGATGCTCTCGGTACCCAAAGCTGTGAACGTGCGCGGCTACTCGTTCTTCGGTGATTCTTATGTCTATGTTATTTTTGAAGACGGGACAGATCTATATTGGGCACGTTCTCGGGTGCTAGAGTACTTAAGCCAAGTGGCCAGTACCTTACCGGCTGCAGCAAAACCACAACTGGGTCCAGATGCTACCGGTGTTGGTTGGGTGTATGAATATGCGCTAGTGGATCGCCTAGGGAATCATGATCTTTCACAGCTACGTAGTATTCAAGACTGGTATTTAAAATATGAATTGCAGACAGTAGACGGTGTTTCTGAAGTGGCCACGGTTGGAGGTATGGTCAAGCAGTATCAAGTCGTGGTGGATCCAAACAGTTTGCGTGCACATGACATTCCTCTTTCAAAAGTTCGCCAAGCGGTATTACGAGCTAATCAAGAAACAGGTGGATCCGTGATTGAGATGGCCGAAGCAGAATATATGGTACGCGCGACAGGCTATGTCAACGATCTTGATGACTTGAGAAAAATTCCATTAGCCGTGAATGAACGTGGGACTCCCATATTATTAGAAGAAGTGGCTGACATTCGTTTGGGACCACAATTACGGCGCGGTATTGCTGAGCTTGATGGAGAAGGTGAAGTTGTGGGTGGTATTATCGTTATGCGCTATGGTGAGAATGCCTTAGAAACCATTCAAAATGTTCAAGCACGTTTACAGACTCTTCAAGAAGGATTGCCTGAAGGCGTTGAAATTATCGAGACGTATAACCGCGCATCATTAATTGAACGCGCCATCTCGACGCTAAACGGAAAACTTGTCGAAGAATTTATTGTTGTCGCTTTAATTTGTGCATTGTTCCTATTTCATTTTCGCTCTGCGCTAGTGATTGTATTATCACTTCCCATTGGTATAGGTATTGCGTTTATTGTCATGTATCACATGGGGATTAATGCCAATATCATGTCCCTGGGTGGCATTGCGATAGCCATCGGTGCAATGGTGGATGCTGCCATTGTCATGGTGGAAAATGCGCATAAGCATATTGAACGTATGGGTGATCAACCCTATGATCGATTAGAATTAATTGGAAAATCTGCCAAAGAGGTGGGTCCCCCTATCTTTTTTTCGCTAATCATCATCACATTAAGTTTTTTGCCAGTATTTGCGCTAGAAGCACAAGAAGGTAAATTATTTGGTCCACTAGCGTATACAAAAACATTTGCTATGGCCGGTGCAGCATTTCTTGCTATTACGCTTGTCCCTGTCTTGATGGGAATTTTTATTCGAGGACACATCACACCAGAAAATAAAAATCCTGCAAATAAAATGTTGATTGCAGCATACCGTCCTCTCATTAGTCTCGTGTTGAAAGCACCAAAAACTATTTTAGTAATTATTGTGATCGCAGTCGCCATTGGTTTGTGGCCTATCACCAAGCTGGGTAGTGAATTCATGCCAGATTTGAATGAAGGTGATTTGATGTATATGCCAACGACATATCCATCCATTTCAATAGGCAAAGCACAAGAGCTATTACAGCAAACCGATAAACTTATTCGCACGGTACCGGAGGTTGAGCGCGTCTTCGGCAAAATTGGACGCGCAGAGACTGCGACAGATCCCGCGCCACTCACCATGATCGAGACTGTCATTAAGTTGAAACCACAAGATCAATGGCGAGAAGGTATGACTATCACTGAGCTGAAAAAAGAGCTTAATCAGTTAGTAAATTTTCCTGGTCTAACGAATGCATGGGTGATGCCCATTAAAACGCGGATTGACATGCTCTCAACTGGAATAAAGACACCGGTTGGAATCAAAATAGCAGGAACGGACTTAAATGTAATCCAACAAATTGGTACCGAAGTGGAAGAAGTTGTCAAACAAGTGCCAGGGACAGCATCTGCTTATTCCGAACGTGTTGCCAGTGGTCGATACGTGATCGTGGATATTGATCGTAATGCAGCTGCTCGATATGCATTAGATATTTTAGAAATACAAGAAGTCATTCGCACAGCGATAGGGGGTATGCAGGTCTCCATGACCACAGAAGGATTGGAGCGTTATCCTATCAACATACGTTATCCAAGAGATTGGCGTGATTCACTTGAACAGTTGCGCAATTTGCCAATTGTTACTCCAACTGGTGCGCATGTGCAGTTACAAGATGTCGCCACCATTGGGATAGAAATGGGCCCCGCGATGATTAAAACAGAAAACGCACGCCTCAATGGCTGGATTTTTGTTGATATAGAAGGAAGAGATTTAGGCTCGTATGTAAACGAAGCAAAACAAATAGTCGCAGACAAAGTTGAGCTTCCAGCAGGCTATACAGTTTCATGGTCAGGACAATATGAGTATCTACTTCGTGCAAAAGAAAAGTTAACGCTTGTTATTCCAGTGACGCTCGCGATTATTATCTTGTTGTTGTATTTAAACTTTAGAAGCTTTACAGAAGTGCTCATTGTTATGGGTACGCTGCCAATGGCGTTAGTTGGAGGTGTTTTACTCCTCTATTTTTTAGATTATGAACTGTCAGTTGCCGTTGGTATTGGTTTTATCGCATTAGCAGGTGTCAGTGTCGAAATTGGTGTGGTGATGCTTGTGTATTTAAATCAAGCATTACAATACCAAAAAGAATTAGCAGAAAAAGAAAATAAACCACTTACGGTTGATGCAGTTAAAGAAGCGATTAAAAGTGGTGCATTGTTGCGAGTTAGACCCATTATGATGACGGTATTCACCATATTATTTGGTTTATTGACCGTCATGATTGGGTCAGGAACTGGCTCAGAAGTGATGCGCAGAATTGCTACGCCCATGGTGGGCGGGATAGTGAGTGCAACAATATTAACACTGATTGTGATTCCTTCGATATTTTTAGTGATACACACAATGCGCTTAAAGAAGAGTTCAATATAGGGCTTCAGTATAAAATATATAACTACACTAACTTTTATTTCTAAAATTGCTCCAAGCTCCATACTTGATTAAGCACTAATCTAATTTAGGTGAAAGTAATGGATGCAATATTAAATTTGATGGTTGACCTTGGACCTAAGTGCAAGGTTAAGCTCTCAAATAAAGGTAGGCGTGTATTAATAAATGAGGCATATAAATGTTCACTATCGGGCAGTTAGCCAAAGCAAGTAAAGTAAAGATTGATACATTGCGTTATTACGAACGTACAAATCTTCTTATACCTATTTCACGATCTCAGGCAGGTTATAGAATTTATGACCAAGAATCTGTCAATCGCGTACGTTTTATCAAAAAAGCACAATCTCTTGGGTTTTCGTTAAAAGAAGTCAGTCAATTACTCAAGTTTGATGGTTCAACCGAAGCGACTGCAGGAGATGTATTAGCTATTACAAAGCAAAAAATATGTCAGCAAAACAAAAAAATTAAGGAATTGATAGAGATAGAAAATATCCTCAAGCACTTAGCTAAGCAATGTTCAGGCAAAGGTCCGGCCCATGAATGTCCGATATTAAAGTACTTATATCCCCCATTAAACAATGAGAGTGATAAGAAGGAAGGAGAAACATGATGGTTAAAAATAATTCCAACGATGAAAATATCAATAGCTCATCGCAATGCTGGTACAGCCGACACAACTGGGTGACGATATTTTTTATCGCAATCATTTCATTTTATCTTTTTACAGAGCATCGAGCACACTTGTTTGGCATATTGCCTTGGTTAATTTTACTAGTATGCCCACTAATGCATTTATTTATGCATCGCAGTCATGGAGGACAAGAACATTCTTCACGTCAGCAGAGTGAGGGTAAGAATGATGTCTGAACATATGATTATTCCTAGTTATGGTCTTTGGAGTTTGGTTATCATCAACTCGTTGGTGTTCATTATCTTTGCATTTAGTTTTGCAAAACCGATTAATAAACGAGACTGGCGATCCTTTAGCGCTTTTTCAGCCTTTATTGTTGCATTGTTTGCAGAAATGTATGGGTTTCCATTAACGATTTATCTATTTTCAGGTTGGTTAAGTAATCATTACCCAAGTGTTGATTTTTATTCACATGAGAATGGGCATCTTTGGCATGTGCTGCTTAGTTTAGGGGGAGATCCTCATTGGAATCCTATTCATTTGGTTAGTTTTGCGCTGATTATTGCTGGTTTTGTTTTGTTGTCAGCTTCTTGGAAAGTGCTATATTCCGCTCAAAAAAACCACCAACTTGCAACAACTGGGCCTTATGCACGAATTCGGCATCCTCAATATGTGGGGTTCTTTCTAATTATGTTGGGTTTTTTAGTGCAATGGCCAACGCTTCTTACTTTGCTTATGTTTCCGATCTTGACCTATATGTATGTTCATTTGGCGAAAAAGGAAGAGCGTGAAGCCGTAACGGAGTTTGGCGCAATCTATGAAAAGTATGCAGCCAAGGTGCCTGCATTTATCCCATTAATGATTCAAAGGGAGGCCATCAATGGATAGTGACAATCATACACATGAGCATACTCAGCATAACATGAGCTCTTGTCATGCAAAAAAAGGGAGACTGGATTATTTATTATGGGGTTCCATTAGTGCAGTGGTAATTTTATACCTTCTGTATTGGCTGTTTCCGACCGAGGCTGCAACCATAACTCAGTTAGAGATTCTATCAAAATCTGTATATGAGTTAATGAATACTATTTGGTGGGGAATTACGATTGGAATTATTATGGTCGCACTTTTGTCAAAGGTGCCGCGTGAATTTGTAGTTTCATTATTAGGCACAGAACAAGGCATTGGAGGCATTCTTCGTGCAACCTTAGGTGGCGTATTATTAGACCTATGTAGCCATGGAATTCTAATGGTTGGCGCCAAACTCTATGAACGTGGCGCAAGTGCAGGGCAAGTCATGGCTTTTTTAGTGGCCAGCCCATGGAATTCTTTTTCACTCACATTAATACTCATCGCATTAATTGGTATCAAATGGACGCTCGCATTTATTATTGCCTCAATGCTTATCGCGATCATTACCGGATATATTTTTGATCGACTAATTGCTGTAAAGGTATTGCCTGAAAACTCACATCAAATCGACTTACCAAAAGACTTCCGGTTTTGGGCAGAAGCCAAGTATCGTTTTCGCAACACTCAGTTCACGCGACAGTTTTTTGGAGAAATGATGAAAGATGGGATCATTGAATCACGTATGGTCATTCGATGGATTCTGTTTGGTGTGCTGCTCGCAGGAATAATTCGTGCATTTGTTGATGCAACAACATTTCAAACTTATTTTGGGCCAACTTTGGCAGGCCTAGGTCTTACTATTTTGGTCGCGACCATTTTAGAAGTCTGTTCAGAAGGATCTACTCCTGTGGCTGCAGATATTCTTACGCGTGCGAATGCGCCTGGGAATAGTTTTGCTTTTCTAATGACAGGAGTATCAACGGATTACACTGAGATTATGGTCTTAAAAGAGGCGACTAAGTCCTGGAAGATTGCACTATTTTTACCATTAATTACTGTGCCACAAGTTATATTTATCGCATGGTTAATTAATCTTCAAACAGTATGAAATTTAAATTTAAGTAAATGGATAATGAATATTTTGGCATGCGGAGTAAATACGATATTTTTTAATTTAATGAATTTTATAGTGATGCAAATATTATAGTAAGGAGGGTATTATGATGCATGATGATAATGGATTTCTATCGCATTGGGGATTTGGCTTTGGCCATTGGAGCCTGGGTTTTTTGTTTTGGATTCTTGTCATTATTTTGATAATTGCGTTAGTAAAAGCGATATCAAAATAAAATAAATGAAAAGGGGCCAGCTAAGATTCGTGAAAGAGAAGACTTGCGCCAACAAGCAACCATCGACCAAGTTTATTGAAAATTTGCTGAATATTTAAATTGATGATGAACGTTATATGCTGATATACGTCCTATTTTTAATAGAAGTCGTTATTCAATTTAGTGGAGCACGCCACTCCCCAACTCAGCAGATAAGTCATTGAAGTAGGGCGGCTATATAATTCATTTTATAGAAGAGCCCCTTAATGAGGCCCCATATTGTACTACCTGTATTCTTGATGGTCTGCTCCTGCATTTTTGTTGTAATTCAATTACAATTTATCGTTGCCATTCGATGAGCATCTGTGTAGGGCGAGTTTCCGACTAGTTATTGGCATTGTACTATTACCTATATTAGTTACTTTAAAAATATTTGAGTGACAATTAGCAAAAAGAGTGAATAAATTTATGAGTCAACGAATAACAAGATCATATAAGGATCCATATAGAGATAAAAGCATGTCTTGGCAAAAGCGCTGGAAAGATTATGACGAAGGATTAATTATTTGTTGGGAAAATGGGAAAGAACTTCGAAAGAAAAAGCCGGAGTTAGCCAAAAAAGCTAAAAATGGAGAATTACCGAAATTAGTTTGGAAGGGTGGTGTTGATGAAGAAACAAAAGCAAGTAAAAAGTACGGTTCACTAAAATATTTAGCTGTGTGGCAAGGATTGCGAGGAGATGACTTAAATATAGATTTAGATGAAGAGCCTGAATTGGTCTGTTCTAAAACAAAGACGATGGTTATCTTTACTAACGACATAAAAAAGTTATGGTGATAACTTAAATTTGGAACGAGTATAATGAATTTTGTAGCAATTGATGTCGAAACAGCTAACGCAGATATGGCTTCGATCTGTCAAGTTGGAATTGCGAAATATGTAAATAATAAACTAGTCGAAGAATGGTCATCACTTATCGATCCAGAAGATTACTTTGATTATTTTAATATAAAAGTTCACGGAATCACTGAGAAAAATGTTGTTGGAAGTCCTATATTCCCAAAAGTTGTCGACAAACTTGACTATTTTCTAACTGAAAATATTTGTGTTAGCCACACTCATTTTGATCGTGTGTCAATTTCTCGCGCATTGAATAAATATGATTATCCAGAGATAGGTGCAATTTGGTTGGATTCTGCAATGGTAGCACGCAGAACTTGGACAGAATTTTCTCGCAATGGTTATGGACTTTCTAATGTATGCGACAAAATTGGATATAAGTTTAAACATCATGATGCTCTTGAAGATGCTAAAGCAGCAGCTCATATCCTTATGGCTGCTGTTGAAGTAACTGGATTAGATTTAGAGTCATGGTTAAAAAGAGTCAAGCAGCCATTAGGCTCTGTTGATGGATCTAGTGCAAGAGATGGAGATACTCAAGGCAAATACTATGGTGAGGTGATAGCGTTTACGGGCGCACTTCAAATTCCACGTAGAGAAGCGGCTGATATAGCTGCAAGCATAGGCTGCTCAGTAACTTCTACTGTAACCAAGACAACAAGTATATTAGTGGTTGGAGATCAGGATCTATCGAAGTTATCAGGTTATAAAAAGAGTTCTAAGCATCGTAAAGCAGAGCAGCTAATTAGAGACGGTCAAAAAATTCGTATTATTAAAGAAACTGATTTTAAAGAGTTAGTGAGGATTGCTCATAATGATAGCTAGCTAATAAGGCAACTTACAATTGAAATTTAATTAACTAACCACTTTTATTATGAAAGTAGACATTCATCAATTTGATAGACTACTCAACAATCGAATTGAGTAACTAAGTGATTGAATGAATTTAAAGAGTAGGGTGGTGTTTTTTTAAAGTGCCCCAAAGAATGTCCCCAAATTTAGCTGGCTAAAAAAATGACTGCTTTTGTCACAAAAGTGCTCGTTCAGGTGTTGAATGTCTTCAAATTGTGCATTTTTTATTAGCATTACATTAAATTCCTAGATTTCCTTCCATTTACGAGGAATGTTGATTTCGTATATTAGTATAAAAAATAAGCATATCTTGATGTTATTATGAATCTAGGTTAGTTAGTATTTAGTTATGATTATCTATTACTAGATTACTAGATTGTTAGATTAATAACTCTGAAAAACTTTTTGTGGTTTCTACTATGCGACGAATTTATTTTATAGTTTTTTTTATAATATCATTATGCTTATTTGGCTCTTCTTTAGTGCTGTCTCCAGGTGTATTTACACCAACTCTTTTTGGGCTTCCAAGAACATTGTGGTCTGGGATAATAATATCTTTATTATTTCTATTATTAGTCGTCATTGCATCATTTTCAGTTAAGGAGAAAGGAGAATGAGTAATGATTTGTATATCGCAATATCTATAGTAGGTGGCATATATATTCTTGGATTAATTTACTGCTCATATAGGGGCAGAAAAGAATTATCTGAGGAAAAGAAAACCAATAGTAGTGCGTTTATGAGTATTGGATCTGGAATAGGGCCGATTCTAGGATTTTTAACATTTGCAGCTACTTTATTTAGTACATTTACATTAATGGGAATACCCAATTTTTTTAGGACTCATGGCGTAGGGACTTGGATATTTTTAGGTGTTACAGATGTAGCGATGGGATTTGTGATCTTATGGTTTGGAATAAAATTACATAAAAAAATAAATACAACTGAGTATACAAGCGTATCTAAATTTCTAAACCAATCTTACGGTGGTCAAATAGCTGGATTTGTTTATATGGCCACTATCTTTATATTTTTACTACCATATGTTGCTATTCAAATTCGTGGTATTGGTGTTTTCTTAGAAGCTGTAGTTCCACTAGGCTATAGCAAGGATTTTTGGATGATTGCTATTGTTTTTTCAATGTTAATTTATAGTGCTATAGGTGGATTGAAAGCTATAATTTATAGTGATGCTATCCAAGGCGTTGTTCTACTCGTCTTAACATGGATTGTTGCAAGCGTATGTTTGAGTAATAGTGGTGGAGTTTTAAACCTTTTTGAAGAAGTTAAAATAAGTGAAGAAGCTCTGTTATCTACGCCAGGACCTAAAGGTTTATTTACAGTGCAGTTCTTAATTGTATCTTTTATCACTATTCTTCTAATGCCATTATCCCAGCCTCAACTTACAAATAGAATTGCTTATATGAGGTCGACATCAGATCTAAAAACAATGGCTATAGCTGTTGCACTTTTTTCATTGGTTGTGATTCTGCCTACAATTATTATTGGATTCTATGGTTCTGTAAATTATTCTGAACTAAGCGCAGGAGATTTTATTGGCAAAGTATTGGTAAAAGATCAAATAGCCGTAATTGGCGCAATTTCTATTGTAGGTTTGATTGCGGCAGCAATGTCAACTTCGGATTCTATCTTATTTGCGTTAGGGACAGAACTCAAAGAGAGTATTTTTAAAAAATTAAATAATTCCGAATTTTATGTATTATTAATGATAGTTGCTTTTAGCGGTTTAGCATATCTCCTAGCTAAGAATGAAGGGATAACTGATCTTGTTTTGCTAGCACGCTTAAGTTTTGCAGGAACTGCCTTAATAGCACCAATGGTGATTTGTGCAATATATTCAGATGATGACCGCTCCAATTTAGGGTGGGAAGTACCAATCGCATCGCTTTTTATTGTTGCTCTATTCTTGTTGCATGTTTTTGGGTTTGGACCGAATCAGTTAATTGGCCTTAGAATTGATTTAGCATTATTGATAATTGTTTCTATTTATGTTTTTTCAATCTATAACTTAAAAATATTTTTAAGAAAATGAATAAAGAAGACTTAAGCTACAAGTTATTTGATAAAATATTACAGTCATCTTCTAAGTATGGTCTAAGATTTAGCATCTTAGTTATATCGGTTATTTCAGCAACGGTTTTAGTTTGGCCTGGAGCTATAATAGAGATTGTTGATGACAATGATAAATTGTATGTAGCTCTTCTCATATATGTATTCGCAATCTTTCTTTTTTACTTACTTTATGATGCTACAAAGAGGTATTTTCAACCTATAACGGTCCCTAGAAAGCCAAAAGTGTGTGTGTTTATTCCGGCAAATAACAAAAGTGCAAGAGGAGATGCTCTCCTTCAGGTTGCAGGCTTTGAGGCTGCGAAGTTGAAATATAATAATTTAGATATTGAGCAATTAGATTCTTCAAAACCAGATTGGATGCATAAACTTGAAGATATGATCTTTAACACTAAACCGAATGAGCCAATCTGGATCATAATTACAATGAGTAAATATGGAGCTGAGGCACGTGAACTTATTGAGTCATACACGAAAAAAGATGAAAGATTAAGAGAAAGATTAACAGTAATTTTTACAGTTACTTCATCTAGATTTGAAACAACAGATAGAAAAAATTTATTCAGAATATTTGTTGATGGAGAAAAAGAAATAAGTGCAATATATGAATTCATTAAATTAACTAAAGATATTGACAGCTTAGATGAGATAATTTGTTATAAAAACAATTCAAATTATGGGGAAGATGCATATAAAAAACTAAGTTCATTGCTTCCAGGCTCAATTAATTTAACACCTTGTAATAAAGACAACATTTCAGAAGCTCTAGAGCAGTCTACAGCAAAGATTGTTATAGCTATAGCATATGATGAAGACTTGATTGTGTTATTTGATACGCTGTATAAAAATGAATTTGTAGGAACGCTAATTGGAACAACGCCAATGTCTGTTCCAGATTGGCAAAAGTTATTTCTTATTAATAAAAATATGCTTGATGTTTATCATACTGCAGTGTCTGGCTATGAGGATGATCCTGAGTTCGAAGAAAGACTAAGGCCAATTAATTTTCAATACATAACTGATTCAAATAAAGTTGGTACTCCAATATTTGACTCTAATACAATAAGAGAAATGGCATTGGATGATGCTTATGAGTCTTACTCTGAAATTGAAAATAATTATGTTTCTGCATTTTGTGAAGATTGTATTCGTTTGATAAATATGGCTACAAAAAAAGGACACCCAACATTATATAAGCTACTCAATGATCCTAGTTGTGATGAAGAGAGACGTGGGTTGACGTTATTGCGAGACTTGGACTTTGGAGTTACAGGTGATGCTCATGTTGATGTTTATATAAAAAAGCTAAAGTAAAGTATTTATAAAATGACAATAGCTTTAATTATTATAGATTATCAAGAGGATTTCTGTGAAGGTGGTGCATTACCTGTAAAAGGTGCACGTTCACTATTAGATAGGATTAACAATTCAATTAACTACGCATTAAATAAACACTGGGAAATAATCTTCACAAGAGATTGGCATCCAATAACACATAGTTCATTTGCCGAGTACGGCGGTCCTTGGCCAGTTCACTGCGTCATGCATTCAGATGGAGCTAAATTTATTAAAGGGGTATATGTTCCTACTACAAGTACAGTGATTTCTAAGGGTTGTTCAGAAGAAGGAATGGGGTACTCTCCATTTGAAAACAAGGAATTAGTCTCTCTAATAAGTGAAAAGAAAATTAGTTCGATTATTTGCTGTGGCGTGGCATTAGAATTTTGTGTTAGAGCTACTTGTATTGATGCTAGAGATGCTGGATTGGATGTTACTTTGTGTGAGGATACGATAGCATCTATATCAGATGGTGTGGATGCAAATAAAGTTTGGAATGAGATATCAGTTAACGGATGTAATATTGTAAAGACCATTTCAGATATTTAAAAAATCAAGTGAAATGTCTCTATTTAAGCGCTTAGATAAGTTTTGCTTATTAGTTTGTTGTGATTCCCTCAATTGAATTGAATCATTAAGTCTTTGATCTCATAGTGAGTTAGGGTTGATGGTGTACTATATGCCCCCTAATGTGCCCCAATTAACTTTAATCTGTAATTATGATGAAATTCATAACTTTTATTACACTATTATTTTTTAGTTATCCTTTGTTTTCTACTGAATTTAATGTAGGTACAAGTTCAGTGCGTTCTGCCTATGATGGTGACAGCTTCAATATCGCTTTTAGATTAGCTCATATAGATGCTCCTGAGATAAAAGGTAAGTGTGAGCATGAGAAAATACTTGCAATCCAATCGAGAAACTTTGTTAGGCATTATTTTAAAGAGAATAAAAAGATTCAGCTTAAGGTGGTCACTGTGGGAAAATACGGTCGACCTATTGTAGAGGTGAGGGCGGAATCTGGTTATCTCAATCAGTTGCTTTTAGATAAAGGATTGGCGCGTCCTTATGATGGTAGTAGGAAAAGTTGGTGTGAATAGATAAATTCACTATTTATGTATATGACTGCTAACGGCACATTACAAGTCTAATGCGTATGCCATTGGATTTGTATTAGCTGCTTGCAGTGAATTTGTAATTAAATGCAAACAACTAATTAAGCCCCATAAAGCTAAAGGACCTTCTGCAGCAATTCCGAGATATTGTTGCGAACTAATAAAGATTCCTGAATCAATCACTAGAATACCGGCAATATTTGGCTCTTCTTGTAAGTGCTTTTGAATTGTCTCGATATTCTTCCAGCCAGTGTATGAAGCTATGAAGAGAGGAGTTTCTAGTGTAGGGGCCATACCCATTACCATTGTAGTTCCGAAATTTCTTTTCAATGGTGCAAGTTGAGATGCTGTGGAGCATGCTTGCTCCCATTGTGATGAAATGTCAGATTTCACTTCAATTACTGCTGCCACACTTTCAGCTAAATACAATCTTGATTGAATGTTACCAACTGTGGGTAAAGTCGGAGAAAATGGATATTCAACAACTACATCTAGCTGGCCACTTTTATTGCCTGAAGAGTCAGTGGCTTCCCCTGTTCCAAATCTATATACGGGTGGTAAAACTTTTGAAAGAAATTCATCTATAAAAGCTTCTCTTTCTCCTCCTTTTGTACAGGATGACATAGTAGCATTTGCTTGATACACACCATTAAGTATCGTTTGAATTCCAGCTAATCTTTGCGCAATGTGATTATTTCTCATTTTTTACCTATGTTGCATAGAGGTTGAGTCAATAAATTTATTTAATACCGAGAGTCTTTTTTGTGTGAAAGTGACCATTTGTATGCAATATATATTAGCAAATACAAATATGCTGATCTACAATAGACTTCATAGTCTGCTAACGACTTGAAGCAGAAATATATATTAAGTCAGGTCCACAAATTTCATCAAAGTAATATGAAGGAATGCGCGTGACACAAAATACTATTCATAATCCTGACCATTACATGTCTGATGTGCGACAAATTTTGTCGCAAGGGAAAAAACGCATCGGCTTACTAATAGGTGCAGGTGCACCAGTATCTGTCAAAATTGATCAAGAAGGTAAATTAAGTAGTCAAGGTAATCCGATTATCCCAGATGTTATTCATTTAACAGAAGTGGTTATAAATGCTCTTGAGGACAGTGACAAGCAAGTTATTACAACGTTACGCTCTGAACTTGATGATAAACAGAATAATATTGAAGGAATTTTGACTAGAGTTCGCAAATTGTCTCAAGCAATTGGGTCTGCGAAAATTCATGGTTTTAATGGTGATGAGTATGGAGAGCTTGCTGAGAGAATATGCAAACTCATTGGTGAAAGTGTTAATCCTGCGTTACCACAAGAATCCAATCCCTATACAGAATTAGTGTCTTGGGTAGGTGGTATTAATAGAGAATTTCCAATAGAAATCTTTTCACCTAATTATGATTTGTTGTTAGAGGAAGCATTTGAGCGTGCATTGTTGCCTTATTTTGATGGATTTTCCGGCTCGCACAGACCATTTTTTGATCCGGCAAGTATAGCTACTGATAGACTACCTGCACGTTGGTCACGTCTCTGGAAAATTCATGGTTCGCTAGGCTGGGATATTTCAGATAACACCGTAATTCGAACAGGAAACCGCAATGCCACCAAACTGATATTTCCGGACCATCTTAAATACGACCAGATTACCCGCCAACCTTATTCAGCTCTATTTGAGCGCTTAAAAATCTTTCTTACAACTCCAGATAGTTTATTAATTTGCACAGGATTCTCATTTTTTGACGCACATATAACCGCAGTTCTTGATGAAGCTCTTGAGGCCAACACACACACATCATTGCTTGCGTTTCAATATGGTGCACTAGCTGAGGAGCAGCAGGCAGTAGATTTAGCAATGAGACGACCAAATATGAGCGTTTATGCAAAGGATGGAGCCGTAATATTTGGACTTCGTGGCGATTGGAAACCAGGCGAACCTCCAAGTGATGAATGGTTGAAGATTCGACAAACATTTTGGGATACACCATCTGATGAAGGTTCAAATAGCACTTTCTTGTTGGGCGATTTTGCTAAGTTAGCACGCTTTTTTGTTCTTTCTCAAGCTTCTGAATTTACAGTAAATAGGAACACTGATTTGCCTAAAGAAGATTGTATTGAACCTAATGTTGACGATATTAGTTCTAATTCGAATTTAGAAAATGAAGGTGATAATGCTAAGTCATGATCCTACATATTTAGGATCTGTCGCTTCTGTTTCTGGATCTTCCGTCAGTGTACATTTAGCTAAATCCATTGCTTCAGGACTATCAATCATTGAAGGAAGAACATATAAAATCGGTCAGGTTGGAAGTTTTGTTCGTATTCCACAAGGTTATCAAGATTTGTTCGGTGTAGTTTCAGAAATAGGAGCAAGTACTATTCCGGATCAATTAGATTATAGCGATGCTGAGACTGGCAAGTGGATGAAAATCCATTTAATAGGAGAAGCAATAGGAGAAGTATTTGAGCGTGGTATAACTCAGTTTCCAAATATAGGTGATAGTGTTCATATAACAACGGAAGCGAGTTTAGCTCGTATTTACGGTTTAAATGATTTTGGGAGTATAGTCATCGGAAGTCTTTCTAGCGTGGAAAGTATTCCTGCGAAAGTATCACTTAATGAACTTGTTACTCGTCACTCTGCTGTACTAGGTTCAACTGGTTCAGGCAAATCAACTACAACAGCTAGTCTGCTAAGATCTATTTGCAACAACTTAGAATCTGAAAGTAATTATCCTGGTGCCCGTATTCTACTACTGGATATACATGGGGAATATTCAGAAGCACTTTCCGATATTGCAAGCGTATTCTCAGTAGATCCACGCTCAGGAGAGAAAAAGCTATCAATACCTTATTGGGCTTTAAGTTCTTCCGATTTATTGAAATTTATTACAGGCGGAGTAGACGGGCCAAGAGAAACAGCCTTTACGGATAAGATCTTTGATTTAAAAATGAAAGCACATGAGGAAATACAATTCTCAGGTGTTGAACAAAGCTCCATTACAATTGATACACCATTACCATTTAGTCTTAAACAACTTTGGTATGACCTTATAGATTTTGAGATCACTACGTTTGTAGGTGCTAACCGTGATGAACCTGCTAAACAGCAAGATGGTGACGTTGATAATTTGGTTCCTCCAAAATATACGCCTCATGCAATGGGTGCTCAGGGACCTTTTCTAAATACTCAAGCTATTGGTATTAGAAGGCAACTGAATCATCTTCGATCGAAATTACTTGATAGACGCTATGATTTCCTCCTTCATCCGGGGCCGTGGGAGCCTAATGCTAAAGGTGAAACGGAAAAAGATCTTGATTCATTGCTCGAAGGATGGCTTGGCGGGGAGAAACCTATAACTATCCTTGACCTTTCAGGTGTTCCTAGCTTGGTTTTGGAGCTACTTGTAGGCTCTATACTTAAAATTGTATATGAGTCTTTATTTTGGAGTAGAGAAAAATCAGAAGGAGGAATCGATCGTCCTCTACTAGTTGTGATGGAGGAAGCACATAGATATCTCTCATCTGATCAAAATAGTTTGGCATCTGAGACAGTTCAGAAGATCGCAAAAGAAGGAAGGAAATATGGGGTTGGTGCCATGATTATTAGTCAACGTCCTTCCGAAGTTAATGAAACTATATTATCGCAGTGCGGTACTTTTTTTGCGTTACGTCTTTCTAATCCTTCAGATAGAGCAAGAGTAAAAGGCGTTCTTCCTGATGGACTAGTGAGTCTTCTTGATGTGCTTCCTGTTCTTCGTACGGGTGAAGCGATAGTAATGGGAGAAGCCGCTAAATTACCAATGCGCTGTTGTGTACGATTACCTTCCGAAGAGCATCGACCAAGAAGCAGTGATCCAAAGGTTGCAGCTCAATGGTCTCATGCAAAGAAAGAAGAAGGGTATGATCGAGTTGTTGCTTCATGGCGAGCGCAAAATCCACGTGCTGTAATTAGAAGATTAGAAATACAGCGGGAAAAAGTCGAAGATGAAACATAATGCTAAGAGAGGGACTCTAAATGGATAGAAATAATGTAGCCTCATCCAACATAGCTTCTATTGGCTATGATGAACACACTCAAACTTTAGAAGTAGAGTTTACCAATGGATCTATCTATCAATACTTCAATGTTCCTCTTGCTCTTTACGAACAACTAATGAATGAGGGATCTAAAGGACGCTTCTTAAATACGTATATTAAAAATGCTTTTCCGTATTCAAGAGTTTAAATATGAATCTATGGTAGAGATGGTTGACAATAAGGCACATAATAATACCGATTATCGCTTCATCTAATGTAACAGAAATTTGGATACTTATTGTAGAAACAGCATAGTTAATAACTCGAATTACCAGAGCAATTTAATTTTTTCATGTTTGATATTTTAAAGATTAGTCATTCCAAGTCTCGTGATAGCAAGATAAATTAGTGTTGGAACATCACCATCTATAGCTTTATCAAATATCTTTTCCTTTATAGAAATATTTCTGATGAAGTTCGCGCGTTTTTTGCTCATGTTTTTTTTATTAGCATCGAATCTTAAGTTTATTCTTTTCAATGGTATGTCAAATATATTGGCAAGCTCTTCTTCAGTGTAATCAGTTGCTGCGATTTCTCTTAATTCCTCAAGTATAGTGTCATCATGAAATTTCTTAGCTTGAATTCTTTTGCTTATTTTATTCATTGGTGTGTATTGCTTAAAAATTTATCTAATTGCCTTTCTTCAACAGAGTAGTCATCTCTCATTTCGGCATTAGCTAACTCAGTTTTCAATTTGATGATGGTTAATAAGTCGTGTAATTGGGAGGCGGATAATTCACTTATATCAATTTGATCAGCAATTTTTTTATTTGTATCAATACATGGCATTTCAAAATCCAATAAATGCGTTGAACTATTAGTTTCTTGAGGTTTTAATATTGGCATTATGCGATCCAAACACATTTTCATCGCAGACATATCACCGGCAATCGCTGCGTTTATTACGCTGTCTATGAGTTCGTCTGAACGTGAGTGCAGTCGCTTTCGTAGTTCATTGATACGGCTTGAGCCTTTAGGTCGTCCTAATGGATTTCCACTTTGTCCTTTTTCAAACTTTGCCACTGTCTGTTAATTCTCTGTTATAAACAGGTCACTTTATTTTGAGCATAGTTATCATTAGACCGAAGGGTGATATATATAATAGTGAGCCCTTTCTTAGCACAGTGATTACAAGTAATAGAGTAAAAGTGTGCTTAACATCTAGATAACACAGCATCTCAGGTGTGTTTTGGGGTTTTTTGCATATTTTGTCAGGATGACGATTATCGGGCGGTGATCATTCCCGCTGGAAGCCCAATCCAGTTACGGTTTATCCGTTTCACCCATTAAAGAACCTGTTTTGTTTTCAATCGCTGGTCTCAAGCGACACGCAAAAAATATCTACGCAATTCACCTTGCAGACCCAATCTGAGAGGAGACGCTGCCGTTGTACTACCCGTCACGCCTTTTAGTGGTTAAGCCCAACCTAACAACAAAAATTTTGTAAATCACCTTGGAAGTAACTTAAAAAATTTGTATTCCATAGAATGAAATAATGTTTATCACTCATACTTAGGCATTTTTTATAGACTAAAGTTCCATTTATCTTAATGAGATGATTCCATCTTTATAAAATTGAAATGCTAATTCTTCAACGCCTTGCAATGCATCTTCAGGTGTATCTGCGATCCATGCAATGTAAGGGAATTGTTCGCATATCGCCTCATATTCATTGGGATATTTGACGAGCTTGTACGTAAGTATTTGCATCAAAAAATCATGCACGTTCTTGTATGGGTATTCAACGAATTCTTGTGCGTTGCAAATGTGATGGCCTGTCACATTCGTACGCACTATTACTAGTTAATTAATGGAGAGTTGATTCGTCTTCATCACAATCTATCGTTGCAACCAATTCGCATACACTGTCATATGCCAGAGCATCTTCCATGACTAATGAATGTCTATTTTTCACGAGTGAGAGATAATTATTCGCCTGATCAATGCTAATCTCATTTTTCGTGACAGCCTTGATAATTAGAAGATACCAACTGCAAAGATCAGAATGATCATCTATGCCTTCAAAAATATTGGCACGTAAAGTTTCAGGCTTAAGTGTCGGCATTGTTCGATCGAGTATTAATTTCGCCGCTGCTACATCGCCATTTTTTGCTTTGATTGAGAGAGCTGACATGATGCTTTGAATGTCATCACTATCTAAACCCATTTCTTGATGTGCATAGTAACTATTGGATTGGCTGTTATTGTCGTTAATGTTTGTCGTCTTATTCATGATAATTCCTTATTTCTATTGATGATGCTGTCTTGCCATTCTCCAATTTCGCTATCTATCCATGCCACCGAACGCACACCAATTTTGATTGGTTTGGGGAATGAATTTTCATTAATAGATTTGTAAATTGTTGAACGTGAAAGTCCCGTGCGTTTAATGACTTCGGGCAGTCTAAGTAACTGTGTTTTCATTTTTGAACCTCTAATTAATCAGGACTTCATTGCCTCTGATGCGAGAGATTATTGTCAGGTAAAAACCAATTTGGCAAATGCCGAATTCTCTCTAACTGCATGAAATAACTGAAAATAACTTAAATTTTAAGGTGAGTAGTTTAGGGTTTCAGGTATTCACCTTAAAATAATATGACGTGACTTTTATCGCTTTTGAAATATCGTAAATTAGAGCGTGAACGTTATAAGCCTTCTGTAGACGCTATTGGACGATGTTAAAAATTTTATTGAGAAGTTAGTGAAAATTTTTCGACTAAAGAATAAGAAAAACGTGACTTAAAAAATACTTCAAAAAATAATTTACACTTTCCGACGGACGGTTTGAATTTGAATCACATCTGCCGACGATTTAAGTGAATCAAGATAATCTGCATACGCTTGCATCATCTTTTTTCGTTCAGGTAAATGCTTAGAGTGGTCGTACGTACCACGCACTTTACTTTTATCGGTGTGTGCAAGTTGTCGTTCTATTGCATCGGGGTGCCACACGCCTTGTTCGTTTAACAGGGTAGAGGCCATGTGCCGAAATCCGTGACCGGTGACTTGTTCTTTCGCAAACCCCATGCGACGTAATGCCGCACCCACAGTGGCTTCACTCATGCAGCGTGAATAAGATCGCACACTGGGAAATAAATACTGACCATTTCCTGTCATCGTGCGTAACTCTTCTATGACATCGATGACTTGATTGGCCAGTGGCACGATGTGAGGTTTACGCAATTTCATTTTCGTTTCAGGAATGCGCCACACTTTGTCTTCAACATTAAATTCATTCCATTCTGCTTTGCGTAATTCACCTGGGCGCACAAAGGTGTACGTACCTATTTGCATCGCAGCTTTAACAACGGGAAATTCATAACCATCAATGGCGCGTAACAATTTGCCCACTTCTTTCGGTTCCGTAATCGCTGCAAAGTGTTTCGTTTGAGGTGGGGCAATCGCCATCTTTAAACCGCGAGTGGGATCTTTTTCTGTATATCCGCACGCATTCGCATAGCCATAAATGCGACCACAGATTTGGAGCGCACGATGTGCACTTTCAATTGCCCCTCGTGCTTCAATATTCAAAATGGCTTTACGCAAATGTGGACCGGTAATCATGCCAATGGGTTGGCTGCCCACCACCGGAAAGATGTCTTTTTCCAGGGCGCGCCACACACGTTTGGCATAGCCGGGTTCTTTGTCTTGGTAAAACTTCACATGCCACTCGTGAGCGATGCGGGCAAAGGAATTTTCGTGCAGCTCGACCTCACGGTGTTTTTTCGCTTGGCGTTCAGCGCTGGGGTCAACGCCTTTAGCCAGCAAATCAGCCGCCTGATTACGCGTCAGACGTGCGTCTTTAAGCGAGGTATTCGGATATACCCCGAGTGCCAATCGTTTCTCTTTATTGAGATAGCGGTATTTATAACGCCAGTACTTCTGCCCCTTGGCCGTGACCTCACAATAGAGGCCATTACCATCATATAAACGATAGGTTTTCGCCTTGGCTTTGGCGTTCTTAATTTGGATGGCAGTGAGGGTCATTTGGGGGCACATTTTTAAACGGTAGGGGAGATGCCCCCAATAATGCCCCCATGTGCCCCCAGATGTCAAAACACACCTCGGGGCATGTTGGGATTAAGGGTTTGGAGTATTTGTAGTTAAATCAGGGAGATATGGACTGTATTGGATTCCCTGGGACTGTAATTTGGTGGAGGCGGCGGGGATTGAACCCGCGTCCGCAAGTTCTTCACTTTCGGTACTACATGCTTAGAGTACGTTTTTAATTTAACAGTTAAGGTCCAACGATCAGGGCGTTTAACTGCGAGCCTAAGCTTTGTTTAATGGATCCGATTTAGGCAGTCTTTTCCACGATCTTGCTAAGGTGACGCCCGGTTCCTAACACGCAAGCTCACTAGGGCGGACGACTCTAAAACTGGTTTTTAAGCAGCTAGAGCAAAGTTGTCGTCATTTGCGACTATATAATTGCAGAAATCTTTTACGAGGCGTCTACATCCTCGGCATGCACCTAGAGATCGGCTACCCACGTCGAAGCCAGGTCGCCCCCAGTACTTATTGTAAGACTGCAGTTTAGCTTAAAAGTTGCTGAATTTATAAGGGAATTTAACTAAATTGGGGATATATTAGACGAAATGAAACTGTATTTACTGGTAAATATTGCGAAAGGTGAGATTAATTCTTGGTTCGTTAACCTTTAAAGATTTAGGCAATGAATGTGTCCAGTTTTCTTGTGTATCACCTTGCATGATTAACAAACTTCCACTGTTTAGTTTTAAATTTTTCACTATGTCTTTTTGTCTGTAATGACGAAATTTAAATAGCCGTGCAGCCCCGAAGCTAATAGAGATAATGAGTGGTTGTAAGCCGTGAACCCTTTCATTGTCACGATGCCAGCCCATATAGTCGTGTCCGTTTCTGTAATAATTTAAAAAGACACCGTTAAAGGAATAACCCAAATCTTCTTCAATTGTTGTCTTAATGTTAGTTAATGCAGTTGTCCAAGGCGTACTGATTAAGTTAAGACTGGAATATTTAAGCATAATGCCAGGGTCACCATACCAAGCAATTAAGCGAGGTTGTAAAACAAAGCGACCATATATTCTGATTTCTTTGTGTTCCCAGTGTATTTCATCTTTCAAGCAGTTGAAGTAATGAGATGACTCTGCCGCTGAGAAGTATCGGTTGTCCAAATACGCTTCGCCATCAAATGGCAAGAGGTTTGTTTGTAAGGGCGTTTCCGTATTGCTTACTTGACTCATTACTAAGACATTGAAGAAGAGCTTATTGCTGTAAGCAATAAAGGGTAGCGGTTAATTTTGAAATTAAACTCTCCTGATGGAGAATTTTATTGTTGAATTGTGTATTACTTAGAGCGTACTTTAGCGCGAGCTTCATGCACAGCCATAGAAGCAATGACACCAATGAAAATCGAAAATAGTGTTACAACAATGATGAAACTAGTACTCATATTTCAGTCCACTTGATTAGTCCAACAGCCCATATTATAGCACCGACACCGGTTAAAATGCCGCCATTAATCGCAGAAACATCTTCTTGTATAACCATGCCAATAAACCCTACTAACATTAGGCCTATACCTAGTTTTCTTAGATCTTCAAAGACAGCTTCGAAGTTTAAGCGGTATTTCATGTGTGATTCTCGCTAGTATTTATATTGACTATACACAATATTTCTTAATGTAAAATGGCTAATAATTGAACGATATGAGTGCAAAAACAACTGATTTTGATAACAATTTTACTACGTGTTTCATTACGTAGATTCAGCTAATATAGCCACATTCTTGAACAGATTTTCTAACATTTTATTCGAGCTTCAGACATTATGCTGATCCTTCGCGGTGGCCCAGCAGCCACGCCATTTAGACTTCAACAACAGTTAAATTCCATCCAAAAAATCGCTTCAGAGATAGAGTCCATTGAATCACATTGGATTTACTTCACTGAGAATTCTGGTGTATTGCCATCAGAGCAAATTGGGACATTACGTGCATTACTCAGTGTTGAACAAGCAATATCATCAAATTATAAATTAGATGAACAATTTATTGTAAGTCCTCGTATTGGAACGATTTCTCCTTGGTCTTCTAAAGCAACTGATATCGTTGAGCACAGTGGCTTGGGTAAGACAGGTCGAGTAGAAAGAGGGGTATTATTTAGTCTTTCAGGTTGGAGAAAACTCGATGAAGTCACACGCCAGCAAGTAGCCTTATTGCTCCATGATCGAATGACGCAAAGTGTACTCACACAGATCGGACAGGCACCTTTATTATTTAAACATGAAGAACCAGCGCCGGTGCAACGGTTAACTTCCATCGAAGGAATGGCAGCAGATATTGCTGGGTATAACACTGAGTTAGGTTTGGCACTATCGAATGATGAAATTGAATATTTGGTTGAAAATTATACAAGATTAGATCGATGTCCTTCAGATGTTGAATTGATGATGTTTGCCCAGGCTAATTCAGAGCATTGTCGACACAAAATCTTCAATGCGAGCTGGACAATTGATAATGAAAAGCAAGACGAAACATTATTCGGCATGATCCGTACCACTCATGCAAATGCGCCACATAACGTGCTTTCTGCCTACAAAGACAACTCAGCAGTGATTGCAGGTCATGCAGGTGAACGTTTTTACGCCAACAAAGACACCACTTATTCATACTCTACAGAAGATATTCATATCTTAATGAAAGTTGAGACTCATAATCATCCGACAGCGATATCACCATTCCCTGGTGCGGCCACTGGCTCAGGTGGTGAAATTAGGGATGAAGGCGCCACGGGACGCGGAGGTTATCCCAAAGCGGGATTGTGTGGATTTACCGTTTCTAATTTACAAATACCTGGCATGCACGAACCTTGGGAAGGTAATTACGGCAAGCCAGATCGTATCGTGTCTGCCCTAGATATTATGATCGAAGGTCCCATCGGCGCTGCAGCGTTTAATAATGAATTTGGCCGACCAAATCTATTGGGCTACTTCCGTACATTTGAGCAAGAAGTAGACGGCGTGATACGTGGTTACCACAAGCCCATCATGATTGCCGGTGGCATGGGTAACATTCGTGCCAGCGATGTTGAGAAACTAGATTTTCCAGCAAGAACGCCCATTGTTGTTTTAGGTGGCCCTGCCATGTTGATTGGTTTGGGTGGAGGTGCAGCATCCTCTATGGCATCAGGCAGTAGTAATGAGCAATTGGATTTTGCCTCCGTGCAACGTGAAAATCCAGAAATGGAGCGCCGATGCCAAGAAGTGATTAATAGGTGTTGGGGGCTAAAAGATGAGAATCCGATTTTGTCAGTACATGATGTTGGAGCCGGTGGTTTATCAAATGCCTTGCCGGAAATTTTGCACGATTTTGAGCGTGGAGGAATTATCGAATTACGCAAAGTGCCTAATGCTGAGCCTGGAATGTCACCGATGGAAATCTGGTGTAATGAGGCGCAAGAACGTTATGTATTAGCGATAGAAAAAGACAAATTAGAAATCTTTAAAGCACTTTGTGAAAGAGAGCGATGCCCCTATGCCATAGTCGGTGAAGCAACAGAAAAGCAAGATTTGATCGTGACCGATGCAAAATTTGGTCAAAATCCAATCGAAATCCCAATGGAAGTGCTTTTAGGTAAGCCGCCGAAAGTAGAACGCAATACCTCAAGGAAACTGCAATCCCAAAAGAAAGCAAACTATAGCAATATTAAAATTGATCACGCCATAGAGTATGTGCTTAGAAACCCAACGGTGGCGTCTAAAAAGTTTCTAATCAGCATAGGTGACCGCACTATTACTGGACTGGTTGCCCGTGATCAGATGGTTGGACCATGGCAAGTTCCTGTGGCGGATGTGGCAGTGACCGCAAGTAGTTTTAAAGCATATTCAGGTGAGGCCATGTCTATGGGAGAACGTACTCCAATAGCACTTAGCTCAGGACAAAGTTCTGCACGCATGTCTTTGGCAGAAGCTGTCACCAATTTGGTTGCTGCGGATATAGAAAATTTACATGATATTCGACTCTCAGCAAATTGGATGGCTGCTGCAAATTATACTAATGAAGACAGTGTATTATTTGATACAGTTAATGCACTTTCTGATGTATGTAGAGAACTCAATATTGCTATACCCGTGGGTAAAGATTCTTTATCTATGCAAACTCAGTGGCAAGAAGCGGGGGTTGATAAGAATGTGGTTTCACCCGTGTCGTTAATTGTCTCAGCGTTTGCTCCTGTATCAGACATTAGAAAAACGTGGACACCTCAAATAAGAACGGATGTAGGGTCAAGCTACTTAATTCTGCTAGATCTCGGTGAAAAGAAAAATAGATTAGGTGCTTCTTGTTTGAGTCATGTTTATAAGCTTGATGATGACAATGTGCCAGATTTAAACTCATCTGAATTGCTGCTAAAATACTTCAATTATTTTAATAGGTTAAGAGAGAAAATTGATGTAATATCTTATCATGATCGTAGTGATGGTGGGCTATTAGCAACATTATGTGAGATGGCCTTTGCTGGACGCTGCGGAATGAAAGTACAGATAAACACATTAGGAGATGATGAGTTAGCCAATCTTTTCAATGAGGAACTTGGGGCAGTTTTCCAAGTGCTCGCAGAAGAATTAGGCGAGGTGACTTTGATTGCAGAGGAATATGGTCTTAGTGATTGTCTGCATGTGCTAGGTGAGCCAACTCTCGATGAAAATATTGTAATTACTCATAAGGATACGGAGTTATTGAATAAATCCCGTTCAGAACTTGAGTTGTTATGGAGCCAACCCAGCATCCACATTCAGAAATTACGAGATAATCCTGTTTCAGCCGAGCAAGAATGTAGTTTGATCGGAGATCATAATCACAAGGGCCTGGTTTCTAAACTCAGTTTTAATATTGATGAAGATATTACTGCCCCATTTATTACCAAAGGATTGCGTCCAAAAGTAGCTATTTTACGTGAACAGGGTGTTAACGGGCAGATAGAGATGGCTGCTGCATTCGATCGTGCAGGTTTTGAAGCTATTGATGTTCATATGACTGACTTGGTATCAGGTCGACGTGAGTTATCTGAGTTTCAAATGCTTGCGGCATGTGGTGGATTTTCTTATGGAGATGTCCTCGGTGCGGGAAATGGTTGGGCAAGTAGTATCTTATATAACAGTATGTTGAAAGAACAATTTAATATATTTTTTAATAGGCAAAATGTGCTTGCTTTAGGTGTTTGCAATGGATGTCAAATGATGTCTAACCTAAGTGAGATTATTCCCGGTAGTGAGCTTTGGCCAAAATTTTTGCGAAACACGTCAGAGCAATTTGAGGCACGTTTAGTCAATGTAGAAATTACAAACTCTCCGTCATTGATTTTCGAAGGTATGCAAGGCTCAGTGATCCCAGTCGCTGTTGCTCATGGTGAAGGTCGAATTGACGCTAATGGTGAGCATTGTGAACGTATAAAAAGCGCTAACCTAAATGTTATGCATTACGTGAATTCTTCAATAGAACCTACTGAAATTTATCCATTAAATCCTAATGGTTCTCATGATGGAATCACTGGATTAACTAACGCTGATGGTAGATTTACAATAATGATGCCGCATCCGGAACGATTATTCAGAGCTTGCCAGTATTCGTGGCATCCTGATGATTGGGAAGAGGATAGTCCCTGGTTAAGAATGTTTCGCAATGCTCGAGTAACCCTTAATTAGCTTGGCTATTTATAATTGTCAGATCATGTGAAACTATGCTGGTTGGGACTGTCATATTTACTACACAAGTCAGGTCTTTAATGTGAGCTAATAATTCAGTTAGCTGGGGGTGCGGAGTAGTATGAATCAATATACTAGAATTGCTGTGTTTATTTCACTGTGCGCGATAAACGCGTCAATAGTGCAAGCAGAATGGTACTTAGGTGCAGGTCAGATACCAACGGCTAATTGGTATGAACTGGATGACTATTCGATCGATACAACAATTTCACATGATACTGATCCTGGTATTAAATTCTTCAGTGGTTACAAAGCGAGCGATTTTTTCTCGGTAGAGTTGGAATATAAAGACCAAATGGAATTTGGTGTTGGTAATGTCTTCTCAGGGAATGAGCTTTGGTTGACTGACCAAAGTGATGTTGAACTTGAGAGTAAAACTCTATTCTTCACTGGTATTAGCACGTTTGCTATTGATGAAACCAAGCGCTTGTATTTACGAGGTGGCTTATATAATTGGGACCTAAAATCTACTAATCAAAACGCAACTGACAATTCCCAGGCAAATAAGAGTGGTACGGATATATTTTATTCTGTTGGATCTTATTTTGATGTGACTGAAAGAATTGGATTTAGTGCCGAGTGGGAAAGATTTGAATATGAAAACGACGATGTAGATTTTATTTCTACCGAAATTCATTTTAACTTCTAGATTTAAACAAGCTGTGCTAATAAAAAGTAAAACTAGTTCATTCATTCCTGAGTCTGAAGTAACTGACTATAAAATTTACAAACACCGTCGAGAGTTCATAAAAAAAGCTACTGGTGCTGCCGCTGCACTTAGCTTGGGAATTCCTGCATTAAGTTCAGCGGGTGTAAACATTCAAAACTATAAAAAAGATTTAGATAATCCACTTGCAGATGAGCTCACTGAAGAAATTAAAATCACTTCGTATAATAATTTTTATGAACTAGGCACAGGTAAGGGTGATCCAAAATTAAATGCGCATTTATTAAATACAGAGCCCTGGGCAATACAAGTAGAAGGTGAGTGTGCTAAACCTGGTGTGCTAGGGTTAGAAGATTTTGTTTCGCCGCACCAAGTAGAAGAAAGGATATATCGCTTACGCTGTGTAGAAGCATGGTCGATGATTGTACCTTGGTTAGGTGTTGAGCTAGGTCCTGTGTTAAAGCGTTTCGAACCAACAAGTAAAGCTAAGTATGTAGAATTTACTACCATTCTTGATCCAGACAATCTGCCTGGTCAACGTCGGTCAGTATTAGACTGGCCTTATAAAGAAGGCTTACGTATAGATGAAGCAATGCATCCACTCACAATTCTTGCAGTTGGTCTATATGGAAAGCAATTACCTAATCAGAATGGTGCGCCATTAAGGTTGGTTGTGCCATGGAAATATGGATTTAAAAGCATTAAGTCTGTTGTAAAAATTCGCTTCACTGAAAGTCAGCCTAGTACAAGTTGGAATTTATCATCTTCCAAGGAGTATGGATTTTATTCAAATGTTAATCCTGAAGTTAATCATCCGCGATGGAGTCAAGCACGTGAAAGAAAGATTGGTGAGCTTCGAAAAAGAAAAACATTAATGTTCAATGGCTATGCTGATGAAGTAGCATCACTTTATGATGGTATGGATTTAGAGAAGTATTTTTAAATTTTTAATTATTGAGGAGATATTTGCCTGCATAGTCCCGTGCAAACTGATTTGCAATACGCCCACTACGTGATCCTCTTTGTAATGCCCAGCGCAATGCAAGTTCGCGGTATTCATTTTGATTTTGTTTGATTCCAAATATTTTTAACCAATGTTCAACAATAGATAAATATTGATCTTGCGTGAGTGCATGAAATGATAACCATAAGCCAAATCGGTCCGATAAGGAAATTGCTTCTTCAATGGCTTCGGCATGATGAATCTCTCCCTTAATGTGTTGTGCATGTTGATTGTCTGCTAACTTCTCTGGGAGTAGATGACGGCGATTGGAGGTTGCATAAATTAGAGAGTTCTTGGGTAAGCTGGTTAGAGAGCCATCTAATGCTGCTTTAATATCTTTATAACTTGAGTCATCTTCATTAAAGGAAAGATCGTCGCAAAATAATATAAATTTTTGCGGTTGATTGGATTTAATACAATTCACTATGTCAGCCCAATCTGAGAAGTCACTATGATTAATTTCTATCACACGTAACTGCTGATAAGTAAATTCTCCTAGAATTGCTTGAATTAGCGATGATTTGCCAGTGCCTCTAGAACCCCATAACAAAGCATTATTTGCAGGAAAACCTTTAACAAACTGTTGAGTGTTATCTAAAAGCAGTTTAGCCTGACGATCTATATGGAGGAGACTGTCTTGAGAAATTGGACTTTCCCATTTAATAGAAGTAACACCTTGATTTTTACACCAACGCAGTGCAAATGAATTCTTTTCAATAAGTTGGTTTTTTAATGGATTTTGCAATGATTCTAGTCGGTCTAGCAATCGATTAGCCTTGTTTAATACGTCATTTATCAATGTTGCATCAGTGGTCATGATTTGAGGCGCTTCAAGTTAATAGTTATCATTTATCATATCGGTTATTTGTAATCTAAACATGGCAATACAGACATCAATATTCGGTAATCGCCGGGTTATTTTAATTTCCATCGTTATTATTGCAATTGCAATTGGATTTTGGTCAAGTTCACGTTATCCAACTTTGCAAGGCAAAGCGGATATGACGGGGATAATTCATCTGGAAGATACATTGACTCATGAGGTATTTATCCATGTTGATGAAAAGGCTTCTTTTGTAGAAAAAGTAGCCTATACCACCATCAATTGGGCATGGACTAACCGTCAGGGAATGACATTTGCGGTATTTATTGCTGCAGCTTTTATGACCCTATTTAAATATCTGCCGCGCTATCGTTCGCGAAATCGTTTTCTGAATAGTCTGTATGGTCTCGCAACAGGAACACCATTAGGTGTTTGTGTTAACTGTGTGGCACCTATTGCTAAAGCAATGTATGAGGGAGGGCGAAGTATTCACACCTCGTTGGCAGTAATGTTCAGTTCGCCAACTTTAAATATAATTGTTTTAACTATGCTGTTTACTTTGTTTCCCTTTTACTTAGCATTGATAAAGCTGGCGTTCACGATATTTTTAATCTTAGTCATTGTTCCTTTTATTTCGCATAAAGAAGCAGAGCAGGAAGCTGTTTCATGCGCCATTTCAGATGCACCAATCGTCTATTCTGAATCATGGTTTAAAGCTCTTATAGGTATCATTAAAGATTATTGGGATAGTTTTGTTTATATAGTCATACGCACAGTCCCACTGATGTTTGTCGCAGGATTTTTAGGAGCTCTTGTATCTCATGTATGGGATCCAAATACATTAATTGGAACTCAGCCTTCATTGTGGGCTGTGGTTGCAATTGGAATTTTTGGCACATTCTTGCCAATGCCAATTGCGTTTGATGTGATGCTGGCACAATCCTTATTTGCTGCTAATGTGCCTATAGTAGTAGTTATGACATTGCTGTTTACGCTAGGTACTTTCAGCATTTATTCTGGATTTATTATTTGGCGTACATTCAATTTTAAGTTGGCAGTGCTTTTATTTTTGATTGTTACTGCACTTGGTGTTGCGGCTGGTTACTTTGCTCAAGTAGTAACAGATTATAAAGAACAAAAATGGGAGAAACAGTACACCGATGAGGTATTAAAGAGCGACTTAAAACATTCAGGCTATATTGAAAATAGGAATATCACTAAGTTTTCATTGTATGGTCTTGAGGAAACAACACCTCAACCTATTGAAGAATTTTACTCTAAAAACAATATTCTAATTGCTCGCAGCGCATTTTCTGAGCCTAATGAAGATGGTATTTTGCCATTCACAAAGCATAAAGCAATTGATCTTGGTATAGATTCATATAACAAAATTGACGAAACCAATTTCATTGAGCCATTTTTTCTAGGTCGAGGTCTAGCATCTGGTGATTTTAATAATGATGGCTGGCACGATTTAGCCGTGGCAGAAACTGGTGGAATAGATTTATTTCAAAATATTAATGGTGAGTATTTCAAAAAAGTACGTCTGGATATTCCCCAGATAGTTAATTCGGAAGTGATATTTGTTGCAATGGCTGATATGAATCGAGATGGTTGGCTAGATTTCTATATTACAACATTCGGCGAAGATAATTATATTGCGTTAAATCCATTGGCAAATACGATTCAAGAACACCCTGTGCGGAAGATAGAAAATGGCGATGCTCTATTGACTATGTCAGTTTCTATGGCAGATGTTAATAATGATGGTTGGTTAGATATTTTTAATGGCAATTGGAATGGTGGGGAAATAACTGCAAACCCAGGTCCTAAAGCAAGTAATCAAATGCTGCTAAATAATAATCTTAAGTTTAATATCTTCCCACTTAGTAAGATGCCGAATGAGATAGAAGGTAATACCTTAACCTCACTATTAACAGATTTTAATCAAGATGGAAGTATGGATCTCATCGTTGGCAATGACTTTGAGGTGCCAGACCGATTTTATATTAATATAAAAGGTGAAATGTTTGGTCAATTGTCAAGAAAGCAGAATGCAATTCCTGGTTCTCCACAATTAAATATGAGTATCGACAGTGCAGACTATAATAATGATCTTAGTTTAGATATTTACATGACTGGAGGGTCGTGGACTGAAACTCCTAAAGAGGAACGTGCTGTTTCTGTTTATAAAGACTCTCAGTTTTGTTTAAACAAACAGACGACAGAAGAACAAAAAGAATGTCTCAAAATTTGGATGTTGAGTAAAATAAACTTGGCTAAAAATTTTAAAGAATGTGAAGAAATGCGTGAGCGGTACGGTGATGAGACAGTGAGAGACTGTTTAGTCACTCAGCGAGTTCACCAAATGAAATTCGATAGAAAGTCGTGTATGTCAGTCCCTGATATTTACAAAATCTATAAAATACTATGTAATGCTATAGAGGATTATCCAGAGCGGGTAAAATTAAATAATAGCAGTTTTATAAAGCAAATACCCGTTACGAATATTCTGCTTGAAAATAGGGGTAGAGGAGGTTTTGCTGACACTTCCGAAGCTAAAAATGCACAGTATGGCGCATGGAGTTGGGCTGGAAAATTTGCTGATTTAGACAATGATGGTTGGCAAGATATTTATGTTACAAATGGTTCGGTATATGCAGCGTTCGTTGGGCCAACTACTCATTCTCCAAATATGTTTTTCCATAATAATCAGGGAGAACAGTTTTCTCTAAAACATGTGTCATATGGTCTAGATGATTTTGATCATAGTTCTGCATTTACTTATATTGATATAGATAACGATGGTGATTTAGATATTATTGGAAATACAACCCACGGTGGTCTGAAAGTATTTAAAAACAATCAAAAGATTAACAACTCTATTGCAATTGAAATTAATGACGAAATAGGTAATGCAAATTGCATTGGCTGTAAAGTACTTATTGCAGCAGGTTCAGGTGATCAAGAAATGAAACAACTAAGAGAAATCAAAGCTGGTGGAGGATTCCTTTCCTTTGATGCTCCTTACGCTCATTTTGGACTTGGTAAGGAAACTGTCGTTCATAAACTTGCTGTACTTTGGTCAACCGGTGAGAGGAGTGTATTCAAGCGTGACTTTGATGCTGGTTATAAATACACCATCACTAGGACATCCATTGCTGAGGCGAAAATTGAGTAACTAATCCACTTAATCTACTAGGTATCGATAAAACAAATTGCTATCTTTTGGTGCAAAGGATTAGAATGTCGCCTGGAGAGCTATAAACAGTTAAATAACAATAATATAAATAGCACAATCACTATACACACTTAAAAAATATACTAGAGGGGTATTAAATGTCAAAAATTATAATTGCTATCATCATTATCGCAGGAGCAGTATATTATTACATGAATCATATGGCTCCAGAGCAAGGCGAAGCAGTGATGGATAAAGCATCTTCTGCAATGGAAAAAACTGGCGATATGGCCAGTGATGCGATGGATAAAGCTGGTGATATGACAGAAGACGCGGCTGATGCAACGGGTGATGCGATAGATAAAGCCGGAGAAATGGCTAGTGATGCCAAAGACGCTGTGATGGATAAAGCTGGTGAAATGGCTGACGATGCTAAAGATGCTGTCATGGAAAAAGCAGAAGACATGGCTAAGGACACCATGGATGATGCTAAAGATGCCGCTGCGGATCATGCTAAAGACGCTATGATGGATAATGCGGAAGAAGAAGCTAAAGATACCGCTATGGACAAAGCAAAATCTATGCTGTAACAGCTTTCCAGTACTAAGCATAAAGAAAGCCGGGAGAAATCCCGGCTTTCTTTTTTGTTCTCCCATAATAACTCTCAAATTTCTCTTTCAAATCATAATGAAAGAATCACTCCACCTAGTCAGATTTTGGTGCCCAAACATCCTGAAAAGCATGTTATTCATTTGGCGTTTTCACTAGATTCTAAATATGAATTTAATCATCTGCTTGTATCGACAGGAATGGATAAATTTGCATAAGTAGTAGAATAATACTTACCACTGTTAACAGGCTATCCTTAGAAGTATGGAACTATTTGCAAGCAAATTACGCGACTACGCTAATAATATTGCTGTCGTTTCAGATAGTGGCAAAACACTCAATTATCATCAACTTGCCGATAAGGTAGACGCTCGATGTAAAGAGATTGGAGAGCGAAGAAAGCTAATATTAGTAGAAACTGCAAATGAAATCGAACCACTAGTTGCATATCTTGCAGCACTTATAGGCAATCATCCGGTCATCTTAGTAGAGTCAGGTGCAACAGCAAAAGACTCACGAATAGCAAACACATTTAATCCTGAAGTTACATTCTTGAAAAAGAATGGGGAATGGCAATTTGTTCATCAACACAGCAGTGAGACAACTAATCTACACCCAGAGCTATGTGTGTTGTTATCAACATCGGGGAGTACCGGTAGCGCTAAACTTGTACGGCTTTCCAAAAATAATATTCAATCAAATGCAGATGCAATTGTTGAATACCTGGAGCTGAGTGAGCAACAAAAAGCTATTACGACACTTTCGTTTCATTATTCCTATGGCATGTCGATAATAAATTCTCACTTATCAGTTGGTGCGACATTATTGTTAACCGATGATTCTGTGTCGCAAACGAGTTTCTGGGATTTTTTTCATCAACAGCAAGCCACGAGCTTTTCTGGTGTTCCATACACATTTGAGTTACTCCAAAGAATAAATTTTACAGAAAAATCGTATCCTTCTTTGCAATATATTGCTCAAGCAGGAGGAAGATTATCCGAAGACTTAATTAAAGAATACGGTCAATGGTCGGAAGATCATGGGAAGAAATTTTTTGTCATGTATGGCCAGACAGAAGCTTCTCCTAGAATGGCATATCTTCCGCCAGAATTATTGAATAGCAATTCAGATTGCATCGGTATTCCTATTCCTGGGGGAAAATTCAAATTAAGTAGTAATGATGGAGAAGAAATAACCTCACCGAATATGTCAGGCGAGCTAGTGTACTCGGGCCCCAATGTAATGATGGGGTATGCCAATAGCATTGAAGATTTAGCATTAGACTCACAATTAAATGAACTTAAGACGGGTGACTTGGCTGAAGTCAATGAACACGGCTTATATAAAATTGTTGGTCGAAAGAGTCGGTTCTCAAAAATTTATGGCCTACGAATTAGTTTAGATGAGCTGGAAATCTTTTTGAATAAATATGGTTTTACTACTGTAGTCACTGGAAATGATGATCAGCTTGTTATTGCAACATTGCAAAAGAATTGTAGTGAGAAAATAGGCGAGCTGATGCAAGATCGTTATAAGATAAGTCCGAGTTCTTATACGATTCTAGAGTTAGATGAGCTACCTTTGCTTTCTTCGGGAAAAGTAAACTATAGAGAGTTAATATCGATTGGAGAGAAAGACGCTGCAGATTCTTCTGATTTTCAAAGTCTTTTAGAAGCTTATAGTCAGATTATGGGGAACCAAGACATTAGAGCTTCAGATTGTTTTCTAAATCTTGGTGGAGATTCATTATTCTTCATAGAGATCTCATTAGTAATTGAGCAAAAGCTTGGGTTTCTACCTGACAACTGGGAAGCTATTGCGATAGAAGATTTAGATAAAATATCTCAGGGCTCTTATGGCCAAGTAAAAACTACTACATCTAATGCAAAGCCTTGGCTTATATTAACGTTTGTTCTGTTATTTTTTGTCGTCGGCGAACTTTTCTTGCAAGTCAGAAGTTACTTAATGACAGGAAGAAGCGCATTCTCATTACTCGATGACAATAGTACTGTCATTGAAAACAAAGAAATCGATGTAAGCACTTATCGTCCAAATTTAAAAATAATCAATCCAGAAAATGAAAGTGTCCGTATATCAATTAACAGTGTTGGATTAAGAAGTCCAGAAATCTCCCCAACATTAATGGAAAACGAATCAAGGATTGCTATCGTTGGAGCTTCAACGGTAATGGGAGCTTATGCAGAAACAAATGAGAATACTTTTCCTTATCTATTATCCAACCAGCTGAAAGAGATTATTGATAATCCAGTGAATGTCATCAATGCTGGTATAGAAGGTCATTCAGTAAGTGATTCTCTCAAGTTAGTCGAAGGAATCATCTACGATCTTAACCCTACAATGATAATTGTTTACCCAGGGTTTAACGATATAACCACATTATGTAACGCAAACAATGAAACAGGTTCAAAGGTCTATTCATTACCCTATTTGCAACTACCTAATTGGATACAGTCCAAAGAGATGATACGAAAAAATACCCTCTTTGTAAGAGATCATAAAAATAGCCGGTTTAATTCACTCAATCCAAATGATGTCGATCCTTCAGCTTACAGAAATGACATAGAGAAATTAGTTGTTAGTATTAAACAACAAGGAATTACACCTGTTTTAGCGACTGTTGCTAGATCTTTTAACAATGTTGAGCCAGAACTTAAAAATGAATTAGCTGTAAGCGCTTTATATTTTTATCATTGTTTAGATCTTGAGGGCTTGCTGGCTATTACAGATCTTTATAATCAGCAGATCCGCAAAGTTGCTGAGAAGCACGATATCTTATTGATCGATGCTAGTAGATCCATGCCAGGAGGGAATAAATATTTCGTCGATGCTGGTCATTTCACTCTTACTGGTGAACAGAAAATGGCAAAGATTATTTTTGATGCAGTTAGCGACAGGTTAAAGAGCAACTAATATGTCGATTACTTCTTTCCCATACTTCATATTTTGTTTTATTGTGCTTTTGATTGCGACTGGATTGCAGAGTAATAATGAGCTGAAAAAAACATTTTTATTGATTGTCAGCTACTATTTTTATATGACTATTGATGTGCGGTTTGCTGGTTTGCTAGTGGCACTAACGACAGTTAACTATGTTGCAGGCCATTTAATATCGAAGAGTCCGAGTAAAAATATCAAAATTCTGTCTCTAATAGCAAGCGTCTGCATTAGTCTTTCGATTCTTTTCTATTTCAAATATTTTAATTTTTTCATCGATGCAGTTTATGATCTGTTATCAATTATAGGATTGGAGGGCCGTAGCACAGTCATTGAAATACTGCTTCCAGTAGGTATTTCGTTTATGACTTTCCAGGCGATTACCTACCCAATAGATTTATACAAAGGAACTCTTAAGCATAAGAGTTCATTAAAAGATTTCTCCTTATTTATGGCATTTTTTCCGCAGTTATTATCTGGACCAATAATGAGAGCCTCCTATTTTATTCCTCAGCTTGAAAATTCAAGCCGCGCTTCCAAGTCAGATATGCTAGAAGGGCTTGGTTTTATACTCAGAGGATTAATCAAGAAAATAATGATTGCCGATGTGCTTGCAGTACAAATTGTCGATCCTGCTTTTTCTGACCCTAATTTATTTTCATCATCGTTTCTACTGTTTGCGTTATTTGCATACAGTTTTCAAGTGTATATGGATTTAAGTGGGTACACCGACATTGCTATTGGTGTTGGAAAGATGCTCGGATATAAGATTCCTGTGAACTTTAACCGACCATATCTTGCGACCAGTATTGCAAATTTTTGGCAACGTTGGCATATCACCATGTCGTCTTTTTTCAGAGATTATCTTTACGAAGCAATTAAAAATTGTTCTTGGACAAACGTCTATGTAAATCTTTGGATTGTATTCATTGCTATTGGAATATGGCATGGAGCAGGGTGGAATTTTGTTATTTATGGATTCATCCATGGAAGCTTGGTTGGCTTTGAACATTTTCAGCGCCAACGTAGAGAAAACCAAGGTTTGCCTCCAAAAGTCTATAGAGGATTAAAGTTAGCAATACGAGTGCTACAAATCTTCACTATAGTTGTATTTACGCGATTACTATTCAGAGGAGACGACCTAAGCTCAAGCATTGAATATTTATCTGCAATGGCAAATTCTTCAATTTCCGCATTTCAAATTTCATGGTTAGCTTTGGCAGCATTTTGTGCGGCAATCTTACTGCACTTCACACCTATACAATGGCGAGACAGTATTATGATACTGGCAACTAAAATGCCATCTATTATTTATGCTGGAGGCATTGTTTTATTTGCTTATTTATTTATTGCATTAGGAACAGATCAAGCATCTTTTATATATTTTGATTTTTAAAATAAACGACTATGCATCAAGTCTTTTATATTTGACTCGCTTGGGCTGGCTTGCTTCTTCGCCCAGTCTTTTCTTTCTGTCTTCCTCGTATTCTGAAAAGTTACCTTCAAACCAATACACATTTCCTTCATCTTCAAAGGCAAGTATATGGGTGGCAATACGATCTAAAAACCAGCGATCATGAGAAATAACAATTGCGCTACCAGGAAAGTTTAGTAACCCTTCTTCGAGTGCGCGTAAAGTTTCTACATCTAGATCATTAGTTGGTTCATCCAGCAGCAACACATTTCCACCTTTACGAAGTAATTTAGCAAGTTGCAATCTGTTGCGTTCACCGCCAGATAATTCTTTAACTAATTTTTGTTGGCCGCTACCTTTGAAGTTAAAGCGTCCCACATAACTCCTAGAAGGCATGCTGTAATTGCCGACTGTAATGTTATCCAAGCCATCTGATATTTCTTGCCACACTGTGTTATCGCCCTGTAAATCATCTCGTAATTGATCGACATAGGATAATTTTACTGACTCACCAACTTTCAAATTACCATCGTCTGCTTTTTCTTGTCCGACAATCATCTTAAATAAAGTAGTTTTACCAACACCATTACCTCCTATCACACCAACGATGGCGCCACGAGGAATATTGAAGGAAACATTGTCAAATAACACCCGGTCATCGAAGCGCTTAGTAATACCATTTGCTTCAATAATTTGATCGCCCAATCGGTCACCTACCGGAATAAAAATCTCATTGGTTTCTGCACGTTTTTGATAATCTTGTGAATTTAGCTCCTCGAATCGTTTCAAGCGTGCTTTACTTTTTGCTTGGCGTGCTTTGGGGTTACTGCGTACCCACTCAAGTTCAGCTGAGATAGTTTTCATGCGTGCTTGCTGTTGTTTTTCTTCTTGTTTTAAACGCGTTTCTTTTTGGTCTAACCAACTGGAATAATTTCCTTCCCAAGGAATTCCATGGCCTCTGTCTAATTCAAGGATCCAACCAGCAACATTATCTAAAAAGTAACGGTCATGAGTAACAGCAATTACCGTACCTTGGTATTCTTTTAGGAATTGTTCTAACCATGAGACTGAATCTGCATCTAGGTGGTTAGTTGGTTCATCGAGAATGAGCATATCTGGGTTAGAAAGAAGTAGTTGGCATAAAGCAACACGTCTGCGTTCACCTCCAGAAAGCTTGTCGATGGTGGCTTCCCATGGAGGAAGGCGAAGAGCATCGGCAGCAACTTCTAATTTTCGATCTAAATTCCAACCATCGGCTGCTTCGATCTGATCTTGGAGTTCTGCTTGTTTTTCAAGTAGGGCAGTCATCTCATCATCAGACATAGGCTCAGCAAACTTCATGCTGACTTCATTGAACGCATCTAATGCTTGTTTAAGAGGTGAGATTCCAAGCTCTACATTCCCACGGACGTCTAAGGATTTATCTAACTCAGGTTCTTGCTGAAGATAACCAATGTTTAGATTGGCTTGTGGTCGTGCTTCACCAATATATTCTTTATCTACACCAGCCATAATGCGCAATAGGGTCGACTTTCCCGCACCGTTATAGCCAAGTACGCCAATTTTTGCGCCTGGGAAAAAGTTTAGAGAAATGTCTTTGAGAATTTCAGTTTTTGGCGGGACAACTTTACCAACGCCACTCATTGAAAACACATATTGGGCCATAAATTACTCTATTGTTAGGTCGATTTTTGAACGGCTTTCACCGCCTCAGAGGCCGGTTATGATTCCAAAATTTGCAGGCGCCGTCTAGCAAAGCAATATTCAGTAAGAACCCTCACATTTAAGTCAGCTATATAGGCCAGTAGGGTTAGTTCATCCACAATATTTTGGGGTATAATCGCCCGATTATGGATTTTGACTATATTTAAGACAGGAGTATTTACATGTTTTCAGCCGATATGGGAATCAGTAGTTTCGACACGGAATTATCAGATGCAATCAAAAGTGAAATGCAGCGTCAGGAAGAGCATATTGAGTTAATTGCCTCGGAAAACTACGCAAGCCCAAGAGTAATGGAAGCACAGGGAACTGTGTTAACAAATAAATATGCAGAAGGTTATCCTGCCAAGCGTTACTACGGTGGATGTGAGCACGTTGATACTGTTGAACAGTTAGCAATTGATCGCCTTAAGAAGCTTTACAATGCAGACTACGCAAACGTACAGCCCCATTCTGGTTCACAAGCAAATGCAGCTGTATTTTTGGCACTCTTAGAGCCTAATGACACTGTCTTAGGCATGTCTTTAGCGCATGGTGGTCACTTAACCCATGGATCACACGTTAACTTCTCAGGAAAGCAATTCAACGCAGTTCAATATGGCTTGAACCCTGATACTGGTGAAGTGGATTATGATGAAGTTGAAAAATTAGCTAAAGAACATAAACCAAAAATGATAATTGCAGGTTTCTCAGCATATTCACGTGTCATGGATTGGCAACGTTTTCGTGATATTGCGGATAGTGTCGGCGCGTACTTCTTGGTTGATATGGCTCACGTTTCTGGCTTAGTGGCTACTGGCTTATATCCTAATCCTGTGCCAATTGCTGATGTCGTAACATCAACAACCCACAAGACATTACGTGGACCACGTGGCGGAATTATTATTGCTCGCGCTAACGATGAGATTACTAAGAAATTAAACTCTGCAGTATTTCCAGGAATGCAAGGCGGCCCATTAATGCATGTGATTGCAGCAAAAGCTGTTGCTTTCAAAGAAGCGTTAGAACCTGAGTTTAAAGCATACCAACAACAAGTAGTTAAAAATGCACAAGCCATGGCATCACAATTCCAAAGTCGCGGATATGATATCGTCTCTGGTGGAACAGATGATCACTTAATGTTGGTTGATCTAATTAAGAAAGGCATTACTGGCAAAGCAGCAGACGCCGCTTTAGGTAACGCTAACATCACAGTAAACAAAAACACTGTGCCTAACGACCCTCAATCACCATTTGTAACTAGTGGGATTCGTGTTGGTTCTCCAGCCATTACTACACGCGGTTTCAAAGAAGCAGAATGTACTGAGTTGGTAAATTGGATGTGTGATGTGATGGATGATCTTGAGAACGAGGAAGTAGGTAACCGTGTTAGACAGCAAGTACTTGAGCTGTGTAACCGATTCCCAGTTTACGGTTCTTAGATCTATGTCTAATACTATTATTTTAGAGAAAGACAATGCGCTGTCCATTTTGTGGTGCTAACGATACTAGAGTAATAGATTCCCGCTTAGCGGGAGACGGTAGTCAAGTCCGTCGTCGCAGAGAGTGTGCAAAATGCAAAGAACGCTACACTACCTTTGAGACGGCGGAATTAGATTTGCCAAGAATAGTAAAGCGTGATGGTCGCCGAGAAGCATTTACTACAGACAAGCTTCGTTCTGGCATCATTCACGCCATTGAGAAAAGACCTGTCTCTACTGATCAAGTAGAAAAAATTATCGATCATATACGTCGACTCTGTCTTGCTTATGGCGATAGAGAAATCCCTGCTAATCAACTAGGTGAGTGGGTGATGCATGAACTAAGAAATGTTGACCAAGTTGCCTACGTTCGCTTCGCTTCGGTATATCGCTCATTTACTGATGTTCAAGAATTCCGAGAAATTATTGAACACGTCGAAAATGATCTTTCGCCGGAAATGCGAAAAAGTCAGCTATCTTTAATTTCTGATAGTTAGTTATCGGCATGAGCAATCATCGCGATGTCGAGTGCATGTCGCTTGCACTACGTCTTGCTAAACGTGGTTTATATACAACCCGACCAAATCCTAATGTTGGTTGTGTTATTTCTGATAAATATGGTCATGTTGTTGGTACTGGTTATCACTCTAGAGCAGGTCAACCTCACGCGGAAATACATGCCCTAAAACAAGCAGGTGATAAAGCTACTGGTGGCACTGCTTACGTGACGCTTGAACCATGTTGTCATCAAGGTAAAACCGGTCCATGTACACAAGCATTAATCGATGCTGAGATAGCGAGAGTGGTGATAGCTATACAAGATCCCAATCCACTAGTTGCAGGCAAGGGTGTTCAGCACTTACAACATCATGGAATTCATGTTACTGAAAATTTACTGAGTTATCAGGCTGAGGTGATAAATCGTGGATTCATAAAACGAATGTCTCGAGGGTTGCCTTGGGTAATGCTTAAAATGGCAACTAGTATCGATGGCCGTACCTCTTTAAATAATGGTCAATCCAAATGGATCACATCAGAACACGCTCGCTATGATGTGCAAAAATTACGTGCAAAATATGATGCGATTTTAACAGGAATTGGCACTGTAATTGCCGATGACCCTTCACTCAATGTGCGTCTTAGTAGCGATGAATTAAATATTGATGGTGATGTGATTCAACCATATCGAATTGTTATTGATCCTGATTTAAAAATATCACTAAATGCGAAATTATTGCAGCAAAAAGGAAAGACACTGCTATTCACTAAAGAACACTTAGATAATAGTAAATTTAGTATGATTGAAGGTTGTGAAATAATTCATCTACCTTATAAGAATGGAAAATTCAATTTAAAAATGTTACTGGAAAAGCTATCGGCTTATGAAATTAATAGTGTAATGATAGAAGCTGGTCCAATATTATCTGGTGAATTAATTAATTCAAAATTGGTAGACGAATTGGTACATTATGTTTCTCCAAAACTAATGGGTAACACTTCTAAAGGAATGTTAGATATTGATGAAATTAAAAAAATGGATAACTGCATATCTCTAGAATATTCTGATATTAGAAAAATTGGGGATGATTTACGTATTACCTCACTAATAAATTATTGAAAAAATAATATGTCAACAATTGTCGCTGTAGAAAAAAACGGAAAAATCTGTATTGCTGCTGATACTCTTACAACTTTTGGTGATGTACGTCAAAGCAATGAATATGACTTAACTAGCGAAAAAATATTACACCATGAGGATAGCTATGTTGGGATTGTAGGTAGTGCGGCGCATCATTTAGTTATTAAGCATATTTTTGAAAAAGAGAGTGCTTTAATAAATATGCAATCATCGATTGATATATATAAAACATTTCTAGATCTTCATCCGATCTTGAAAGAAAAATATTTTTTAAATCCAAAAGATGACGATGATGATGCCTATGAGTCATCTAGAATTGATGCATTAATTGTTAATAAAAAAGGCATCTTTGGTGTATATGCGTTACGTGAAGTTTTTCAGTATAAGAATTTTTGGGCTATTGGTGCCGGTGCAGAAGTTGCTTTAGGAGCGCTTTATGCAATGTATAAAATTGAGCAAGACGCTGAGAAAATCGCAACTTGTGCAATTGAGGCTAGTGCTGAGTTTCATACGAGCACAGCATTACCTTTAACTAAATATTGTATTGAGTTGAAAGGCTAGCATTATGTTTACAGGGATTATTCAGGCAACTGGCTATGTAGCAGATATAAAGGTTAATGATGGTTCATATATCTTGTCAATTAATGCGCCGGATAGCTTTCTTGATAAGGTGAATGTTGGCGATAGTATTTGTGTAAACGGCGTTTGTCTAACTGTTACATCACTAGACAGTAGTTTATTTGCAACTGATGTTTCTATTGAAACAATTCGATGCACTTCATTTAAGCAGTTAGAAAAAAATAGTAAAGTTAATATGGAGCTAGCACTGACTCTAACTGATCACTTGGGTGGACATCTTGTTACAGGGCATGTGGATGGCATAGGGTTAGTAAAACATATTGAGAAAGAAAGTAATTCAACATGCATTAGAGTGACTGCACCTAAAGAAATTGCAAAGTATATTGCTAAAAAAGGTTCGATCTGCATAGATGGGGTTAGTCTTACTATTAATTGTGTAGATGGTGATGATTTCACCGTCAATATTATCCCGCACACACTAGAGAATACCGTTATAATTGACTACCAGAAAAATACAGTGGTCAATTTAGAGATTGATCTTATCGCTCGTTATATTGAGCGATTGAACACCTATATTTAATTCTTGACATATGAAATTTAATTCAACTGAAGAAATTATTGAAGATATTGCTGCCGGTAAAATGGTTGTTATCGTCGATGATGAAGAACGTGAAAACGAAGGTGATTTATTGATGGCTGCCTCTATGGTAAGGCCAGAAGATATTAACTTCATGGCCAAATATGGACGTGGATTAATTTGTCTCACACTTACTAAAGAACGCTGCAAGCAATTAAATCTTCCTTTAATGGTTGATGTTACTGAAACAGATCATACAACTAATTTTACAATTTCTATTGAAGCCAGAGAAGGTGTTACCACTGGCATTTCAGCATATGATCGAGCACATACAATACGTACTGCGGTAGCACCTAATGCTGATAGCAACAGCATTACTCAACCAGGTCATATTTTTCCTCTAATGGCACAAGCAGGCGGAGTGCTAACTCGTGCAGGTCATACTGAAGCTGGGTGTGATTACGCTAGACTTGCTCAGTTAGAACCTGCTTCAGTGATCGTTGAAATTATGGATGAAGATGGGAGTATGGCACGACGACCACAGTTAGAAGATTTTGCAAAAGAACATAATCTGAAAATTGGCACAATTGAGGATTTAATACGTTATAGAGTTGTCAACGAACGAACAGTTTTTCGTCAATCAGAGCAAACTTTTTCAACTGAATGTGGCTTGTTTCAATTACTAACCTACGCAGATTCAATTAATAAAGAAGTCCATTTTGCATTAGTAAAAGGCGAGATTAATCCTGATGAAGCAATATTAACGCGGGTGCATATTGAAAATACCTTATGCGATACTTTATTTGGTAATGGTTTAGGTTGTGGTTGGCCAATACGTGATGCTATGAATAGAATTGCTAACGAAGGTACGGGTATTGTGGTGGTATTGCGTATAGCAAATGATAGTGATTCTTTACGTAGTCAACTTAAAAATATGGATTACTACAGCAAACATAATTTAAATGAAAATAATTCTCACCGTATGGATTTGCTTAATAAAGAAAAATTCATAGATGATTCACCAAGTCCTCCTATGAATCGTTGGACTTTAGGTGTAGGTGGTCAGATACTTCACGATTTGGGTGTAAAAAAAATGCGCCTATTAAGTGCACCGCAAGTATTTCATGGTCTAGGTGGATTCGAGTTGGAAATTGTGGAATATATTGATGGAAAATAATTATTAATGAAGTCACAAATAAATGAAGTAGGGGATCTTTCTCCGGGTAATGCTCAAATTGCTATTGTTGCAGCAAGATTTAATAGCAATATAGTTAATAATTTATTAGAAGGTGCTACTGACACTTTAGTAAAGCATGGTATTAGAAAAAGTAATATCAAAGTTGTTTATGTGCCAGGCGCATTTGAAATACCATTGGCAGCGATGCATTTAGTCGATTCAGAACAAGAATATAATGCCATAATTACACTGGGCTGTGTCATTCAAGGTGATACACCACATTTTGACTTTGTAGCTGGTGAATGCGCGCGAGGTGTGATGGATGTAAGTTTAAGTACCGGAATTCCTGTTATCTTTGGTGTACTCACTACTAATACGCTTGAGCAAGCACAACTACGTTCACAAGCAAGTGGCGAAAATAAAGGTGTTGACTGTGCATTATGCGCATTAGAGATGTGTAATGTTATTAATAGTATTCGAGAACAATCTTGAATCAAACAGGTGACAGAGCTTTATTTCATAAGCGGCAGTGTTCAAGAAGACTAGCTTTGCAAGCTATGTATCAATGGCATCTAACTGATGAAAAACCTGATGTATTAGTGAATCAGTACCAAGAAGATGAATATTGGCCGAAATCTGATCATGAATATTTCTCAGAATTAGTTATTGGAAGCATCAAGCAAGCTGATATTATTGATGAAAATATTAATAATGCCTCAGAATACAATGTGGAAAATATTGATCCAATAGAACTAGCTGCATTGCGTATTGCTACTTATGAATTAATTAATTGCATCCAAATACCTGAAAAAGTTATCACATCTGAAGCAATAAGATTATGTAAGAAATTTGGATCTGATGAAGGGTTTAAATTAGTTAACGTAGTTCTAGATAAGCTAATGAAGAAATTTGATCGTAAGTTAATGCTGCAACAAAGTTGAACGAAAAGCATCTCATACAGAAATATTTCTCAAGAAAACTCGATGATGAATCAATCATCGAAGGAATAGGAGATGATGCAGCAATTGTATCGACTAATAGTGACTGCGAACTAGTCATCACAACAGATACGATGTCAGAAGGAAATCATTTCTCTAAGCAAGCGCCTGCTTTTGCTGTTGGTTATAAATTAATGGCATCTAATTTAAGTGATGCAGCGGCGATGGGTGCGACTCCACGTTGGGCTACCTTAAACATAACTCTGGATAAACTAAATGAGTCTTGGTTGGAACAATTTTCTAACGGACTACATGAGTGTGCTGAAGCACATAATGTCATGCTAATTGGTGGTGATACCACAAAAGGTAGTTGCTTAAATGCCTCTATTCAGTTAATTGCAGAAGTGCCTATAGGCAAAGCGATGCTAAGAAGCGGGGCACATGGCGGTGATAAAATTTATGTCACAGGTGTCATTGGCAATGCTTTTAATGCTTTAGAGTTTCTGCAAGAAAATGATTTTAACCATAGAAAATTATCTGATACACAATTCTCGGCATTATATATGCCTGAATCTCGAATAGATCTAGCTCTTGAACTACGTGAAATTGCTAATGCAGCAATTGACATATCAGATGGTTTGTTACATGAATTGGAACTAATGTGTTCAGCCAGTCATACAGGTGCAATATTATATGTAGATGATATACCGATTAACGATGACATTGATTTTTCAAAAGCAATAATTGGTGGAGAAGATTACGAATTATTATTTTCCGCACCTGCGGAGTTTGCTGAAGAGATAAATAATTTATCAAAAAAACATAACTGTTTGATAAGTTGTATTGGCGAAATGACAAACAATACGATAATTGAGTTATATCATGGTAGTAAGGTAATTCCTTATCCAAAATATACTGGCTATGACCACTTCGCACCGTAAATAATGAGCCATACTCCAAGCTGGAAAACGATACTCTGCAATCCTGTTCATTTTATTGCTTTTGGATTTGGTAGTGGATTAGCGCCCAAAGCACCAGGTACCTTTGGCACCTTAATCGCCATTCCTATTTACTTTTTATTACAACCACTAAGCATTGCAAATTATGTCATTGTCCTAGTTATATTAACTTTATTAAGTATTTATATCGCAGGTAAATCTGCACAATTATTGGGCATTCACGACCATGGCGGCATAGTCATAGATGAAATATGTGGTTTTCTTGTCACAATGATACTAGCACCTGAAGGCTGGGAATGGGTTGCTGCTGGATTTGTTCTATTTCGGCTCTTTGATATTGTTAAACCATGGCCAATTAATTATCTGGATAAGCGCGTCACAGGTGGTATAGGCATCGTATTAGATGACCTAATGGCGGGAATATATGCCTTATTGTCGCTTGAGCTGATTGTCTGGCTAGTAAACTAATATTCAAAGTCAACTCTTTGCTATAAGATATGCCTTAACGTTATGTTTTTTCATGAATTTTAGTGAACTTTTAACGACAAAGATGTTTATATTTCTGGAACAAAAATTATAAATTTATTGAACACATGGGTTTATTAAGTGGCTTACTCTCGGATGGATCGATTGCGCAGATATCGCAATGTAGTTCTTTGGCCGAGCCAAACGCACAAAAAGCGATAGCTAAGCTTAAAAAAAGTCCTAAATCTTCTATCCCAAGACTTGCTGAGGCATTACAGTCAACAAATAAATTAGCGAATAGTCATATTATTGAAGTGTTAACTGATTTAGCTAATCCATCAACACTTGACTATTACATTCCTTTATTGGGCAATGATGTAGAAATAATTCGACAAGGAGTTTCAGAGGCATTAAGCAATGCTGAGAATATTGATCCCAATCCTCTAGTATCTAAGCTAGCAGACCCTAATCTTTCTAAAACTGCAATCATGAATATTTTAACTGCGCATAAAGAAAAATTAAAAGCAGTTAATTTAATTAAATTTGTATTTAATGTTGATCATAGTGAGCAAGTTGCTTTGTTTAAGATCATTGATAATGTTGCAACAGACACAGTTGTTACTGAAATTATAAATAGAATCGATACCAAAGAGGCCTTTATACGAAGTAACTTTGCCAAAATTCTTCGCAAGTTTGATCGTCCTCAAGTCCATCAAGCACTAGAGAAACTATTAGAAGACGATAATAAGAGCGTTAGGCTCGCAGCATTAGATGGTTTATCCCATATGAAGGGTGAGATAAGCATTGATCGTTTGACAAAACTTATCGATGATACTGACTATGCAGTCCAAAATAAGGCAGTTGAAACAATAGTTACTATTCAACACCCTGAAACTGTCGCTCATTTAGTTGAACACCTCAAAAGTGAGTCAGAATATACAAGGCGTGCAGCTGTTGAAGTGCTTAATGAAATAGCTAGCCCAACCTCTGTCAAAGACTTATTCCGTATTCTTAAAGATGAAGATTGGTGGGTGAGGTCAAGAGCTGCTGATGCACTCGGGAAAATTGGTGGTCCCAAAGTCGTTAAAGCAGTAATGATACTTCTGAAAGACAAAGATGAATTTGTGCGTAGAGCTGCCATTGAGATAATCAATGCCACAGAAGATGAAAGTACATACGATGCTTTGGTTGATGCGCTAAATGATTCTGACTGGTGGGTGCGTGAACGCGCGGTTGATGGATTAGCTAATCTCGGTAATCGTCAAGCTGTTCCAATGCTGATTAAATTGTTGCAGAAAAATGAAAGTAATGAAAATGATAAAAATATCGAGTCAATGGCAATTATTTTGCTACAAGCATTAGGTAAATTAGAGGCAAAATCTTCTGTCCCTTATGTAATTAAGCAATTATGGGCTAAGCAAGAAAATATTGTTAAGGAAACATTAGCCTGTTTAGAACGTCTTGCAGATGATATGAGTGTAGATGAAATCGTATCATCTATAAGTCATGCATTAGAAAATCGTGATGAAGAGTTAAGAGAATTGGGTGGTTGTTCAATCGACAGAATTTTAGATAACCAGAATAAGCAACGCACTGATATAAGAGCAACCTTATCTCGCGCTAGCGATAGATCAGATTCAGAAAAAACAATGCCTGGAACAATTATTCGAGGCAAAGCAGAATTACAATCAAAATCTGTTGATCCAACTAAATTACAACCCGATGATATTCTTGCTGGTCGTTACAAATTCATTCGTCAGGTAGGCAAAGGGGCATTTGGTGCAGTTTTCCTCATGGAAGACTTGATGATTAATGAGGATGTCATTCTTAAGTTCTTAAATGCACAGTTTGTATCCGACGAGAGTGTTATTAAACGTTTCATCTATGAATTGCGTTTTGCTCGTAAAGTTACTCATCAAAATGTTATACGAATATATGACTTGATTACATTCGGAGAATCTCATGCCATTTCAATGGAGTACTTTGAAAGTCACACATTGAGTGCTGAATTGAAAGAGCGTAAGCCATTGACCAATGAACGTGCAATCAAGATCACAAGTGATATCTGTAATGGCATGGAGAGTGCACATAGTGCAAATGTTATCCATCGTGACTTAAAACCCAATAATGTCATGATCAATGAAGATGACATCCTCAAAATCGTAGATTTTGGTATTGCTGCAGCTAGTCAGAGCTCTGATACTAAGTTGACCAAAACTGGGTTACTAGTTGGGACACCAACTTACATGTCACCTGAACAAGTATTAGGCAAAGAGATAGATGAAAAAACTGATATCTATAGCTTGGGTACAATGATGTATGAGATGTTAACAGGGAGAGCACCATATAGCGGTAAAGATAGTATGTCGATTATGTATCAGCATGTACAAGGAGAAGCCAAACCGCCTATCGAAAAAAATGATCAAGTCCCGATAGAACTGAGCAATCTTGTTATGGATTGTATGAAGGTTAAACCTGAAGAACGTATACAATCTATGACAGAATTATCAGAGAGACTAAAACAATTTACCCAGTAAATCTTACAAGTGAAGATTATTAGTTATGGCGCGTATTGATGCTTTTTTAAAACTAGGTCGAGAACAGGGTGTATCTGACATACATTTCGCTGTAGGCGTGCCACCTATGTTTAGAATGCATGGTGATTTACTACCAATTAAGTTTCGCGATCTGGGTGATACTGAATTAGAAACTTATTTATTTGAAATACTAACTAAGAATCAAATTCAGAGATTTAAAAGTGGATTAGACCTCGATTTTTCTTATATGTCTGAAGGAGTAGGTAGATTTCGAGTGAATCTATTTCGCAAGCTATCAGGCATAGGCGCTGTTCTTAGACATATTCCAACCGAAATACCTACCTTTGATTCATTGAACTTGCCGCGAGTGATTAAATCATTTGCTGAATTTCGACAAGGCATGGTCTTGGTCACTGGTGCAACCGGAACAGGCAAATCAACCACACTAGCATCACTGATTCATCACATTAATTCTACTCGTCAAGAAAATATAATTACACTTGAAGATCCAATTGAATTTATTCATCCGTCACGCAAATCACAAGTAATACAAAGAGAAGTCGGCACCCATCTAAATAGTTTCTCTGATGGATTAAGAGCTGCTTTACGCGAAGATCCAGACATTGTGCTTGTAGGTGAGATGCGTGACTCTGAAACTATTAGTATGGCAATGTTAGCTGCAGAAACCGGACACTTAGTATTTGGAACACTTCATACAACTTCTGCGACTAAAACAATTGATAGAATTATGGATGCGCTACCCGCTGACCAACGCGAACAAGGAAAAATTTTCTTATCCCAGCACTTGCATGCTGTTGTTACACAAGACTTGGTGCGCTCGGGAGATGGAAAATCAAGAAAAGCTATTGTTGAAGTGATGATAATGAACAACGCTATATCTAATTTAATAATTTCAGATAAAACATTCCAAATACCAAATCAGATTCAAACCGGTAGTAATATTGGCATGCAATTAAAAGATCAAGCATTGTTAGATGCAGTACAAGCAAAAGAAGTAGATCCTGATCATGCGTATCTTTATGCCAATGACAAAAAGATTTTCCAAAAGTATGTCACTGATACTAGCTTAATCACTTCTCAATAGTTTTTAACACAATGTATAACCTAAATGAATTATTAAAAAAACTTGTAGATGATAATGGGTCTGACCTTCACGTATTGTCTGGAGATCCAGTACGTATGCGTGTAAATGGAGATCTTATATGTGTCACGGAGGAACCACTTAGCGCTAAAGATGCTCTTGAATCGTTCAAAGACATTATGAGCATGCGTAATAAAGAAGTACTAGAGGATGATGAGCAAGTGGATTTTGCCCACGAAGTTGATGGAGTAGGGCGCTTTCGCGTCAATATTTTTAGGCATTTAAATGGAGTTGGAGGTGTTTTTCGAGCTATTCCTTCTGATGTAATCCCACTCGATAAATTAAATATGCCTCCAATTATTGAATCTATATGTAAACAAAAGTCAGGATTAATTTTAGTCACAGGTAAAACTGGTTCCGGTAAGTCGACTACCTTAGCCTCGATGGTTGATGTTATTAATACTAATCAGAAAGGTCATATATTGACTATTGAGGACCCTATTGAATTCGAGCATCAACGTAAAGACTGTTTAGTCAGCCAACGTGAAGTAAATCATCACACTAAAACGTTTTCCCAAGCTTTGCATTCAGCATTGCGTGAAGATCCTGATGTTATTCTGGTCGGCGAATTACGTGATTTAGAAACCATGAGTCTAGCGGTTACTGCTGCAGAGACAGGTATCTTAGTGTTGGCTACACTTCATACTAATAGCGCTGCAGCGACTGTAGATCGAGTTATCAATACTTTTCCAGTTAATAAGCAGCCACAAATTAGAACCATGTTATCCACATCACTTAGAGCCATTGTTTCTCAGCAGTTATTGAAAAAGTCTGATGGAAAAGGTCGTGTTGCAGCTGTTGAAATTTTAATCAATACATCAGCTTCGTCAAATATTTTACGTGAAGGGAAGTCGGAGCAATTACAAAATATTATCCAAAGTGGTGCTGCACACGGCATGCAAAGTATGGATAGTGCATTGCATAATTTAGTTAAGGAGGAGATGATTCAACCACAAATAGCATTTGAAGCCGCAAATGATAAAGGATCATTCACACAATACCTTAAGAAAAGCTCATAACTCACTAAATTCAGGTAATATTTTCCATTATTCCCTGGTATTTGTTATAGTATTATCTTTAATTAGTACGGTCACACGGGCTCAGCCAATTCAACACATAGAAGTAATCGCTTTATTTGAAAATAAAGCCATGCTTCATATCGACAATGATGAAGTGTTGCTGTCAGTAGGAAACATGACAAAACATGGTGTAAAGTTAATATCAGCTGATGCACATGGTGCCGTGCTTGAAATTGAAGGTATACAACGTAAGTACTTACTCGGTAATGTAGTTCGAAATACCGATGCTGCTAACAATAAAAAAGATGCAGATATTATCGTCTACCAAGGCGCTGATACAATGTTTCGTACCACTGGCTCTATGAATGGGTATCCAGTCAATTTCTTAGTAGATACTGGTGCCTCGAGTATTGCGATGAGTTCAGAAGAAGCAAAACGCCTCGGTATAAATTACAAGTTAAATGGGAAGCCTACCTGGGTGTCTACTGCCTCAGGAATTGAGAAAGCCGTGACAGTCACTATTAAAAAAGTCACTATCTCAGGGGTCACAATTAAAGCTGTAGAGGGGTTGGTTATAGAAGGCTCTGAGCCTTCGATGCCATTGTTGGGGATGTCATATTTAAATCGATTTAAAATTATAAACGATGGAAATATGATGAGATTAAAAAGAAAGTATTAAATTTTCGTATGGAAAAGCATACTGATTGTGCTGTCATGTTTGTCGATATAGCTGGCAGTACTAAACTTTATCATGAGTTTGGCGATACTCTAGCTCAAGATAGTATTGCGCGTTCACTTATCCGCATGTCGGAAACTATTAAACGTAATAAAGGCAGTGTAGTTAAATTTATTGGTGACGAAATATTATGCTATTTTCAGCAAGTTGATTACGCAATCACCACTGCTTTTGCGTTGAATGACCTTTTAGAACAGTTAAAAGACCCAAATGGTATACAGATTAAAATACGTATAGGCTTACATTATGGTACTGCTATCATTGATCAGAATGATATCTACGGAGACACAGTCAATGTTGCAGCAGCTATGCGTGAAATTGCTCGTTCACGACAAATCATTACTACTGAAGCAGTCATACAAAAACTCCCAGCAGAAGTACTTCATCGCGCAAGACGTATTGAAAGCTCTAGATTAAAAGGACGACAAGAAGAAACGACAATTTATGAATTGCAATGGGAGGATGAAGACTACACGCAGATGTTATCTGCGGTAGGTCAAAATGATGATGATAAAGTCACTCGTTTACAGCTGATTTATCGTGACCAAGAAGTCTCACTACTAGAAGATATGCCGATATTTACTTTAGGTCGTGATGCCTCATGTTCTATGACTATTGAAGGTAAACTGATTTCACGTAATCATGCTTCAATTGAATATAAAAAAGGCAAATTCATATTCAAAGATTCCAGCACAAATGGCACCTATATTCGCACCGAAGAAGGCAGAAACGTTTATGTGCGTCGAGAAGAAGTAGCGCTTTGGGGCTTGGGAAATATTAGCTTGGGCCGTGTTCCCGAAGAAGATGAAGATAATCTTCTTCAGTATATTAGTCGCTAAATAGCGAAAACAGATTCATCTCTTACCCTTGTCTGGGTTATTATCTGCAACTTCTAATTTACTCATCTATTTGCAGGTCTCTACATGGAAGTAAAAACTAGATTTGCCCCAAGTCCCACTGGATATTTACATATTGGTGGCGTGCGAACAGCGCTTTTCTCTTGGTTATATGCAAAACATAATCAAGGAAAATTTGTTCTTCGTATCGAAGATACAGATAGAGAACGTTCTACTCAAGAATCAGTGGATGCAATTTTGCGCGGTATGGAATGGCTAGGGCTTGAATTTGATGAAGGACCTTTTTATCAAACTCGGCGTTTTGATCGATACCAAGAAGTCATTGAAAAGCTTTTAAATGAAAATAAAGCCTATCGTTGTTACTGCACTAAAGATGAATTAGATGCTTTACGTTTAGAACAACAAAAAAATAGACAAAAACCAAAGTATGATGGCCGTTATCGTGACTATACTGGCCCCATCCCCAAGGATGTTAACCCAGTAGTTCGATTTAAAAATCCACTAGATGGTGAAGTCATTATTCAAGATCAAGTATTGGGCGATGTTGTAATTAATAATTCTGAGTTAGATGACTTAATTATTGCTCGCTCTGATGGTACACCAACATATAACTTAACGGTTGTAGTCGATGACCTAGATATGAATATCACACATGTTATTCGTGGTGATGATCATGTTAATAACACACCTAGACAAATTAATATGATTAATGCTCTAGGTGGAACATTGCCAAGCTATGCTCACGTCCCCATGATTTTAGGAAATGATGGTAAGCGGATGTCAAAACGTCATGGTGCAGTAAGTATTTCAGCTTATGAAGATGAAGGGTATTTACCTGAAGCAATATTAAATTATTTAGTTCGGCTTGGCTGGGCACATGGTGACCAAGAAATTTTCTCAAAACAGGAAATGATCGCACTATTTTCATTAGAAAATATAAACAAGTCTGCTGCTGCATTCGATATTGATAAACTTCAATGGCTGAATCAACAATATATTAAACTAACACCTAATGAGAAACTTGTGTCATGGGTAGAGTTAGCATACGCAAAGAAAAACGTTAAACTAAGTTCCTTTAATCAATTAGACAAGGTGATTGATCTACAAAAAGAAAGAGTAAAGACCTTAACTGAACTGACAGATAATAGTGAATATTTTTTTACTGATTTTGATAGTTATGATGAAAAATCTGCAAAGAAACACTTTAAACCTGCAAACTTGCCAATTTTACAATCAATTAAATGTAAATTTTCTGCTGTACAAGATTGGCGAGCTGAAAATATCCATCAATGTATTACAGACTATTCTGAAGAGAGTCAGTTAAAATTAGGTAAGATAGCTCCACCGATTCGTGTGGCTGTATGCGGTAGTGCAAACTCTCCTTCGATAGATATAACCCTTGAATTAATTGGCAAAGAAAGGGTGTTGGTAAGAATTGAAAATGCAATTACATTTATCTCTAAACAAGTTGAGGGAAGTTGATAAGCTAGGCATAATTGCATCTACCAAACATTACTTAATATCGGGGCTATAGCTCAGCTGGGAGAGCGCCTGCGTGGCACGCAGGAGGTCAGCGGTTCGATCCCGCTTAGCTCCACCACTTATTTAATTCTTTAGTGTTAGTAGTAGTGCTAATTATCAGCAAATGTGCTTCGGCCAATCCATTCTGATATATTTTTTACATGTGTTTTAGAACCGAGAATTTTCATTTTGCCATTTCGAATCATAGTTGTTAACTTCTCGTAACCTAGCCATATATTGGTCATAGTTTTGAGTGTGGTAATAATCACTATATCGGGTTCATGACCAGTATCCTCAAAACATAAGTCAATTTCATTGTTATCAATTACTATCCACCAATAGCGATCACGATTATCTTGATCGTAAAACTCAATATTGATGACTGCTCGTTGATTATTAAAGTAGTCGATATTTAAACGACGACGCATATCCCACAATAAAAAACCTGCATCAAGATCTTCAGTTGTAATTTTATTCTTTGCCCATTTATGCCCCCATGCCCCGAAACCTAATACAATTGGGCGTAATTCCTCTCCAGATTGAGTCAAAAAATATTCATAATTATTCGCTTTAAGCTTTTTAGAACGAAGAATAATCCCTTGTTCTTCAAGAGATTTCAGGCGGCGTGAAAGTATACTAGGTGAGATCCTTGGAAGTCCGCAGCGTAGTTGTCCAAAACGAGTGCTTCCCATCATCAGTTCTCTGAGGACTAATATGACCCATTTTTCACATAGAATTTCAGCAGCTTTAGCTACCGGACAGAATTGACAATATTTTTCCATAAAACAGCAATTTATTAGTAGAAATTAGTACAATTTAAAGACTAGTCCACACCCTTGTAATAAAACCAACTAATTCTGGTTGCATTAAAAACAACTGGAGGAAGAGCCAAATTTAAGTTTACTTCAGGCGTCTTCATCCTACTATAGATCTTGGATTTAGCTTTATTCAATCAATTGTTTCCTTAGCTATTGTCAAGGATTTCCGAGCACTTCGGCTTTGGGTGCGACAATTAGTCCATTTCATCCAAAATTTGAAATCAGGTATACTGGACTATTCACATGCTGAGCAACGCCTAACGTGTGAGTTATAACTATCTAATGATCTGATTATTATTAAATAAGCTACTTAATCGACACCACTCACATGCACGCATCAAATATAGAAGTAAGTGTCTCCCGCATCAATACATTAGTTGAAGCAGGGGGACCTGTCGTAATAGTATTAATTGGAATGTCTGTAATTGGACTTTCAATTCTGCTCCTTAAGAGCTGGCAATTTTTTGCACTGCAACTAGAAAATCGTGCATTCATCGATTCAGCAATTAATGCTTGGAAAAACAATAATACTGAAGCGATGTATGAAATACTTCATCATTCAAAAAATCCTATTGCACAAGTGCTCGAAGCAGCTACCCATGCATGTCTACAACAAAATATTGATTACAACATAGCGCGAGAAGAGGTTATACGTGTTGCCACTTTAAAACTTGCTGATGTGAGGTCTTACCTAAGAGTAATAGAGGTAATTGCAGCGCTAAGCCCATTGTTGGGATTGTTCGGAACGGTATTAGGAATGATAGAAGCATTCCATCGTCTGGAATTAGCAGGAACCGCAGTTGATCCGGCAGTATTATCTGGTGGTATTTGGGAGGCGTTACTAACCACAGCAGCTGGCTTAGCCGTTGCTATTCCAGCTATCATTGCACTAAATTGGTTAGAACATAGAATTGAGAATTTTAAAATTGCTATGGAAGATGCAATGACTCAAGTATTTACTCATAAGGTTAGCCTTAACTAAAGAAATGCAACTATCTCTGCCACGGAAAAAATCTTTAGTAAATTTAACTCCACTTATAGATGTAGTGTTTATTCTTCTTATATTCTTCATGTTAGCATCAAATTTTATCCGCTGGCATTACATTGAGTTATCAGTTGGTAAAATTGAAGATTTTTCTGCTGACCAAAATGAATTAAGTATTATCAAAATATCCTCAAATGGTGAGTACCAGCTTAATGACGAGATACTCTTACTTGATTCGATCATATTAAAAATGAGAAAACAGATTGGTAATGATGCCAATCATTCTATCGTCATACAGCCAGAAGAGGGCGCCAATGTACAAACGATGGTAGATGTCTTAAATTCATTGAAAAATTTTGCAAGTGATAATATATCAGTAGCTAAACCTGCAAAGCAGAATTTATAGAAATGAAAATTCAAGAACAACCAGAGAAAAAGGAACTTGAGAATCTATTGCCTTTGGTCAACGTTGTGTTCTTATTATTAATATTTTTTATGGTTGCTGGTGCATTTTCATCTCCAGAATTATTCTCAATCAATCCAACTATTGCTAAAAATAACACACAAGCAAATCGAGAAGTATTAACAATACTAGTAAATCAGTATGGTGAACTTGCTATCAATCAAGAAGAAGTTTCGTTAAAGTCGCTTAATAAAATAATCAATAATCACCTGATTGATAATCCTAAACAAAAAATTCAGCTTAAACCAGATGCTGAGACTGAAGCTATTCGTGTTGTTGATATATTAGAAACTTTAGGTGAAACCAATTTAGAAGCAGTACATATTATGACGAGTACATCCAAGTAGTATTTAGAATGACTAATAGTAGTTTCTGTATTAAGCCTTACCATTGGTGGATAGTAATTAGTTTAGCCGTCATATTTCATGCTAGCTTGTTGATTAGCTATGATCAAGATAAACAGCATATAAATACGGACACTATTATTAATCATGATGAAATTGTCATTCGTTTAAAGAAACTAAATATGCCTGCCAAGGCCGATCCAGTTGTTGTAATAGAATCAGAGCAGCTAAAACCAATACCACCGGTTAAACCAGTTCAAAAAAAACCTAAAATAATTAAACCTGAAAAAACTATCGTTGATAAAAAACCAATAGTAAAACCGAAAGTTGTTAAACCGAAAATAGAAGCATTTGCTGAAAAATATAAGCAGACTACTATCAAAAAAAAATCTACCTCCAAAAATTATGCAGCACCAACGGACTCAGTAGTTAAATTATCTGAAAAAATCGAAAGGGATAGAGCATCCTACCTGGCACGATTATCACAGTGGTTGGAACGTCATAAAAAGTATCCCTCTATTGCTAGAAGAAGAGGGCAAGAAGGTCAAGCAGTGGTAAAATTTACTATAAATAGCAGTGGTCAGTTAGTAAGACATCAATTAGTCAAGCCCTCTGAGCATCAAAGCCTAAATACAGCGGCTATAAAAATGTTGGAACGAGCATCACCCATGCCGGTACCACCAAGCTCCGTAATAGGCGATAAAAATGAATTAACCTACACCATACCTGTGAATTTTAGTTTGGTTCAGTAGTAATTACCACGTACATACTCTTTTATATATTTGTAACGTTTTGATTAAATATAAATTTATATATTTCAAGAACTTAAAAATGAAATTTATATTAAATTATAGAATAATTACAATTCTGGTATATAATTGACACTAATCTTAAAGGTGGTCGGGTAGATATACATTAAGTTTGGGACAAATATAACAATGACACAATTCAAATTCATAGTAGAAGATAAAGAGAGGCGGGTCAGAGAAGATAGGCGTTTAAATTTAAACCCTACAACTTTTCCAGTATTTACAACCAGCGGTACTTGGATACGTAAAGAGTGTCGAAAAACTCCAGAACGACGCATTGAAAATATCAATGTGACAGAAACGCAAATTGAAGACGAAGAGTTTAATGAATTGTTTAAAGAATTCTCTTAAGTAACTCTTTAATATGCTAATTTACATGCAAAAATAAGATAACTAATTGATTCGCAAATTATTTATTATCTAGCTACAATGTCAGCATTACTTTTACATTGTACTAGGTGCTGCTTTGCAAAAAACCAAGCCACGTCGACCTGAAAGAAGAGCTGGTAATCTAAAGAAGAACACAAAAGAAGCGTATTCTCGAGAACGTCGAAAGAAATCTTCTGAACGCAGGCATAGTGAAACTGTCGCCCAATTTCCTATCATTACTACGCAAGGAATATGTGTTAGAAAAGAGCGACGCAAACTCCCAGAACGCAGAATTTCAAATATTGTTGTGCGTGAGACAGTAATGAATGAAGAAGTTTTTGAAACTCTATTCTCTAATTACCTAAAATACAAAGAAAGAATGCGTTTGGCTGCAAACAAGCTAAATAGCTAGACTTCCTCGTTGTTCTAGCCTGACGGAGCCATCTGGTTGTAATTCTCCAATAAAATTTAATCCATTTACAACCGCTTCTGTTGAATTAGAATTTTTTTGCACTTTTATATCAAGCTGGTACTTCATATCATTGAAGAGCTGAATCGCTCCAGCCAGATCTATGTGTCCCTGCTTATTATCAATTTTAATTTGCGTATAATCCTTTTCAGGTTCAAATATACAATCAACATTTCCCATAGATAAGCGTAGAACTCCATTTACATCTAATGCGGTAAACTTCATGTTACCTTGTAAATGCTGAATACGTTGATTATCAAATTTAATTTTTTCCATGTTGCCATTGAAATCACCAGATAATGTTATTCCGTAGTTTTTCAATAGTGGGTTTAATACTTGAGAATTTCCGCTTATTAGCAAGTTGATTATTTCAGTAGTGCTTCTTGCTTTTAGTAGAAAAGAGCTAGTGATATCTGCATGATTTTGTTTTATATCGGCGCATATTTTTATTAATAGAAAACAACTAGGCTTAATTTTCCATTTAATAGACCCATAATTTATTTGATTGATAGTAATACTAGAAGCTGAGCCATCCCATACATTTCCCTGAAATTGTTCGGCAATGATATTCTTAGGGAGTAGTTTTCCGGCAACACTAGCAGGCACATAAGCAACCATAGCAAATAAAAAAACAAGAACGCCTAAAAAAATATATTTCTTCATAGTCTCTTTAAGATTAATCTTGCTTTAACTAGACCTGGCTTTTCTAATTTTGTGATACTTGCTTCTCGTACTTTAACGTTACTATTTTTATCCAATTGGCCTAGCATGGTGGCAAGTGCATCAAAATTTATCTCGTCCATGTAAACTGTTGCTGCGTGAGGTCCATCTGGCTGAATTTGTCTTATTGCGGCACGCAAACCTAGTCTATTAGCAAGACTATCTACAATTGCTAGCAATGAGCGTTTATTATCGGATTTAAGCAGGTTAGGGTTAGTTAATTTAAGTTGCTTAATCTCTGTGCTCTTTGATTTCATCCATAGCAACAATTCTTGATTATTTTCGACTCTCATTAGCTTTTTATCTCTTGCATCAGCCAACGGTGACCAAGCCAAGCTGTAGAATAAAAACAAGATTAATGCAATACCTGCAATAAGGACAAAGCTTTGTTCTCTCGATTGTAAATTATTCCACCAGTCTTTCATGATTTACTCCGATACTTGCATACGTGCCATTACAAAATCATCAACTGTTTTTGCTGTTTGTAATTCTGCGTTGATGTTCTTAGACTGTAGTTTAGATTTAACTGCTTCTAATACTTGAATGTTTTTAGTTTTGATATCTAAGGACAGTTTGTTATTTTTATATTGTAATTCTGTAATTGATATATTCGAGTCTTTATAAAGTTCGTACCCACTTTGATGTAAAAATTTAAGAAAATCTGCTTCACTTACATTAGAATCAGAAGCAGACAAGGCTTTAATACGTTGCTGCATTTGAACGCGAGCATTAACGACATTTTTAACTTCAGGAAATGTGCGTTTAAATATTTGATCGATCTCAGCAGATAGGTTTTTATCTAGTTTATTCAATCTAGAATATTCAAGGCCCATATTTGCCATTGAAATAGTTATCCATATTGCAGTAAGTGCCGCAGCTATTTTCCAAGGTCTAATAGTTTTGTGTTGTTTATCAGCTTTTACATAACTCCCTTGAAGTAAGTTAATACATTCTTCATTTGAAAATCCTTTGATGAATGCACTTGGTGACCAAAAATCATCTAGTTGAATATTAGGTAACTTTACAATGTCTTCTAAGTTTTCATCAGGATGACTATACACAACGATTTTGCTTGGGTTTTCTGATTGTTCACTAAGCGTAACATTCATGAAGTCAGTGAAATCATTAGTTTCACAACCAAATCCATTACATTGTTGAGTTCTTGCTAATAAGTGTCCGTCATCAATACATAATGTCCATTGATCTTTACTCCAGTCCAAGCCGAAAATATCCGAAGTGATCACATCGGGTAAAACGTTAACACTACCTAAAATTTTAATGAGATGATCTAAATGTATTTTAGATATAACTATAACTGGGATCTCGCCATCATCATTGCGCTTTCCCAACGAGAAATGTAAGTCTTCAATGTCTTCGGTTAAATCATCCTCAAGTGCATACGGTATTGCTTTTTCTAACTGTTTTTTATTCTTGGTTTGTACTGCTACTGATGTAATATATAGATGTTCAATTGGTAATAAGATAACAACTTTTCGGTCTTGTATTAATGTTGAAGCATTAGTGAGTTTAACCATTCCACAATCATTAGCTTCAGATTCGTCAGTGACTAAAACCCAACGCACGGATGTGTCTTCATCGATAACACGATTATCACTATTAGCTAGAAATCTTAAAAATAGGGTTTCCATGATTAATATCCTGGTACTCTTGTTACAACAGTGATGTTGGAATTATTTATTCGATTGAGAATACTCGTATTATTAATAAAACTATTTCCAACTTTTACTTGAGAATTTAAACTAAAGTAACTACTTCCTACTGATAGGGCTTGAAGATTCACTGAAGTGCCTTGAAGCAGAGGATTTGATACAAACTCTTGGACAGACTTAAAGGCCTCTTCATCACGCTCTTCAATTAGATTATTAGCCAGCGCAATTCCAATATTTGGGATTGCTGAGGCAATGACTTCTGCTTTAGCTGTATTAACATTAACAGCAGTATTGGAAGGCAAAGCAGTTAAAAATGGTTTAACTTTGTCATATATTTCTTGATCAAAGCCTTTCACTAAGCGTATTTCAGATATATGTTGCATAGGGCGGTTTGCCGTCAAATAAGGGGATTCTAATCCCGTATAGTAATCGTCTTCGGCACCATTAGGAGGGATTGCGTTGACATCTGGGTCAATCCAGTCGATGACTGCTTGTATTAAGGTAGGATCTAGCTCAAGCAGACTAAATAAGCTTTCTAATCTAATTCGTGTAAGTGGATCGGGATCTGCCCCTGCAAGGAGGTTATTTATATTAATTTTGCCCTGTTCATCTTGAATTTTACCTGAAATATACCCCCCGGGAAGCGGTAGAGCAGGGAGCTCAGTCGCCCAAGCTTCACTCTCATGGTCATAGCTATTTTTATCATCTAGATCTCTAGCTAAAATTACCTTTGCCCAAGTTTCACCACCATGAAGATACGACCATACTTGGCTGCCAAATACAACGTTTTCAGCTCTTCGAATTGATAACTGATGATTTGCTGAAATAGAGGTTGCAGCAATGACCGCTAACGCAAGCACAAGAATGGCAGTCAATAATGCAATACCACGCTGTTGAGAATAATTAGTCATTCAGGCACCGTGATAATTCTTGTGATTTTACCAATTGGTTGTGCCTCAAAAGAAATTAATACAGCTCGCGGCAAACCGATTGAAGTAGAGTCACTATTAAGTGGCGGCCACTGGTCAACCCATGCGTTTGCTTGGTTTAGAAATTCTATTTCTAATTCTTTAACTTCTTCAAGTAGTACTACTTCACGTGCATCTTCACTTATGGCACCATCTAGTCGATTCCAGCTATGTCGCTTAAATTGATTTTCATTTACTTCATAAGCAACGCGCTGCAAACTACTTCGTAGCAATCCAGCAGGATTACGCCAACCACTATAAGTTAAACTCATAATTGATTCGCCGTCCGATGAAAATGCTGGCTGAGTATCACCGTATTGATCTCTAATAGGTCTAGCGATAGAGCGATTGATATCTCTCTCTAAATATTTAAGCGTCAATTGTATTGATTTAATTTGATCTGAACGTAGCTCTAAATCAGTTTGCCATTTCAAAATAGCATTAAGACCACTAAATGCAGTAATACCAACAATGCCAAAAACGGCCAAAGCAACGACCACTTCTATTAAAGTAAAACCAACGCTTTTATGGGTTCTAGCAATCATGATGATATTAATAAAAATAAGCAGGGAATAGTGAAACCAATGAAGCATATACTTGGCTATCAGGATCATCGTCACGCCTAACATCTATTTCAACACGTTGTATGCCTGGGTCTTGCGTATCGACTAATTTTTTAGTCCAATGCCATTCAATACCGGCTACTTCTTCGGTTCCTGTAGTCTCTTTTTCTGCATCATCCTCTAGGTTCAATTCATAGCTAGCCATAGCATTTTGGGCAACCCAGGTAGCGACAACTCTTTCATTTAGATAAACCGTATTCTTAGTGACAGTACCAATTGTTTTTATTGTACCCATTAATCCAACTGCTATTACTGCTACAGCAACAACAACTTCTATTAATGTAAATCCTTTTATTGTATTAGCATTAATACTCATTGCTAAGCATCCGCCAAAACTATTTCAAATTCACCTAACTCATCGAAACTAATTTGATAAGTCCATTCATCACGATCAGTAATATCAAGCTGAAAAGGAGAGACTTCTCCATCTGAAGTTATAAAGATTTGTGGCTTTTTTTTATCTTCAGCAGATAAAACAACTTTTATTCCATCAAGATATAATTTATGTTCTATCCCATCGGGCAATGTGCGGTTTCTAAAAATTCTATCACCTGAAACTTCTACCCATCCTGTTTGGTCAAGAGTGTAGAATGCATAACCTGTATCCCAAACAGATAGAGCATATTCCTGAGAGTTAAAAATTGCTTGTTCTTTTGCTAGATGAATAAGTGAAGTAAAGCGCTCACTTGTTTGTTTCATGCGCTTTACTTGTGGATTTCCTATGCTGATTGTTGCAATCGTCAGCACAAATCCAATAATTGCAATTACAACAATAATTTCTATTAAAGTGAATCCAGACTGTCTGTTAGTCAACTTCAATTGCTTTACTCTAAGTCTAAATTACTAATATCTGAATTGTAATCAGTGCCGCCCGGCGCCCCATCAGCTCCTAATGAGTAAATATCATAGTCACCAGTTTCACCGGGACTGATGTATTGATAATCATTTTGCCATGGGTCTTTAGGCAGCTTAGGAATATAGCCACCTTTTTGCCAATTTTTTGCTTCTGAACCTGATGTAGGTTTTTCTACTAGTGCTTGTAATCCTTGATCTGTGGTGGGGTATCTAAAATTATCAACTCGATACATTTGTAATGCACTTTCTAATGCTCGTATATCTTGTTTAGCCTTAACCACGCGAGATTTATCCACATTTCCAATTACATTGGGTGCGACAATTGATGCCAATATACCCAAAATCACCAACACAACAATAACCTCTATCAGCGTAAATCCAGATTGTGTTTTCATTTTAGTATTCTCCTAAATAATAATTGTGTTTAACCAACCAATTGATTCATTTCAAATAATGGCAACATAATTGCAATGACAATGCCAAATACCAAGCCGCCCATAAAGACAATCATTAGTGGTTCAAATAAACTTAAAGTTGCTGAAATAATTGTTTTCAATTCTCGTTCTTGTTGTACAGCCGCACGTTCCAACATGACTTCTAAATTACCACTAGCCTCACCACTTGCTATTAGATGTAGTGTCATTGGTGGGAAGTGTCGAGAAGTCTCTAGAGACCCATGAATGCTTGCGCCTTCTCTGACATTGACTGCCGCATCATTTACAGCTTTTTTCATTGGCAAGTTTGGGATTACATGTGATGCAATACGTAATGCTTCTAATACTGGAACACCTGATGCAGTTAAAATACTTAAGGTACGTGCAAAACGTGAGGTATTAAGACCGCGAATTAATCTACCAGCAATTGGTAAACGCAATTGCAGAGCATGGAATTTGTATCTGAAAGCATGCGCTTTCATTAAATATTTAAAACCAAAAATCGCAGCAATTATTGCGCCCAACCAATACCACCATGTTGCTCGAAGAAAATCACTAGCTGCCAATAACACTTTTGTTGGAAATGGTAGTTCATTGCCAAGATCTGCAAACACTTGTACAACCTGTGGTACAACATAAGTAAGCAGTCCCACAACCACACCAATACATATAATTAACAAAACAATAGGATAAACTAGTGCTGTAGTGACGCTCTGCTGCATTTCTTGGCGGCTTTCAGTATAGTCAGCGAGACGCTCTAGCACAGGGTCTAAATTACCTGACTTTTCTCCAGCAGAGACAGTTGCGCGATATAAATCAGGGAAGGTTGCAGGAAATTCTGCTAAGCCATTTTCTAAGCTATGTCCTTCGGTAACTTTTGAGCGCACACCTAAAATTGTGCGAGTAACATGTGATTTTTCAGATTGTTTTGCAGTAGTGCGTAATGCTTCTTCTAGCGGAGTACCTGATTGTAGTAAAGTAGCAAGCTGACGCGTAAACAAAGCAAGCTCACTTGAACTCATTCGTTTACCCAGAGAAAAAAATGGTTGTCTATTCCCACTACGATCTTTTTGCGCAATTGGATTTATATCAAGTGGTGTTAACCCTTGTGAACGTAACAATTGTCGAGCAGATTTTGGACTATCACCCTCGATGACGCCTTTCTTATTACGTCCCGAATCGTCTAATGCGTTATATTCAAAAGCCGGCATAGCAAAATTACTTGCTTAATTTTCTCGAGTGACTCGCATCACTTCTTCAAGAGTCGTCTTTCCTTGTAATACTAAACGTATGCCATCCTGGCGTATGCTGGGTGCAATTTTACGTGCGTATTCATCTAGATCCTGCTCAGAGCCTATGTCGTGAATCATGCTGCGAAAAGTATTATCTAAGGTGATAAATTCATAAATTCCACTTCGACCGGTATAACCACTGTTATTACAAGTAGGACAACCTTTAGCAGAATAGATAGTTGGTGCTTCACTGACACCAGAACCAAACTGGGCTAAGTTTAATTGTTCATATTCCATTGAGCTAGCTGTATGTGGTTCTTTACATTCATCACATAACACACGTACTAATCGTTGTGCCAAAACACCAAGCACACTTGATGCCAATAAGAATGGCTCTACACCCATATCACGCATTCGTGTAATCGCACCTACCGCAGTATTAGTGTGTAAAGTAGAAAATACCAAATGCCCAGTTAAGCTAGCTTGTACTGCAATTTGCGCTGTTTCCAAATCACGAATCTCACCAACCATAACAACGTCTGGATCTTGTCTAAGGATGGCACGTAATCCACGTGCAAATGTCATATCAACTTTATTGTTAACTTGAGTTTGACCAATTCCATCTAGGAAATACTCAATAGGGTCTTCGACAGTTAAAATATTGCGAGATGAGTTATTCAATTCATTTAGCGAGGCATATAAAGTGGTTGTTTTTCCTGAACCAGTTGGACCTGTGACCAAAATAATTCCATGTGGCTTAGTAATAGTATTTTTTAGCTTATCGTGTAAGTCTTTAGTTAAACCAAGGTGAGATAGTTCTAAACGTCCTGCTTGTTTATCTAATAAACGTAATACAACACGTTCTCCATGACCCGATGGTAATGTAGATACACGCACATCAACGGGGCGACCAGCTACTCTTAGCGAAATACGACCATCTTGAGGAAGTCGTTTCTCAGCGATATCTAAGTTAGCCATCACCTTGATTCTTGATACAATTAAGATTCCAATATTTTTTGGCGGTTGAAGTACTTCACGTAACACTCCATCTACTCTTAAGCGAATAGATAAGCGCTGCTCAAAAGTTTCAATATGAATATCAGATGCGTTCTCACGAACAGCTTGAGTGAGTAGGGCATTTAGCAATCGAATTATAGGCGCATCATCATCTGCTTCCATCAAATCTTGTGGTTCTGGAATAGAGTCAGCCAAGCTTTCTAGATCAAGGTCATCACCAAGATCTTCCATCATTGCTAAAGAGCCATTTGCACCACTGTCATACACTTTAGACAGGAGCTCATCAAACTCATCTTCTTGGAGTGGTTTAAATGCGATAGGAGCCCCTAAGAAACGCTGAATCTCCTTGATTGCATTCATTTTTACATTAGGACGCTGAAAAACAATTACACGTCCGTTGATTTCGTTACCAACCAACACACCATGTCTTTTAGCAAAGCTATATGGAGGGCGTCGAGTTTCGATTGCAGAAGCCATAGAATATTATTGCTGTGATGAACTCGGTGATTGTGGTTGAAGTTGACTATTCGATGTTTGTGTAGGATTTTTTACTTGAATAGGCAGTTGAGTGACTAGGTCATTAAGATCAGGAAAGCGTGCAAAATTGTCTTTAATTAATCCACGATCTTCAATTTTAGATTCTAATTGACGAGTACGTAAGTATTCATATTTAGATTCTGTCGCCACATTAGCACTACTTGCATCACGCAATATGACAGGATGAATAAACACCATTAAATTTTGTTTGGTTTTAGATGTTGTTGTCGACCTAAACAAGTTTCCAAGTAATGGAATGTCTCCAAGTAGAGGTGTTTTAGTTACTGAGTCTCTGTAATCATCTTGAGTTAATCCACCCAGCACAAGAATCTTGTTATCGTCTACCATTACTGAAGTACTTATTCTTCGTTCATTAGTTATAATGTCGGAAGCCACTGAGCTAGTTGAAATATTAGAAATTTCTTGCTCAATCTGGAGTCTTACACTGTCTCCCTCATTAATCTGCGGGGTTATTCGTAATGTAAGTCCTACATCTTGTCTTTCAATTGTTTGAAAAGGATTTACAGCAGAATCTGTACCACTTCCTGTATTAGTAAATTGGCCTGTAATAAATGGTACATTCTGTGCCACTACAATTTCAGCTTCTTCATTGTCTAGCGTCACCAGCGTAGGCGTGGAAAGAATATTAGTTGAGGCATCGCCTTCAAGTGCTCTTAAAAGTACCCCCCATTGAGTGTCTCCCGATAAATCAGCACCGCCTAATGAAAAACCCGTTGCACTGAGAAGACTAGTCGGGTCTGCAACAATATTTGCGATAGTACCACTATTGATAGAAGAAGCTGCAGGGCCACTTGGAGAATCTCCAGTAGGAATTAAAAAGCCTTCTACCCCAAGTTCTTTGGACAAGTCTGAAGAGACTTCTGCAATGATTGCTTCTACTAATACTTGAGCACGTCTTACGTCTAGCTTGCTGATAACTCTACGCAAACTATCATACCTAGCAGGTGGAGCAGTAATTATTAATGCATTGTTTGTTGCATCTGCCTGAATATTGATGTCTTCATCACTTGACGAAGTCGTATTTGTTCCATTCTCAGAAGATTCGAAATCTGAAACACCTTGAAGGATGGGTGCGATCTCTTCGGCTAACGCATAATGTAAATAAACTACCTTAGTATTGCCAGTTCCTTCAATCGGCGTGTCTAAGTGTGCAATTAAACCTCGAATACGCATTTTTGATGTGCTATCACCAGAGAGCAAAATACTATTTGTTCTCTCATCTGCTGCTAAGGTTGGGGCGCCTGGCGTTTGTGCAGCCGCTTGTCCACCGGCAGTGCGAAGAGAATTTAGTATTTGAACGACTTCACTTGCAGAAGCATGCTGTAAAGTAATTACTTCAATTTCTTGTGCATCTGGCTGATCAATCTTTTTAATTATTTTTTCTAAACGAGCTATATTTGCTCCCCGATCGGAAATCACTAGCATATTGCTACCAGGGTAAGCAGCTAAATGACCTTGTTGAGGAACTAATGGACGAAGGATGGGAACGAGTTGTGCAGCGGCAACGTTATTGACTTCAATTACACGCGTAACTAACTCGTCACCCTTAGAACCTGATGAGCCAGTCACAACATTGCCTGGACCTTGTTTAGCATTCACATCCGGTAATATCTTAATCACTTCACCAACTTCAACAGTAGCAAATCCATGCACTTGTAAAACAGATAAAAATACTTCATAAATTTCTTTACGATCCATAGGACGCGCCGAAACTACAGTTACTTTTGCTTTTACGCGAGGATCAATAACAAAATTTTTCCCAGTGATCTCCGCAACTGTTTCGATGAAAGATTGCAGATCAGCATCCTTAAGATTAAGTGTAATGCCAGTTTCTGAAAATGCTAAGTTGGAAAACACACAACTCGCCAGCAGCATGAGTGCAAGTATCTGTGATTTGATAGCATATGGTGCGGCAAAGTTTTTCATCGTTATCATCATTTTTATTTCACTTATTACAATCGTAATAATTATCTTGTTTTTTCCAAAAACCAATGTCCTAACAGTAGATTATCGAACACTTATTACTAGTTTGTGTAGATATGTGAATCAGTGGTTCAATCTAGGTTATGAACAAGGTTAATCGTGGTTCCAGAACGTAAAACGGTCATCTCCAACTGTGAGGCGCTAACAAGCTTTTGAAACGCCTGGGTGGCTTTATTGGGGTTATCCAGAGATATTTCATTAATAGTTGTGATCACATCGCCTTCCACTAAACCCAATTCATCAAATAATGCCGAAGAGCCGCCATTTGGCTTCACCTTATAGCCCATAAATTCACCTGTTTCATCGTCATTTGCACTACTAATTGATATGTATTTGGCTAGGGAAGAGGGGTTTTTAGTCAATTGTTGCTTAAGGTTTGAAAGGCTGGGCTGCTGATTGGCTTTAGCTTGGGAAGGTACTCGAGATGATATAGGTATTTTTCTAGTTGTTGACGTATTATTTAGGTTAGAAAATCCCTTTTCAGATGCTTTAGGTAAAGATAGTTTTTCTGTGCGCCCAGATCGGGCAAGTAACACATAATCAGAGAAAACTGAATGTAATGTAACACCTGAGGTTATCTCTTCATCTAATTGATAAAACTTATGTTTTTTTGATTCATTTTCAATAATAGCAAAACCTTCTCCGCCACCTAAGGCAAGAACACCACTGAGTGTTAAGTTTAGAGAGGTGTCCGGTGCATTTTGATCAGCCATCACAGGATTATCAGCAATAGAAGCCTTACCCATGAGGTGCAAGCGCGCAATTTGGGACCCATAGTCTGGTTTAGGTGGAGGTGGTTTAACAAGCTTTGGAGGAGCGGCTTTTATCTCAGTAACGTTGGTTGAAGACTCAGCACCTGAAAAAAAGCTCCACACTAATTTGGCTGAACTCATTGCGATAAGTATCACTAACAAGTAGCTCAACATGCGTGGCAATAAGACGCTATTTCTCTGCAAAATGGCAGGTAATTGTAGTGCGATACTGGTCATAGTAGGTTAGTTTAGAATGGCGTTATGTACAGAAGTTTACTTAATTTACTATTCGAATTCAGATAATTCCCGACAAGATAGTAAATAATAAGTGTAAGGCCCTAAATAATCTTCGTGCTTGACATAAGTGCCTGTTTTAACGTAATGTTCGCGGCCCATAAGCACTGTAGAAATGCGGTGTTCTCTACGATAAAGCGATCAATTTGTCCCCATCGTCTAGAGGCCTAGGACATCGCCCTTTCACGGCGACAACAGGGGTTCGAATCCCCTTGGGGACGCCATTCTTATATCAATCAACTAAATCACTAAGATTATAGATCTGGTGCTTTTTTCGATTGGTTGATTATCAATCAGTATCATTTGTTATTCGGAATCAACGCTAATAAAGGAATCAGATTTTTCAGTTATGAATAGATGTCGGCTTTCGGCTCAAAAGCAGTCATTAAAAGGATCATTAAAGCTTTGTCGGCACAACAAGGAGAGGAATATTACATAGACGTATAGTATTTTCCGCTGTGCTACCTAAAAACAGTCGCTTTAACCCAGTTTTTCCCTGAGTGCCCATAACGATTAGATCAGCTTCCCAATCTCCTGCGATTTTAATTATTTCCTTGCTCGGTTTCCCTTCTGATACATATCGATCGAATTTGCATTCGGGAAAATTTTCTACAATATGATCAATTGTTTGATTCGCTTCCTTTTTTAGCTTAGTAATTTGGTCTTGTGGAAGACTTCCAGACTCCGAATCTTTATTAACTTTTGCAGTATCAATTACAGATGCTAAGGCGATGTTAGCGTCAAGCTGGATAGCTAATTTTATACCTTGTTCAGCGACCCTCATGGAAAGCTCACTTTTGTTAATAGCAATTAAGATTTTTTGATATGGCATTTTAAATTGTAGGAAGTAGCTATAACTAGATTATCAGTATAAGTATTATAGTCGCTTACAGATTCAAAAGTGGTCATTTTTTAACAAAAAAGCCCGATAAATATCGCGCTTATAATGATTTTTTTACACTACCACTATAATATTTTGCATTATTAAATTCTAAGGACTGGTAATAATGGTTAACCCAAAACCAATTGAAAAATTAAAGGGAAGTCGGCAAAGCATTTCTAATCTTGTAGATCACCCTAAATTCACAATTTTTATCACCACTTTGATATTCATAAATGCCATCACGCTAGGCCTAGAAACTGATGCAGACATTATGAAGCGCTATGGATTTTGGTTATTATTGATCGATAAAGTCATACTTGTCTTATTTACATTCGAATTAGTATTAAAATTTTACGCCTATAGATTTTCATTTTTTCGATCTGGCTGGAATGTTTTTGACTTTGTAATAGTATCAATAGCATGGCTCCCAACAACTGGGCCTTTATCTGTATTGCGAGCATTGAGAATATTACGTGTTCTCAGGCTACTTTCTGTCGTACCTCAGATGCGAAGAGTAATTTCAGCACTTGGTCACTCTATACCTGGCATGGTTTCAGTAATCGCAGTACTTTGCATTATTTTTTATGTGTCAGCAGTACTAACTACTAAACTATTTGGCGCTCATCCAGACCCTAATTTGCAAGAGTGGTTTGGTACAGTAGGGGCTTCGGCCTATACATTATTTCAAATTATGACATTGGAAAGCTGGTCAATGGGTATCGTTCGGCCAGTTATGGAGCATTTCCCATATTCTTGGATATTCTTTGTGCCATTTATCATCACTACTAGTTTTGCAGTATTAAATTTATTCATTGGTATCATTGTAGATGCGATGCAAATTGTACAAGGAGAAACTCGACAAATTGATAATTCTGAAATAAAAGAATTTACTCAAGATGAACTTAATTTACTTCATAAACGTTTCGATGAGTTACACGCTGAGTTGGCAGAGCTGAAGAAAAATTCTTCTACCTGAGAGTGTTTGTACTCTAAAATTAAAATATGAAAATGTTCAATGTGTATTAAGGACAAAAATGGCACTTAAAAACTCCATAAACAATTATGGCTCTATCGCAAAATGGATTCACTGGTCGCTAGCCTTCCTATTCTTATGTTCATATTGTGCTGTTTATTATCGACACTGGTTCACTGATGATAAGACCCCAGAGAATTGGATTTCACTGCAATTACACCTATCTATTGGAATTAGCATTGCGGTCATCGTCGCGCTTAGAATCATCTGGCGCAATTTGAATCAAATTCCTGAACAAGAGCCTGGATCTAAGATTGCACATATAGCTGCGCACCTTGGTCATTACGCTTTGTATGCTGTAATGATATTAATGCCATTAACTGGCTATATCGGTACAGGTGTAGACACAGAGTTTTTCTTTTTATTTGATATAACGAAATTTGAATCAACTTCTCTTTATCAACTTATTGTTACCAACTGGATGGGACTTAGTTTTAAGGAGTTTGAAGCACCCATCGACTTTTTCCACAAAGAGATTATGGGTAAATGGGCAGTGTGGCTCCTAATTGTGGGGCATGCATTGGCAGCCATGTACCACCATTTTGTTAAAAAAGATCGCACATTAATAAAAATGACTACAGGCTAATACAACTGAATATCTGCTTTTGAGCGAAAGCAGACATTTTTCTGCGAAATAAGGAGAATGAATTAAGCAAATTCAAGTATATTGGCAGAATAAAAATGATGCATTCATTAAAAAGCAGTAAATCATTACTTTTAAGTATCTAGGAAATATCTATGAAATTTATAACAGTTTTTACTCTTACCTGCGCAACTATTATTTACTCCATTTCAGCATTTGCAGATCACCATGTTAATACTGTTAGTCAAATCAAAGAAACTGGCAAGATTAGAATAGGGTACAGACAATCCGAACCGCCCATGTCATTTGTTAATAAAGATGGTAACCCTGTTGGGTATTCAATAGATTTATGCAATTACATAGTTGAAGAATTAAAAAACGATTTAAAATCTCCCAATATAAAGATTGAATATATACCCGTTGATGCCAAAGATAGATTTTCAGCGATCACCGAGAATAAAATTGATATTTTATGCGGCTCAACAACAAAAACATTGTCAAGAAGTAAGTTGGTCGATTTTACTCAATTAACTTTTATTACTGGTGCATCATTAATGACTTTAAAAGGTCAAGAATTTAATGACTTAGCTCAATTAGATGATAATAAAGTAGGTGTTGTTCAAAACACAACGACCTTAGAACACTTGGAAAAATTATTAAAACAATCATATTCATTGGCTAATGTAGAGCAGTACAAATCCGCTGAACAAGGCTTAGATGCATTACGCAACGGTGATATTGCTGCTTTTGCCGCAGACCAGGTTGTATTAATCGGTTTAGCTATATCTTCGCCAGATGGAGACAAATTTAGCATTTCACCAAATGTTTTCTCCTACGAACCTTTGGCTCTGGCAACAAGGCGCAATGATGCTGAATTTATTTATATCGCCAATAGTAGTATTTCAAAGCTTAGTCGTAACAAACAAATTTTTAAATTGTACGGCAAATGGTTTAGTAAGTTTTCTGAAAAGCGACCGCCCTTAATCGAATCTCTTTATAAACTGAATGCCATTCCTGAGTGAATTGGTTGATTCAACATTTTCTATAAATTTTAAGATGATATTTATAGAGTACGAATCTATATTATACTCCTATAAGTTCGCATAATGTATATTATGTTAAATAATATCTGATTGTAAGATTGCATAGAAAATAAGTGTCATATTATTGATAACAAATAAAGGAAGTATTTACCATGAAAATAATATTGATACTTATATACCTAGTAATTAGTTTATCAATGAGCACACTGAGTTATGCAAAATTCAAATGCGCTGAAGATATATCAGATGATGAATGTAAAAGTAAAAATAAAATAGAATATTGCGAATATATTGATAGAAGAGTAAGCACCTTAAAAAGAGAATTACAAAATGGATATGATACATATCATCATGATGAATATAGAACTGAAATAAAAGAATTAACGAGCGATAAAAACAAATATTGTGAATAAAAACATTGCAATCCTCTATATCAATCATTATTCCAGTCTTCAATGAGGAGTTAATAATAAGAGAAAATATAGAGCATTTAAATTGGATAAATGCATCTTATTATTTACTTTTTGTCGATGGAAATAGTACCGACTCAACGATAAATATATTAGAAGAAAATAACTTTAACGTAATAAAATCACCTTTAACAGGACGTGGCGGCCAAATTTCTTATGGCGCATCAAACCTTAATAACGAAAGTGAATACTTATTATTCCTCCATATAGATACACTCTTGCCTAAAGACTTCTATAATCAAATGAATGAATATATGGAAAATTATTATTGGGGATTTTTCAGAATAAAATTAAATTCAAATAAATTAATATTCAAAATTATTCAGTTTATGATGAATTATCGTTCCCAATTAACAAGTATCGCTACGGGTGATCAAGCAATCTTTGTCAGAAAAAATGAATTCATGAATCACATTGATACAATGATTGAACACCCAATTATGGAAGATATATATGTGTCAAAAGTATTTAAAGAAAAATTTGGCAATGGCGCTATAATAAAAAAACCAGTGATCACATCAGTTCGTTATTGGCAAAACAAAGGACCTATTAAAACTATCCTCAAAATGTGGAAATTTCGTCTTCTATATTTTATTGGCATATCGCCTAAGTATCTTTATGTTAAATACTATAAATGACGCATGCGAGGAAACAGTACATTAATTCTATTTGCTAAAAAAGCACAGATTTGCCGAGTCAAAACTCGAATGTGGCCAAATCTATCGTACAGAGAGAGTTTATATTTACATAAAGCACTAACTGCAGATGCAATAAAGAAATTCAGCGCAAATTCAAAGTTTAAATTGATTCTTTATACAACAGATACAAAAACAATCCACTATTGTAAATCACGAGGCCTCATAATTAAGAGACAATATGGTTTAGATTTAGGATCAAGAATGATACATGCAATTAGCCAGGAACTAAAATATTCTCAGAAAGTGGTATTAATAGGTTCTGATTGTCCCACGTTGAATGTTGACTATATAAAAAATGCATTTATGCACTTATCAAAAAATAATGATGTAGTGTTGGGCCCAACAACAGATGGAGGTTATGTTTTAATAGGTATGAAAAAGAAAAATGACTATTTATTTAAAAATATTACATGGGGATCCTCAAATGTATTCAATCAAACACTAAAAGTTGCAGCCAATTATAGATGTAACATTAAATCCTTAGAAAAAGTTTCAGATATAGATACTGCTGAAGATCTGCATGAATTTAATATCAAAAGAATTTATCTGCATGGGCAAACAACTCAACTATTAAAAAATAGATTAGCCAACTAATTCCAAGCCTTGATGTATTAGGTCCACCCCTGCCCCTGGTTTATGCATATTCTCGCTTAAATAGCGTCTCCAAAGCTTAGCACCAGGAATACCTTGATATACATTTAAAATATGTTTTGTCATCGATTTAAGAGGCGTGCCATTTTTAATATTGTCTTCCACATATTCAGCATACTTTAAAATGACTTCATTCATATCTGCATATTGAGTTGAACTTTGATTATATATCTCACTATCAACTTTTAATAGAAATTCAGGATGCTTGTATGCTTGTCGGCCAATCATTGCGCCATCAACATACTGTAAATGATTCTTTACCTGCTGAATTGAATCAATACCTCCATTTATAATTACATTTAAAGCTGGATAATCATTTTTTAGCATATAGACACGTTGATAATCTAGTTCTGGAATTTCTCTATTTTGTTTTGGGTTCAAACCTTTCAACCATGCTTTTCGCGCATGAACAATAAGTGTTTCACAGCCAACTGCAATAATAGAATCAACAAATTCACATAAGAATTCATAACTGTCATCATCATCTACACCTATCCGACATTTAACTGTTATTGGAATATCTACTTGTTCACGCATAGCACTAATACATGTAGCAACTTGTCTAGGCTCACGCATCAAACACACACCAAATCTACCTGCTTGTACACGGTCACTTGGACAACCAACATTTATATTGACTTCATCGTACCCTACACTTTCACCCCACTTAGCAGACTGTGCCATATCCTTTGGCTCGCTTCCGCCTAACTGTAATGCAATTGGGTGTTCACATGCATTGAATTCCAAAAATCTGTCTCTGTCACCATGAATCAAAGCACCACTAGTGACCATCTCAGTATATAAACGAGTATGTTGAGTCATTAACCTTACTAAGTATCTATAATGACGGTCTGTCCACTCCATCATTGGTGCAATACATAATTTATGATTTGTCATAAATATCCTACTTAGGAGAGTATCTTGACTCTAAATATTGACAGACACTACGTAGACCCATTGCTTCACCTCCTTTAGGTCTTCCTGGTCGACTTCTCATGTTATACGCCATAATATCAAAATGAAGCCAGTCACAGTCATCTGAGACAAATGACTGTAAAAATAACGCTGCGGTTATAGCACCTCCATAACCACTTGATGCACAATTGACTAAATCAGCTATGCTACTTTTAAGTTGATGTTTATACCCATCATGTAATGGTAATCTCCAGATATCATCTTCAGAAGCATTTGCTGAACTATTTAAGTCATGTGCAGTTTTATTTTTCTCACTGAAAAACACGCCTACTTCTGTACCTAGTGCCACGCGTGCAGCACCTGTTAATGTTGCATAATCGATTAATAAGTCTGGATCTGACTCACATAGTTCTGTAATAGCATCTGCCAATACTAATCTTCCCTCTGCATCAGTATTATCTATTTCTACTGAAGTTCCTGAACGAGCAGTAACTACATCACCCGGTCTGTAAGCATTATTTGAAATTGCATTCTCAACGGCAGGGATTAAAACCTGTAAACGTACAGGTAAATTAGTTTCCATAATATAGTTAGCCAAACCAAGTGCATGTGCTGCACCACCCATATCTTTTTTCATCCAGCGCATTCCTGTAGCATTCTTGATATTTAATCCTCCACTATCAAAACATACACCCTTACCGGCGACACATAATAATGGGTACTCAGGTTTACCCCATTCAATTTTGATAAGTCTAGGTTCATGTTCGCTGGCTCGTCCTACTGCATGTATCAGCGGGTAGTTATTAGAAATCAGATCATCACCCACAACCTCACTAAATGATGCATTAAACTTTATGGCCAAACTCTGTGCTGCATGTGAAAGATGTTCTGGCATCATTTCATTTGCAGGTTCATTGATCAGATCTCTGACAATATATGTTGAATTAATTGTCGCCAATACCGTTGTTTGGTCGATATTAGAATCGAATAATAAGCGAGCACATTGCTTTGATTTTTTGTACTTAGAAAACTGATAAGATCCTAGCCCCCATCCAATAGCAAGCTTTTCACGATCAGTAGCCGGAAGCTTATCAGTTAAATAATAATTTCCTGCTGGTAGAGCTAATGGCAAATTAGCAATCGTCCAAATTGACAGACAGTTATCGACAATAACAACAACTTGGTTTAACTTACCTTGTTCATCTGGGACTAGATAATAATTACCTTCCTGTATTGAGCGATTACTAGACAATAACCATGTTGTAAGATTATCTAAGGATGAGTCTGTTAATTCATCAAACTCTGACTTTGTAAATAATGTAATTAAAATGCTATCTTCTTTGGCGGCTTCGTAAAAACATTCCATGCTTATATATATGGTAATTTATAAAGCAATTATTGTAACAAACCAAGCTTGAAACAGCTGCATCAATATTAAGTAAATGACTACTGATACTCCAGCACTTAAGATAGAGAATTTAATAAAATGCTACAAAGGTGGCTTCCAAGCACTTAATGGCATATCTTTTCAGGTCAATCAGGGTGACTTCTATGCATTACTTGGACCCAATGGTGCAGGTAAGTCAACGACAATAGGTATAATTTGCTCGTTAGTGAATAAGACTTCTGGCAGTGTCGAAGTGTTTGGTCATAATATTGATAATGACTTTGCGGAAGCAAAAAAATTAATTGGATTGGTGCCGCAAGAGTTTAATTTTAATTCGTTTGAACCAATTCAGGAAATTGTAAAATATCAGGCTGGTTACTATGGAATATCAGCAAATATTGCAAAAGAAAAGGCAGAGCATATATTAAATATTTTAGGATTATGGGATAAAAGAAAAAATACTCCGCGCGAATTATCAGGCGGGATGAAACGTAGATTAATGATTGCTCGAGCACTTATTCATGACCCACAATTATTAATCCTCGATGAGCCTACTGCTGGTGTAGATATAGAAATACGCCGTTCTATGTGGGAATTATTACAAAAATTAAATGAAGATGGCAGGACTATTATCCTAACCACACATTACTTAGAAGAAGCAGAGTATTTGTGTAGAAATATAGGCATTATAAATGATGGCAATATTATAATTGATACATCATTGAGAGAATTCTTGGATCAATTACAAAAAGAGACCTTTATTGTCTATTTGAAAAAGCCTTTAACAGTGACACCAATAATCGAAAATGCTTCAATTTACTTAACTGATGAGCGTACTTTAGAAGTTACACCTGAAGAAAATCAAACGCTAGAATCAATATTTTCAGACTTCGCAAACCTCAACATTGAAATTGTCAGTATGAGAAATAAATCGAATCGACTTGAAGAACTATTTATGAATCTAGTTAAAAAATAATTAGAATTAATTATGACATTCACTCAAAAAATTATTGCATTAAGAACAATTTTTTTAAAAGAAATTTTAAGATTTTCACGGATATGGGTACAAACTATTGTGCCTTCCATTATAACTGTCGCACTATACTTTATAATTTTTGGCAACTTGATTGGCTCGCAATTAAATGATGTCAAAGGACATGCTTACATAGACTACATCATTCCTGGAATGATAATGATGTCAATAATAACCAACTCATATGCCAATGTAGTCTCATCATTTTATAGCTCCAAATTTCAGAAACATATTGAAGAAATGCTTGTTTCTCCTATGCCAAATTATATTATTATTTGGGGATTCTTATCTGGAGGTATTGCTAGAGGAGTAATGGTTGGTGTAGCAGTCTCACTAACAGCAACATTTTTTACAGACTTACAATTTCAAAATATTGGATTACTCTGTTTAGTTACTCTGCTTACTTGTATATTATTTTCACTTGCAGGTTTAATAAATGCTATTTTTGCCAATAGCTTCGATGATATATCATTAATTCCTACGTTTGTATTAACACCATTAACCTATCTTGGCGGAATATTTTACAGCATTGATATGCTTCCAGAATTTTGGCGTTCAGTATCATATGCAAATCCTATTTTGTATATGGTTGATACTTTTAGGTTAGCAATGATTGGAGTAAACGATATAAATATCTATTTATCTCTGACTATTATATCAGTATTTGTACTTGCACTATATATTGCTGCATCAACCTTATTGAACAAAGGCATCGGAGTACGCAGTTAACAATATTTTATGCAGGCATCGCTGCTTCATTTTTCCCTCTTATGCTTTTAGGCATTTCAGGAGCAGATTCTTTAGAATTTGACGGGATGCTACTTACCTTTTTCTCTTGGTAATTAATATTATCAACTCTATATTCCATATCAACACGAGCTAATGATATTTTATCTCCAGCTTTCAATACGCATTTATTAATACGGTGACCATTAACTAAGGTTCCATTAGTACTGCGTAAATCCTCTAAAAAGAAATTATTATGGAAACTAATGACTTTGGCATGATGCATGCTTACTGATTTAAGTGGTATATGAATCTCATTACTAGGAATTCGACCAATTGTAGTAACCTCTTTAGTAATATCAAAACAAGCAACAACCTTGTTGCCTTCCAATTGGACTAATTTAGGTGTCGGTTCACCTGCCATATTAAGTGAAGCAACGTTCTTCTCAGCAAAGTGCTTAATTCCTACGCGCTCTTCATATGGTATCCACTGAAGTTCATCAACAGATAACTCTAATGTTTTTACTGAAATAGATTTTTCTTGCTCAACAAAGGCAGTAATAAGTGCAGTATCAAACAATGCATTAATTAACCGCGGTACACCGCCTGTGTAACGGTGAATTATCGAATAGCATTCCGGGTGAACAATTGGCTCTGCCTTACCCTCTTCTTCAGCTGTATAATCATAGCCAGCGGTCTCCATACGATGCCTCACATAAGCAACAATATCTTCTTGATTCAGTGGAGCCAAATGAAATCTAAAGCGAATCCTTTGACAAAGCTGCTCCATACCTGGTGCATCCAACACTTGTTTCAATTCTGGTTGACCTACAAGCACTAAATTTAGAATACGCTCTTGTTGCGTTTCCATTCCGGTTAGCATGCGCACTTCTTCTAGGACCCGTCTGCTTAAATTTTGAGCTTCATCAATTACTAGAATAACTTGACGGCCATTTTCATATTGCTCCATCAAGTAGTTATTTAGCATTTCTATTAATTCAACTTTACTCGCATTGAATGGTTTAAATCCAAATTCAACTAATATTGCTTGGAAAAACTCTAATTCATCTAGTTGTGTTTGGTAAACTCGCGCAATAACTACATCATCACCCACACTAGATAACAAACTTTGGATAAGTGTTGTTTTGCCTGAACCAATCTCACCTGTAATTACTACAAATCCATCACGATTCCACACTGTATAGTCCATATAAGCTTTTGCACGCTTATGGCCTTGGCTTAAATACAAAAAATTCGCATCAGGTGTTAACTGGAAAGGCTGTTGTTGTAGACCAAAATGTTCTAAATACATACCAAAGTTTCTCTTCTGTTGTGAATGCTGACGTGCTTACTAGTCAAACATGTGATTTATTAAATTTATAATACGCATTGTAATGGTGAGAAAAATCATTTTTAGAAGATAACTCACAAAACAAACTAATCAGTAAATAAAGAAGCATAAAAAACAAGTAATAAGCCAAACCTTACTAGCTAAACATAACTGCACTAGAAATATAACTTAATGTTATATATGGATTTTATAGAAATTAACAAGCAGAGAATGTGATGGTTATCAAAACTAATGAAATTACCTGTGAATACAAGCAACTAAGATATATAAATCACTTTGAATTTATAGTAATTAAGATTAATTACCAGCATTATCACATTCTGGAGAAGTACACTCTCCGTAAATAATTAATGAATGATCTGTAATTTTAAATCCCGCATCTTCAGCAATTTTCTTTTGCTGTTCTTCAATTGATGCGTTTAAAAATTCAACAATTTTTCCACACTTTATGCAAATCAGATGGTCATGATGTTTGCCACGATCCAGCTCAAAAACAGCTTGCCCACCCTCAAAATGGTGACGCATAACTAGCCCAGCTCCTTCAAACTGGGTGAGAACTCGGTATATCGTCGCTAAACCAATTTCTTCATCAGAATCAAGCAGTACACGATATATGTCTTCAGCACTCAAATGCTGTTGAGTTGACTGCTCTAAAATCTCCAAAATCTTCATTCTGGGGAGAGTGACTTTCAAGCCTGCCTTGCGTAAATCTTGGTTTTCCATATGGATAATTAGAATTAATTTATGGACAGAACTATAGCAATAAATCGACGATATAGTATCGAATTATTATCCACTATTTTTGCTTAATACGAAAATATTTCAGATTTCTCAATAAGTTGCGTGCAGCCTCCTCAAAAGTTTGATCACCATTAATGGTGCAATAATCACGCAACCATGATTCCACTTGATTCACCGTTTTGGTTTTTCCTAAAATTGAATAGGTTTCTTCTTGTAAATAATTATAGGCAGTCATATAACCTGCTAACCAGCTTAAATAGTATGCAGCGCCTTTTTCATCTTCTGTTAAAAATGATTTACAACTTAAATTACCCAGACCCATGGTTAAGTATTGACCGGTGTCGTCTGCAGCGTAATTCGCGTTTGCGCAAAGAAGTGTTGCTAAGAATAAAATTATTGAAGCAAAGCTATTCAATTTTTGATTTAAATGAGATATCACAATTGACTTGAATATAGTATCTTAAATCATTGAATTTAAAAATAAAAACCCGCCATTGAGACGGGTTTGCAATCTGCCAATTGTACGCTGGGACTCCGACAATTTATTGTTTTTTATACCTAACTAGAGGAGAAAGGGTTGTCAATTTTCCGTGCGTACGGCATATCAAATTCTCTATATATCTTCCATCGTAAGACAAAGCTAACTTTCTAGCTTAGCGAAGATATGTGAGGCAACACATTAGCATACCTTTAAACCGATTTCACAAGGTTTTATAGCCATTTCCAATCGATTCCTAAGTATTCACGCTAAATATAGCGAATTTGAAAAATGTTAAACAGATAAATGCTTAAATAATCTGAGTCTTGTTGGCCGACCAATGATATAGAAATCCCGCTTAACAGCACAACATTATTAATTATGTACATTTTATTTCTTTATAATTCATAAAGTTATCGTCAATTTGCTGGCCTCTATACACTTTTTAATGGTGCTGAGAAAAATACAAATATCCCTTATGTCCTGGCAAATATATAAAATTAACAATGAGATATATCTATATGAATTATATGAATTATTTTATTTTTATTTTCATCATTCTTTTGAGTAACGCTCAAGCAGATATGGTACTCAATAAATCCATCGTCTATTTCGAACCTAGCGAACCTAATAAGCAAGATATAGAAATTGAGAATGTTGGTTCAAATCCACTGTACATAAAGGTTGAGCCGAAGATAGTAAAATACCCTGGCACGGATCAACAGATTCGTGAACCTTACAATGATCCAACAAAATCTGGATTATTAGTGTCGCCAAACAAGTTAGTTATCCCCCCAGGTGGAAGGAAGCTAGTTCGCTTTGTAAATCTAATCCCTAATCCTACAAAAGAGCGCGTTTATAGAGTAAGCGTGTCACCTGTTGTTGGAGATCTGGTTGATGGTCAATCAGGAGTTAAAATTGTTATTGGTTACGAAGTTCTCGTATTAGTCCATGCAGTAAATGGAGAGCATGAATTGGTTCATAAGCGTTCAGCAAAATCGTTTGAAATAGAAAATAAAGGAAATAAGAATGTTTTACTGCGTGAAGGTATTCAATGCCCTAACGAAGAAAAAAACGAAAATGATTGCGATCACATCCCTGGCAAACGACTTTACCCAGGAAATACATGGAAAGTGGATTTACCAAACGATATGCCTGTGAAATTCTTTTTAAATTCTGGATTAAAAAACTCCGTAAGAATATTTGAATAACCAAATACAGTTGTCCAAGGAATGGATATACAAAAACACACTGGAATTGGGCATTTATTTTCTTTAGTACGCTCAACATTCAAAAATATTTTACTTATATTGTGTATGAGTATAATTTTATCTATGAAATTTTCATTTGCAGCAGGCAATAATGATTCATTATTAATTGTTACGAATACTATACCCCCCGGCTTTGAAGACTTAGCAGGACCACAAACCAATCAAATTGATGTTTATTTACATAATAAATTAATAATCAGCACAATGGCTACGTATGACGCTGAGACCTTAACATTAAAAAATCCAGAAGCTGTCATAGATAAAATCCAAGACCTTCATGATCCTTCAGTCATATTAAAATCTTTAAGTAGAACTTTAAATACCAATAGCGATAAGTTATGTTTACAGCACATTCAATCTGACAGTTGTGGAGAATTAGAGCCCAATATTATTGGTATAATTTTTGATGAAGGTCAATTTAGAATGGATCTATTTATTAATCCATTACAGTTGAAAGCTGTAAGTGTATACCAATCTAAATACCTACCTAAGCCTGTAGATCAATTTTCAACTTTACATGCACTTAATATAAATCTATCAGGCACAGATGAAATAAATGACAGCTATAACATTCAGACAAACAGTATTATTGCTTTTGGTGAAACTCGTCTGTCAGCGCAATCTAACTATACAAATAAAGAAGACTTCGTCATTGATGACATGTCTCTAATTAGTGACCAACCAGGCTGGGAGGCTGAAGCAGGTATATTTGACACCGAAACAAGAGCTTCAAATTTCTTTCCTACTGAAGATATTATTGGATTACGAGCAAGATCATCTACAAATACTCGCACTGACTTGGAAGTCACAGAAGGTACACAAATTTTTATCTTCCTAAATCAACGCAGCCGAGTAGAGGTATTTAAAAATAATCGCTTGATTGATGCAAGATTCTATGATGCTGGTAATAGGCAGCTTGACACTTCTAGATTTCCAAATGGAGCATATCGCATCTCGGTAAGAATTCGAGATGATAATAATTCAGAGCGAACTGAAGAATATTTTTATGTTCGCAATTCATTGCTTCCCTCTATGGATGAACCACAATATTTTATTGAAGCTGGCTCAGTTGCAGAGATTGAACAAGATTCAGTCTTTCCTGAATCTTCAAGTAACTATGTAATACATACGGGTGGAATGATTAGAGTCAAAGAAAATCTTGCGGTTGAAGCCGAGATTGCAAGCACTAGTAATGAGTCCATTGTACAAGCTGGTATTGTACATATAGCAGCTGGTATACAGTCACAAGTGAATGTTATGACAACCACAGAAAGTGACTGGGGAATATCTGTGCGAGAAAATTGGGCGACAGAAAGATTCTCATTGAATTTAGATTTACGGTTTATACATGAAGGTAATGAAAATCATGATTTAGATAAATTAGATTTTGTATCCAATGATTTCACACAAGCATCTGCATCGTTCACACATTCATTATTTGGTGGAAGAATGCTCTGGAGATATGGTCAAACGGATAGAGGGTTTTCAGAAAAGTCAGAAACTTATTCACTAGATTACAATCGTTCCATCTATCGAAAAAATAAATTGAATGTAGATTGGAGTTTTGATGCAAGTAAAGATAGTGATGATTATCTAATAGGTACCAGACTTAACTTTAATCTCAGAAAAAATAATGATACATACCAAGTGAGCACAGGCTACGAAAGTCGTAAAACAAACAATATGGAAGATAATGACGCCATTGGCAGAGCTAGCTGGCAACATAATGCACGTAGCCCTACTTATGGGAATCTGCAGTCCAGATTATTTCATATAAATGAAACTACAATTTCAACAACAGGCATGAATATCACCTCTGACTCTAGATATGGATATAATCAGGTTGAAATTGATAACACTAAAGAAGATGGCCGAAACACTCTAGGTTATGCAGTGCGCAGCCAGTTTAACCTCGCTAGCGATTTCCAGCATGTATCATTAGGTGGCTCTGGCTATAATACTAGTGCGGTGATTATTGATTTAATTGGCCAACCAGAAGGTTCCAAATTTGAGGTTTATATAGATAGACAATCTGCTGGATTTGCTAAAATTGGCGCTAAAACTGTTATTCCCCTCACACCATACAAAACATACGATATTCGATTAGTGTCTAGAACTGATTCATTTGTAACTTTTGATGAATCAGTAAAACAAGTTACGTTGTATCCAGGTAATGTTGAAACGCTTACGTATGATATTAAGCGTGTGTCGATAATTATTGGGCAGGTATTACGCCCTGATGGCAGCCCATTTGATAATGCCCGTATTGAAAATGTTACCTCATTTTCTGGCACTGATCAAAATGGATGGTTCCAATTAGAAACCGGCAAAGTTGATTCACTAACGTTCAATAAAAAGTCTAGTGGAGAAAAGTGTACAGTGAAGCTGAATGATTATACTGATAACGAAGACGTACATGTATTCAATCAAATTGTATGTACTACTATTGAAAATTCAATTGAATACTCTCCTACTCAGGAACGAACATAAATAAAGTTACATTAGAATCTGCAATTTCTCTAACTATCCTTTTTTCAGTGTCACACTCTGTTACATTTTTTATGGGCATATTGCGATAGTTCTTTAAACGTAATAGAGCCGATGATTCATCATCATCCTGAATTCTATAATAGCTATAACTGTCTGTTGAATTGCGATTTAATACACTAAAGCAAACGTAACTACTCTCTAATGATAATGAGTCACTTACACTATTGACAATAAATTGAACTGTTTCTGGAATAATCACAGTAATACTAACGGAGCCCACTGAAGTCCGGCCTATTGTTCCCTGAGTGGCTGCGAAACTAATCGAGACTATAAAGCAAGCGCTTAACAAAACACCCACTAGCAAGCGACGAAATAGTTGCAGCTTTTTGACATCCTCCAAGATGACCTTCCATTATCTTAATATTATTGATACTTTTTCACATATGGGCTATCGGCATATGCGAGAATTTCCTAAATAACAATCTTACTAAGAAAAGAATGAATGGTACAAATTTATAGATGAATGGCTTTTGCCAACATTAATTAGCACTGCCATTTCACATAATGCAAGGTGGTTAATTAAATTATATTTATTCTGGAATTACAGTGAGTTGGAGTGAACCCTGATATCTCCCAGCCGGCGCTCGCTGAATTGATTCACTAGCAATGGTGACTCGTATTCTGACTGCATTTCCGGTACAGATTCTGTTATTAGCAAGTCGTCGCGATTGAAGTCCAACTAATGGAACACCAGAAAGTATCTCTCTATACGATCTTGATGATTGACGATCTCTGACAGCAACTTCAAAAATTATGGTAGCCGCACCATTTTGAATAGAAAATTCGCCGTTGTTGCCTGTCCCTATAGCTAGTAATGAATAAGGCCCTGTTGGGCTACTTGCCACACAAAACCTCTCTATAGCAGTAACGTCATTGACACTTCCTGGTGTCACTGAGGCCTCGATGTCACTCAATTTTCCAATTAAAATATCAGCAGATGCTAAAGAGCTAAAGCTTAAAATTAATACCAAAGTATTAATTTTTTTACCAACACTGACAATAAGTAAATTCTTGAACATCTGCATCAGAATATTAATAGATGTAATGTCAGCATATAGACATGAGAACTAAGTGACAAGCACGATTGCATGAGCTTGTCTTGTAAATTATGTCAACTATTCAGGAATTAATTCCAATGTTAACACACCACTGTGTGTTCCAGAGCCGGTAGTTAATTGTGATTCTTCGATTATTACTGTAATTGTGGAATTGGGAAATAAGCAACCAGCGTTAATTACACTAAGGAAGTATGTGAATCCTGCAAAAAATTGATTGCCACCTCTAATCTGCCCTGGAAGCAATTCATTTGTATCATCTTGATCTGTAAGAAATACACGATAATAAATATCATTAACGCCATTAGACAATGTAAATGCACTAGGGTCAGCCGCATCACCATTACCAGTGGCACGCAATTGAAAGTTGTGTGTAGTGAATAGTGCTCCTGTAGTAGCAACACATATATCATCTGTTCCAGTTAAATCGCCAGTGCCAGACCATGTGCCAAAACTTATGTCTGTTAATCCTTTAATTAACGCTAGTTCATCAACAACGACTCTTATGTCTGAAGTGCCTGTTGAAGTTGCTCCAGTCACTCCTTGAGTTGAAGCACCTACTGTTTGTGGATAAAAAAGAATTGAAAAAGTTGTAACAAGTATAACAATCAGTTGATATTGGACTGTAATATGCCTAGATCTAAATTGGTAAATTGCACTAATCATCAATGAAAAAAACGAATATTGACTGCAATAATACAGCCAATATTCAGATCCTCACCAGTGAGTAATTTGTTTATTATTCGGGAGAAACAGTAATACTAAGTGTTCCTTCCAAAAGACCAGAGGGTGCTCCAACTAAATCACTTGCAAGAATAGTCAATTGAACAGCAGAGTTAAGGCCAGTATTTCCACATGTTGTTGAACTAGTATCTGCTCCAGTTTGGCCAACTACAGGCGTGCCAGATGTTACTGGAACACCGGCTCCAGGAATTGCTTCATCATTCCAATTGACCGAGTAAGCTATCGCAGGATTTATTCCATCATCAATTGAAAAATCTGTACCACTTACTCCACCATCACCTACAGCTGTAATTTGATATAAGCCCGTGCCATTACGATAGATACAAGCAGTATCATTATGTACAATGTCATTTGTACCATCAAATGTAGCTATCAGATCATTTAGTCCTGAAATTCTTACTGAATCACCTACTGTTACGTCGATATCTAATGTACCAACTGAAGTTCCTCCAACAACACCGTCAGTTGCAGCCATTAAGCCACTAGTAGCAATCATGCCTGTTACAAGTGCTGTAGTTTTCAATAAATTCTTCATTGTTATCTCCGTATTTATTAAGTCCATTTAAACGAAAAACGTCATCCGTTTTTTGTCATTCCGTAAATCAGTGTCAAAAATAGTACTCAATAAATTTTCAATAACCGCCCTATTCTCGACAAGCGAACTTTATTTTAGGCTGAGTGGATTAAAGCTTTTTTATTTAGTGAATCAGGTCAAATTTCTGTCGCAAATCCAACAAGTTAGGAGAGTCAGAATTATGTCAAATACAGTCAAAAACGTGATCACATTCACACAAATTTATTGGCTGCATGTAAAGTTTTTGAGTATGTAAAAAATTAACGAGAAAATTAAAGGAATAAGATAATGAATTTACCCATGGCAAAAACCCACAGAGAACTCTATAGGTTTTTGCGACCCCTTGGTGAGAGGTCTTGTTTTTGTACCTAACTATGCTAGCAAGACTTCACATAACTGTGAAATCTTATGTATTTATACAGCAAATAAGAGAAAGTGATATGACATCACTTTTGAGAATTTTATAATAGAAGATATGAAAGAGAACGTTAACGTTCTCTTTTCATAAGATAATTAGTGAATTTTCGACGTGCGGTTTTATTTGGCTGCATATGATGGAATGCACACCACCCACTAAATGTTTCTATGTAAATTGGTAACAATTTAACATCTAAACCACGGTTAGATATTTCAATAATGGCTTTGTCCGCTTCTGTTCTCCACTCATTGAAAGAGTTAAAAAACGTTTTTGGATCAGAACAATATGATTTTGTGGCTAACCATTGCCTTTTAGTATACCAAGGCAAGCCTACAACCAGTTTATTGTTACCAGCATCGACCGCTTCTAGAGCCTCTTGCCCAAAATTATTCATCCCTGCTATCACTTAAATAATTAAATTCAAATGAAGAATAGCAGACAGTAATTGGTATATTATGTGCGGGTGGTCACGCATCTTTTAATAATGCGCAAGATCATTGTGAGATGTGATGAAACTATACAAATTTTTGATACTTTTTGATGAATTCTTCTTCATCAATTTCAGTATCTTCTACAGCAATATTATTTAATCGACGATCAGGAGCTTTTCTTCTATCTTTAAGAATAACCAAGCCTTCTTTAGTCTTGTAAGGAAAACTAACAGCTCTATGTAAACTTCTACGATCTTCACGTTTACGGCGTTCTTGATGTTCTTCGTTTTCTTTATCTTCGTTCTTCAAGGCACTTTCCTCGTTTGCCTAAATCGTCAGTATTTTTTGAATATATCAATATAAATCAATAATTTCCTTAGTCCAAGATAACCATACCGATATCTCTGATTATCGGTATGGTTCAACACAAATTACATTTGAATGTATAAATAAACGCCACAACTTCTAAAATAAGTATGCTAATTGCCGATACCTTACTGAAGGACATTATTTATTCAAAATGGGACTATGCTAAAAAAGTTAAATTTCAAAAGTAAAGATACCTATAACAAAGATAGTGTTACTCAGTTATTAGATCGAAGCAGCTTGATCAATAAATTATCAGAAATTTTGTCGGATTCACCTGATAATGCTGATTATGTATTTGGTATAGCAAATATAGAGCAATTCAAATTAATTAATCATTCTTACGGATACAAGGCGGGTGATTATGTATTAAATGTAGTTGCGAAAACACTTTCACTCGAAATGGATAAGGGCACAATTGTTGGACGTTTAGGCAATGATGAATTCGGATTCATTTGCATGAATAACCAGATAGCTCAGATACAATCAAGTTGTGAATCATTAAATTTTTCTTTAAGTCATGCGCCAGTTACTTGGGATAATAAAAAAATAAGACTACATATAAAATTTGGCCTGGTTAAAATTGATGAGACAACAAAAGATATCGATAAAATTTTAAATGCGGTCAATGAAGCAATATATTCTGCACAATATGATGGCTGTTCCACAGTGTGTGAATATGATGAAGAAAATACAGCTATCTTACGTAGAAGTGACAATATGCAAGAAGCAATCACTTTGCAAAGATGGATTGCACGCGACCAGTTCTTACTATATGTGCAACCAATAGTTTATTTAGACAATCCTAAAAAAGCTAGTCACTTCGAATTATTATTGCGTGGCCAATCGGACAATGGCGAAGTAATTTCACCAGGAAAATTAATTGAATCGGCAGAAGATTTTAATCTTACTCCTATGCTGGATAAATGGGTTATTAGAAATTTGTTTTCCTGGGTTAATAAAAATAATTCTTCTCTATCTTCTAAATATAAATTTTCATTCAATCTTTCTGCATTATCCATTAACGACAGTGATCTCAGCCAATATATTATCGAGATGGCAAAAAAAGAAAATATTAATCCACGAAAAATTAATATAGAAGTAACAGAAAGAGTTGCTATTAGTAATTTGAAACGTTGTTATGATTTTATGCGAGAATTAATACAAGAAGGTTTCACTTTTTCTTTAGATGATTTCGGTTCAGGTTATTGCTCTTTCAAATACATACAGACATTACCATTTGATGTTATAAAAATTGATGGGTCATTTATAAAAGATATAGAAACAAATAAGCAGAATCAAACTATTACTAAAGCAGTGACAGATATTGCTAATGCATATGGCAAAAAGACAATTGCAGAGTATGTAGAGAATAAAGAAATCGCTGATATTGTTCGCAGTCTAGGTGTTGATTATGGTCAAGGGTATTACTATTCAAAAGCTTTCCCTATCTCTCAATTATCCAAATCAGAAAAATAGCTACTTCTCTGGAAAAAACTTTTAGTCATTATAAGCAATAAAGCCGTCGATAATGCACATGACGAGAAAATCATACACATAACTAAAATTTGATAACGCACAGCAATCAAGGGCGAAATGCCAGACAATACTTGCCCAGTCATCATCCCAGGCAAAGAAACGATTCCTACTGCAAACATAGTATTTATTATTGGAATTAGCGAAGTATTGAATGCTATATTTCTAGCTTGAATATAATCACCATGGCTATTTAACTCAGAACCTAAACGCTCTAAAGCTAGACTCATGGTATTCATTGTATTAGCAAAGACCATACCTGCAAGTGGAATTGTGTACTGAGGCTTAAAAATTGGCTCAAGCTCTAGCACCAGCCAAACAGTTAACAATAAAACACTGCCACCACCTAGAAGAGAAGAAATAAATACATATCTGAATAGATTGATTCGTAAATTGTCAATTGTACGTAATGCAATCCAGCTAGAAACAGTGATCATTATAGTTATTATTAAAACTGTTACCCATAAATTTTCCGATTCAAATATAAATACCAGGACATAACCAACAATAATTAACTGCACTAGCATGCGTGCAATCGAATAAAATGCAATATGAGCATTCAATGACCATTTGTATAATAGTGCTAAAATTAATAACACTGGAATAAAGGCAATAGCCAAATTGCTTAGCGGAATAATTTGAACGGTAGTTTCCATGACAACATTCCATACTTTAAAAGTATAGTATGGCGCGTCAGCACATATTAATGCACGTAAAGATTGCTAGGAATTTTTATTTAGCTAGCTTTTTTAGAAGAACGTTTACGTTCATGTTCTTTTAGATATTTCTTGCGTATACGAATACTGACCGGTGTTACTTCTACCAGCTCATCATCATCAATAAACTCTAATGCATATTCTAGGCTAACAGGGACTGGTGGGGTGAGGACAATATTTTCGTCTGTTCCTGAAGCACGCACATTAGTTAGTTGCTTACCTTTAAGCGCATTCACAGTTAAGTCGTTATCACGAGAATGAATTCCAATTACCATGCCTTCATAAATATCTTCACCATGACCAATCATCATACGTCCACGCTCTTGTAAGCTGAATATCGCATATCCAGCCGCCTTTCCTTGACCATTGGAAATTAACACACCGCGTGGTCGTTGACCGATACCACTTTGCATGGTTGGCCCATAACTATCAAACACGCTATATAGAAGGCCAGTGCCAGAGGTCATTGTCATGAATTCTGTACGAAAACCAATTAATCCACGTGCTGGAATAATGTAATCTAAGCGAACACGGCCTTTGCCGTCCGGTTCCATGTTTTTAAGTTCACCGCGACGTTCGCCAAGTTGTTCCATAACTGAACCTTGATGATCAGTTTCAACATCGATTGTTAATTGCTCAAATGGTTCTAGAATCACCCCATTTTCTTCGCGTGTGATCACTTCAGGACGACCAACAGCAAGCTCAAAGCCTTCCCTGCGCATCGTTTCAATCAGTACAGAAAGATGTAATTCTCCACGTCCTGAGACTCTGTATTTTTCACTATCTTCAATAACTTCTACACGTAATGCAACGTTATGCTTTAACTCTTGCTGTAGACGATCCCAGATGTTTCTACTAGTAACATATTTGCCTTCCTTACCAGCAAATGGTGAAGCATTAGCTTGAAATGTCATACTGATGGTAGGTTCATCAACACTCAATGCAGGAAGTGCTTCTACAACATCAGGCTGACATATGGTGTCAGAGATATCGAGAGGATCGATACCTGTAATAGCAACAATATCACCCGCACTAGCCGACTCTACTTCTATCCTCTCTAATCCATGGAAACCCAGGATTTGTAATATCTTCCCTCTTCTTTGCTTACCCTCTCTATCAACAATGGCAACTGGTGAGTTAGATTGAATTACACCTCGTTTAATTCTTCCAATTCCAATCACTCCCACATAGTTGTTGTAATCTAGAGTAGAGACTTGCATCTGAAATGGCCCCTGAGCGTCAACATCAGGAGCCTTAACATTCTCAATGATACTGGTCAGCAATGGAGTCATATCGCCTTCACGAACACTTGCATCAAGACCTGCGTAACCATTTATCCCAGAGGCATATACCACAGGGAAATCGAGTTGTTCATCAGTTGCACCCAAACGATCAAATAGATCAAAAGTTCTATCAAGCACCCAATCAGGTCGGGCCCCATCTCGGTCTATTTTATTAATCACAACAATCGGACAAAAACCCATATTAAATGCTTTTTGGGTTACGAAACGTGTTTGAGGCATCGGGCCTTCTACCGCATCAACCAGCAAAAGCACACAATCTACCATCGATAACACTCGTTCCACTTCACCACCAAAGTCTGCATGTCCTGGTGTATCTACGATGTTAATACGGTAATCATTCCAACGGATCGCAGTATTTTTAGAAAGAATGGTGATACCGCGTTCCTTCTCTAAGTCATTGGAATCCATAACGCGTACTTGTGGTGTTGAGCGTTCATCGAATGTGCCAGATTGCTGTAATAATTGATCAACCAAGGTAGTTTTTCCATGGTCAACGTGGGCAATAATAGCGATGTTGCGGAGTTTGTCGGTCACGTGCTGATCCTTGCATTCAGAATGCGCGCGATTATACATGCCCGCCAATCAATTGATAGCGGTAGTATCAAAGAAGTATGGATATCTTTTTAAGTATAGGATTCAGCATGAAGAATAAATTAAATTATAAATTACATAAATAATATTATATAACTAACTGAATAAAATAGTAATTCTGATAATATATTAATCAAGTATTAGCTTTAGATATATGTTGTAACTATATGATTTATATATTATAAATTCTAATTTCTACAGAGTTACCATTTACACCATGGGATTTAATTTACTAAATTCCAATTAAACAAATATCACTCAACCAATTACATCACACAGCTTTATTCATACGTATCAATCTGTGAAGCATCATGTATACTCTGCGCCAATTAAGTGCACTTCGGTCTGCACATTTTATCAAGCGGTAATCCCCTTCGATTCCCTCATAAACAAATATTGTTTTCGCCTAGACTGATTCAAAATTAATTTTGAATAGGCTGATCTCTGGAGTTAAATTATTAATGTCATTTGAAAATCTCGGCTTGCGTGCCGAATTACTTCGTGCTGTGTCTGAAAAAGGCTATAGCGAACCTACCCCAATTCAAAAACAAGCCATTCCTCACGTTCTAGAAGGGCGCGACCTCATGGGAGGTGCACAAACCGGTACAGGGAAAACAGCTGGATTTACTTTACCGCTTTTACATCGGTTAGCCTCAAAAGAAGTTAATAAAAAAGGACGACGACCTATTCGTGCATTAGTATTAACTCCAACTCGTGAACTTGCTGCTCAGGTAGCAGACAGTGTGCGCGACTATGGTGAATTTCTACCATTACGATCTGCTGTAGTTTTTGGCGGAGTCAGCATTAATCCGCAAAAGCAAAAACTTATAAAAGGCATTGATGTATTAATTGCGACCCCAGGAAGATTACTAGACCATGTAAGCCAAAAAACAGCAGACTTATCCAATGTAGAAATATTAGTACTAGATGAAGCTGATCGCATGCTAGATATGGGTTTCATTCATGACATTCGTAAAGTGCTTTCATTAGTACCAAAACATAAACAGACTTTACTATTTTCAGCAACATTCTCAAAAGAGATTAAACAACTATCAAATGGCCTGCTTAATTCTCCAGCATTAATTGAAGTAACTACAGAGAACACAGCTTCCGATTTGGTTTCACAAGTTGTACACCCGGTCGATAAAATACGTAAACGTGAACTGCTGTCATTTTTGATTAGCTCAAATAACTGGGAGCAAGTACTCGTGTTCAATCGGACAAAGCATAGTGCTAATCGTCTTGCGAAACAGCTGGAGTCGGATGGCATTGGTGCTGCTGCAATTCACGGCAATAAAAGCCAAGGTGCAAGAACTAAAGCTTTAGCAGATTTTAAGTCTGGCAAAGTACGCGTATTAGTAGCAACCGACATTGCTGCAAGAGGGTTAGATATTTCACAGTTGCCACACGTAGTGAACTACGACTTACCCAATGTAGCTGAAGATTATGTTCATCGTATTGGTCGAACCGGTCGTGCAGGTCACGAAGGTGAAGCTATGTCACTGGTTTGTATTGACGAACACAAATTATTAAAAGACATTGAAAAACTTATTAAGCGAGAGATCCCTAAAGTCACAATTGCTAATTTTGAACCCGATCCGTCAATCAAAGCAGAACCAATAAATACTGGGCGAGGTCAACAACAAAAAAATAAAAAACCCTCTAATAAAAGAAACCCTTCACAACATAAAAGAAAGTCTTCCCCCTATAAAAGTCGTTCAAACAATCAGAAGAGTTCTGGTAGTCGAGGACGCCAAAGCGCTAGAAATTAAGTTTATCTGAGAATACAGGGATACATGTTGTCTTATATAATTAACTTTAAGATAAATTTTCCTCTGCCTCCTTCCATTGAGGCATATATTTAGCAACAATATTATAAAATCGCTGATTATGGTTAGACTCAAGAAAATGGCTCATCTCATGTAATACTACATATTCAAGACATTCAAGCGGTTTTTTAGCTAATTCTAAATTCAACCAAATCCTTTTTGCTCTAGGGTTACATGTTCCCCATCTGGTCTTCATTTTCTTTACACCAAATTCGCAGACTTCCAATTTCATTAAACCCTCATATTTTTTTATTAAACTAGAAATCTGATTTTTTAACTGATCTCTATACCATGATTCAATAATTAATTGCCGCTGTTCACGTGTAGATTGATCATCAATATATAATTTTAATATATACTTGTTTAATACTACTTTGGGCTTAATTCTTGAATGGACGCATTTAAGTACATACTGTTGGTCAAAGTAAAAATGTTTTTCGCCGGATTTGTAAGCAAATTTAGTTTTACTACCATTTGCATGTAATTTTTCTTGCTGCAACAATATCCAGTCATATTTAGAAGCAACAAAATCATATATCAGATCGAGCGATAATCGCTTAGGCGCAGATACTTTCACTATCCCGTCTGGCGCAGTGACCCTTAAATTAATATTTTTTACATTCTTTCGTGTCAACTCAAATGAAATATCATGAATTAGTAATCTCATTTTTGATGACTTATCTGATTTATTCATTGAGTTGAAATTAGTGAATTTTACGCACTTTGAATTTACGGCCTTTTATCTTTCCTTCAGTCAATATCTTTAATGCTTTCTTTGCTATAGACCTATCAACTGCAACATAGGAATAATGATCAAAAATATTAATTTTACCAATCTGCTTTCCAGATAGATTAGTGGTAGATGTCAACGCACCGAGAATATCTCCTGCACGTACTTTATCTTTACGCCCACCATTAATGCACAGAGATACCATAGGAGGAATCAACTTAAAATGTTCACGTGTTTTAAGTGATGTAATTGGAGAAATAATGACATCAGATTTTTGATATTCTTCAATTGCTTTAATTCGATGAGCTTCGTTATTCAAAAACAAACTGACCGCTATACCTTCTTTATCTGCACGTCCCGTTCGTCCTATACGATGAATATGAATTTCCGGATCAAATGCCAATTCAAAATTAACCACCAAGTCTAAATCTTTAATGTCTAATCCACGTGCCGCTACATCCGTAGCGATTAATATTGACGTACTCTTGTTCATGACTTGAATTAATACTTGATCACGTTGTTTTTGTTCAAGATCTCCATGCAATGCTAATACATGAAATCCTTGGCTCCATAATTCGTCGGCTAATTCTTGACATTGTTGTTTTCTATTACAAAACACCACACTAGACTCGGGTCTGTAATGTTGGATTAAAGTAACAAGCGTTTTTGTACGGCTTCCTTTTGAGATTTCATAAAATGTTTGTTTTATCTTTTTATTATCGTGCAAGCTTTCGATACGAACATCTACAGGGTTCGTCTGAATAGAATCACTGATATTTTTTATTTCGACTGGATACGTTGCAGAAAATAATAACGTTTGCCTATTCTTAGGTGTTTCCTTAATGATATTCATAATATCTTCCTGAAAACCCAAACTAAGCATCTGATCAGCTTCATCAAGCACCAGTATCTTCACTCCACCCAACAACAGAGTTCCCATTCCAATATGTTTCAGAATTCGTCCCGGCGTACCCACAACAATATGAGGATTCCTTTCTAGTGATGCCAGTTGTGGCCCTAATGGCTTGCCACCACACAAAGTCAAAATATTAGTATTAGGTATCGCACGCGCTAGTTGACGAATTTCTTTAGTTACTTGATCCGCCAACTCTCGAGTTGGACATAAAACTAATGATTGCGTCATGAATACCTGAGTATCCAAATTACTTAAAATTCCAATCGCAAATGCTGCTGTTTTTCCACTACCGGTTTTAGCTTGTGCTAGTAAGTCTTTGCCTTTAAGAATATCTGGCAAACTCTGAGCCTGGATATCCGTCATTGTCTGGTAATCTAATGATTGAATATTAGCTACTAACTCTGAACTGATTGATAATGATGAAAAGTTATTTGATTCCACGCGTGATATAGCCTATTAATTATTCATTTGGTAACGTTTACTCGTTTAAGTAGTTATACAAACTGTATAAAACTAATAATACGTACTGCGAGCATACTAGTATGTCTTATATAAGATTTTTCTGATATAGTTCGCGCCTTCTCATGAGGTTGATATTCCAACAATTTATAGGACCCAAATTTTCACACTTGGATGCGTTAGTAGCGCCTGTTTTAACAATGAAATTCTCTCGACGCAACTACAACAACTATCTATAGTACCGCCATTTAATTAATTATCACTTTTACGATTTCAGGAACTTAGTTTTGATCACGACCGCCAATATCACTATGCAATTCGGTGCTAAACCGTTATTTGAAAATATCTCAGTCAAATTTGGCGGAGGTAACCGCTATGGCCTGATAGGCGCAAATGGCTGTGGTAAATCTACCTTCATGAAGATACTTGATGGCAGTCTTGCTCCCTCTTCTGGCAACGTTTCAATCACCCCTAACGAACGTGTTGGCAAATTACATCAAGATCAGTTTGCCTTTGAAGAATACAGTGTGATTGATACAGTTATCATGGGTCACTCAATACTGTGGGAAGTTAAACAAGAACGCGACCGTATTTATTCATTGCCAGAAATGTCAGATGAAGACGGCATGAAAGTCGCTGAACTAGAAATCCAATTTGCAGAACTAGATGGTTACAGTGCAGAAAGCAGAGCTGGTGAATTGCTATTAAGTGCTGGCATTGAGGAAGCATTACATTTTGGATCAATGAGTGAAGTAGCCCCAGGCTGGAAATTAAGAGTACTACTTGCTCAAGCTTTATTTGCAGACCCTGATATTTTGTTACTCGATGAGCCAACTAATAACTTGGATATTGACACTATTCGCTGGTTGGAGGATGTGCTTAATGTGCGCAAAAGCACTATGGTCGTAATTTCTCATGATCGTCATTTTTTAAATGCAGTTTGTACCCATATGGCAGATATGGATTTTGGTGAATTACGTGTTTATCCTGGTAACTATGATGACTTCATGATTGCTTCAACAGCCGTAAGAGAACGCGCTCAATCCGAAAATGCTAAAAAGAAAGCACAGATTGCTGATTTACAGCAATTCGTTAGTCGTTTTTCTGCAAATGCTTCTAAAGCCAAACAAGCTACCTCTCGGGCTAAACAAATTGATAAGATTAAACTAGAAGATATAAAACCTTCTAGCCGAGTGAGCCCATTCATTCGCTTTAATCAAACGAAAAAGCTACATCGCCAAGCGTTAGTATTAGAAGAAATAAGTCATGGTTTTGATGATGAAATACTTTTCACTAATGGCAATCTTATTCTAGAGGCTGGCAGTCGTCTAGCAGTGATTGGTGAGAATGGTACTGGAAAAACTACTTTCTTAAGGTGTTTAATGAATGAGCTCCAAGCTAATCATGGCACTGTAAAATGGTCAGATAATGCAACATTGGGTTATTGTCCTCAGGATAGTACTGCAGATTTTAATAATGACTTAAATTTATTCGACTGGATGAGTCAATGGCGTAAACCTAAACATGATGATGAAATAGTTCGTGGAACATTAGGACGACTATTATTTTCATCCGATGATTTCAAAAAGAAAGTTAAAGTATGCTCAGGTGGAGAGAAAAATCGTTTATTATTTGGCAAATTAATGATGAGTGAAACCAATGTGCTTATTATGGATGAGCCAACCAATCATTTGGATATGGAAGCAATCGAAGCATTGAACCTTGCTTTAGAACATTATGAAGGTACATTGATATTTGTAAGCCATGATCGTGAATTTGTTTCTTCTCTTGCAACTCGGGTAATCGAAGTTAAAGACAAAAAGCTTATAGACTTCCAAGGTACCTATGAAGAATATTTAGCTAGTCAGGAGACTAATGATAAAGCTGCAAGTTTTTAATGCAGCCAATTTTTGAAGAAATTGATTTTCAACAAACTCCATTAGGAGATATCAGCCTCAGACGCAGATCTGAGCCACGATTAGATAATATAATTATCTATGAAGTGAAGTTAAACGAAGAATTTTTAATGTCCAGTCTATTTACTGAGGCTGAGATACAGTTATCAATTCTTGGCCTTAATAATGTTTTGAATACTTTTCCAGACAATAAAAATCTAAACATTATTGTTGGTGGATTGGGCTTAGGCTATACCGCAGCAACCGTCTTAGAAAATTCTGCAGTTTCGTCGTTAAATGTGATTGATGTCATGCAGCCAGTGATTAATTGGCACAAAGAAAAGCTTGTACCTTTAGGTGAAAGACTTATTAGTGATCCAAGATGTAAACTTACGCATGCAGATTTCTATGGATTAGCAAAACTCAAAAATTGTGGATTTGATAGCAGCCAACCCAATCAATTAGCCCACGCTGTATTATTGGATATCGATCATTCACCAGGTCATTTACTTAATGACAGTAATGCTTCTTTCTATACTAAAGATGGCCTTGAAAATTTAACCAATAAATTATATCCAAAAGGAATATTTGGATTATGGTCGAATGAATTACCAGATAAAGATTTCATAAGGCTGTTAGATTCCGTATTTGAATCAACTCACGCACATATTATTAAATTTCCAAACCCTTATACTCAAAAAGAAGCTATTAATACTGTTTACTTGTCTAACACTTATTAACACTTGCTTCCATTTAGACCAATGTAATACAAAAAACGACTATTGCTCTTCAGTAAATCACTTTACCATAGATGAAATTTCACCATCTACTTAAGTTTAAAGGAGCACATATCGATATTTATCCAGTGACTGTGGTATAAATAACATCAACTCTATCTATTATATTCCTATGATTTTTCGACAACTTTTTGAACCCACATCTAGCACCTATACTTATTTACTCGGTTGTGAAGAGACTGGTGCTTGTGCACTTATTGATACCGTAGTTGATACAACAGAGCGAGATCTAGAAATTCTTAGCAAGTTGGGGTTAACTCTCAATTACACTATAGATACTCACATTCATGCAGATCATTTAACTGCTGCAGTGAAATTAAAAGCCTTAACAAAAAGTAAAATTATTTATCCTGATGTCTGCGAGTTACCTTGCATGGATATCGGTGCTCGAGAAGGTGAGATTATAAAAATTGGTAATATTTTATTACACCCTCTTTTCACACCTGGTCATACAGATCATCATTTTGCTTATTTGATCGACAACGGGACTCAGCAAATGGTGTTTACTGGTGATGCTTTATTAATTGAAGCATGTGGCCGAACTGATTTTCAGTCAGGTGATGCAGCGACATTGTATAAAAGTATTCATGATAAAATATTTTCACTACCTGATGATACGATTGTCTACCCTGGTCACGATTATTCAGGCCGTTTAGTGTCTAGTGTATTACAAGAAAAACAGCGAAACCCGAGATTAGGCAATAACAAACCCATTAATGAATTTATCCAGATAATGGACGGTTTAGATTTACCCTATCCTAAAAAGATTGATTTTGCAGTACCTGGAAATGAAGACTGTGGGGTATGTCCAGAAAACACACCGGAAGAATTACGCGCACCATGTGAGATACACGATCAGGGATAATATTTATCCGGTTTTACGCCGTCTATTGACGTGTTGAATATAACCCAACCTATTTTGGTTAGCATATCGCATAAAACGCAATTTTATTTCTTTGATTGCTACTGTCCTTTCTCGTGCTCTTCCTCCACGAATAGCATCAATCAATGCTAGTAACTCATATAGCGCAGAATCAACTCGAACAGCATCTGGTACCGAAGGATATAATGGTCTAAATGCAATACCTTGGACTTTGCCATTGTCATCTGGCCATACTGGCGGATTAGCATCATCACTTATGATTCTGTCACACAGTGGTTTAGCTGCATACGATGTTGGTATTCCTATACATACGTCACCACGTTCAGCAGCAAACGCATATTTCAAGCCATATACAATGAATTCTTCAAGATTCTTAGCATCTGGCATGATAGTTTCACCTTTATCTATCATCAATCCAGCATTATGGGCTCTCTTCATAGCCGCATGGATTTCTGAAGAACTCATACTAAGCTCCATGGCTAACCGACTGTACACCCAATTCATATCACCTTGTGCTACAAGCTTGAGTAAAATCAATACGTCTTGTGGTTTTAAATTCATAAAGTATTCGTTGTTCGCGATTAGCGAACATAATTACCTGAATTTTGGCTAAATAAAACATATGAACAGGTCAAATATACAAGAAACCCTACAAGTGGATACATTTTTATAGGAAACTACTCATATCAATAGACTTTAATTCAGCCATTAACATAGTCATATATGGATCCCCTTACTCAAGGCGCGCTTGGTGCAAGCATGTCGCAGTCAATCAGCAAAAAATCTCAAGTTTTAATCGCGGGATTACTAGGGTTTTTATCAGGGATGTCACCTGATCTGGATGTACTAATACGTTCAGAATCTGATCCACTTTTATTTTTAGAATTTCATAGGCAATTCACACATTCACTAATATTTATTCCTGTTGGAGGATTAATATGTGCGAGTATTTTTTATTTTATCTTTAGTTGTCGTGTAAAATTAAGTTTCAAACACACATATATCTATTGTACTTTAGGTTACGCTACGCACGGCTTACTTGATTCATGTACCAGTTATGGCACTCAGTTATTGTGGCCTTTCACTAATCATCGTTTTTCTTGGGACACAGTATCAATTATCGATCCAATCCTGACATTACCGTTACTAATACTCATAATTATTGCTGCAATAAGGAAAAATCCTAAGTTCGCATTTGCAGGCCTTATATGGATGGTTTGTTATCAATGCATTGGCTTATACCAGAATCATCGCGCTAGTGAGATTGGTTGGCAATTAGCGAAACAACGAGGACACTCACCTATTAGGCTTGAAGCTAAACCTACATTAGGAAATTTAATACTCTGGAAAGTTATTTATGAAATTGATGAGGGCTATTATACTGACGGTGTAAGAATTGGATTAAAAAATAAAGTTTTCCCAGGTGAATTAACTCCAAAACTAGATGTGCCTATTGATTTTCCGTGGTTAGATAATGATTCACAGCAAGCTGAAGACTTAAAACGATTTACCTGGTTTTCTCAAGGATATGTATCTGTTGATCCTAATAACCCTTTACGAGTAATAGATACACGTTATTCATTATTACCTAATAAAGCAAGCGGTCTATGGAGTATATGGATCACACAAGATGCACTCCCAAATCAACATGCGGTATATCGAATGGATCGTGATATAGATCCAGATAGCAAAAAATTATTTTTTGATATGTTATTTGATAGATAAAATGTCAGACACACTAGTTATCCAATCTCATCGTGAACCATTGCCATATTCTTGGATAGAAGCATGCTTGTCTTCTGTGAAGTCTTGGGCTGATTTAAATAATTATCATTATGAATATATTGGTGATGAGTTATTCGACTACATTCCACAAAAATTACTAAGCAAAACACAAAACCAAATTGTTATTGCCACAGATCTAGCAAGATTAAAATTACTACAAAGCAAGTTAGCAAAGCAATACAAAGTAGTAATATGGTGCGATGCAGATTTCTTAATATTTTCACCAGAAAAATTTCATTTGCCTGAATCTTCCTATTCTCTAGGACGTGAAGTATGGATACAGATAGATGCAAAAAATTCAAATAAGTTAGTTTCTAAAACAAAAGTGCATAATGCATTTATGATGTTTCGTAATACCAATAATTTCCTAGATTTTTATTCTGAAACGGCAGAACGTTTACTAAATCTAAACAGTGGAAGCATACCTCCGCAATTTATTGGTCCTAAATTGTTATCGGCAATACACAATATAGCCTATTGTCATGTACTAGAAACTGCTGGAATGATAAGCCCAGTTGTAATCAAGGATATTGCTAACGATGGCGGTGCTGCTTTAAAGTTATTTCAGAGCAAATCAATTAAAAAAATTGCTGCCGCAAACTTATGTAGTTCATTATATAAACGGGGTGAAGTATCAGAAAATGAAATAGAGCAATGCATTCAAAAAATATCTAAATGCATTGCTTCCTAAAGACTTGTGACTTTAAAATATTATTTTAGAAATTTACTCATCAAGTCATCGACCACACTACCATCACCATCCTGATCTAGAAATGACGTCAACATACTTTCCAGTCCAGATGATTGCCTAGATTGTCCGCCACTCAGTAATGCACCCAGTACACCGCCAGACCCGGATTGTTTGCTCATGCCCCCCATTACCATTGTTGCTACGATGGGTAACATTTTTTTTAATATACTTGAATCTATACCAGTATTTTGAGCAGCATGACCCGCAACTCGACGACTGACATCTTTACTGCCGAGTAAATGACCAAGAATTGCATTACCCTCTGAAGCAGTTGATGCATTACCCAACTGAGATGGATTATCTAAGTATTGGCTATGGCTACCAGAATTAAGCGCTGAGATTAATGAATCTAATCCCCCTTGTTGCACATTTTTTTTAACTCCACCAGCAAGTGCAGGGATTAATTGCGCCAGCGCAGAATTTGCTTGATTCTTATCAAGGCCAAATTGATTAGCTAGCTGTTCTACTCCACCACCATTTTGAGATTCTAAAATCGTTTTTAACAAGTCCATTATTTAATCCTTATAAGGGGATTCGAATTTTTTGCCCAGGATAAATTTTATCTGGGTCTTCTATCACTTCTCTATTCGCTTCGAATATCTTAGGATAATCCATCGCGTTGCCATAATAATGTTTAGCAATTTTACTCAAAGAATCACCTGAAACAATTGTATAGTACTCTACCTTGAGACCATCATCAGGTAAAAGCTGATTATCTCCAGCTGAACTCATCGGTGTTACTTGACCATTCTGAACAACCTTTAAGCCTTTAGTATAAACATCTATAACACCTTTAACATTTCCAGCCATAAGTACAGCTTTTTGAAAAGCTTCTCCAGAATCACAATCTCCACATAAACCAACTATGCCATTCTCAAAAGTAACTTCTAAGTTACTGACGCCAGGGTTGTTACCTTCTATGTAAGTTTTAATTTCTTCTGCAGCTTCTTCATCTTTATTAAAAATTTTTCTACCTATATCTTTAACAAATCCAAATAAACTCATAATTTTCTCCCAACATGAAATGTTCTTATTATTTGGTATTACCCCTATAACAATATGATTATAAAATCTTATTATTATGCTTTTATTATATAGCTCCAATTTGGTATATGCTATATGTATGGCTAGAGTGATCGTGTTTATATTTATACTATCTTTCCCGGGACAAGCGATACTGGCGCAAGATTGCAAAAGTCATGAAGCAGCCTTAATTATTGAAAATGATAGCACCCTAACTCTGGGTGGCGGGACAGATCGTTACTATTCAAATGGCTTTGAAGCTTTTTTTAAATGTCATACCAGCCCAGACAACAAAAAGTCCCAATCAAATTTAGCTTTTCGCTCTTTGAATTGGTTTGGAAACAAATCAGATTTTATAAGAACCTCTAAAGGACTCAGACTTGGACAAAAAATATACACGAGCTCCGATCTAACACTTGCACCCAATGAAATTGACACTAGCAGAGATAGACCTTACGCAGGATGGACCTATGCAAGCTTCTTTCATGAAGCAGAAACATTGCATGATAGATACTTAAAACATGAATTTAGCATAGGTTGTGTAGGACCTTGTTCACAAGCAGAAAACATGCAAACTGAATGGCATGAATTTTTTGGTTTTGTACGTCCAGAAGGTTGGGACTTACAAATAAAAAATCAAGTTGCCATACAATACTTCCTGGAATATAAAACTAATCGCTATGAAGTATTTCCACATATCTCTTTACATCCAAGATACAAAGTATCATTAGGCACCGTCTTTAATGATTTATCTTTTGGTGGGGAGTTTATTATTGGCGATAAAAGTAATGAACAATTAAATAAACCAGATCATAAGTATAAAAAATGGGGATGGCAGTTCTTCTTGCACAACGATATCAAACTCGTTGCTTTTAATGGCACATTAGAAGGTTCAATGTTCAATAATAATAGTCCACATACAGTAAACCCATCAAGGGTAATACTTGAGAATGGATTAGGTGTTAGATTGAATCTCAACAATCAATATTCATTTGAGTATCGTTTCATAGGAAGAAGCACAGAAAATGAAGAACAAGACTGGAAGTTTTGGGACCATAAATATGGCAGTTTTGAATTTGGATTCGGGTTTTAGAAAATCTCCATAATAGATAAAAATAGATAAAAGAATCCAGTACAGTGCAATATTTTCAATATCATTAATTTAAGAATAAAATGCTCATGCATAAATGTACTAACTATGAACAGACAGAAGAAATCTAAATACTAATGACAGCAAAGAATATCACTATTGCAAACCCACAAGGTAAAGCATCACTAGCTGTATTTAGTGATTTACAGTCTTTTGCACCAGTCAATGTACATAAAAAAGATATACCAAGATGGCTGGCAGATTTTTTTACTTCGCTATTAGTATTAAGTGCTAAATTCAGTTTTAAGCCAATTACTAATAGAGAATACTACTTGTACCTTGATGGTAGCCATTGGAAATTAAGTTTGATTGAACCAGATGCTTGGAAAAATTGCCCTTATATATATTTTGCATCATGTTGTCTTCATGAAGACAAAAGCTGGAGCATTTCTCCACTAGACCAATGGGAAAAAAATGATCTGTTACTCAATAGAATCAATGAAATTAAGCAAGAGTTTTACAATACATTAAACAGTGACGAGTCTGTTCACAGCTTACTTCCCTACTATGAATCAACTTTAAATTACTACCAGCGACTTGCAGCCAATGGATTAGCAAAATCATTAAAACAATCATTAGATTTGCAATTAGGTCTCAAAATAAGTGAAACAACTTGCGGAAAACAGCTAATTAATCAGACTAAGTTTAATAAACAGTCGTTATTGTATTCAACAAATTAGACCTTTAAAGATCAATTAATTTTCATCACTATAAATTTCAAGCCTTACTGGGTGGAGCTTATCTTTACCATGGCGCACCAAATGTTCATTCAGAAAAAACTGCACTATCTGTCTATATAAAGTATTATTCGCATATGTACAGAATTATGCGAATAGCTTCAAATACCTGTACATTATTTGTAATTCAAATAATATCTTTATATTATAATTAGTTATATTGTTATATATGGGTATTCTTATCCCAATATTCATTTATTTTTCTGCATAATTACAATAATTATATATTTGTATATAACTTATACATGTACATAATTTGTATATAACACTGAAAGGTCCTAGTATTTGTTCCAGTTACATTATCTTGTACATCAACAAAGGAGTTGTAGATCATGAAGAAATTATTAGTTAACACAAGATATTTCATCGCCCCGCTACTAATACTATCAGCGATTTTTGGAGTATTAGCAGGTGGACCTTGGGTCTGGGCAGGTGTGGCACTACTAGGAGTTGGAATAATTGTAGACACATTGACACGAAAACAAACACCTGGAGCAGGTTTTGACGACTTAGGAGATACATATGCTATACCTGGATTACAAAATGGCGTTATGTATGGAATGTTAGGTGCATTTGCCATGTTACAAATTGTACTCGCGTGGCGTGTATGGGAATACGTTAACAACGTACCAATCGGTGAATCAATGTTGCTTGGTTTGTCTATACAAAGCGGTATTACAGGAACTCAATTGATAGGCGCATGCTTATCAAGCGGAATTTTTGCCGGTATTGGAATCATCTATGGGCATGAGCTCGCTCATACGAAAGGTTTCAGTTTCGTGATTGCACGCTGGATGATGGCATTAAGTGGTAAAGCACATTTCTGCTACGCACATGTGTACAACCACCACCTTGAATTAGGTCATAAAGATGATCCTGCAACTGCACCTAGAGGTAGAAGCATCTATGCGCACTTACCTCTATCTGGCCTAGGACAGAGTAAATTTCTATTCAATATGGAAAAGCAACGTTTAGATAGATTAGATAAATCGTTTTTGAGCTGGGAAAATCGTTGGATACGCGGATACATGATGAGTTTACCAACAGTATTACTATTTTGGTTTGCTGGTGGGTGGATCGGTATCGCAGCATTAAGTGCACTTTGGTTAATCGCCAACTTTGAGCTAGAGGCGTTAAATTATCTAGAGCACTATGGATTAATTCGTGAGAAAGGTCAACCAATCGATTATCGACATAGCTGGGATAATAATACGGCATTCACAAGTTGGTTCTTTATCGAAATTGGTAGACAAGCCGACCACCATGACAGAGGTGAAACTCATTTCTGGGAATTGGATGACGTAGGCGCACCAAATTGTGGCCGCGGTTATTTCTCATTATTTGCTCTCACTCTAATACCATCTATATGGCATAAATATATGGGTGAGCAATTAGATAAATGGGACAAAGAAATGGCTAACGAAGGTGAACTTCAAATTGCAGAAGAATTAAAAGCTGCAGCATAAAAACTCCTCCACCTTGCACTTTTAACAGTGCAATTACAGTACTCCCCCGGCTATGCTGGGGGACTTTTTTTATTTACTGCGCTGACATAAAACCATCGACCATTTAAGCGTTGAAAATAAGACCTTTCATGTAAATAATTTTCAGAATTTTCTTTACTCACATAGTAAGCTTTAAACTCTACTATACCCTCATCACCCTGCTGACTATAATCAATAATATCTAATCTAAGCCACGTATTAGATTTTTCAGAGAGTGCTGCTACGGATAATCCTTCAATCATTTTTGGGTGCCATGTACTTAACAAATACTCACCCAAACCTCCCAAAGCATAAGCACTATATCTCGATCGCATTAATTGTTTTGGTGTTTTTGCATACTTTTCACCGGAATGCAGTAGTCCGCAACAGCAATCAAGTAGCTTAGTGCTACCGCATGGGCACAAGTTATCCATATTTATTTACATTAAATACATATCACGCTTAATCTATATTTTAGAAAAATTAATATATTACTCTACAAGACAATACTTAGAATAGTGAAAATAAAATTTTTTATTATATTAATGTAAGATTTTTATTCGATAGTACTTTAGATAGAATTAAAAACTCAGAAGTAGATGCACATAAAATCGCGATTGAATAAGATGATATTCGAGCACGCTAATAAGAAATTTTCTTGTTACTCAGGTAGCAATTATATTGGATCTCCTAAATATGATTAGACTTTGTTATTCATCGTTATGTTTAAAATATTCGGCAAATTGAGCATCTGAAATAAATTCAGATGTAACGATAATTTTACTGCGCCTATCTACATTCTTACGGCGATCACATAAGACTTTTTCACCATCATCATTTTTAAGAGGAAATTCAACGAATTCTCTCTCAAGTCTTCTCTCCTTATGGCGTCTATCCGCTTTGTAAGTCATAAGCCTGGACTATCTAACGCATCCATGAGCTCTTCAAATTCAAGCTCTGTTAATTGCTCTTTATTTTCTTCGTCTAAAGCAAGATTTAAATCATCAAGCATATCATTAATTGCACTATCATTCGGGTCCATCACGACATCACCTCACATCATTTAGCTATTAATATGTGCAGTTTTATTTATTTTTTAAAAATAAAAATGTGAAGATGGCTACAAAATAACTTGTTAGGTAACTTGACAAGGCAAATATGGATTAACTTTGTGAAGACAATCTAATAATTTTTATAATTTCTAATATGTTTTATTATCTAATAATACTGTCATAATTTTGTAATAATAATCAGTGATATATAAAATATCAGCATAAGAAATTAATGATTTACTAACAATGTATGTGCGCTAAGTCATAATTCACACAAAGTTCAACTGTGCTCAAATAAATTTAAAAGCGATTTCACATTTTCATGAGTTAATTTTGATAGTTTGTTGTAATTGAAGCTGGAGCTAAAAACTATTTATTTATGAGGATAGCAATGAATGTCGATAAAGTACTTTACCATTTGAAAGAAGCAGATAAAGAATTGAATCAAATCACTAATGCAAGTATGTCTAGCGACACTTACAGTCATCAATCATATTTAATAGCTATGTCCGATGTATATGATTTCGTATTATCAATTAAAGAATCCAACGATAACAATAGCGCTATTAGAGATGATTATTAATTAAATTCAAGAAAATAAAATCTTCTATCAATTCTTATTAAAAGCAAATCTAAAAGAAACACCTACAATTCCTCCAATAATATTATTTAGCATATCTTTCTGCGTATCCCATTGATCTTTATCACCTGCACCAATAAACAATACTCCATCGCCTTCACCTAATAATATTGCTCCCGCAAACTCGTATAATTCATGAGCTGCAGAAATTCCAAGTACAGCAACAAAGGTACTTATAATGCAAAATGTCTGGCTAAATTTATAATCTGATTTAGTAAACCAATGCAAAATTATTAGCGAAGAAATCAATCCGAAATAACTATGTACCCAATAATCATATTCAATGCCTAAAGGATAAGTCTCATAGAGTTGAAACATTCCACAACAATGCAAGAAAAGAAAAATAGAAAACAAAAAATAGTGAATCCAATGCAAATAAATATGTGATCTAAAATAATATGTAGCAAACAGTAAAATCAGACACATTAAGATGTCGTATTTATAATGACTTTCAAGACCCAAAGCCAGTGCCTCCATTATAGAAAATACAATAAGAAAGATTATCAATACATATTTATACTTTCTATTTACGTCATTACTTTCAATCTTGCCAGTCATGGTCATTTAGCATTAATTCTTACTCGGTTATCAATATATATATTCCCCATATTATAAGAAATAACCACATGGCTGAATATAACCAGAGGTTTTTAATTACATTAACGATCTCTTGCTGTTTAATCCACGCAACAAGATCGCCAGCATAGTTAGCCAAACCCGTTAGCATCAATAAAGCAATAAACAGGCAAACTGCTAGTATCTCTACTATTGAAATCCCAGCATTAACAATAAAGTACAGAACAAGTACTGACAGTATAAAACCAATAACTGTCATTACTATCGGTACAGTATAAATTTTACTTATAAAATTCAACCAAATTTGCGGATTAAGTATTAATATTATCACCTTAACCACTGCCAAAATTATCAAAATAGAAGCTAGTATTTCTATAACACTTAAGTTCATATAATCACCTCACATTTAACACTGATACTTTAACAATTACTTTTATATAAACAATTGATACAAATCAAATACCGATTCAACAGAGCATGTGAAAATGTAATAAGAGAAGTCAAATACTAATACTGTAAATAAAGTTGAATTTATATAGGTCAATTATGAATATTATAAATCCTGCGATTAAATTTCTGGTTACTATTACGTTAGCAGTTACATTTAATTCTTCGATTGCAGAAGAAGATAACAATGAAATGATGGCGACAATTGAAGCTGGAAACAAATCCTTTTATCGCTTTTGCTCTATTTGTCATGCGCCAAATGGAGAGGGAAATGGCATGTTCAGCGATCACTTAGTTACAAATCCACCAGACTTAACTAGATTAAGTAAAAACAATAACAATAATTTTCCCTGGATCGACTTATACAAAATTATTAATGGAAATGATATTAACCCTGAGCATGGCACACCTGAAATGCCTATTTGGGGAAATCAATTTGATCTGAATCAATGGGATCATGCTGAGTCTGAATTCTCAGATGTTATTGTTCGCGGACGAATCTTTGAGATATTAGTTTATCTACAGTCCATTCAAAAATAATACATATGCCGCACTTATAAATCATAGACAAATTAAGTATGTTTCTAATGATCTAAATCAATGTCTCCACATTCTAATTGAGTAAAATTAGTAGTAGATAACAACATAGGTATCTATTATGAATTTAACCACCATACGCAAAATACTTTTATCTACATTTATTCTATCCTATAGCGGTACTCAATATTGTTTAGCAGAAGAACCTTATGATACAGAAGAACAAGGTAAAGCTGAATTCATTGACAACTGTTCATTATGTCATGGCAACAATGCTAAAGGTGATGGCGTATTTGCAAAGTTACTCACAATAGATACTCCTGATTTGACTCGTTTAAAAAAAGACAATGGCGGTGTTTTTCCATTTAAAGAAGTATTTTTCATGATTGACGGTAGAGAGGAAGTTGCAATACATGGACCTAGATATATGCCAATCTGGGGTGACCGATTCCAATCATCAACTTGGTCCTCGGTATCAGATGAGCACGCAGATACCTTAGTACGGGGAACTATTTTTGAATTGTTATTATATCTAGATTCAATCCAAGAAAATTAATGCTAAGCGCAAACATAATACATCTGGAAGCATTAAAGAGAAGTTACTCATTACTCAAAGAGAATGATGAAAAAATCGGCAAGGCAACATATGAAAATATGTTTAAAAGGCATCCTGAATTAAAAAAAATGTTCAGAAACACGTCAACAATTCAAGGCAAAAAATTAATTGATGCAATTTTATTTTATTGCATAGAAGCGGATAATTTTGAATTATTCTATGAGAGATTGGATGCCATTGCACATGTTCACATACATATAGGCATAAAGAACGAATATTATCCGTATATGAAGGATGCATTTATAAATGCGATACGCAGTGTATTAAAAACAGAAGCAACTGACGAAATCATTAATGCCTGGAGTTATGGTTTTAATAGTCTAAGTAACGAATTAATCCATATTGAAAACTTAATTAGAAAACATATGAATACACATTAACAACTTATAGGCTTGATATAAATAATATTCATTTATATTTGAAATATTAAATGTGACGAACATATCCTTAGCAAGGAAGATATCACTTCCATTATTAACTTTCTACGGTGTAGGCACCATTTTAGGTGCCGGCATATACTTGCTTATTGGTGAGGTTTCTTTAAGAGCAGGAGCCCACGCCCCTATCGCCTTTATTGTATCGTCATGTATCGCAGCAATTACCGCATATTCATTCGCACGATTATCATCCATGTATCCTAAGAGTGCTGGTGAGGTTGCTTATACACAAGCAGCTTTTAACTCTCAAATCATTTCTATACTGGTAGGTTTATCTGTAGTTTTAATAGGCACAGTTTCAGCATCAACCATGGTAAAGGGATTTGCTGGGTACTTTACCGCACTTTCTCCTACTCCAGAAATTTTAATCATATCGACTTTAGTGGTATTTATAACTGTATTCTCGATATGGGGTATTAGTCAATCTATGTACCTTGCTGCTATTATTACTGTTATCGAAATATTGGGTTTGGTGTTTGTAATATATGCAATAGCTGACATGGATTCAATTGATCAAATCAGTCTACCAACAAGCAAATCAATATTTGAAAATAGTCATATGATTATTTATGCTGGATTTATTTCTTTTTACGCTTATATAGGTTTTGAAGACATAGTAAATATGGCTGAAGAAACCAAAAATCCAACAAGGCTAGTTCCTCTAGCAATTTTACTATCATTGATTATTTCTACATTATTATACGTAATATTATCTATATTCTGCACCAGCTTTATACCATTATCAGTATTTGAGCATAGTAAAGCACCACTTGTATCAATCATTGAGTACAAAGGCTATAACACAACTATAATGGGTTTAATTAGCATTATCGCGATAATTAATGGTGCTTTAGTACAACAACTAATGGCATCGCGAGTATTATATGGAATGGCAAAACAAAATTTGTTTTTCCAAGCCTTTCAAGAGGTCAATATAAAAACCCGCACTCCAATAACCGCAACAATAACTATTGCAAGCATCATCTTCTTTTTATCTATAAGCTTCGACCTAATTACATTAGCTGAGCTTACTAGCATGTTAACGCTAATCGTATTTATTATTATACAGATTGCTTTAATTCTATTATCCAAAATGAATCAAAGCAGCAGAAAGCTGGATTTTGTTTTACCTCCTATTGGAATAACTTTAAACATAGCTTTAATTTACTTTGGATATATAAACCCTTACATGAATGATGGTTAGCTTGCAATCCACTAATCATTGTCATCATTATTTCGAGTGGAAAAATTAAATATCATATTATAAAAAGCGATGCCTCAATGTTTATGAGACATCGCTTCTGTTATCAGTAACTAAACAATGTCAAAACGATCTAAATCCATTACTCTGCTCCATGCTGTTACAAAGTCTTCTACAAATTGTTTTTGAGAATCTTCACATCCATAGTATTCTGCAATTGCACGAAGCTGTGAATTCGAACCAAAGATCAAATCAAAACGTGTACCTGTCCACTTAATTTCTCCTGTTACACGATCCCGGCCTTCAAATACATCTGCGTCCTTTGAAGTTGGAACCCATGATGTGTTCATATCAAGTAAATTCACAAAAAAATCATTACTAAGTGTTTCTTCTTGATTGGTGAAAACACCATGTTTAGTTTGATCGTAGTTAGTATTTAAAACTCGCATACCTGCAACTAACACAGACATTTCAGGTGCGCTCAATGTCATTAACTGAGCACGATCCACTAACATATCTTCAGCCGGTACCACACACTTAGATTTTTGATAGTTACGAAAACCATCGACTATTGGCTCAAGCACATCAAATGAGTCAACATCAGTCTGTTCTTGAGTTGCATCACCACGACCAGGAGTAAATGGAACGGTAATATCTATACCAGCGTTACTAGCGGCTCGTTCAACACCAACACAACCACCTAAAACAACTAAGTCCGCAAATGAAATATTTTTGCCAGCACTATTAAAATCCTGTTGAATCCCTTCAAGTGTTTGTAGCACTGATTCAAGCCTTTCTGGTTGATTCACTTCCCAATCTTTTTGTGGAGCTAGTCGGATACGTCCACCATTTGCACCACCGCGCATATCTGAGCCACGGAAAGTTGAAGCTGAAGCCCATGCTGTAGATACTAATTGACTCACAGATAAGTCAGAAGCTGCAATTTTGGCTTTAATATCTGTAACATCATTCTCATTAACCATCTCACCTACAGGAATTGGATCTTGCCAAATTAATTCTTCCTGTGGAACGTCAGAGCCTAGGTAACGCGAACGTGGCCCCATATCTCGGTGAGTTAATTTAAACCATGCACGAGCAAAAGCATCAGCAAATTCATCGGGATTTTTATGAAAGCGTCGTGAAATTACTTCATAAGCAGGATCCACCCTCATTGCCATATCTGCAGTTGTCATAATTGGCTGATGTGTTTTTGAAGGATCTGATGCATCTGGTACATTAGCTCCGGCACCATCTTTAGGTACCCACTGATTTGCACCTGCAGGGCTCTTAGTTAATTCCCATTCATATCCGAATAAAGTATCAAAGTAGCTATTGTCCCAGGTCGTTGGTGATGGTGTCCATGCTCCTTCAAGACCGCTTGTAATTGCATCTCCCGCCTTGCCGCTTTTATGATTACTTATCCAGCCAAGACCTTGGGCTTCGATTGGTGCAGCTTCCGGCTCTGGCCCCACTAGTGAAGCATCGCCAGCACCATGACATTTACCAAAAGTATGTCCGCCAGCGGTTAACGCAACTGTCTCTTCATCATTCATGGCCATACGTGCAAAAGTCTCACGAACATCAACTGCTGAAGCCAATGGGTCAGGATTACCATTAGGACCCTCTGGATTTACATAGATCAATCCCATTTGCACTGCGGCTAAAGGATTGTCTAGATCACGCTCACCTGTATAACGCTTATCACCAAGCCATTCATCCTCTTTACCCCAATATATATCTTCTTCTGGTTGCCAAGTATCTTCACGACCACCGGCAAAACCATATGTTTTAAAACCCATTGACTCTAATGCCATGTTACCAGCCAATATCATTAAATCTGCCCATGAGATTTGCTTGCCATATTTTTGTTTGATAGGCCAAAGTAGTCTTCGTGCTTTGTCTAAGTTACCATTGTCCGGCCAACTGTTCACTGGGGCAAATCTTTGATTTCCATTCCCAGCTCCACCACGACCATCACCAGTACGATAAGTACCAGCACCGTGCCATGCCATACGAATAAAAAACGGACCATAGTGCCCATAATCTGCAGGCCACCACTCTTGAGAATCTGTCATTAAATCTGTTAGATCTTTCTTAAGCGCATTTAAATCAAGCTTGCTGAATTCTTCAGCATAATTATAGCCACTACCAGCTGGATTCGATCTAGCTGAATGCTGGTGCAAAACATTCACATTTAGCTGATTTGGCCACCAATCTCGGTTGGATGTACCGGCATTAGCTGTATTACTCTCTGTATGCATTACTGGGCATTTACTCACGTCATTCATAATATTGTTTCCTATGGTTATTAGTACCTGGAGGTATTTTGACCATAATTTATCAATTCATCAATTTCATTTTTTAGATAATATTGATTCATTTTATGAATGATAAAGTCTGCAGTGGATTGCTTGAGTCAAATTATCATTAGAGAATTACCAAGAAAAGAATTTAAAACGTATTAAAGTGAAGTCAACTTAATAAGAGGTATAAGATTTCCGACAAACATTACTGACTTGATGCCTTAAAATAGACAAAGTTAATCATCAAAAATGAGTAAAATATATCTATGTTAAGGATACTATTCTTATTTGCTGCAATAATTATTTTGCCATCTATTTCTATGGCACAAAAATCAGAAATATTTGCTGTACAGATTGGCACATATGAAAAATTTGCTGCCGACAATAAGCGAAAAGTTCGTAATTTTGATAATGTCCATGTCTTTACTTTCAAAAACAAATCACGCGTTACTGTTGGTGAGTTTACAAGAAGAGAAAATGCAACTGAACTACTAAAAAAACTTAAAAGTATCGGCTTTAGCGATGCTTTTATACGCAGGACAGGTTATGTCGATCTAGATAATGCACGAAGCACAATTGAAAAATTCAATATCCTTATCTCAGAAATGGATGCCAAAGCATTTTATTTAGATGGAGATATGTATATATTCCAAGGAACAGGTTACATTAAGATTCATCACTTAAACCCAAAACAAGTATCTAACTCAAGACAGACTCTTAACTTAAATCCAAATAATAATTTTCTATTATTAGGCACTTATTAGTAACCAGAACAGCCCAAGCTCTCCAAAGAACATTCAAATATAATTTATATTTATAATACTGATGGATTCAGTGACATAAAAAGTGATTGGGCGTGTTCCGCTGCTGTTATTCCAGAACTAGTCAAGTACCCACCATCCACTTGTGAAGTAAATCCTTTGTCAAATAAACTGCTTGCAGCTGCTTTTGTTGCAGAACTTGCTGTTTTATGAATTTTTATTCCTACCCTAGAAGTAGAAAGATCGAATGCAAGAAGCAGATTTAATTCGGCAATATTTTCTGATGAAAAAGACATTAGTTCAGCTCCATTATCATTATTGTTATGTTAATTTGTTTCTTACCTTGGTATTTATGCACGCATTTTAAGTAAATTTACAATCTTATCAGCCATTTTAGCGTATCATTAAAATCCAAGCTAAAAATAGCTGTCTAGTATATGAGTTAAACTGTATAATGTTGGCGAACGCATGCACTATAGCGTCTCCTGGAAAGTCATTATTCCTGTCAATCTGCTTGTTTATATGGTGGAGCGAAAAATTCAACCCCACTACTACTACAAACACTATGACTGATATCACAACTAGCGCTTCACAATTTTACACAATCGAATCTATTGAGCCTATAGATCCACCATCAGGCGCAGAAGGTGATGATTGGTACAAGTATGTAATTGTACAGGGGACTAATCGTATCAGCGGTTATAGACAAGGCGACTTAGAATCAGTTCGAAATGCTACTGAGGAAAACATTGAATTGTTAAACGAGCGCCAATTTGGTAAACGTGCACGTCTTCAGCAAGCCTCCTCTTCAAATAAATAAATTTCGAGCCTTTTCTTTAATTAACAATTTCAATGTCACCAGTTAGGATACGTTACCAAACGATCGAATTTGATAGTACTGACATTCACCTCAGGACATTACGCGACAATCAACAATATTCCGACGAAAATGATATTGCCAAGAAACTAGGGATTTCTTCAGCAACATGGCCACTTTTTGGTGTAGTCTGGCCATCAAGCATTGTTTTAGCCAATTTCATGTTAAGTTATAATTATTCTGGAAAACGAATATTAGAAGTTGGCTGTGGTATAGGTTTAGTCAGCTTACTCTTAAATCACAATCACGCTGATATAAGCGCAACAGATATTCACCCTGAAGCAGAAGAGTTCCTAATTAAAAATGCCAATTTAAATAATGGCAAAGTGATCCCATTCAAACGGGCAAATTGGAATGACATTGATACAAAATTAGGCCAATTCGATTTAATTGTAGGCAGCGATTTGTTATATGAAAGAGAAAACGTAAACTTGTTAGCAGAGTTCATTAATCATCACACAAAAGCTGATGCTCACGTGATAATTGTAGACCCTGGCCGAGGCAATCATGCAACCTTCAGCAAGAAAATGGTAGCACTAGGTTATTCACATACTCAAAATCAGCCTGCAGATACAAGTTACCTAGAAAAGCAATTCAAAGGACAGATACTTGAGTACGCATGTCATGAGGTAGTGGCTTAAACTGCTACTCATTATTTTTAAGCTTGAACGCAACGTAATAGTTCATCGTCATAATCTCCATCAATAACTTCATAAGCAGATTTTCAACGCCTTTCCTCTCTTAAATTTATTATATCTTTAGCACGCTGAAGCAATTTGGCAAGTCATTGATTAATAATGAGATCAGGTATTATGATGCATATTTAGAATAATAATTCAGGTACTAATAAAAATGGATCAATGTATTTTCTGTGGTAAACAAACAATAGTTCATGAAACAGAGTTAACTTATGTTACATACGATAGTTATCCAGCCTCACCTGGGCATATACTGATTATTACTAAACGACATGTACCAAATTATTTTGATTGCAGCCCTGCAGAAGTCGTGGATCTTTGGCAGTCTGTGGCGGTAGCGAAGCAACTTGTTGAAAAGGATTACTCTCCAGATTCTTACAATGTAGGAATTAATGTGGGCGCAGTTGCAGGACAATCTGTACCACATATCCATATTCATTTAATTCCAAGATATACGGGCGATGTTGAGGATCCTAGAGGTGGTGTCCGCAGCGTCATCCCGCATAAACGAAAATACACTAGACGCCAAGATGTAAATAATTAAATAGCATGCATATGTATAAAACACACCCAAATACAATAAACTCCTTAAGAATTACTAACTAGTCGACTTTTTGCACATTCGTGCTATAGCCATTATGGGCTGTGTGCTATATTTAAATGCAGGGGCAACATGAGTAAATCTCTCCCAAAGCATAAAAATTACATTATTTTCGGAGGATAATTTTCAATGAAAACAAATACATACATAACAATTCTAATTGCAACAGCAGTTATTTTCACAGCATCACTAGCAATATCTTCTGAGATGTCTTTATATGAAAGGATTGGCGGTGAAAAAAAAGCAAGGGCCATTGTTAGTGACATCTGGGACAACCATAGTAAAAATCCAATCGTTAAGGACCGCTTTGCAAAGAGCAACCCAGACTATGTTAAACAACGCGTATTTGAAATTTTCGCAGCAGCCACTGGCGCAACAGACGTTACTTACGGTGGATTAGATATGAAAACGGCGCATACTGGCATGAATATCAGCGAGATGGAGTTCAATGCAGTGGTTGATGATGTGTTAGCGGCCTGTGAATCTAATGGTGTTGCACAACAAGAAATGAATGAAGTGCTCGCAATATTGTGGTCAGTCCGAAAAGACATTGTCAATTCACATATCATCACAGACACATTAGTAAGCTCGGACAGTTCTAGTAAAAGTCATCATCACAAAAAACAAACAACTAGCAATAACAATAAACACGACGCACATTACTGTCTTAAAAGTCACGAATGCTAGAAATCAATATTTTACCTAACTTTCAGGGTCAAAATTTAAATCTGGCCCTGAATAAACTTAAAAGTAATTACACTAGTAAATAATAAATTTTACTTTGAATGAAGAACTAGAAATACGTCACTTTTGCCAGCTTTTACTTAATTCTAGACAATTTTATCTCAAGCAGCTTATCTAGCGCTCAAGCATAATCCCGGTATTTAATGATATTAATTATTAAATATCATGCATCAATATGCGACTGGCATTAAATAAAATATTAAATTCAATAATTTTTTTACTTTATTTATCGTACTTTAGAATCTATCTCTTTTTTAACTATGACAATATTATCTTTGATTTGCGCTTCAACAAAACTAACAATATTCGAATCATATTTTTCTGCAGTTCTTTTTGAGGCTTCCTGACCAACACTACGATTAAATTCTATTGTTTTCTTACCAATAGGTGACTCATAAAACTTAAGCAATTCCTTCACTTCTGCTGGAGAGTAGGTTTCTTTATAAAGTGGCAGATAGATTTCTGTTATTACCTTCTCGTATGGCATCGTTTTTTTGATATGTCCTTCATAATTTTTAACCATAGATGCAAATCTAGCTTTTAATAGTTCTCCCGCTTGTTTCTTTTGACTATCACTAAATGTAGATCCATCAATACTTTGATCAGCCGCCCGAAGGAAACCCGCCTGCATTTGATTAATTATTTGTGAATTAAGTCCAATATAATTATTCACTATCCCTGTTATTTCAAATAATCTTTTTAGATCATCGTTGTAAGAACCAGCGTGGGCAAAAGAAGAAAGCAAGAGTAACATCAAAATACTGAATATTTTCATATAGATAGAATCCTAATAGGTTTTAAAATCAAATAGCTTTAACTAGATGAAAGCATTGTAATACATCCTAGCTAAATCATGCGATTATTTCTTAGCCAAGATATATTTCAACCATATTAAAATTACCCTTAATCCAATCAATCTATAACAAATTTAAAGAATTTACTTAGCGAGCAATCGACTATTTTGTTTAAAAAATAAACTTGGACAGAACTTTTATAAACCATTTATATTCACACCAAATTCAAATACATCTAAAATTGCTGCTAGCAAATAATTAATGACTAAAGAAATTCTCTAAGTGGTATTATCACTGCGCTTAAAACTCTATTACACATACCAAATCACAACAATATAAAATATTAAATGGAATTTATTACAGGACAACGTTGGATTAGTCACTCAGAAACACAATTAGGCCTTGGTATCGTCACAGAGATTGCCAGCCGACGAGTTAAAATTTTATATCCTGCAGTAGACGAGAGTCGTATTTATGCAATTGATAGCGCTCCATTAAGTAGAATTCGCTACGATATTGGCGATAGAGTGATCGATGAAAATGAGCACTCTATTCAGATTACAAAAATATCAGATGATAATGGTTTAATTACATATTGTGGAAAAACAATCGAAGGTGAATACAAAGAAATACACGAGTTAGATTTAAATTGTTTTGTCCAGTTTACAACACCGCAGCAACGTCTTTTTAGCGGCCAATTAGATAAGAATAAAAATTTTGTATTACGTATAGAAACATTACAGCACCTTCATAGACTACAACAGTCACCAGTAAAAGGTTTATTAGGGTCACGCACTGATTTATTAACTCATCAAATTTCAATTGCGAGTAATGTTGCAAATCGTCATGCCCCACGCGTATTGCTAGCAGATGAAGTTGGTTTAGGTAAAACAATTGAAGCAGGTATGATTTTGCATCACCAGTTGCATACTGGCAAAGCTACACGTGCATTAATATTAGTTCCAGACAGTTTGATTCACCAGTGGCTTGTCGAAATGCTGCGTCGCTTTAATATCAGTTTTTCAATATTTGACCAGGAAAGAATTGAAGCTTTACTTGAAGAAGAACATGGTAATCCTTTTGACTCTGAACAAAAAATTCTTTGTCCATTAAGTCTAGTCTGCAATGAATCTCAGACACAACAACACCTATTATCAACGACGTGGGATATAGTTATTGTAGATGAGGCACATCACTTAAGTTGGAATGAACAACAAGCTAGCCCAGAATATCAATGTGTTGAAAAATTAGCTCGACAATGTGAGAGTTTATTATTATTAACCGCAACACCTGAACAAGCAGGCCTAGATAGTCATTTTGCACGTTTACGCTTATTAGATCCGGCAAGATTTCAAGATTTTGATACATTTCAAAAAGAACAAGCAGGACACACCGAACTTAATATATTGATTCAACATATTATTGAAAATCAACAGCTGAATTCTGAGCAACAAAAAAAACTAGAAAAATATCTAGGTGAATCATGCAGCAATGTTGCTTCCGAGAATATTGCTATGCTTCTAGATCGCCATGGTACAGGACGCATATTATTTAGAAATTCACGTGCAGCGGTACAAGGCTTTCCTAGTAGAGTTGCAAATCCCTACCCCTTAGAACTAACTGATGATACCAATATAATTAAAAGCTTAATCTATCCTGAAACAAATTTTGATGATGAGAGTTGGTTGGAGAAAGACCCACGTGTCTCTTGGCTTGTGGAAAAATTAAAAACTTTAAGACCAAATAAAGTATTAGTTATTTGCCACTATGCAAAAACAGCAATTCAACTTGACAATTACTTAAATCTTAAAATGGGCATTAGAAGCACATCTTTCTATGAAGATTTAAGCATTGTAGAACGAGACCGTGCTGCTGCTTATTTTGCAGAAGGCTCAAACCCTGATGAGTTAGATAGTGGAGATGGTGCTCAAGTATTGATTTGCTCGGAAATTGGAAGTGAAGGACGAAATTTCCAATTCTCTCATCATTTAATCTTGTTTGATTTACCACTAAATCCAGATTTATTAGAACAACGCATTGGTCGGCTAGACAGAATTGGCCAAAAGCAAGATATACAAATACATATCCCTTATTTGTTAAATACTGCGCAAGAAATTTTATTCAGATGGATTAATGAAGGCATTCAACTATTCACTCAAAGCTGTTCTGCTAGTTATGAAATTTATCAAAATTTTTCTTCACGATTAAATATATTACTTAAATCTGCAGATAATTTTGATTCAAATTTTCTTAATACATTAATAGATGACACTATTTTATTCACTTTTGAAACAATGCAAAACCTAAATGAAGGTAGAGATAGACTGTTAGAGTTAAATTCATGTAATAAGCCTGCAGCACAGAAATTAATTGAGCAAATTAAAAATGAAGACCAATATGAATTGTTAAGTGATTATATGGAAAAAGTATTTGATCAATTCGGCGTCGACACAGAATTTCATTCTGAAAATAGTTACATATTACGTCCAAGTGATCACATGCATGGAAATTTCCCAGGACTAAATGAAGAAGGTAACACAATCACTTTTAGCCGTGAAAAAGCACTACTTCGAGAAGATATGGAGTTTTTAAGTTGGGAGCATCCAATGATCACAGAAAGCATGGAAATGATACATAACAGTGAATTTGGCAACACTGCACTCGCTGTTATTAAACTGGAAAGCTTACCCAAAGGCACACTATTTGTTGAAACTTGGTACGCTGTTAATATTATAGCTAATAAAAGTCTACAACTAGAACGATACTTGCCTATGCACCCTACTCGCTTTCTGGTTAATAATAGCAAGAAAGACTATAGCCTGATGTTACCATTTGAAAAATTAAATCCTTTATGTAACTCACTTCCCAAGAAAACAGCTTTGGCTATAGCAGAAAAAACCCGAGCAATTACGCAAGAAATCATATCAACTTCTCAATTGTTAGCTGACAAAAAAATTGTGCCTATAAAGGCTAAAGCAAAGCAGACAATGATAAATGATTTATCAACTGAGCTAGATCGTCTTCAGTCATTACAAAAAATCAACGCCAATATAAGAAACGAAGAAATTGAATATTTAAAAGATAAAATTAAATTATCTGAAGACAATATCGATAGAGCACAATTCCAATTACAGGGAATCCGTTTAATCATAAATAATTAATAGCATATGGTCCGGTTAAACGATTTTAACCAATTAAATCTTTGATATTTTTGAAAACATTTATCAAATGCTTAAATTATTTTAATAAAATACTTTATAAATAACTTATAACATATTGAATAATATACTAATTAAATATATTTCCCATACATAAGTAAGTTTTATTAGCATTATCATGTAATTACATTAGAATATGCTAATATTTTTATTTAATGACCAGGGAAAAAAAATGAAGCAATCAAAGATATCACTATTAAGCATTATCGGAATTATAACAATTTGCACTACACCTATTTTTAGTAATGCATCAGCAGAAGATGAAAGCAAGCAAGTAGAAGCAACCAAATACACTACTGATTGCAACCTACCTGAAGCATTCATGAATGCAGAAAATATGGCAGAGACAGTAGCTGACCCAGCTAAATTCATGCAACTTATCACTTTAATGAGTGCACCCCAATCAGCGCAAATGATGATGAATTGCTCTACTGATTCTGAACAATGGGGCAAATGGACTAAAAATTTAGGTGACCCAACATTCAAAATGAACGCAGCAGCTATTTTTATGAATCCTCAAGTGTATATGAATTGGATGACAGCAATGATGAATCCACAAACATTCATGACATCAATGAATACTTTCATGAATCCAGCTTTATACATGCAGTGGATGACAGCAATGTCTAATCCTGCCTATTATCAACCTATGTACAAAATGATGGACCCGGCTTGGCAGCAACAAAGCACTGCATGGATGATGGATCCAGCAAGCTACCAGCAAATGTTTAATTCATTCATGCCTGGACAAGTAGTAGCTGACGTAAAAGTAAACTAAGCTCTTACTCACTCTTGCAGGAAGCAAAAGTAATGTATCTGACTCCCTGGATCTAGAGTAGTAGATACATTGCAGATAATAAAAAAGCCCTAATCTTTCGTTTAGGGCTTTTTTTATATGTGTATAATTTAAACAGAAAGATAACTGCTGATTTTCTCAGCGTCTACTTCGTCCCTTTTATTCTCAAAAATAATCTCACCACTTTCTATAACTAAAATTCGATCAGCTACAGCCAATGCAAAATGTAATACCTGTTCAGAAACAATAATAGTGATATCACGCATTTCTCTAATTTCATTTAGAATATTGGCAATATCTTTTATGATTGAAGGTTGAATGCCTTCAGTGGGTTCATCCAACAATAATACCTTTGGATCTGTCACTAATGCACGAGCAATTGCAAGTTGTTGTTGCTGACCTCCAGATAGGTTCCCTCCCTTCCTATGCCTCATGTCATGTAGTACTGGAAACAAAGAGTAAATTTCATCAGGTATTTTTTTGGTTTTAGAGTTTTCTAAACCAGTTTCTATATTTTCTTTAACTGATAAAGTAGGAAATATCATCCTCCCCTGCGGGACATAAGCAATCCCTTTAGATACTCTCTCATAACATTCCATATTCGATACATTAGTATCATCAACTGAAATATTCCCACGATTAACCGGAAGAACACCTATTAAAGATTTAAATAAGGTAGTTTTACCCATTCCATTTCTACCCATTATGGCAATAGTTTGATTATCTTCAGCTGTAAATGATAAATCATTAATGACATTACTCTGGCCATATGAGACTTGAATATTTTCTACATTTAACATATTTTCATCCTTTGGTATCGATAGCCATGAATTAATGACCTAAGTAAACTTCTATAACTTCTTCATTTGCTTTAACTTCATTCATTGGCCCTTCAGCTAATAACCTACCTTGATGTAACACAGTAACTTTACTTGCAATTTTTTCAACAAAATCCATATCGTGTTCAATTACAATAACACTACGGCCCTTACATATTCTTTTAAGTAATTCTGCAGTTTGATCACGCTCCCTAACACTCATGCCTGCAACAGGTTCATCAAGCATCAATAATTCGGGATCTTGTATTAATAACATACCTATCTCTAGCCACTGCTTTTGCCCATGACTTAATAAAGATGCTTCCATACTCAAGGAATCCTCTAAGAAAATTTCTTTAGCGATACGATTAATCTCCTTATCAACTTTTTCTGTTGTTTTGAAAAATAGCGCACCTATTACATTTCTAGATTGAGGATAAGAGACTTCTAAATTCTCATACACAGTCAAATTTTCATAAATTGATGGAGTTTGAAATTTCCTCCCCACTCCAGAATGAACAATCTCATGCTCAGACATCCTTGTTAATTCATGATTTTTAAACTTAATATAGCCACTGCTTGCAGAAGTTTTGCCACAGATCAGATCTAATAGAGTTGTTTTTCCTGCACCATTTGGACCAATAATTACTCTTAACTCATTCTGGTCGATATACATAGTCACATTATCAACAGCTTTAAATCCATCAAAAGAGACAGTCAAGTCCTCTATACTTAGTACATAGTCAGTATTATTTCCTTCAGCCATGAGACATTCCTTTTTATGTGCTCTGCTCAGTAACTGCTGATGCAGAATCGACTCTATTCATCTTTAATTTATATTTCTCTACTAATGAGTTATATATTCCAGCCAACCCATTTGGAAACGCCATCACCACACCGATAAATAATGCACCCATCAAGAATAACCAGAGTTCTGGAAAACTTTCAGAGAATAATGTTTTTCCGTAGTTGACTAATAATGTGCCATAGATCGCACCTATCAAGCTCATACGCCCACCTACAGCCGCAAAAATAACCATTTCGATTGATGGAACAATACCTACAAATGAGGGAGACATAAAACCTACTTGCAAAGTGAACATAGCGCCGCCAATCGCTGAAAATGCTGCAGCTACACAGAATATGAATATTTTAAAATTAGCAACGTCATAACCTGAAAACCTCACTCTATCTTCTTTATCTTTAAGAGCGAGTAACAACTTTCCAACTTTTCCATTAAGAATGTAACGACCTATTAATACACATACTGCTAATAAGAATAGATTGATGTAGTAGAGTATATATTTTGCAGAATCGTCTCTTATATCCCAACCATGCAATGTACGTAAATCTGTAATGCCATTGACGCCACCAATTAATCCTTGTTGGCCAATAATTAAAATAGTCAAAATGGCAGCGATGGCTTGAGTAATTATGGCAAAATATACACCACTAACACGTCGCTTAAACATTGCAGCACCAATAATATAAGCAAAGACAGTAGGTACTACCAGCACTGCAACTAGAGCAAATGTAAAGCTGTCAAAAGGCACCCAGAACCACGGAAGTTCTGTTAATTGATTCCAATCCATAAAATCAGGAATACCAGGAGTAGATTGAATAGCAGTTGTTTCAGGGTCAGATGCTTCTAGCTTAAGAAACATTGCCATACAGTAACCACCAAGACCAAAAAATATTCCTTGACCTAAACTTAAAATACCACCATAGCCCCAACACAACACTAAACTCATTGCAACGAACGCATATGTGAGATATTTTCCTACAAGGTTAAGTCTAAATATATCCAATACTAAGGGAAGTAATACACCTAGGAAAATTAAAATAACTATCAATCCAATAATGTCAGTTTTATTTCCCAACATCCTATTTAATGCGACACTCATAGAAACACTCCTTATTTTCTAACTTTGATTGAGAACAAACCTTCAGGTTTAATCATCAATATTATGATTACAGTTAATAGCGTTAATACTTTTGCCATTGAGCCAGAAAGGAAAAATTCCATAATGGATTGAGCTTGTGCAATTGAAAATGCTGAAGCAATTGTCCCCAATAAACTCGCTGCACCGCCAAATACAACAACTAAAAATGTGTCAACAATATATAATGAACCACTAGTTGGTCCTGTTGATGCAATTGTCGTAAACACAGCACCAGCAATTCCTGCAATTCCACAACCAAATGCAAATGTATATCGGTCAACTTTTTTTGTATTTATACCAGCAGCGCCACTCATAACTCGATTTTGTGTTGTTGCTCTGATTCGCAAACCTGCGCGAGACTTATTAAGCATATAAAATACTGCTACAGTTAAAATAAATGTTACAGAAACTACTAGCATACCGTTAATTGGAATTTCAATAATATCTGTCAATTGATAGGAACCTAATAACCAGTCAGGTAACGTTGGACTTACTTCTCTTGCCCCAAATGCAGATCTAAATATCTGCTGCATAATTAAACTCAAACCCCAAGTTGCTAGTAATGTATCTAATGGCCTTTTATACAAATGTCGTACCATACCTAACTCAACCAAATATCCGACAATAAAAGCGATAAAGAAGGCAACAATAATGGCTAGAAAAAAATAATAATTCATGAATCCAGGAATATATTTTTCAGTAACCACAGAAAGTAGATAAGTTGTATATGCACCTATAGTAAGAAACTCACCATGTGCCATATTAATTACTTGCATTTGTCCAAATATAATTGCAAGCCCTAATGCCATTAATAAAAATACGCAAAACAGACTCAATCCGGAAAACCCTTGCATTGCGAATATTGACCCCAACTCAGACGCTGAGTAATCAGAAAACATCAGGAAACTCCTTGTAAATTATTATTCGTAATCATTATCGAGTAACAATAAATGAATTTTCATTTATCATTACTCGAAATGAAGTATTAAAATATAAATCTAGTAGGTTTTATTGATAACCTTCAGGGAATGGATTTGGCTCAATCAAATCAGATTCGTAAATCACTTCGAATTGTCCATCAGCTTTTGCTAAACCAATACGTGTTTTACTCCACAGATGATGGTTAGTATCGTGAATTCGGACATACCCTTCAGGAGCTGTATCCAATTCTATGCCACCAGACGCTTCAGCGATTTTGTCGATATCAAAACTACCAGCTTTTTCAACCGCAGCTTTCCATAACCATGGACCAAGATATGCTGCTTGAGTAACATCACCTATCACACTGTCTTCACCCCACATCTCTTTAAATGCTTTCACAAAAGCCTTGTTATTTTCATTATCAAGAGACTGGAAATATTTCATTGCAGAGTAGAATCCTTCAACATTCTCACCACCTATGCCAAGCATTTCATCTTCAGTCACTGAGATAGTCAATAAAGTCCATTTGTCTGATGTGATACCAGCTGCTTTAAGTTGCTTGTACCAAGACACGTTACTACCACCCACTACAATACTGTAGATAACATCAGGCTTTTTCAATTTGATTTTATTAATCAGAGAACCGAAGTTTGTATGCCCAAGAGGATAATATTCTTCGCCAACAACCTTTCCACCTAACACATTTTCAATATGCTTGCGTGCAATTTTATTGGAAGTACGAGGCCAGATATAATCTGATCCAATTAAGTAAAAAGTTTTTGCACCTTTTTTCTCTTTAATCCAATCTAGACCTGCAATGATTTGCTGAGTCGCTTCTTGACCGGTATAGATTACATTTTTAGACTCTTCAAGTCCTTCATAAAATGTTGGGTAATAAAGCATTCCATTTTCTTTCTCAAATACTGGCAATACTGCTTTACGAGAAGCAGATGTCCAGCACCCAAAGACAGCAGCTACTTTATCATTAACCAATAACTTCCTAGATTTCTCTGCAAAAGTTGGCCAATCACTCGCGCCGTCTTCTTGAATTACTTCAATTTTACGACCTAATATTCCACCCATTTCATTGATTTGCTTAATAGCGAGTTTTTCTGCTTCAACTGATCCAGACTCACTAATTGCCATCGTACCTGTTACTGAATGCAAGATACCAACAGTAACAGTATCGTCTGTTACAGCCAATCCAGTTGTGTTAACCACATCTGTTGGGTAATCAGCTGCAAATACATTTTGACTCATTAATAAAAATATTATTAATAATGAGCTCAAAATATTAATCTTAAACTTGTACATTTTTATATCTCCAAAGTTAATGTTAACCATATTCGAAAATACATATAGCAACTAGAATGCCAACTATGATTTTATGAGATATATGAAGGTATATTGGAAAATTAATATCAATTATTTAAATTTTACGCACTAATATTGTATGGAAAGATATTATTATTTAATTAATTGGTGCGTAAAATAGTGCGCAAACTATTTAATATAAAAATTATAATATCAGCAAAATTTTTTGGATAAATTAATTTAAATAACATATCAATATGCATTAAAGTAATGCATATTGAGTATTGTTAGTGCACAACTAACCTATTTTAGAAATCACTACAAAGATGAAGATATTAACTATAAATTAATATTTGGGCGTGTGTTTTGATCTAGTATTTTCTTAACTGTAGAACAATGCCATTGTCCTTTTCTAGGTGTCTTATGGTTATTCTCATTAAGATAGTTACAAATTTCTTGAAGTATTAGCCCTTTTCCTCGCAGGCTAATAATTTTAGAGATTGTAGATTGCTGATCACGATCGATCATTTGATATCCACTAGACGCTATTCTCCAACCAAAGCGCATTCTTCTATAATTTTGATGATCTGTTTTATATGCTCTCATTTCATTTATGACACGTTTTAATGTCCTAGCATCCATGGACGACCGCCTGGCGATGCTTGCATATATTCTGTTTTTTTATGCGAATGATGATCATGTGAATGATCATGGCCACATGAGTGTATTTTCTTGCGTATTGGCTCATGCGCGCTCTTTTCATTTTTCGCCCAGGCTTTTCTATTACTATCATTCATCAGTGACAAAGCAGGTGCAGAAATAATGCGTGTGGTATTAGATCCACATGAAGGACAATTAAAAGTATTATTCCTATTTGCGATATCTGTTTGGTGAATAAAATCACCATGTTGCTCACAACGATATTCATATAAAGGCATTATCTACGCTCCTGCTATTATAATTACTTACTATTAACTAGTCACAGCTAAGTCTTCTGAACCTAACACTTGTTTTGTTGGACCTTCTTCTTTGATATTGATATCAAAATCAAAAATTCCAGTTGGCAGCCACAGAGTTGAACACGCATTAGGTATATCTACAATTCCACTAATATGCCCTTCAACCGGTGCAGTACCTAGAATTGCATACCCTTGAGCACCTGTGAAACCAAACTTCTTCATATACTCAATTGCATTTAAGCAGGCTCTTCGATATGCAATATGTGGATCAAGATAATGCTGCTCACCATCTTCATCTACAGATATACCTTCAAATATTAAGTAGTCTGAATAATCTGGATCAATTTTACTCGGCTTAAAGATAGGATTAACAACGCCATATTTTTCCATACCGCCTTTGATTATATTCACCTTAATATCTAAGTAACCTGCCATCTCAATAGCACCACAGAATGTGATTTCACCATCACCTTGCGAGAAATGAATATCGCCCATTGAAAGACCTGCACCATCAACATAAACAGGAAAATAAACAGTTGAACCACGCGAAAGATTTTTAATATCACAGTTTCCACCGTGTTCTCTTGGTGGAACGGTTCTAGCTGCTTCTGCTGCTGCCTTATCTCTAGCTGCACCAGTGAGTGAACCCATTAATGCTGTATCGGCATACGGGAGTGCTGCTAATGGAGGAACTCTATCCGGATCAGTATCAACAAGCTTAGTTTCTCGCTTATTCCACTCATCTAATAAATCTGCAGATGGTAAGCAACCAATTAACCCTGGATGCATTGTTCCAGGAAATTTTACATGAGGGATATGTCTTGATGATGCCCATACACCGCTGAAGTCCCAGCAGGCTTTTCTAGCTTCTGGATAATGCTCTGTTAGAAAGCCGCCACCATTCTCTCTAGCAAAAAATCCAGTAAAACCCCATGCTGATTCTGGAAGCACGCCAACATCTAATATATCAACGGCTAACAAATCACCAGGCTTAGCACCTTCAACACCGATAGGACCACTCAAGTAGTGTACTTTTGTAAGATCAACATCACGAATATCGTTAGCACTGTTGTCGTTCTCAATTTGACCGCCAGTCCAATCGATGCATTGAACTCTGAATTCATCACCGGGTTTTACTGTTGATGTAAAAGGTATATCCGGATGCCAGCGATTATGAAGAACATCTGCTTGCTCTTCTGGTGTTTTATCAATGCTTACTTCTATTAGTGTTTCTATCATTGTGCTTACTCCTAAGCCGATTAAGTTTCAAATCAGTTAAAGTAAACGCACTAAATATGCCAGAAGTAACACTATGTTAAATATCAACGAGTTAGTATTTTAAAAATAAATATTTAGCGAATTAGTCACTTTTTCGCACCAAATCAATAAAGAACTGCCCCAAAATAGACCTCGAAAATATCAATATTGTCCATTTTTAATACTAACTTACAAACTAAAATAATTATCGCACTAAACAATAATTCAATTAAGATTTAGGCACTATTTCTTTTAATATAAAATATGGATGTCGTTAATTCATTCAAAAAGAACTTTCTGATGATTATTTTTATAATCAATGTCTCAATGACACATATAATTCGTGTAATTCTTCGATAGAATTTATACAAGTATTCAAATCTTTTAGAATCCCATCTTCTATTCCATAAATCCACCCATGTACCGACAATTCATTTTTAAGGTTCCAGTTATTTTGCACAGTCGGGGTATTACAAACATTAAATACTTGCTCAATTACATTTAACTCACACAAACGAGCATGCTTTTTGTTTTCAGATAGACCTGATAGCTCTTTGGCATGCAATCTTGCTACATCTTTAATATGTCTAAGCCAATTATCAATCAATCCGTGTTCTTTATCTTCGAGTGCAGCTTGAATACCACCACAGCCATAATGACCACATACAATAATATGTTTGATTTTTAATACCTCAATAGCAAACTGTATAACTGACAAACAATTCAGATCTGTATGTACGACTAAATTAGCAATATTACGATGAACAAATATTTTACCAGGAGGAAGGTTTACAATATCATTTGCAGGAACCCTGCTATCTGAACAACCAATCCAAAGATATTCTGGTGATTGTACTTGAGATAAGTTCGCAAAAAAGTCTGGGTCTTCATCTTTGATATTATTAGCCCAAACACGGTTATTCTCAATCAAGTTACTTAGTGTTTTCATTTTTAATCTATATATTAGTAATTAAAATAACCATCCCATAAACTATCCAATTGTTTATTAGAATCCACCAATGACTTTGCTTTATATTTTCCATCAATAACATCAACTAATTGCAGGCGCAATAATTTCTGCAATGCATCGTGCATCTCAAAATCAAGTACACAATTATAGTTATCATTAAACCATTGCTCGATAATGGCATCTAATTCATTTGCAGATAACGGTATATCGGAATTCAACAAATGATAATATGCTAATATTGTCTCTTTACATTCCTCTTCTTCTGCAGCATCTATTAGATGATGAAAAACACCTGCATTATTGTCTAAATTTTTAAAGTAAAGATTTTCTGCCAATTGCTTCATGAATTGGATTTTTCTAGTCTTATACTTACTAAACTGTCGCCATAGAAATCCACCCAGCCCTCCCAGACCTACTAGCAATGCAATTAAAGTAGGTTGATCGAGTGTTGCAGGCTTGTCATGCAAGCCTAACCAAAATGCCAAAACTGAAAAAACCAATAACAGAGTAGCGCCCAATTTGGTTACCAGCATAAAAATACCTCCTACCGCCGTCGGAACTCCAATTAATAATTTATCAATTGGCTTCATACGCACTTCGGTATTAGGGAATAACATTTCCATATCATTCTTTGGAACGTTCCTGAATAATTTAATAATCGTCGAACCGGGTTCAAAATAAAGTTCAGTTTTATCAAGCGAATCAAAATGCTGTTGATTTTTGAAACGCACATAAACAACAATGCGGTCATACACTTCTAATTCTATGTTGACTTTCCTTAACCCCATTATTGTATTAATCGTTTCAGTTTTAAAACTAACCCCTCTTCTAAAAAACAGTACTTCTTCAAAGTCATCAAAATCAACTTGAAGCTTCACTCTAAATAAAGATTCACTTTGCATTGCATCATTCAAATCACTTTCAGAAACACATTCAAAGTTTGCCTGCTCTAGAACCGCTTTTAATTCTATTTCCAGTTGCTGCTTATTATCATCGAGATCATCCTCCTCATTGAGTACCTTAGTATCTCTGTCTGGGTCAAAAGGCGCATAACAATCTTTTAGGTGCTCTAATTTTTTATGTAGCTCAAAATGAAAAAGGTTAGTTAATATTTCACAAAACTGACTAAATTCTTTAACTTCCTCATTTGAGAAATTTTTATCGCTTTTGCAAATATCAATAACGTCAGTTCGACGATATGGAATAAATCTTTCTTTAACTATTTTATGCATAACATCAAAATTAATTCTTACACAAATTTTTGTCTATTAGAGTTACTCATTTTCCATTTCAACAAACCGCATATAATCTCGAGTAATCGGAATATCATCTACGTTTTTCGATAATTGAATTTGAAAATTCATATGTTTTCCATAACGAAAGCTAAATTCACTAATAATCAAGTAAAACTCCCACATACGACAAAATCGTTGATCAAACATTGATGCTACTTTATCTCGATTCGCTTGAAATCTTTTATCCCATTCTAAAAGAGTTTCAGCATAATGTAAGCGTAAAATTTCACAATCGGTGACCCAAAGACCCGATTTTTCTATCTGTTCAAAAGTCTCTGATAATGCTGGTGAATAACCACCCGGAAATATATATTTGCGAATCCATGCGCCTGTACTTCCAGGCCCACCTTTTCGGCCTATTGAATGAATAACAGCGCAACCACTGTCATTCAATAATGCTTTTATTGATTTGAAATACTCCAGATAATGATTCAAACCTACATGTTCAAACATACCTATCGATACAACTCGATCAAATTTTTGAGTAACATCACGATAGTCCATTAATTTAATTTCTACCTTTTCTGATAAGCCTCGATCTTTTATTCTTTTTGTAGCAAGCTCATATTGTTCATCTGAGAGAGTGACACCAACTACATGACAATCAAATTGCTCAGCCAAATAAATAGCCATAGCTCCCCATCCACATCCTATATCTAGTACTGTTACTCCTGGAGTCAATTGCAATTTTGAAGCGATGTGCCTTTTCTTAGCTAACTGTGCTTGTTCTAATGTCATATCTGAATGCTGGTAATAGGCACATGAATAATTTAAGTCATCGTCTAAAAATAAGCGATAAAATTCATTTGATAAATCATAGTGGTGCTTTACATTCTTACGCGACACAGAAGTTTTGTTAAGCTGGTGAAATCGGCGTATTTTTTTAAACCATCGCCTTAATATTTTTTGAGTTGGTTGCGATCGCAACCTTCCTCTATTATTTGCAAATACTTCTAACAACCCACGAATACCGCCTTGCTCGCATATTAAAGTCCCATCCATATATGCTTCACCTGCTTTGAGCTCTGGATTCAAAAAGAGATTTCGATACAATTTTTCATTAGTAAGTCTTATTACCGCCGAAGGTGAATCCACTCCACCAGGCCCATAGACATGTTTATTCCCATCAACATCGATGATGGTTAACTGTCCAACTTTAACAAAGCTAGACATCATAGAATCAAGCAGTTTCATATACTACTATTATAGATGACTAATTAACTCATATTCCAAAAAATATACTCATATTATTCAACAATTTGGATTGAATAGCCTTTATTCATCAAAATATTATTAATGCTAGCATCACCCCAAAAGTGCCCTGCACCAATAGCAAAAAAATATTTCTGGCTTGGATTTTCACTAACTAGCGAAACAATTGTATCTGCCATTCTAATATTTCTCTTATCAATTAAGCGATCCAACAAGTCAGTATAAAACTCATTATCTTTCATGTATGACATCAAATGTGCCATAAGCTGATCTAAATCCCCATTTAAATATGCAACAATAGACTCTTCAATAAAATTATCTTCATTGTTATTTGTAGCAATCATAAACTCGACTGTATCGCTTAAAAACATAATTTGTTCATCCACAGTCATTTGTTCAAACACCTGTAGTTGCTCTTCTACAGATTCCAAACCACCGGTCATTAAACCTAAAGATTTTGCTTGATTGAAAAGCTTGGCATCTAAAGCTAGCTGACCTGGATATTTAAGTTGCTGCTCTATCACCGTCAATGTTATTGCTAATACCCAAAGTTTTTGTTTCGCAAAAAATTCTAAATTTAGTTCGGGATTAATTTGTTTTAGATATGATTCTATATTCTCTTCAAGCTCTACTGATAAATAATCATATAAATTCATTTTTTCTGGTAACCACATTGATTGTTTAATCATCATGGTATTTGACTCACTGAGATCTAGTTCTGCATAAAATGATGTCGATTGTTTTAAAGCGATTTCCACTTCATCGGAAATATCAGTGACACGTGGGTCAGGAAGATGAATAGTACCAAAAAGATAAAATTCATGGTCTCCACTAACTTTCCAAAGAAATGGGTGAGCATACAGAGAGGAATTCCACGCCAGCAAAAATATAAAGGCTAATACACCACTGCTGCTTTTAATTTTGATGCTTTTAAAAAATCTCATGCTTATTAAAAACATTTACTGTGGATGTATGCAACTAAGTCATGTTAGAAAGAATAGCTTTCTTCACTTCATCTAAGTTAGCATCGATGGTGATCATCTTACTGGTCGCCTGCTTAATAGCTGTATCTGGATCTTTTAAACCATGCCCAGTCAGCGTACACACTACACTACTTCCTTTTGGTATTTTACCAGATTTGATATCTCTTAACGCACCTGCGACAGATGTTGCTGATGCAGGCTCACAAAATACGCCTTCTTCACTCGCCAAGGTGCGTTGTGCTGCTAATATTTCTTCATCAGTGCATTCATCAAACCAACCGCCGGACTCTTTAGAAACAGCCCATGCATTATCCCAGCTTTGAGGATGTCCAATACGTATGGCTGTTGCAACTGTCTCAGGATTATCCACCATTGCATTGCGCATGAAGGGTGCACTACCAGCAGCTTGATAACCAATCATTATTGGCCTTGTGCCTATCATTGATGGTGTATTAAATTTACATGCTCCAGAACATAAATTACATGCTTGCGTTTGTATGGAACCGTTGTCACTAGCGCATTCTGTATAGCCAATCCAATGAGCAGTAATATTTCCAGCATTGCCTACTGGTAAGCAATGAAAATCAGGTGCTTTACCTAACTCTTCAACAATTTCAAATGACGCTGTTTTCTGGCCTTGCAGTCGATAAGGGTTAATACTATTGACAATATCTACCGGCGCATGATTTGCAACTTCTTTAACTAAACGCATGCCATCATCAAAGTTGCCACGTACTTGAATAACAACTGCACCATGAATCATGGCTTGGGCCAATTTACCCATAGCTATTTTGCCATCGGGAATAAGTACAAATGCTGTAATACCGGCACGTGACGCATATGCGGCGGCTGCAGCCGAAGTATTACCAGTCGAAGCACAAATTATTGCACGACTACCATCTTGCACAGCTTTAGTCACTGCCACAGTCATACCACGATCTTTAAATGAACCCGTTGGATTCAAACCTTCAAATTTTAAATACAAAGAAATGTCGTTTTCAGCTGCAACTTTTATGTTCTGAGATAAAATTAAAGGCGTATTACCTTCACCCAGACTAATTATCCTACCATTGGGATCAATCGGCAGTCGTGGTAAAAAGCGCTTAATTAATCCAGTGTAATGTGACTCTATATCTTGCATGGAATTAACCTAAAGTTTCTAAACGAATTCTAATGATTTTACCTGTGACTGTTGCCAGACTTTCTATTTTAGCAATTGCAGCCATCATATTAGACTCCGTTATATTATGTGTAAGTATTACCAATGGCACACAACCTTGTTGATCCTTTTCTTCTTTCTGAACAATAGCTTCTATACTAATATTTTGATCAGAGAAAATACGTGTTACATCTGCCAACACACCAGCTTGATCTTGTACTTGCATACGTAAATAGAATGCAGTTTCTACTTGATCCATACTCAGTACATCGATGTTTTGAATCGAATCAGGTTGAAAGGCTAAATGTGGTACACGATTACCAGGGTCTGTAGTTAATGCTCGAACCACATCCACAAGATCGGCAACAACGGCTGATGCGGTAGGTTCTGCACCTGCGCCAGGTCCATAGTATAAAGTAGGACCAACAGCATCAGCGCGTACTAATACTGCATTCATGACGCCATCTACATTAGCGATCAATCTACGATGTGGAATTAAAGTGGGATGTACACGCATTTCTAAGCCTGTTGAGACACGACGCGCAATTCCTAAATGCTTTATCCGATATCCAAGTTCGCCAGCATATTCGACATCAGCACGAGTAATTTCTGATATACCTTCTGTATACACTTTTTCAAATTGCAGTGGTACACCAAATGCGATCGAAGCAAGTATTGTTAACTTATGTGCAGCATCTATACCTTCAACATCGAATGTAGGATCAGCTTCAGCATACCCTAGCGCTTGAGCTTCTTTAAGTACATCCATGAAATCGCGGCCTTTGTCCCGCATTTCAGTAAGAATAAAATTACCCGTACCATTGATAATACCTGCAAGCCATTCAATTTGATTACCAGCTAAACCTTCACGAATCGCTTTGATAATAGGAATACCACCAGCAACAGCTGCCTCAAAAGCAACGGTGACTCCTTTTCGCTGAGCTGCTTCAAAAATTTCATTACCATGTAATGCAATTAGTGCTTTATTAGCAGTCACTATATGTTTGCCATTTTCAATTGCGCGCAGTACTAATTCTTTTGCCAGCTCAGTACCACCAATCAGCTCTAAAACAATATCGATATTTGGATCATCAACAATCTCATTCGAGTCTAGCGTTAATTTGACATTATCTAATTCAGCATTACGCTTTTTATTAATATCTCGCACACTAGCAGATACTAATTCAATAGAACGGCCCGCTCGACGAGCTATTTCTGCAGCATTACGCTGTAGTACCGTGGCAGTGCCAGCGCCAACAGTACCTAAACCTAAAATTCCAATTGTGACTGGTTTCATTATGCTATCTGTACTCATTAGTTATTCAGAATCACGGAACATTTTTTTGATGCCGCGAATTGCTTGTCTAGTTCGGTGCTCGTTCTCAATTAAGCTAAAGCGCACATGCTTATCACCGTATTGACCAAAACCTACACCAGGCGAAACAGCCACCTTGGCTTTTTCTAGCATCTGCATAGAAAATTCTAAAGAACCTTGTTGAGCAAAATTTTCAGGTATTTTTGCCCATACAAACATTGTCGCTTTAGGTGGATCCACACGCCAACCCATACTATTCAAACCTTCAATTAATACATCGCGGCGAGAACAATACATATTTCGTATTTCTTCTACACAATCTTGTGGCCCATCTAATGCAGCAATTGCAGCAACTTGTATAGGTGTGAACATGCCATAATCAAGATATGACTTTAATCTTGACAATGCGCCTACCAACGTCTTATTCCCACACATAAAACCAACACGCCAACCAGGCATATTATAGGTTTTAGATAATGAGTAAAACTCTGCGGCAATCTCTTTTGCTCCTTTCACCTGAAGTATAGACGGTGGCTCGTAACCATCGTAAGTAATCTCGCCATAAGCAATATCATTGATCACCCAGATATTATGTTCCTTGGCAATTTCAATAACACGTTCAAAAAACTCTAACTCAACGCACTCTGTTGTTGGATTTGCTGGAAAATTAAGAATAATAAGTTTTGGTTTTGGCCATGCCACTTGAATTGCTTTTTCCAGCTCTTCAAAAAAGTCTGTCTCTTCAGATAATGGAACATAAATAACTTCAGCACCAGCAATCACACAGCCATATGGATGAATTGGATAGGCTGGATTTGGAACCAATACAGCGTCTCCAGGGCTCAACATCGCTAAAGCTAGATGCGCCAAGCCTTCTTTTGAGCCAATAGTCACTATTGCCTCACTATCTTCATCTAGATCAACATCAAATTTACGTTTATACCAGCCGCAAATTGACTTCCTCAAACGTGGAATCCCACGTGAAACGGAATATCGATGGGTATCATTACGTTGAGCAGCTTCGACCAACTTTTCTACAATATGAGCAGGAGCGCCTTGATCAGGGTTTCCCATCCCAAAATCAACAATATCTGCTCCTTCCGCACGAAATGATGCCTTGCGTTCATTGACGATATTGAAAATATACGGTGGTAACCGTTGAATTCTAGGAAAATCTTCCATGGATGCGCTATTCCAGAACTTAAAGTACTATTTAGAGAAATTGTAAGCGAAAATTAGACCGTGCATTTTACAGAAGACAAGCCCTCGGGTAACTACATTATTAATGAGTACAGCAAAAATACTGTCACTATAAACAACCAATGTTACGAAAATTCCTTATATCTCTCTGCAGACACATTTATTGAGCAGATTCCTCTCAGACGCAGCTCAGATTTGAGTATAAAAGCAATTGAATTCATTTTTGATATGAAACCAGAATTGGTGATTTTAGGCAGTGGAGAATCTCTTAAATTTCCACCCGCTGAAATTATTGCTCATTTCGCACACAATGGAATAGGTTTTGAAACTATGGACCATTCTGCCGCTTGCCGAACTTATGCAGTACTAAGTGCTGAACAACGTGATGTCGGTTTATTGATATTAATCGATTAACGAGGAAGGTATTTTAGTGGATCAACAGGATTACCGTCCTTTCGTATCTCAAAGTGAAGTTTAGCTCGATCTGTCCCTGTGGAACCAACCTCAGCAATTTTCTGCCCGATTTTAACGATATCACCTTCACCAACCAATAGTTTTCGACTATGAGCATAAGCACTAAAGTAACTTGAATTATGCTTAATAATTAATAAGTTTCCATAGCCACGTAAACCACTTCCAGCGTAGACTACTTTGCCTGCTGATGCAGCACTCACAACAGCCCCTTCTTTAGCAACAATATCAATGCCATTATTTGTGCCAGAAAACTTGCTTAACAATTTACCTTTTAATGGCCAACGCCAGTCTCCTACCGGGATTGATTTGACAGGCTTACTAGTTTTAATACTTGATTTACTTGATGATGACTTACTATCAGATCTAGCTCCTCTTATAGGCGCAGTTGAATTGACACGTAATTTTTGACCGGGATAGATCGTATAAGGACGTGGAATGTTATTCCAATGAGCAAGCTGCTTTGCATCTACTCCATAACGCCAGCTTATAGAATGAAGAGTGTCACCCTTTTCTACAATGTGATAACTATTATGGTAGTGACGCGGTGCCTTAGGTTTAGAAGTACAACCGCTAAACATCAAAAATGCAACCAAACAAATAATAAATATTCGCATACTAATTAGACACAAGTTACTAGTGAGTAGATACCCACACAATTGCAATACCAAGTAACACTACAAATATCCATCCTATGCGTTCGATATATTTTAACAACATAGGTTCAATACGTGGCCCAGCATATTTAACAATTCCTGCTACCAAAAAGAACCTAGCACCACGTCCAATGAATGATGCGAGTAAAAATGGTAACAATGGCTGCACCATAACTCCGGCTGTAATTGTAAATAACTTATATGGAATAGGAGAAAAACCTGCAACAAAAACAACCCAGACACCCCATTGCTCAAACCAGTTACGGGCATGAATATAACTATCCCAGTAGCCAGTAGTTTGCAACCACTGTGAAATGAAATCAAAAGCAAAATAGCCTATCGCATAACCAGCTAAGCCACCCAGCACTGAAAATAGGGTTGTAAGAAAAGCAAACCAAAATGCTTTATTTGGCATACGCATTGCCATTGGTGCAAGCATTACATCTGGAGGAATAGGGAAAAATGATGACTCTGCAAAACTTAATGCACTTAAAATTGCTGGCGCTCGTTTATGCTCAGCTGCATTCATACATTTATCATAGATGGTAGAAAATAATTTCATTAAATTTAAATTAACCTCTAACCAAAGGTACAAACGAAACATCTTCAAGTTTTTCTTGTGTCACACCATCCTTAGTTCTTTTCAATGTAAGTAATTGTTGTGCACTGTCTTGCGCACCAACTGGAATAATCAAACGTCCTCCAATGGCTAATTGATTTAATAAGGAATTCGGGATCTCCGGTGCAGCGGCTGTTACAATAATGGCGTCATATGGAGCGTAGCTTTCCCACCCCCAAGTACCATCAGATAATTTACATTGCACATTCTTTAAACCAAGAGAAATAAAAAGTTTTCGTGCTTGTTGATGTAAAGGTTTAATTAACTCTACGCTATATACTTTTTCTACTATTAGAGAGAGTAGCGCTGCTTGATAACCAGAACCTGTGCCAATTTCTAATACTTTACTTGGTATACCTTCAGAAATTAATGCTTCGGTCATTCTAGCAACGATATACGGCTGAGAAATTGTTTGCTTATGCCCTATTGGCAATGCATCATCTTCATAAGCGCGTGTTGCCAATGCTTCATCGACAAACAAATGTCTAGGTAAGGAACGCATTGCTTCTAACACCGTGACATTGCTTATTCCTTTAGTACGCAAACGTTCAATCAAACGATCGCGTGTTCGCTGAGATGTCATTCCAATGCCAGTAATACTATTATTCATGCCTGATCTCACAATCTCCCAGCCAACGACTCACTAAGTCCATTGAACTGTATTTGGTAAGATCAACATGAATTGGTGAAACTGAAACATAGTTTTCACTCACAGCATGAAAATCTGTCCCTGGCCCTGCGTCTTGCTCGGGGCCTGCAGCACCAACCCAATAAATAGTCTTTCCGCGAGGATCTTTATCAATCACGGCTGGTTCTGACTTATGTCGATTTCCAAGCCTGGTGGTTTGTAATCCACGAATATCAGCCAGAGGCACATCGGGCACATTCACATTTAAAATAGTATCTTTGGGTAATGGCTTATCAATAAGTTGTTGGACGATGTTTTTAGTCACCACTGCCGCAGTACTAAAATGTTTAGCTTGGAATGAATTTATTGACACCGCCACAGCTGGAAATCCTAGATGTCTGCCTTCAATAGCAGCTGCTACAGTCCCAGAATAAATCACGTCATCACCCAGATTTGGACCAGCATTAATACCGGAAACCACCATATCGGGCTCACTCACAAGCAATCCAGTTAATCCTAAATGGACGCAATCGGTAGGTGTTCCGTCTACCCTATACCAGTCAGATTCAGTCTGATTAGCGCGTAGAGGCGTTTGCAAGGTAAGTGAATTACTCGCAGCACTTCTGTCTATATGAGGTGCCACTACAGTTATTTTGGCAATTTCGCCAAGCGATTGTGCCAACGCTATCAGTCCAGGGGCCTGATATCCATCGTCATTACTAAGTAAGAGGTGCATGCATAAAATTGAATAAAAAGTGTACTATATTGAAAATAAAATCCACTTATAATAACAGGCAAGTGCCTAAGCCTCGTAGTAATAATTTAACTAGTGATAATCTTCATGTCAGACCCAAAAGACAATCAAAATGATCCTCCAAGCTTTGCTGAGCTTATGAATGGGGTTAAGGTATTATCAAATGATGACAAAGTGGTTCACAACACACCTAAGCCTCGTCCCGTTCCACAACAATCACACCGTGATCAACAGAAGGTTATGCAAGAATTATTAGTTAGTCCTACTGAACACGAAGACATGCAGCCTGGTGATAGCTTGTCATACGTTCAAGCGGGAATTCAAAAACAAGTATTTAGAAAACTTAAGCGTGGTCAGTATACTATTGAAGCTGAATTAGATTTACATGGCCTCACCAGACTTGAATCACAACAACAATTGACCGATTTCGTGAATGAATGCCGTGACCGTGGTATACGTTGTGTTCGCATAATTCATGGCAAAGGTTATGGCTCAAGTAATCAGGGACCAGTAATAAAGCCACTGGTGAATCAATGGTTACAACGTCGTGATGAAATTTTGGCTTTTTGCTCAGCAAGACCTGCTGATGGAGGCACGGGAGCGGTTTACGTATTACTTAAATCAGCTTAAATTCTTTTTAACGCTGTAATAGATAATTTTTGTAATATCTAACATTATCTCGAATCAACTCAAGATCAATAGACTGGGTATATTTAATTTGGTCAAAGGCATCGGAAAATTCGTCTGCGTTAGAAGCGCCCACACCATTAACCGAAACAATTAAATCTCCTTCTTGCAAATCAAGTGTTTTTGAAATTTCTTCCTCAGAGACGGTTTTCACTTCATACGCTGCAAGCTGTCCATCTTGCATATGAGGAATCAAGTTAAATGCCAATATAAAATTTTCTGGCTGGTCAAATAACTCTGTTTGGTATTCATCAGAAATAGCAACAGGAGGTGACCATACATCTTGATCAGCAGCAGTAGACGTTATGTCGATACTTAAACTACGTAAAGTTAACGTTAGAATTTGATCATTACAATAAAAGCTAACTCTACTTTTACGCACATAATCAAGAACACAACCTGATATCACATCTCCGACTCGCAATACTTTCTCATTACGTTTTTCTTTGTCGAATAAAACAGCGATAGAATTGGAGTTATTCAACACAACTCCACTTAGTTCAAAATTAGCTAGCTTAAGAGGTGCGCTTGACACTGCCGACATAGAGACAGCAAATGCTACGCCTACAGCAGCTACCCAGCGAAAATTATACTGGGTAAAAGTCGATTGGATAATTGAATGTAAATATTGGAACATCTTCAGATCCAAAGTTAATCAGTTTTACACGTTGTATTAGTTTCTGCTCTAGTTCCGTATCGGCCAATTCACTGCTAACAATGAAGATATCAGTGACTTTACCTGATGGTGCAATTGTAATTTTTAACACAACTTTGCCTTGAAGTTCAGGCGTTGATCTGAGCGCTCGATTATACATACTGAAAATTGCACTTTTATTTCGATCAAATGTAATCTGGATTTTTTCTAAGTCACGTTGAGCAGCGCGTCCTATTCCGTCATCAGAACCTGTACCAGATCCGCCTTCGCCTGCACCCATACCCGCAGGGCCTGAAACTCGACTAGCTGTTCTACCACCTAAGCCAGTCCCTGAAACATCTCGACTAAGAGAGGCAGTATTAATGCCGCCACTACCCTTACCTGTATTCTTGGTCACTAAAGAACGTTCAATTCTTGAAGCCGAACCACCACTGCTATTTAGTGAACGTTCCCCCAATGCTTGAGAAGTTGATTTTTTACTTATATCCGCCAATTCATTTTGAAAAGCCAATAATCCAGACCCAGCAGCTACTTCTTTAGCAGATTTTTTTGGTGGCGCAGGCGCTATCTTCTTTTGAGGAACAGGTTTATTGGCAACTTTAGCAACTTTCTTTTCTTGAACTTTTTTAATTGCTTTAGGTTTAGCAGTCTTAACTGGCTTCTTGAGCTTAGTAGGCTCCACTTTTTTAACTATAGGTGGTGGAGGTGGTAATTTTTTCTCAATAAGTATCTTTACAACTCGTTTTTCTTGCTTTTCCTCAATAGGTTTTTCTTTCTCAGGAAGAGGCAAAAATGGAATGATTAATGTGAGCACAAGACAAGTCATTGTAACGCGGTTTAAAATGCGTCTGAATCTTGTCTTTTCTACAGTTGACACTTCCCATGGGAGGCGCCATGAATATACGGCTGTTGCACTCATAAACTTAACTTGCTTTAGTAGATTCTCTTTGGATGACTGACAAAGATATTTGCTCAAAACCAGCGCTAGAACAAATTTGCATAACACGTTTAATCAAACTAAATGGGACTTCTTTATCACCCATGATAGTAATTTCTTTTTTCTCGCTAGTTTCATCGTCTCTTTGCAACTGTTGTACTTTTAATATTTCTTCTTGAAGAGCAACTTGTAGTTTTTGTACTTCTGCTTTTTTATTTCCAGAAATATTATTTGAACTTACGACTTTTTCACCTTGCAGACTAATATCATCTTTACTCAACATTAAAACTACTGAGACACGAGGCTTCTTCTCTGCCATTGACTCAGGCATCTCAATACCTTTAGCGTTAGGTAATACAGTTGGGTCTGAAGCATTTACCAACAAGAAGAATACTAAAATAGTAAAAATATCCATCAATGAAACAATATTGAATGGTGCTTGTTTTTTTGCGCGATCATGATTGCGCTGCATTCTTTTAACTGTCTTCTTGCCGCGCATAATTATCTACCTGCTGTATACACTGGAGCATCACCCACAGCGATATCTGGAAACAAATCAGCAAATACTGTCTCACCATCTTTTTCGACTTCTGCAGTTCTGACCGAGTCCATAATCTGAACAAGCATATCGTACGAAATATCTGGCTCTAATAGTATTGTTGCATTATTAATGTCTTGGTACTTAGACTTCAAACCTTGTAAATATTCGTTAAGCACTGTTAATTCGTAACCTTGCTTACCATTTTTAATTGACTTTAGAACACCCTTATTACGATCTTGGACACGCAAAGAATTTTCACGCACAACAATTTCTAACTCTAATGACTTAGTGTTGTTTTTAACGACATCTGATTTTGCAGGCAAATCTAATTCTAGAATACTTATTTTAGAAAAGACTGCAGTGATCAATAGAAAAGGAACCAAGATCACCATCAGATTCATAAAAGCTGTGATGCTTAATTCTGCATCTTGTTTATTACGTCTTGCTCTATAGCGTCTAGATCTCATAATGACTTACATACCAAATGTTATGCTGCAGATTCAGTTTGTTTACGAGCACTAGTAGCAATGGTATTTAACACTTTAACCGATGCCATCTCTAAGCTATCTACAATTTCAGTCGTCTTGGTTTGCAACCAAGAATGTAATAGCAGCAGAGGAATACCTACCATCAAGCCAAATGCAGTTGTGTTCATTGCGACTGAAATACTAGAAGATAATAAGTCTGCTTTTTCAGCTGGGCTTGCAGCAGAAATAGCAGTAAAAGCATCAATAAGACCAATAATTGTCCCAAGCAAGCCTAATAGCGTTGCAACATTAGCGAAAGTAGCCAGGTAGTGAGTTCGCTTCTCTAGCTTAGGTACCACTTCCATTAGACCTTCTTCCATTGCTGTTTCAATATCATCTCTACGACGAGAAGTTTGTGCACTAGCAATGCCGTAACCCATAATGCGGCTAATAGCACATTTAGATTTTTCAGCAAAATTCATTGCTTCGTTCATGTTGCCACTTGCCAAAACTGTCTGAATTTTTTTCCATGCAATCTGATTTTTAACTCGCGTAGATGAAAGATAAATATATCTTTCAATGGCAATAGCAAGACCAACTGCCAATACAAATACGATTGGGATCATAAAAAATCCACCGGATTGAAAGAATGTTACAAAAGACTCGTAAATACTCATTGGAACTCCCTATTACTTAAATCGTAAATTTATTTTCTACTTTGCTGGTAGAAATCTACTTTGCGCTCAAATACTTCCTTGTCTACCGGCTTCATATACTCGTTCATATGGCGCTGTAGAAAAAAATCACCTTCTCCTGGCAATGATGCTTTCCAAGGTACAATGACTAGACTTTTTGGTAATTCTTTATTACCGATAATTGAGATACCGTTAAGCTCTTGCACATTCTGATCTGCAAATGAAATACTTTGCACAAATACACAGATCATTATAAGTAAGAAAATTTTCACTATCCCAACTCCACCATTATTTTATTTGGCTCTCTCTTCGAGACAAATCATTAATCCAAGCTATAACTTGTTTATCGTCATTTTTTTCAATCTCTTGATATGCTTGATAATGAGACTTCGCACAGACTATTTTCTGTAAATATAGGTCACATAAAATAGCTAAATTTAGATGAGCGTTTGCGTAATTCGGATACTCGGCTAAGGCATTTTTATACATAGCTTGAGCCTCTTCAAATGAGCCATTTTCACGCTTAATAATGCCTGCCTGATTTAATGCGTAAGGATTCTTCGGGTTCAACTTAACGGCAGTTTCAATAGCCTCATCGGCCTTATCAATTTGATCTAACTTACGGTAAGCAATTGCAATATTGACCCAGGGTCCAGAAGCTCGAGGTTCCTTTTCTGCAACTTTTTTGAAAATTTCGATTGCCTGCACATAATCTTCTGAAGACATAGCTTCTATGCCGTGAGCAAATTGCTGCTCTACTGAAGATGATATTTTGTAATTTTGCTTAACCACCATTGTTGGTCTTGAATCATCACCCTTTGATGATGAAGATACTTTTCCAGGCGCACTAGCACATGCTGTTAACATCAAAGCAATGGCACTCAAAAAGAAATATTTAATATTAATATATTGTCTCCACATAACTCTCTGATTTCTCAGTTCGGGCATATCGGGCTGGCACTAATTCACCTAACTCTCTAAGGCTTTCTCGAATCCATTGGTTATAGACACCATCAGCTGTTCTCCGTGCATTCAACTCAAATAAGTCAATTGCCTGTTCCTCGAAAGGAAATGCTTGTTCTTCCAGTAAAAATTCATACTGCGCCAGTTCTTCTTCCGATAGACCTCGAGGCCGATCAGATTGCATTAATGCACGACTAAAGTCATAGTAAATTAAGCCAGAATAGTAAGTTGCCGCTGTTGTCACCTCTTCAACCTTGTAAGCTCCCGCCAATTCAAAAGCTGCTAGCGCTCTTTCCATGAGTTTTTTCTTTACTTTCAAACTGGTCTTTAAAGGTATTTTCAAACGACTGGCATTAAATATTGTGTATTTGGGAATTGCTAACTGCAATGATGCGTTAGCAGCAATAAATTTCATACGATCAGTGCTAGCAGTTCCTGCAGTTGCTTCTGATTTAATAATATCTTGGCGCCACTGTTTAACCAGTTTATCTTCTTGACGTGATGAATATAAATCAACTAAAGACTGACGAACCTCTAAAGATGCCTCATAAGGTTTTGGAAATCTTTTGATATAAGTTTTATAAATTTCTATAGCACGATAATCATCTTTTTCTTTAGCGTATAAATCTGCCGCCACTAAACTTGATGTACGCTGTGTTTCTTTATCATTTGAATCATCCAAGCTAATTCTTTCGTATTCCTGAGCAGCTAAAAGATTCCGCTGATCTTTTTCATACACCAAAGCTAGTTTATGAGTAATTGAAGATTGCTCTTTGTGATCTGGGAATCGACCTCTAAAATCTTCCAATACGGTTGCTGCACGAGACCATTGTTCCGACTTAAGCAATAATGCTGCTGCATCATATTGTGCTGTAGGTCGAATATCTGAATCTGGTACAATTTGACCGACTCTTAAATAATGATTTACAGCAGCATCAGTTTCACCGGCCAACTGGCTTGCTTCACCTTGCTTATAAATAGATGCTGCTAATTTTTCTTCCAGTTTTTTACGTTCTTTTACATCTTTATTAACTAGCAAAATTGCTTGTTGATATGATACTTCAGAATCTGAGAAATCTTTTAGTTCAAATGACGAATGTGCTTTAACTGTCCAAGCACTTTTACGTAATTTAACATCACTATCTGCAAAATTTTCAACTAACAGGCTAGAGGCTTCGATCGCCCGCTTATAGTCTTTAATTGAGAATAAATCTTCAGCCGCCTTGGTTAAAGCCACTGGCGCTTCTGGATGTAACGGAAACTTATTAGCAAATTTAAATGTACTATCAATCTGTCTAGATTTAATAAGCGAACTTACATTAGCATCCTCAGTAGCGACTAGCCAATCATTAAACGCAACTAATGCTGCATAGCCCGCTTCAGAATCTTTAGCATGTGCTTGATATTGATAAGCCGTCTTCTCAAATTCTACAACTGCATTTTCATATTCTTTGGTTTCATACCAAATATCAGCTAGTAAGAAATTCATATGTGCCGAATGCGGATCTTTCGGAAATGAAGCAATATATGCTTTATACCAACGAGTTGCTTCTATGTAATCTGGTTTTTTCTTAGATTTTTGTGCCACTGCATGATAATACTTAGCTAAATCGATAATATTGGTTTTAAGAAACTCAACCACATGAGGAACTTTTTCGATTTGATTGTGTGTCCAGTACTCCGAATTGATATGATAATTTTCCACAAACTGCTTCTTAGCACTCAACACTTCTGATGGGAATTTTCCTTTCTTAAATGCATCGATTGCTCTAATTTGAAAATCAGGTGCTTGCCTATCAAATGGATTATGTTTTACAAATTCTCTAAAAGTATTTGCTGCATCACTAAAGCGTTGTTTCTCTAAGAATTGCACACCCAGACGATCATATATCAATGCTTCATAAGATCGTCGACCATAGCCATCGAAGTAACTTGAGATTTCTTTCGCTCCACCTAAATAGCCATAACTCAATGCTAAGGCACGTAAAGAATCATCTAATAGTTCTTTTTCTGGACGCGTTAATGCTTCAATATCTTTATCGACATCTTCTTTAACCATAGTATCGATAAGCGCAACAAAAGAATGTAACCCAACATCGTAGTCAAGCATCTTAAAATGTGACCAACCTTGCTTGTATAAAGCATGGCGATAAAAACGGCTATCCTTACCTAATTGAATTACTTCTGCATATGCATACTCAGCCTGTTTATATTTTTTATCAACAAATAGTGTTTCACCACGACGAAATTGCGCTTCAACGTAATAATCTGAATTTGGAAATTTAGCAATTAAGCGATCCAAACTATCCAACATTTTTTCACGTTCATCAGCCGCTTCATAAGCACGTGATAATTGATATAAAACAACATCGTTTAATTGATAATCTGATTTTTCATCCAACAAGTATTCATATAAATCAATTGTCTCTTTATAATTAATATCAATAGTAGTGAATTTCTCTGCTACTTGAGGACTCGAGACATCTACAGCTTGTAAATCTTCATTTTCTTCTAATCTTAAATCACCTAGTCGACGAATAACTTCAGGCGAGTCTTTCTCTTGATCTTCATCTACTAAAAGCTCACGATAACTATAAATAGCTTTTTTGCGGCTACTTTCAACAGGAATATCGTTTTTCACATCAACCTTATTACGCTCTAGATCTTCAATTGTGTAATAAGATCCTCCGCCCCAACCACAAGCTTGCAGTATTAAAATTAGCGCATAAACGCAATATAAACGAATACGCCTCATTGCTCGTCTCCAATAATTTCCGGGTTATCTATAGTCGCTTGATCATAAGCTTGAGCCAATGCAAGTTTAGCTTGCGCACGATAACTCTTCATAACTATCTTGCGTTTAACTAATTCACGTACAGCTAGCTTTTCAATCAGCTTACTTTGTTTATCATAAGCAATAACTAGTCTTGGCATTGCTTGTTCAATTCTTAACTTGATTTCATCAATGCGATACTGAAAACCACCAAATCCAAAACTAGCAACTTGATCAACTGTGCCTATAGATTTTTCTACATCTGCGAGATTAGTAATTTCTTGTTCAATAATTTTCAGCTCGCTTTTAGTCTTCCATTGCCTTTCTGCATATTGCTGGGAAACATTCCAATAAATACGCCCTTTAAGTAATTTAAGTCGTTCCAAGTTAACTATGTATTGTTCATTTGACGGATCTTGTTCGCTTAATTCTGTCAACTTATACTGCAGTCGTTCAATACGTTTAATATTCAGCAATTCATCATCATTTACAAATGCCAGAACATCTTGATTAGATTCTGCATTTTTCAATGTTTTAGTTAATTCTGCATATTTTGCTTGCAGCCGTTTTAACTGGGATCTTTTGAGAGTTTTTCCTGCAGCTGGTGCAGTTTCTTCATAACGGGCCTTGCGTGTATCTAACATAGTGTTAAAAACATGGATATTGTCCAACCAGTGTTGAAGATTATCTTGAAGAAATATTAAGTCGCGGAAGTTTTTAACTGCTTCATGAAATTGATGATCTGCCATCAATTCTGACAAATAGCGCATTTCCGGTATTGATGGAATGCTCTTTAATGACCAAAACCAACCTAATAAAGGCTCTTCTTGTGTTTTACCAATTAACGCGGTAATAAATTTGCCTTGTTCAATGGAAGCAATTGATTCTGTTAATTTGGTACTTTCAACTTGATAAGAATTAAGTGCATCTTCATAAGATTTAACGGCACGTCCATTAAGACCCAACTGACCATAACCATATGCAATAGCAAGTAATCCTTCTTGGACTGGCGTGGTTGTCAAACGACGATTTTTCAACTCCAACCAAGGAGTTAATGCTTTCTCATAGTTACCTTGTTCACTATGCGCCCACCCCATAGTTAATAATGAAATATCAGAATACAAGCCACTTAATCGCACATCCTCCAAATAGCTCTGCGCCTTTTCTGGTTGTGCTTTTAATAGTGCCAAACCGGCAACAAGATTAGATTTATCCCGCAATGTTAATTGATCAGAATTCCTTACTTTTTGTTTGCTGGCGCTTTTTAAGCTATCAATTCCATCATCGACATTGCCATTCCTAATATGTGCAATACCGAGATTATGCAGTGCATATGGTTTATGTGATTTGGGCGCTTTCCAACTATCTAATGTTGCGATAGCTTTTTCTGGTTGACCGATATCTAGATAAATTTGACTCTTTAGTAATTTAACATCATTAAAAATATCTTCATGTACAGCACCTTTGATGTTTTTTACGTACTCTGCTGATTTCGCTAAATAACCACGCTGATAAGATATTTTTGCAAGATAATAGTAGGCTCTATTTTTAACTGCATCATCAGTGTTTTCTTCTAGAATTCTAGCGAAGATTTTACCAGCTTCGTGATGCATGCCATAAGATAACTCTATTCCTCCTAATAGTAACTCATCATCTGGGCGATGATGTGCGACTCGATTTAGTTGTTGCGCTGCCAATAAGTGTGTAATTGATGTGAAATAATCATCTTGAAAGAAATGAAATAACACTTCACCGTAATGCAGATCTTTGACTGTATTGATGACTACATTTTCTTCAGCATAAGTAACCGTACTTGCTGACAGGCAAATAATCACAAAATACCTAATTAATCTAAGCAACATAGTCATTATTCAGTAACAGTTTAATTAGCAACTTCTTTAACCGATTCGTTTATTGCCATTCTTTAATAATAAATTCAGGCTGTTTTTTTATTTCACGATCTGAAATTTTCAACTCTAAATATTTCGCACCTAAACCTTTCTTTACCTTAATATCTGCACCACGACGGTAATCGCGGCCATTCGGCCCTTTACCTACAAGTATTGCGACTAGTTCATGTTCACCACTGGTGACATTGCCAATATATAGCTGTTGAACACCGCCACGATGTAATGCATCCACTTCTCGTTTGGTATAGAGGTAATTTGCAACGATTTTGTCATCTAACTTCAATTGCACAGAATCCAGATCAAAGAAATCACCAACGTCAACTGAAACGAATACAGCTATTTGCGTGTTTGCCGGAAAAAGCAATTCCTCTTCAAGCACGTAAAGATCGCGGTTAATCTCTAAAACTTCTTTCTTGAGATTTTGAACTCGTCCATCTAGCGACTTAAACTCATCATCCAGACTCTCATCTGTCTGCGTTGCAGCAATAACGCCACCCGTAATCATCAAAGTAACTATAAATATTAGTATTTTTGTAGGCATGTATACCCCCTTTAAATTATTCATACTCATCGGCTTAATACCTGACCGAGAAGAACAACTGCAATACTGCCGCATCAAATGAATATGTATCATCTGTAATGACAGAAAGGTCTTCTATCCCGCTATAATCGTCATACTGCGAATCGATATATTCTGCAGAAAAATTCAACGTCCCGTTATTGAAACCTGAATACTCATTAAAAATTTTATAACTGATCTTGCCGCCAATTGAATGACTATCAAATGAGCTTAATTCTTTATCTCTAGCCATATAATTTTGTGCGACAGCAAAGTTATTACTATAGAAATCCGCTGCATCTTGAGTGTAATAGCGTAAATACAAATCAGTTAACCAGCGTTCTCCGAAATATTGGGAGTAAGTAAAATCTACTGTATGCGCAACTATGTCCCAAGTATCCCTGAAATATCGATAACCCAATGATGTTGCACCTTTAAAGTCCCAGTACTTAGTGGCACGCACAGCAGTTGCTTGGCTTGTACGTGTTCCTGGATACACTTCAGACCCAAGTCCTTGAGGCACATTGCCTATTATGACAAAACGATATGGATTATTAATGAAACCATCTTCAATTATGGCTTCATAAGATAAGCTTGCTTTAATTTTACTGGTAAGCACTTGTGATATGGATGCGCGATATTGTGTACGCCTTAAGTCTTCCTCAAACTCAGGTGCATCAACACGCATAATAGTATCCCAACCATATGTAAAACCTAAGCTAACAGTAGTTAAATCACCGAACATATCATGTGATATGTCAAAACCAGCTGTATTAGCTTCGTAATCATTCTCATCGCTGTAAGTGTAAAATGTACTCATTAGGGTGTTGTCGTACAAATAATTACCGCCGATAGTGTATTCATCTCTATCTTCAGAGTACTTACTTGCACCCGCCAACACATCAGGAGATGCAGCTGTAATGCTGTCTTGATGATATTTCCCGTACACAGAAAATTTGTTTGCAAAACTTTTTCGTACTAACACAGTAGCTCCATCCACTTCTACTCCACCACCGTCATAGTAGTGATACTGAATATCTGCTCTATCTTCTGGCAGAGCAGCAGAAAACACTGGCCGACCAATCATCAACAAGCCAATAAGTGCGTTAATAATTATTGCGCAAATATTGAATTGAACCTTAGTTACAACCACAACCACTTCCTTGTGCTGAACCCGCACCTTTTGCACCTTCGCGCGTTTCAAAAACGTGCTGTCTAAATGAACTAAACACAGCATCACGATCTGGGTCCATAATGGGATCAGCAAGGTGTTCACGCTCGTAAGGCGCTACCCAAGGCTCAATAGGCTTAAAACTACATGCAGTCAAACCAATAGCAGTTAGCAATAAAATTGAAGATTTAATAATCATTGTTTATTCGAACTTCAAATGTTTAATTTGTTGCTGATAAAGACTAAGATAACTTTCTTTAAATCCGCGATGCATATATCTAATCTCTCCATTTCTATCAACAAGAATCGTCATTGGCATTGCATCAATGTCATATAACTTGCTCACTTTTTTTGACTCATCAAATAAAATCGGAAAATTAATTCCTAATTTTTTTGCAAGACGGATTGCTTTCTCTGGCTCCTCATCAATATTCACAGCAAGTAATTCAAAGTCATACTCATCATGTAAATCTCTTAATTCTGAAAGCTTGGGAAGTTCTTGTTGACATGGCCCACACCAAGATGCCCAAAAGTTTATCAACACCACTTTGCCACGATATTCACTAAGTTTTTTGTTATCACCTTGATCACTACGCAAGGTAAAATCTGGCGCAGGCTTTCCTAATAAATCACTACTGGCTATTAATGCAGACATAGAACCCAAGCAAGCCAGTGCTATTAAGATTAATAGATTACTTTTAGTTACAATTTTATTCATGATGCCCTCACATTCTTAACTAGAAGAATACGCCGAGGTTTAAAGTAGCTTCTAGGTTATGAGTGAATTCATTTTCACCTAGAAGATCTGTCTCGTAGATATAATCTCTAAAGTCAAAACGTACTGATAACCAGTCTGTTGGTAACACTTTCAAACCTACACCAGCGTGATATGCAAACTCGTCTTCATCAATGAACTCAACATTGCCCACACCAGCAAGAACATAAAAAGAACTACTCATAGCTATATCACGACCAAGAAACACTTCGCCCGGCAATATGTTGTACCCTACTGATAATGCGTAATATTCAACGTCCTGCGTTTCTTGAGGGAACAATGGCAAACCTAGCCGACGAAATGAATCATCCTTAACTTCTGATTCAGCATAAGTGGCTTCTACAAAGAAATCCTCTGTGATGTGATAAGCAGCACGTATACCAATAACAGGCTCAGAACCAAAATCTTCCACATCTAAAACGCCATAAAACCCCGTAATCTCAAAATCTTCTGTATCAATTTTTGGCACCAAAATATCTCGACGAAAAATATTTGGTTTAATTACCTGTTCCTGTTCTGCTTGATCTTCATCTTCTTCAGCCAAGACCACACTAGTGTTGATGCTAATCAACATTATCAGTAACACTGAAATCCATTTCATAATTTATTCCTTCCCTTCTTTAAAAGAAAAATCCAATACCGCCTGTAATTTCATCAAAGTCATCTGTCTCATCATCATTCGACAACACAATGTGATAACGATAATCTGCTCGAACGAAAAAACGTTCAGTTAAATAAAATCTTGCACCAATACCTGCATTAGCTAAATCAGAATCTGTATTTTCTGCATTGACCAACGTTGCTCGAGGTGTATTTTCGAATCGTCCATATCCAATAGTGAAATTAGGACTGATTCTCCAATTAGGAAAAGGTATTGAAACCAAATTGATGCTGTAAACATCAGAACTAGAAAAGTCACCAGCAACTTCTCCATAAGCTAATTCGAGTAAAATATTTTGAGAAAACTTGTACCCTAGACGAGCGGTAATAAAAGGATCACCTTCATAGTCTCCACCAGATACACCAAACTCAAAGCGTCGACTTAAATAATCACTAACTAGTACATCGCGAAAACTTTTGCTTGTACCTGCTTCAGTTAACGTACGCTCCATTTGAGAGCGCTCTACCCAACCTGTTTTATTTTTATCTGTTCTAACTTTGAACCAATCTGTCTTTCGCTTAATTATTGCTACCCATTCATGTCGATCAACCACATGAAAAATTGGAAACCCACGCCCAGGTCCCGTATGCATTTCTATATATGGATCTGCTATCTGCACACTTTGATATTCTTTTTCAGCGTATACGCTTTTATTCGATGTGATTAAAATCACAAAAGCAAATATCACATACTTTAAGTGAGTTATTGTTATGTTAAGAGTAAAGCGTTCCATGCTTGATATTTTTCTTTAAAGTTTTAAGGGGCGCAGCTTGCTAGATCTGCAGCTGATGGACCTGTCCCAGTTAATACAGTGCAATTAGTTGGACAAGTACCATTTGTTGTGCCGGCCCAATTAGCAATTTCTTGATAACAAGTTGCAGCAGTGCTGGCAAAGACATCTCCACCACCATGAGGGCCAACCGAAGCCACTCCTGAATCACCTACCAATGGTTCTGCGAGCAATCTGCTTTGTGGCACACTCGCCGGATTTACAAATGCTTGTGCTGAATTAAAATTAAAAGCGAAGTCCGCAGCTGAAATCGGATTTTGAATCAAGATAAAAGCACCACCGGATCCACCGGATGTATGACAAGCACTAGCAGCGCAACTAACGGTCGATGGACCAATGGGACCTTGTAAGATTGGACTAATACACAAGTCAAAAATATTGCTACACAAATTAGCCACACTACCGGGATCATCCTCAGTAGAAACATTGTCACATCCATATAAAATGATTAGCGTCGCAGCAAGCGACGCAAACCGCCGCTTCTTGTTCACGGGTTATAATTCTCCGTAACTATTTAATATTTAAATACAAGTTGGGTTATTTGCAGCACCCATGCTAATCCAGTTCAATATCACCCCATAAGTAGAATTCGGACTAGTGTCTACTAATACCGGTTGAGTGGCTCCCGCTGGATTTGCAGGATTCACCAACACTTGAGGGTGTGGCAAATTAGGTGCGACATTGTCTGAAATCGGTCTTAATAACAAATCATTATTGGCTGGCGTGCATAAATCGTTAATCATTGAAATAGTAACGTTAAAGTCTCCGCTAGCATTACCAGTCAATACAAAGCGATTTTGGCCACTGGAAGGATTTGCACTGTTATCAGCATCTTCGCCAGGTGCGTGACATGACTGACAATCTGTCATTAAACGCGGATGTACATTTGTATTAAACTCAGCTTGACTAACACCTACATTTGAAAGTAGATCAGCTTTTACTTGATAAACGCCCCCGACTAACTCAAACGGATCATTAATATATTGAGCACCAATATCTACCCATTCAGTGACTAAACGTTTTTCAGAAGCATTCATGAACAAGCTATGATCTAACGCCCCTAGTGTATGCTCGTTATCAGCGCGTAACTTCCTATTATAAATTGTTTCTATTAGATGACTGGTACGTGAACTATTTGCTGAGCCACCTACTGACACTAATGGTTCATTACGTAAGAAAACAACTTCACCATCTTGTACCACTGGAGGTAATGGTTGACCAAGAATGTCTTTCTCAAATGTTCCTACTAATAGCTGATCGTAAGAAATAATTCTTCCACCAAGTCCACCAAGTCCACCTTCTAACGTTAATCCAGCGGAAACAGCTTCATTAGCAAGCAATGCATTGTTGTGACAGTTGACACAAGTACATCCACCATCGTTTATTGCACCTGCAGCACTACATTCACCCAACACATCAGGACGCACTTTGTCCCATAATGGTTGAATGTGTTCTTCATAATTAATACGAATACGACCATTAGGCGCAACTGGTGGAGGTGTATCTAAATCATCATATGAAATAATTTGTTGCTGAATACCACCGACACTTATTGCTGCCCATACCGGCGTGTAAATAATATTTGGCTGCAAATCACCTGAGGTAGGATCATTATTAGCTTTCGTGTCTGCCATTGTTTCACCTGCCGCAACCGCCCAGTTATTAATATTAACTGCATGGCTGCCTGCAATTGGCGCAGAATTCAAAGGTTCTGTCGCTCGTCTTGGCGAGTGACACCCGTTACATGTTCGCACTTCACCAGGTCGCACTTGCAACCAGTTTGTATGTGTTTGGAATGCACGCCCTTCTCTATCAAGCACTGTCATTGCTAATGCAGTATCAGCCGGGACTTTTACACGGTACGAACCATCTGGTTCAATTTGCGTGTAACCTAGAATCTCTTGCATCTCAAATTCACTTTCACCAATGGCATCCATAATCATGCCGGGAGGTGTTGGTATAGCCCGTGTTACGCGAACAAAACGTGCAACACGATTAGCAAATTCTGCTGTACTTGGATCTTTCATCAATGCTAGATCAGGCTCACCGGTGATAGTTTTAGGAATCACTTCTCCTGCTGCAAGCACTGAATCACCCATAATGTCTAATCCATCAGTGTCATATACACTTCGTACATTAAACACGCCCATGCCAGTTCCTCCCAGGCCATTAGACTCTGTTGCTAGTGCAGGGTCAGGGAATTTATCTCCAATAATCGCGGGTGTATCGCCCAATCCACGAGGAATAATTGCAATTGGATCAACTAATGCTCTACCCGAAGTTGCCAAATGCACAGGACGTAAGGTGCCACTACTTAAATCCATCATATAAATACTATATTCCGGCACACCTTGATCAAGCTCTGAAACACCTGTCATAGGATCAGTTACTGCTGTTGGATTTGGTGGTGCAGGTCTGAACGATACTAATGCGCGATTTGTACCATCCCATAATGGATAAGGTGTAGTGAATCGACCACCTGGTGAAAACTCATCATCGTAGCTTACTGTTAAATTAGTAAGTTGTACTTTTGTTTGACCGTTACAATTTTGAGGCAGCCCTGGTCCTGGCTCACATGCATCAGAATAATTTTTAACGTCTAATAACATAATCGCACCCGCTTCATTTGTGCCAGATAAAGGCATCAATGAAGTCATCACACGACCATCTTGCATCTCACGTGGGTGTAAAAAACTATTGCCCGGACTAAATGCACCATATTCTACAAATAGATTAGTGCCGTCAGGATTAGCAAAAAATACTGGAAAGTGGTTTCGGTTCGCGAAGTGATCCCAACGCGAATACATAATCTCACCAGTCTTAAGTACCGTGGCATTACGATCGTGACTTTGATTAAACGAGATTTGGGTTATTTCTTGTGTAATTGGATCAAACACATGTAATGCAATCGTTTGTTCACGCTCATACTCATCTAAATAAGTGTATGGCTGGACATTTTCTTCAAGCATTTTTTGTTGTGTTGTTTTTTGGCGACTTGACGAAAATACAATTCTTCCATCTGGAAGATACGCTGGGTCAACATCATCTGCTAATTCAGCGACAGCTGTGTCTTGAATTAGACGAGACATGGTATTGGAACCTAAATCTATTTCCCAAATATTGAATGTAGAATCGTTAGGGCCACGCATGGCAAATACAACTTTACTTGCATCAAAATTAACTTCAGGGTCAGACACATCACCTTGACCTTGTGTATACGACGCCGTTAAATTAGTCGACTCAGAAAGTGGCGCCGAAACATTTTTCATGTATAAATCACCACCTGGTGAAAAACGCACACCATCTGTTGGATTTCCTAGTGCTGCGGTATTTCTTTGCGCATATACGATTGGAAAATCACCATTAATGATCACCCCATCTTCATCCGTTGTACCACCACCACAACCAGTGACCGAGACAGCAAGTGCCCCACCGATTGCCAACATGCATATATGTAAGCTTTTAGCCCATTTAACCGCCATAACCGACTACTCCAAATAAAATTCTGTTTACGTGAACAGAATCTAGTTATTTATGATGGCGATTATTGTGGAGAGTGAAGGTGTGAAACGGTCGATGTTGATAAACGGCAAATGCCTTCAGATGGATGGAGCAAATTTAATTATGTGAAAAACTTCAATAAAAACAATACACATAGGAAATATTTTTGTGAACTCAATCAAGGTTTTGCAACCCACTAGAAAAGAGCAAGTTACCATTCTTGTCAACGATAATTCCCTCTATTTTATCGAGTGATTCCAATAATTGCAGACCTTTAATAGACCCCATCACAAATACACTTGTGGATAGTGCATCAGTATCGATGGCTTTAGGACCCAATATTGTGACACTACGAACTGTACGTGCTGAATCTCCCGTCTTTGGGTCGATAATGTGATGGTATCTTACGCCATCTTCGTCAAAATAGCGCTCATAATCACCAGAGGTTGACAATGCTTCATTAACCAAAGGAATTTTCGCAATCACTTTATCTTTATTCATAGGATGACGAATACCAATTACCCAAGGCCGCCCTAAACGATCTCCTAATATGCGTGTATCACCGCCTGCAGTGACTGAAATATGTTCAATACCAAGTTTTTTAGCTCGTTCAACTGCTAGATCAACAGCATAACCTTTAGCAATCCCACCCAAATCAATACGTACACCTTTGTGTTTATAATGAATGGTCTGATCTGACTTATTCAAATCTATAAACCGAAAATTCACTCCCGTTAACTGTTCTTCAAGCTGCGTTTGATTAGGTCGAATTGATTTTCGATAGTTGTACAAATAACCAACACTCGCGTAAGTAATATCAAAAGCACCAGCCGTTTTAACCGAGTATGCTAGTGACTGATTAATCACCGAAAATAGTTCGGAGCTAATCTGTATTACTTTTGAACTTGCGTCACGATTCACCAAAGATAATTCGCTACTCTCTAAATAAGGACTCATGCTCTGATTCACCTCATCCATGGTCTTTAAGACCAGTTCAGCAGCCTGTTGCGCAATGGTTATATCCTCATGCCACACTTCCGTATGAATGGTAGTCCCCATGATTTTAGCATCACGCACTACCCATTCAGCACTCAATGCTAATGATGATGCACTAAATATAAATACGCTTATGAGTAAAATAATTTTATTCATTATTCGGATTATAAAATCATTAATAAAAGACCGGGCATTTCAAAGCCTAGATATTTCATTATCGCTTAAATTACAATCTCACACGAATATAATAACCACTAGCTAGATTCCCGCCTTCTCTGGAATAACGTAGAATTGATGCCATGACAGATAAAAAAATAAAATACAATCCTAGCTGCATGGACGATTACGACCCCTCTTCTATGGATGCGCAAATTGCTCAGCAGCATATCCTGCATTCTATTAACTCAATCACAGAGACAGAAGTAGTTCCTATCAGAGAGGCATTACACAGAGTGGTTGCTGAAAATATACGCTCAACCATTAATGTACCTGGTCACACCAATTCAGCTATGGATGGTTATGCCATAAAAAGTAGTGATATACCTAGTGAAGAAACAAAACAACTTAATCTAATTGGCACCGCATGGGCGGGCCGCCCGTTCAATGGCAATGTAAACGATAATGAGTGTGTGCGCATTATGACTGGCGCTGCAATGCCAAAGAATACTGACACAGTTGTTATGCAAGAACATGTGCAGATTAACGACAAAATCATCACAATAGACAACAAACAACAAGCCCAGCAAAATGTACGCCAAGCTGGCGAAGACATTGCAGAAAATGATCTTGTGTTTACACCAGGCAAGTTTCTCAATCCCTCTGATATAGGATTAATTGCATCATTAGGAATTGGTGAAATAAAAGTGATACGTAAGTTACGTGCAGCCTTCTTCTCCACTGGTGACGAACTCGTCTCCATCGGCACTCCATTGGAAGTCGGGCAGATATACGATAGCAATCGTTATACATTATGGAGCATGCTTACACGTTTAGGCGTCGAAATAAATGATCTAGGCGTTGTACGAGATACACCCGAAGCAGTTGAAGACGCTTTCTTAAAAGCTTCCAATAATGCAGATATTGTTATTACCTCAGGCGGGGTGTCAGTCGGGGATGCAGACTTTGTCAAAGAAACGTTAGAAAAATTAGGTGAAGTAAATTTTTGGAAGGTCGCCATGAAACCTGGCAGACCTCTCGCTTTCGGAAAAATAAGAGACGCTTACTTTTTTGGCTTACCCGGCAACCCTGTTTCAGTAATGGTTACATTTTATATCTTTGTACAAGCAGCAATTGAAAAAATGATGGGATGCGAACCTAAAGCACGCATAGAAATTCAAGCAATATCAAAAAGCGAATTACGCAAACGTCCTGGACGTGTTGAATACCAACGAGGCACCTACACATTGAATGAAGACGGAAAATATATTGTAAGCAAAACAGGCGCGCAAGGTTCAGGCATACTGCGTTCTATGTCTGATGCCAATTGTTTTATCTTTTTACCGATGGATAGCAACGGCATAAAAATCGGAGATAAAGTTGAGATTTGGCCATTTGATTCATTTGTGTAGCCCAAGAAAAATTGTATAAGCAAAAATGCATGCTAATTAACTCAACTATTAACATCAAATTTAATTATTTATCTTCAATCGATGGTAGTCATCCATTGTATCGACACCTATTCCTGGATATTCTAGACATTCATCAATAATAATTTCGTCACCATTTTCTAGTGCACGTAGCTGCTCCAACTTTTCAATCATCTCTAATGGTGATGGAGACATTTTAATAAACTGTTTCAAGTAACGTACACGGTAAGCATATATGCCTACATGACGAAAAACATGATTTTCTTTTAATACTTTTACATCCACGTTGCGAATGAAAGGCAATGAGCTACGACTAAAATAAAGCGCTCTTCCTTTTGAGTTTTTTGTAACTTTAACTACATTTGGGTCATCATACTCCTGAATTGTTTGGATACGCTGGCATAACGTACCAATCATTGCGTTGGTATTTTTCAAAAGCAAGTCAGCTACTTGTTTAATATTTGCGGCCGGCATTTGTGGTTCATCACCCTGCACATTGACGATGACTTCATCATCTGCCCAACCTTGCTGTTCTACTGCTTCTGTTATGCGATCAGTTCCAGACATATGATCACTACTGGTCATACAGACTTGCGCATCAAATTTTATTGCTGCTTCAGCAATGCGTTCATCATCTGTCGCTATAAGAACAGACTCAGCATTACTCTCACATGCATTTTGATACACATGTTCAATAATGGGCTTGTGTTGAAATGTTAGCAGAGGTTTTCCTGGCAATCGACTCGAGGCATAACGCACAGGAATAACAACTCGAAATGAGTTAGACATTATTTTTTCTTTTTATAGTATTGATACTCGTCATCATTAATCTGACGCGCCTCTTCTTCCAACATCACCGGGATATCATCGCGAATAGGATAGGCCAAACGTGCAGACGTAGAAATTAACTCTTGTTTTTGTTCATCATAAATTAAAGGCCCTTTGGTCACTGGGCATGCCAAAATATCCATCAATTTCTTATCCATTCAAATCCCTCAATAATGTGTTAACACGCGACATAAAATCATCTGGCAATACTGTTTGCACTGGGACATACCACGCATTATCTAATGCTAATTTTTGGCATTTTACCGCATCTTTCTCTGTCATTAGTATTGGATTTTGATCTGAAAATGAAAAATCACTCAGTTCGTAGTGCACATGATCTGGATAGGCATGCTCAATCACTTTCAACCCCAACGATGTTAGGTTATTAAAAAAACGATTAGGATTGCCAATTCCAGCAACGGCATGCACAGCTTGATCTTTGAAATTCGCTATTGAACATTTGTTATTTGAATCGCTTAATGAAACACATTCACTAAGCTGCAATTTCATACAATCCTCACTGACTGGCGGAACTACTTTTGATGTGGCGACAACGAAATCTGCATCTTGTAATCGCTTGATTGATTCTCGTAATGGACCGGCAGGTAATAACTTATGATTACCAAATGCACGCTCTCCATCGATCATAATAATTTCAATATCATGTTCAAATCGATAATCTTGCACACCGTCATCACAAATTATCACATCACATTGATGATCTTTAATTAATTTCTCAATAACGTCCACCCTATCCTCACCGACCATTACTGTCGCACATGTGTTGTTAAAAATCATTAAAGGTTCATCGCCAACATAATACGCACTATGAGACTCTTCTACCGTTACTGCTTGAGTTGCCTGCCTGCCATAACCGCGACTCGCAACTCCTGGCTTAAACTCTTGCCGCTGCAGATTTTTCACTAGCGCAGTCACCATAGGTGTTTTACCGGTTCCACCAACCGTTATATTGCCAACGACAATTACTGGAACCGGAAAATTAATTTTTGAATGACATTGCTTCCATTTCCGTGCTTTTGCAGTCACAGCAAACACACCAGACAATGGCAACAGCAAATAAGATAATATATTCGCACCATACCAAACAGAATTCACCCATAGATGTGGGCTTTGTTTTTTTTTCGTTTGATTAGACATCTAGCCCAGATGATTTTTTAAATTGCCGATGATAGAGATTGGCATATTCACCATTTTTATTAACAAGTTCTGTGTGCGAGCCACGTTCTACTACTTTACCTTGGTCCATAACATAAATTTCATCAGCGCTTTCAATGGTAGATAAGCGATGCGCAATAACAAAAGTGGTGCGGTGCTTACGTAACTCATTTAGTGCTTCTTGTATATGATATTCAGACTCAGAATCTAATGAAGAAGTTGCCTCATCTAAAATTAAAATTGGAGCATCTTTCAATAACGCACGTGCAATAGCAATGCGCTGTCTTTGACCGCCAGACAACAATAAACCTTTATCGCCTACTCTTGTTTCATATTTTTCTGGCAGCTTTTCAATAAATTCTGCTGCATGCGCTTGTTCAGCAGCTTTGATGACATCTTGCCTGGTTTTATTTGGCATTGCATAAGCAATATTATTTTCAATTGTATCATTAAATAGAATCACATCCTGACTTACCATTGAAATATTATTACGTAGACTTTTCAATGAAATGTCTCCAATCAAATGACCATCTATTTTTATTTCACCTGATTTAATTTCATAAAATCTAGGGATCAATTTAACCAATGAAGACTTACCACTACCAGATTTACCAACAAATGCGATCAACTGATTTGATTTTGCAGATAAATTAACATCAGTTAATACTGTCTCAGGCTTTGATGGATATTGAAAAGAAACATGATTGAATTCTATTTCACCACGGCATTTATCAAGCTCGACCAGACCTTTATCATTTTGAGCGGGTTGATCAATGAGATTAAACACACTTTCACTCGCGGCAATGCCCGCTTGAAGTATTTGATTGATAGTCGTTAACTTGCGTGCCGCATTGAGCATCCCCATGACGGCTGCAACAAAACTAGCAAATGAGCCTGCAGTCAAGTCCCCCTTTACAGACGGCATAAAGGCGACATAAATAACCACGGCAAACGCAATACCAACAATCATCTGAACTAAAGGTGTATTAATAGCCTTGACAGCAACAAATTTTGTTTGATTACGACGGTTTTTTTCATTAATCAATTCGAATCGACTAATTTCTTCTGACTCTGCGGTAAATAGTTTTACAAGTGCTTGCGCACTAACAGACTCTTCTACTCTGGAAGTAATATCACCAGTTGACGTTTGAATTCTATGGCTCAGTTTTCTAAAACGCAATGTTGCGTAACGAATAACGACGTAAACTAAAGGTGCTGATATAAATAGTACTAGTGTTAATTTCCAGCTCAAATAAAACATCAGCCCTATTAGAAATATTACTGTCAAAGTATCGCGAACAATAATAGGAATACTTTTAGATGCCGCCCAAGAAACACGCTCCACATCAAATGTGAATTTAGAAAGCGTAGAACCTAGTTTGACAGAATCGTAATACGATGATGGAAAGTAGAGTAACTTCTCATGCATCTCTGTACGCAACACCTTAACAATTCTTTGTCCAATACTTCCAATATAATAAAGGCCAAGAAAGCTACCGACACTTCGCACAATAAAAATTACTGCGATGGTCAGCGGTATCCAGGCTAGCTCTGCATTGCCATCAGCAACAAAAGCTTCATCGATAATTGGACCTAACAACAAGGTAAATGCAAGTTGACATGCAGCCACAACAGCCAAGCCAATGACTGCCAGCACTAATAGTAATTTATAATTCTTTAGATATTTTAAGAGACGAAGGTATACCGACAAGCCTGATGTATCTTGATCTGAATTACTTTTTGATGTCGTGTTGCTCACTTGATGCTGCAATGAATACCTTATTTATACCAATCTTGCCAGCTGCATCCATGATAGATACAACAAATTGATGAGGAGTTTGGGCATCAGCTCGTATGGTAATTTTTTCAACATTATATTTTTTAGTCAGTTTAACTAGTGCCGACTCTAAAGTACGCGACTGACCATCTAGTAAAGTTTTACCGTCCATGTAGTATTGACCATTACGATCAATCACCACTTCTAAGTTCTTTTCTTCTTGAGATTGTACCGCATTACTAGCCTTAGGTAATTCTATCTTTAGGCTTGCATCATTATCAAAAGTAGTAGTTACCATGAAAAATATCAACAATAAGAACACCACATCAATTAGCGGAGTTAGGCTAACATCGGTTTTATCTTCTTCGTCTAGGTTAAATTTCATGACTTAGTAGTTTCACTAGATTCTGCTTTGCGGGAACCTTGCATAACTTCGACTAGCTTAATTGCTTCACCTTCCATGTCCACTACCAAACCATCTACTTTACGACGGAAATAGCGTACAAAGAAAATTGCAGGAATAGCAACAGATATACCTGCCGCCGTGGTAATTAAAGCTTTTGAAATACCATTGGCCAACTCTGCTGGGTCACCAACCCCCACACTGGTAATGACAGCAAATACTTGAATCATACCCACCACTGTACCTAGCAGCCCTAATAATGGTGATATAGCGGCAATAGTCCCAAGTGTTGTTAAAAACAATTGCAGCTCATATGCCGTATGTCGACCAGTCTCTTCAATACTTTCACGCATGACATCGCGAGTACTAAAACGATTCATTAATCCTGCTGCTAATATTCTGCCTAATGGCGAGCTATCTCTTATTGCGACAACTTTTTTGTCATCAAGTTGATTGTTCTGGTCTAACTTCCATACTTTTGCTACTAAGTTTTCAGGAGCAACACGTTTTTTTTGTAAACTCCAGAATCTCTCTAGCACTATCGCTAAAGCAATTACCGAACAACCTAAGATAGGCAGCATTAGCCAACCGCCTGATTTGATTATTTCAAACACTCTTTAGATATCCCTTATTCTATTGGATCACTAGTCTCTTGTTGTGTGGAATGCCAATAGCGTTTGCTATCCAGCCTATGTTGAGCCTGAATTTGCAGACCATCATTAGCGTCAAATAGAAACGTCACCGCTCCTTGGCGTGCTGTTTCCACAATTTGCGCTCCCATCTCTTGGTAACGCTGGCTAATAGTAGCATGAGGAAACCCATATCTGTTCCGATAACCCGCTGAAAAAACGACAGTTTGAGGATGAACAAGGTCAACAAACCGATAACTCGAAGATGACTTGCTGCCATGATGAGGTGCAATGATTAAATCACTGGCCAAATTATCACCATATTGGGCAATTAACTTTTCTTCAGCTGATTTTTCGATGTCCCCACTAAGCATAATATTGCCAGCTGAATGAATAATTTGCAGTACACATGATCTGTTATTGTCGTTTGAATGCCACTTTTCCGGCGGATGTAATACTTGAAATTTCACTCCATCCCAATGCCATTCATCACCAGATCGACATAATTTTACTGGCTTAAAATCGTATAATCTCGGAAGGTTACTCACCATTAACTCTCTGACCACACCTGCAGCAAGTATTGAATGCATACCACCTGAATGGTCATTGTCGTTGTGGCTAACTATTGCTAAATCGACTTTAGAGATATCACGCGATCTCAAAAATGGTAATACGACCACTTCTCCAGTGTTAAAGCCTGATGGCGAACGTGCTCCAGCATCATAAATTAAGGCATGATTTTTTGTTTCAATAACAACTGATAATCCTTGACCAACATCAAGTACGGTCATACGCATTTGATGATTCTTTAATCCAGGTTCTTTTATCAAAAACAGCCCAGTTAGCAGAACACATGCTAAATACCGAGCTGGTAATCCTTTAGCTTGCACTAACATAAATAGCCCTAATTCATAAGCAATCACACCCATTAACTTAGGACTAAATTCTAATGAAGAGTATTTAAATTTTGCAGATTCATTCAAACTCCACCACAGCCAAGCAAACAATTGATCAATCACAGAAAACATTGAATGACATAATGGCGCATCAAATAAAAACAATAATTGTGTGAGTAATAACAATGGTAGCAATAAAAAACTAACTAAAGGTATTGCTATTAAATTAACTACAGGAGAAATAACTGATGCTTGCGAAAAGAAAAATAAACTAATGGGAAATAATGCAAAGCCCAAATAACATTGCACCGCAACGATGCGAAACAATTTACTTTTCCCTTCGGTACTTTTAAGCACTATGAAAATAAACAAAACTGCAAGAAATGACATCCAAAACCCAGCGGTTAATACTGATAAAGGATTTATAATTAACACCAATAGCAATGCACATGACAATACAGGGATATTTATCACTGGCTTACGCAACAAAATGGCAAGCAATCCTGCCGTGACCATTATTAATGCGCGTTGAGTAGGTAAAGAAAAGCCAGCAAGATATGCATAAAATGTTGAAGCAATCATTGCAAATATAGCGGCAATAACACGCGCAGGTATCATTTCGCAAATCCATGCACTGCAACGAACCAAGCTAGCTGTAACAAAGAAAACCACTAAACTAATGGCGCTCAAATGCAATCCTGATATAGCTAACAAATGTGATGTGCCAGTCTTGCGTAATACTAACCACTGCTGCTGATTAATATTTTCACGATGACCGAAAGTTAGCGCTTGCATTAATTGTGAATACTCATAATTTGGTGCAATTGCTTGAAACTGAGATATCCATATCTGCCTGAGACTTACTTTATCATCTACTTTTTTATCTTGGATACATTGTCCAGAACGCACATAACCTCGAGCACCAATACCCTTTATGAACATATTTTTTTCATAATCAACATTACCAGGATTAGAAAATCCCCAGATTTTTTTAAGACGCACTACAAAATCGCATTGTTGATAATCTTGAATTTTATTCTCAGCTTGAAACCAACTTAATATGACTTTCTCAGGAATATTTGAGTCTAATTGAGCAATTGAGGACTCATTAATATTGAAAATAAACTTAGAAAATTGATGACTTTCTGATTTTACTTCTGATATATAACCAGAAACTTGAACATCCTTCCCTTCTAACTGTTCTGATAATTGCGGGTAAACCATGTACAAAGAAAAAATAAATGACCACAAATAACCCAAAGAAAAAAATAATATAGGTAATAAGCTGAATTTCTTAGCGCATAAATAAATACTGGCAGGCAACAATAACAAGCAAAAATATGATGGCATTACACTAGAAGTCTGAAATACAATGACACCTAGCAAAAATGATAATGAGATATTTGCCATGTTCATGTCATAATCATTAGAGATTATTCATTTATGTTGATTACCAGCACGGTTTAATGCCTAGAAAATTATTAAAAAAATTATTCCCAAATCTAGACTCGATTAGAAATAGTCAGTCATTGGAAATGTTTGGCCATGCCGGCAAAGAACCAAATCTTTGGCATTTAAACCGCCGTTCAGTTTCACGTGCTGTGGCTGTGGGTTTGTTTTGCGCATTTGTGCCAATTCCTGGCCAAATGATATTGGCTGCAGCATTAGCAATTATATTGCGCGCGAATATTCCCATCTCAGTGATTTTGGTGTGGGTGTCTAATCCCGTGACCATGCCAGCACTTTTTTATACTGCGTATAAATTCGGAGCAATGCTTTTAGATGTCCAATTACAGCCTTTCCAATTTGAATTTAGCTTGAATTGGTTATTTACTGAATTACAAGATCGATGGCAACCTTTCTTGGTGGGATGTTTGTGCAGCGGCGCACTAGTGGGCGCAATTGGTTACGGATTAGTACAAGCCTATTGGCGCTGGTACGTTTCTAAGGTATGGGTAAATCGTAAAAGTTATAAACGTGCTAAGAATATCAACAGTTAAATAATCATATGACTCTTGCTCTATATGTAATTTCGTAACTATGTAGTACTCTATTTATTTTGATATTTCAATAGATCGCCCAGAGATTTTGGCTCAGCAAGTAGCGATGTGTGAGGTGCATACCCGTTTCGCCATTCTTCATCAAAAATTACATCTCGAGCAATACTCATACCAAAGAAAAAGCGAGGTTTAATCGAACTATTATCTGGCCCTGCATGCAACATATCGCTACGATACAAAATTATTGACCCCTTCTTTGGTGATACTTGTACAAGTGGAAAATGCTCACGAATATACTTTCTATTCTTATATAGCTTAAGCAACTTATGCGGCAGAAGACTAAACAAGTCAAAAATATCATTGCGACGTAAAAAGAAGTTGATCAAGTTAGGTTGATGGTTATCATAGCGAGTAGAGAAAACACGATCACGAAACTCTTGTTTAGAAATTTTAAAACTCCCAGATTTACGCATACTGAACATTTTTTTAAGATTATGTCGCAGAATATGATAGTTTGATAAGGTCTGGGCAAGGGTCATTAAAAGACCAGCATCTCCTTCGTGTTGCAATTCAGAACCACTATATTTATGTGTCCCTGGAACAAATACTGTTCCGCCTTGTTCTAAACTAATGTCATCTAGCGCAGAGAATAAACACAGCACACCATCAGGGTCACGGTGTAAGTACTGATGGGAACAACCTTGATAACTTGTCATTGTTGAAATTTCAAGAACTTTTCGAGTAGTACCGCAATATTCAAGTAGCACATCTTTTAGACGATAACAAAGCAAACTAGCATATGACAACACTTGCGGACTTGATGGCAGTGGGCAAAAATCACGTCGTTCATATAAGATATCAGTCTGACTGGCAAAATCACCTCGCTCACGATTAGGATCAGCAACTGCGTCTTGCACAAGTCTTAAACCAACATTTGCCTCTTCTTCTGTCTGCAAATGTGGGATTATTACAAAACCAAAATTATCCAAAACATTACAAATATGTTGAGCGCAATTACGTGTAACACGTCCCGCACTATTTAATTCTGCAGCAACTTCATACTGTTTTGTATTGTATGCAATATTAAGATTTAGCATTTTAGTTTTTTAATTACTTGGGGTAATTAAGTCTAACTTTCCTTGTTTTGTTAATTGTTTGATTTGATGCTCACGTTTTAATGCCATGCTTTGATCTTCACAACTTTCGGTATATATAATGCGAAATGGTCCACGGCCTTTTGTGTATTTTGCTCCTTGGCCAGATTCATGTTGCTGAATGCGACGTTCTAAATTATTTGTGATACCTGTGTAGAGTGTTTTATCTTTACATTCTAAAATATAGACTGCCCAGGTATTCATACTATGTTGTAGTCAGCACGCCGTCTTTTATTTCGTAGATACTGTCCATAGTTTCAGCTAGACTCATATCATGAGTGACCAAGACAATGGCTGTATCCAATTCAATATTTAACTCTGTCATTAGCCCTGACACTTGTAATGCTGTTTTACTATCTAGATTACCTGTTGGTTCATCAGCAAGAATAACTTTTGGCTGCGTCACTAGCGCTCTTGCAATTGCAACACGCTGGCGCTCTCCACCAGACAATTCACTTGGTTTATGTTTAATGCGGTCCTTTAAACCTACATGACCAAGAATCTCTTTAGCTTGTTGCTGAATTTTTTTGACAGATTGATTGCGAACCATCAATGGCATAGCCACATTTTCTAATGCGGTAAACTCAGGCAACAAATGATGGAACTGATATATAAAGCCTAGATATTGATTACGTAATTCACCACGCATAGTGTCATTGACTTCATTTAAATTATTTCCACAAAGTGTCACTTGACCTTTACTAGGTTTATCTAACCCACCAAGCAACTGAAGTAATGTACTTTTACCACTACCACTAGCACCAACAATTGCAATACGCTCTCTTGCTTGCAATGAAAAATCTACATGCTTAAGCACATTGACATTGAGATCACCATCATGAAAACTTTTGCTTAATGCATTCACTTCAATGACATTGTTTTGATTTGCACTCATTACTCGTACCTCAACGCTTCTGCGGGCTCAGTTTTTGCTGCTTTGCGCGCGGGATAAAGTGTGGCTAGCACCGTTAAAAAGAATGATATACATGCTACGTAAACAACATCACCAGAACGAACTTCAGAAGGAAGGTCGCTAATATAGTAAACACTTGGCGACAGTACCTTTAGACCTAATAATTGCTCAACAAAAGCAACGATAGCTTCCAAATTTAGAGCTAAAGCAAGACCCCCAACAACACCCAATACGGTACCCACAAAACCAATCAAACTACCTTGAATTATAAATATCCAAAGAATACTGCGTGAAGATACTCCATAAGTTCGAAGTATAGCTATGTCTGATTGCTTATCAGTTACCACCATAATTAACATAGAGACAACATTGAATGCTGCAACTGCAACAATGAGTGTCATAATAATAAACATCATGGTCTTTTCCATTTTTACTGCACGGAAAAAGTTTTGATGACGCTTAGTCCAGTCAGTCATCCAAAACTTACCTTGTAAATCTTGATTTAACTTATGTGTCAGCTCTGGGACTAAGAACAAGTCTGATAGCTTTAATCTTAGTCCAGTGACTTTATCGTTTAGACGATATAAACGTTTAGCATCTTCAATATGAATAATAGCGGTGTTTCTATCAAATTGATTCATGCCTACTTCATAAATACCAGCGATAGTGAATCTTCTCAGTTTCGGTAATATTCCTGCGGGCGTCACAGATGCCTCTGGCGTGATAACGGTAATCTTTCCACCCACTCTAGCACCTAAAAAACGCGCTAATTCGCTACCAATAAGAATGCGAAATTTTCCTGGCTCAAGCACGTTAAGGTCATTATCCACCATGAAATTTCTTATCTCTGAGACTCCTGATTCTAATCCTGGATCGACACCACTTAATAACACTCCAGTCACCTGTGTGCTTTTTACTACCATCGCCTGACCCTCTACATAGGGTGCAACACCAATAATTTCATCCATATGGCTAATTGCCTTTTCCGCTTGTTGCCAATCATCTAAGGTTCCATCCAATTCCAAAATATTGGCATGTGCCGTCATGCGTAACATGCGGTCACGCACTTCAGTTTGAAAACCATTCATAACCGACAGCACAGTAATTATCACAATAATCCCAAGCGCTATCCCTAGTACCGAAGTTAGAGAAATAAACGAAATGAAGTGATTGCGCCGCTTCGCACGCAAATAGCGTAAGCCAATAAATAATTCTAACGGTTTAAACATTATTATTTACTTTAAATTTAATAGCTATTCTATTGTTTTATATGAATTAATTGAATTATGAATAGCATAGATATTCAAACCCAAATGAAGCAATCATGTTTGTTGTCATTAGTCTGGAAAAACCTTCGAATTATCCCTTTTACGTCATGAACATATGCGAGAAAAATCTTCTGAGTGATATAGTTACGACAACTTTGTAATAGGATATATCCATGATTAATCAAATCATACGTTATTGTATCGCATTCTCATTAGTTGTCGCTTTTGGCGTCCATGCTGATGTTATCAAGATGCCCTCGCAATCACCTCATGTACTTACTAGTGACTCTGCACCTGTTCGTGGAATGACCAAAAGCCAAGTAGAAACTAATTTTGGCTCTCCAATGGCAATTTCTGGACCAACTGGCACACCAGCCATTTACCGTTGGGACTACCCAGATTATTCGGTGTTTTTTGAACATAATTACGTACTACACTCAGTAGTCACTGCAGGCAATTAAATCACTGGGAATTTCCCACGCGACAATGAATAATAGCTAGGCGTTCTACTTCAGCATTCGCCTAGCAGTGAAAAATTATTTCCCTCTTCCAGAGTGGCATACTCAAGCAGCCACGATACTAGTTTGGCCTCACCGATACTCGGACTGGGCAAACATGCTCGATGAAATTTCCACTACTTATGTAGAAATAACTCACGCATTAACTCAAGTTCAAAATGTCATCATTATCTACTTTAATAACGAGCATAAACTATATATAAAAAAACTTTGCAATGAATATTGTTGCAATATGCAAAACATTATTATGATTAAGATCGAAACTAATGATACTTGGGTTCGTGACTATGGCCCGCAGATATTACTTGGTAACAAAGAATACCAATACATTGATTTGGAGTTTAATGCATGGGGCGAACACTACGCATGCCGTTTAGACAATTTGTTTTCTGAAAGCTTATTCAAATTAGTTATAAGTGAGCAATGTCAATATCACCGCTCACCCTTAGTCCTCGAAGGCGGCAATTTGGAGTTTGATAGCAATGCAACGCTATTAACCAATATCGCATGTGTAAAGCGCAATTTGCAAAAAGAAAATATTGATAAGGAAAAGCTAATTGAATCAATTAAGTACGAGTTGTCTGCAAAACATGTATTATCAGTTGATGTTCCTGCATTGACTGGCGATGATACAGGTGGACATATAGATACCCTGGCAAGATTTATCGACGATAATACGATTGTATATGCCGCTTGCCACGATCCTGACCACCCCGATCATTCCTGTTTACTCTTACTATTAACGCAGCTAAGGGCATTGAAAACCAAACAAGGAAAACCCTATGAATTAATCCCGGTACCATTACCCAAAATATTAATAGAGTTAGATAAAAATATTTTTGCGCCCGCTAGCTATATTAATTTTGTATTTGCTAACGACATAATATTAGTACCAATGCATGACGATGAGCATGATCAGTTAGCATTAGATATTTTTGATAGCGCTTGCCCTGATAGAAAAGTAGTTGGAATTAATGCCAAGTCATTATTGAAACAATATGGCAGCCTGCATTGTTCAACATTGCAAATTCCTGAAAACGTTATAGACTCAAATAAAATTAAACAAGAAATACACGAATGAAAGCTGGGTTAATACAACATAGCAATATTGAAGACACTCATAAAAATCTTCACTACACACTTGAAAAAATAGATTTACTCGCCCAACAAGGCGCTCAACTAATTGTTTTACAAGAATTACATAGCTCTTTATATTTTTGCCAAACAGAATCACAACATCATTTTGATCTTGCAGAATCATTGGATGGTAACACCGCATCAATTCTTGCAACTTGTGCAAAAAAAAATAAAGTTGTTATTATTGGATCAATATTTGAAAAACGTAGTAATGGTGTTTATCACAACACTGCTATTGTATTAGATAACGATGGAAGTTTCGCAGGTCATTACCGAAAAATGCATATACCCGATGACCCAGGCTATTATGAGAAGTATTACTTCACCCCTGGCGATACAGGCTTCACTCCCATCAAGACAAACATCGGTACTCTAGGTATTCTAATATGTTGGGATCAGTGGTTTCCAGAATCTGCACGTTTAATGGCATTAGCCGGTGCAGAGATTTTAATCTTCCCCACAGCAATTGGCTGGGACACAAACGACACTAAAGAAGAAAAACAACGTCAATTAGATGCTTGGATAACTATCCAGCGCAGCCATTCTATTGCCAACAATTTACCTGTTATAAGTGTTAATCGTGTTGGCTATGAAAAAGACCCTAGCAAACAAACTGATGGTATACAATTTTGGGGAAATAGCTTTGCATGCGACGCAAGAGGAAAAATAATAGCCGCATGCTCAAGTGAAAAAAATGAAAATGTTATTATTGATATTGATTTGACAGAGTCTGATCAACAAAGGTTAGTTTGGCCATATTTCCGTGACCGCCGTATTGATGCTTATATAGATCTCACCAAGCGCTCAATCGATTAGTTTTAATGCCTAGCCAAAATGCACAACACCCTGTCAAAAGCACAAACACTGAGATGTATAACAATTTAGTATATTTATGAATGTCGCCCAGCCATGCGCTATAACCGGAGGACTCAAGGAAATAAATAGTAGCGCCGAGAATAGACAGTACAAATGAAACTAATAAACTCCACACTGGTACGTTATCCTTACCAGCAAAGATAGAAAAAAACACAACAGGAGCTAAAAATAAAGATGCAGTTCCACTTACAGCCACCGCACTGAATAAATCTTTATTCCCCCAGAATACACATAGCACACCTAGCATCATAAACACTAGCATCACTAAACGACCATTTAATACACTATGTGAAATTAATTTCATATCAAGAACAATCAATTTTGATGCACTTGATAAACTACTATCTAAAGTAGACATCGCAGAGACTATTAAGGTAAGCGAAAGCAATAGCATTGGCCATTCACCTAACATACGCATCAACACAACATTCATATCTTCACCTTCCAATGCATTTGCACCCGCCAAGACACCCAAGCAGCCAAAAACAATAATACATACAATACTTATCCATGCAGCATGAATAAAACTTTTCTTAGTTGTATCACGATTTGCCAGAAAGCCACGATCCATCATTACCGGGTCGTGCATGGGATAACTCCAAATCTGTAATAAAGCGACAAGTAGTAACACTGGCCCCGGCTGACCTATTTCGAAGCCTATAAAATTTAGATCCACTAGCGAGAATTGACCATTATCAAATACTGACAGCAACAATAAAGACAACACAACAATAAACATACTCATTTGAAATACATCAGTTTTCAAAGAAGCATGTAATCCACCCAACATGGAATAGAACAACACCACGGCAGAGAATCCTACAATAGCAATACTATACAAATTTGAACCTGCAACACCAAATAAAATGCCAACGACTAATAAATTTGCGAACACTTCACTAATCAATCGGATAATTACCACCGCGTTATAACAAGACACTCCTACTCGACCAAATCGCTTTTGCAAAAATGCATGCAAGCTAGCAAAGCCTTGTTTAAAGCGTATGACTTCGATAATTTTCCACCCAGTCAAAAATGAAAAATAGTACCCCGCGTAAGCTAAAGTTCCCCATATGCCATAATAATATCCAAGAATAGCGGCATTCATTAATGACCTGGCAAATATCCATGTCGTGACTTGCGAAAAAGTTAGAGTAACTACGCTAGGTTGCCTACCATCGGGAGATAAACCCGAGAAGAATGAATTTTCAGTACATACTTTCGGTAACAGCATGATTGAAATAAGCGCAATAATACCAACGATGGCAAATAATATAGTTTCCATCATTCCTCTATGAGTTAATTAACGTATTAAAGAGAGACCTTAGTTTTAACTCTTCTATTACAAATAAAATGTAATATTAGCTATGGTCTATTATTTAGAGTTAAGAAAAAATAATTGCTCGCCCTGTACTCTATAGTCTGCAATAAATTGTTGACCTTGATCACTTAGCAACCAGTCAATAAATATATAAGTCATCTCTACTTTAACATGTGGGTGTTTAGTAGGATTGACTGCAATAATGCTATATTGATTATGTAACGGCGGATCACCTCCTAACACCAATACATGATTTTGTTTGTTACCAAAACTAATCCAAGTGGCACGATCTGTGATTGCATACCCATTCATACTCACCGCTGTGTTTAGAGTAGCCCCCATACCAGCACCTGCTTCCCGATACCATGTTCCACTGTCTTTTACTGCATCTACACTTGCCATATTCCATAACAACAATTCTTTAATATGTGTGCCGCTATCATCACCTCTTGAAACGAATATCGACTGTGTTTGAGAAATTTTTTGTAGTGCTTCTATAACATCACTAGTCTCTAATACAGCAGCTGGGTCTGACTTTGGCCCAATCAAAATAAAGTCGTTGTACATTAATTCGTGACGCTCAATGCCATAACCTTGAGAAACAAATTCTTGTTCGCGATTTTTCTCATGAACTATTAATGCATCCGCGTCACCATTTCGCGCATTTCTTAATGCCTGCCCCGTACCAACAGCTACCACTCTCACATCAATACCAGAAAATTGCTTAAACTTTGGAAGTAAATAATCATACAATCCTGAATTTTTCGTCGATGTTGTAGATTGTAGAAGTATATAAGGCGTTTCTTCTGAATGAACTAATTGCACAGCAATAAACAACAAACTGATAAAAATTGTATTTAAAGTTTTTTTCATTATTAAATGCATCTGATCGATCGGTAAATTAAAAAGAAAAAGTCACCTGACTGTATAAGAAATTAGAATCACCTTCATCATTAGCATTAGGTGCATCATGGGCAAAACCATCTTTGAAGAAATATGCTCCACCAATCTCCCAACGTAAATTTTGGGGATTAATATCCCAGCGCAAACGAGTTTCTAACTGCTGGCCTAAATAACTACCTGATTCACCTTCTGGGTCTTGCACTCCTGCAACTACCCAAGTATCACGATCAGACGCTAACCAGTAGGCTCGATGAGAAATAAACATAGATAGTATAGAACTAGGCTTAAGTTGTAACCGCAATCCTGGAGACACAATATTTGCACGTGAAAATGGTCCATAAATACCTAAAGGACCAAAGTCACCACGCCTGACACTAAATAAACTATCAAAGCGATTATTATCATTATCATCAGGATTATTATCCCCGCTTGCGTAATCAAACTGCGCAACCAATCTTGGTGACCATGCCATATTAAAGCTATAACCTAACTCAGCATGTCCAAAGTAAGCACTATGATCTAAATCTTCTCTATCAGTGGCTGAAGTAGTAGCTCTTGATTTTCCAAACTGATAAACAGCTTCTAATTCATAATCAAAATGACTACGTGACCTTTTTCGATAAATGCGACCACCGATTGTATGTATGTCTCGATTTTTTGTTGGACGATTATGTGTATCATTTTCGTCCAAGCCAAAATAATATAGTTCAGCTTCACTATCCCATATATTCACACTAGATTTTGGTAACTTGTAATACAAGCCCCAGAAACCAACCTCTGTATCTTGATCATCACCTTCACTTCTATTGCGCTCTCTGCGTTCAAACTCTTGTGGCAAACGATGAACAGGCAATGTATAAAATGCACGAAACTTCTCGCCTTGATCAGTTTCAAGCGTCCAATCAATACCAGTAAATGAATTTATTGCATTACGGAATTTATTACGTGCAACCAAACGACGACTTCCTACATCAATGGTGAACCTCCCAAATCGTACATTACTATTCACCTGATTTTGTGAAAAATCTGAAAAATTCCATTGGGCATAAGTTTGCAAGATATCGAGCGGATTCACATCACCAGATGCGATCTTAGTACTATCATCACCATATGCCTGCCGCGAGTCTAGTAACTCAACAGCAAAGTCCCATTGATTCCATGTCACATATACCAAGATATTTGTTCTAAACACAAGAATTTGATCATCACCATTTCCACCAGCTCGAAATTGTTCGTCTAGAGTTTCATATCGAATGCGATGTTGTCCGCTAACCGTTAACCAATCTGGGGTATTGAGCATTGAGTCTAATGACCATGCATGAGCGACAGCGTGATTATTAGTAAAATTGATAGTAATAAGCAGGAATATTCCAATCAGTCGCAGTAACTTATGCATTATTGTTCTTAGGCTTCGCGGGTGATTTTCAGATTGTTATTTTAAATATCTAATAAAATTGTGCAATATAAGTGTATATTATAGTTTTGTACCAAAATATCTCTTAACTATTATAACCAACGTCGAACGCGCTGCGTATATGCAAGATATTCATTCGAAAATTTGTTTTTCAGCATCATTTCTTCTTGCAAGACAAATCTTTTATGAATCCATATCGCAAAATATGCAATTACAATAAAAGCACTAATTGATTGTAAAAATAAGCCCCAACCTAGCAAAAAAGCAAACATACAAAGATAGATAGGGTTGCGACTAAGTGTATACGGCCAAGATAAAATCAAAAATTTCGATTCTTCAAATGGTTTTATTTCCGTCTCATACTTATTGAACACATAAGCACAATATGAAACACATAAAAAAGAACTAATCATTAAAAAATATGCAATGACACGTGAATTTTGCCATGTCAAAAGTGGAATAAACTTATCTAACAAATACATTACTGCCATTGCAGTTAATACACCGTAAGGTGGCAAAAATCTTGTCTTTTTGATTTCAGACATTATGTATCAATAGAATCATACTGTAAGTATTAGTATAATTGGAGGTTACTAAATGCACTAATACCGATTAGAGTTTTCATTAGTTGTATGCGTAGTATCACCAGATAAATGTCACCTATCGATTTACTCAGAAAAATATATCACGTTAGCGTAGCAAAGAATCTTGCAGTATAAAAATTAAACAGTCTCGACGACAGAATCTATCATTGTGGCAGCTTCTTAAAATTTTATTATTTACTATTGAAACTGTGTCGAAGAATAAAATAGCCCAATATTCCTGAACATAATGAACCAATTATTATTCCTAATCTTTCATCAAATAACAGATTAACACCTGTTTCTTCGAAAGCAAGTGATCCAATAAACATGCTCATTGTAAACCCTATACCACATAAAGCCGATAAACCTAGCAAACGCTGCAAATCCATTCCAGAAGGCAATGAAGTTAATTTAAACCTTATAGCTAGCCAGCATAAACCAAACACGCCAATTAATTTTCCCACAAATAAGCCTAATGAAATACCCATAGAGACTGGATGAGTAACAGAGTCAATACTGATAGTTGATAGATTAATTCCTGCATTAGCAAATGCAAATACAGGAAGAATGAAGAAAGCAACCACAGTATGTAAATCATGCTCAAAACTTTTTAAGGTTGAGTGATCGGGGTCTTTTCTAGATTGAAGCGGAATGAATAATGCCAACAATATGCCTACCAAAGTAGCATGTACACCTGATTTCAACATTGCTACCCACATAATAATACCAATTAGCACATATGGGCTTCGTGAACATATATTTTTTATATTAAATAATGTCAATATGGCTAGACATAAAATAACAATCAATAAAGCAGTTGTTGAAATTTTTGATGTATAGAACAAAGCAATAATAATTATTGCACCCACATCATCAAAGATGGCAAGTGAGGTAAGAAAAATCTTACAAGAAATCGGGACACGGCTACCTAATAAACTTAGTATGCCTAAGGCAAATGCTATATCTGTAGCTGCAGGAATTGCCCACCCTTGAGATGCTACTGGGTCGTCATAATTGAAGTATAGATAAATTAGAGCAGGAACAGCCATACCTCCAATAGCACCAATACCAGGCAAAATAATATTACGTTTATTCGATAACTCACCTTCGAGCAATTCTCTTTTAAGCTCAAAGCCAACCAAAAAGAAAAATACAGCCATCAATCCATCATTGATCCATAATAATAAAGGCTTGGCTATGACCAATTCCGCCACATGAATTTCTAAAGACGTTGATAGCAACAACGAATAAAATTGATTTAAAGATGTATTAGCAAATATCAATGCTAGTACAGTAGCAAAAATTAAGAATATACCGCTTGCAGATTCCATCTTAAAGAAAGAAGCAATATATGATGATTTCACATCATTCATTTGTATTAATAGCCCAAATTTAAAGTAAGATTATTTTGTTGTTATATAATAACGATGAAATATTTCTCTAACTAATCGATATAGCCGAACCGTCAATATTGAAATATCTGTTTTATCAACGACGCATATAAAACTATAGTTTAGTCATAACAACATGGAGTTAGAAATGATTAGGCTACACATTGAAGCAGAACTTGATAGTATATGGCGTAGAACAATCAATTATCAAGTGGATTATTTGCTTGCTCCTATTGTTAAAAACATAAAGTTCAGTGAAATTAATTTCTATACGTGCAAAAAAACAAAACAAATATATTATTGTTGCGACATACTAGGGGAAGATATATCAGGACATAAATTTCAGTTCAAAGTAAAAAATTCAAACGGTAAATTAGCAATCAAAGACACGATATCCAGAGTACGTCGAGAGCTGTTAAGAAAAGATAAAAGGTTGATTGCTTAAACTTATTACTCTCGATAAATTTAGATTTGCTACGACTAAAATTTAGTTAAAAAGTCTGGATCTCGCTTCTTCAGTTATCTTTAATACACCAGGATGCTTTATCTTCCTTTCAGGGGATATAGTGTAATAGGTTTCAGTGACGGACTCTATCGTGCCTACAAGTTTTGCGTGATACATACTTTCAATTGCTTCTGCCACTGCATATGGCGCAGGAAATAGACCAATAGCAGCTTCACCAAATGCTTTAATTAATGCACTATCATCTACTTCAGCAACAATATTAGGCTGCACCCCAACTTCATCAAACCAGTCGTCAAGATCTCTACGCATTTGATTATTGCTAGCAGGCAATAACAATGGTGCATTAGTCAATGATTGTGGAAATTTCTTACTATATCTTGACGCAATACTTTTATGTGCAAAAAAAGCTATTTGACTATTACCTAACTTATGGTTATATGCTTTCACATTCAACCCTGCTGGGACTTGTCTGTCAGAGATTATCAAATCTAACTTATGTACAGCGAGATCGCCCAGTAATGTTTCAAATTCTCCTTCCTGACAAATCACTTTGATAGATTCTTCCAACTCTAATGCAGGCGCAATTGTGCGAAAAGCGATTAGCTTGGGAATTGAATTTAATATTCCCACACTAAGTTTATTATGAACTTCAATTGACTGGCTTTGTACGCGTTGCGCAAGCTCACCACCCAAAGTAAAAATTTCATCAGCATAAAGATTTACCACATCACCCATTGCAGTAAGACTTAATCCACGACCAGCACGCTGGAATAAAGGCTCTCCAATAGATTCTTCCAATAATTTTAATTGGCCACTGATTGTCTGTGGCGTGATGTGCAGTAATTCGGATGCTTTTGCAATACTACCTTCACGTGCAACCGTCCAAAAATAGTGTAAGTGGCTATAGTTTAAGTGTCTCATCTATGCTTCATCTTTGCTTATAAAAATACATCAACATCTATTTAGACATATATTATCTTATAATTGAAAAATAAGGAATATTCGATTTATTCATATTAAATCATCGTTTTTATCGATTTAAATAATTTCATTATTTTAAACTTTTATCGAATTAAAGCTAAAAAATATACGATTTGTTAGTAGTTTCTCTATGGATTAATCTTTTCACCATCACAAACAAAAGGGGCTAATACAGATGCATGTAGAAATTCAAGCAAGAGGATTTGAGTTATCCGAAAACTTGGAAAATCATATCCACAAAAAAGTTACTCACGCATTACAGTACGCAAACACTAAAGTACGAAAAGTAATTGTTAGGTTATTTAATGAAGATGCAAGACACAATCAAAAAACTCGTACTTGCCGCATATTAGTTTCAGTTAAAGGTATGCCAGATATTATTACTAACTATCGTGCAAATAATATTTATAAAGCATCAAACGCAGCAATTAAAGCATCAAGCTTTACGATAAAAAACAGACTTAATAAGATTAGAAAATTAAAGAATATTAAGCGCCAAACACAATCATTAATTACTAATTAAGGGAAAAACATGAACACTATTTTATATAGCAAATCAAAATCTACACTTAACGAAAAATCACAGGATAAAAAAATGCTTAAATCTAAATTAACACTAACGACAGCACTGACTGTTACCATGCTCTTCAGCACAAGTAATCTGTTTGCAAGTAATAAAGATAGTCAACTCGACGTTTCAAATTATGCGTATGAAATTTTAGTCAATACAGAACAAGCGCTTAATAACATGACGTATCAACCAAAAGAATCACTTTCTTATGTAACAACGTCTTTAGATTTGATCGAAAAAATTGAGTCCAATTTCACTCAAAACACATTAACTGAAACCAATCAAGACAAAAAAGACAGGATTGCACACTCGCATACCCACTACTTACCAAAGCTAGATCTTACAGAACTGAAAAACAATGAGACTCTGCCAATCTTAAAACAAAAAATTAAAACTGATGTTGTCTATAAAGGAGAATCTGAAACCAGCGATTACCCTAATAATGCATGGTTTGATTATACTTTTGCTAAGGCGAGTTTAGTGACTGTACGTGAAGCACTGAATGCTGGTCATTCAATGGAAGCAATACGCAATCTAAAAAGAGTATATGAAGCTATTTACATAGAACCAGATTTCAATGTTTCTGAACAATCATCATAATTAAGGAAAACTATGTACACATCACAAGCACAAAGTACTATATGCAACTATTGGCTTGAATCAACAGGATTGTTTTTCTACACTATCTTATCAATTGCTATAGGCATAGCATTATTCAATTAATAGAGTAGTACTTTTTTCACAAGTTATTTATCTACAACATCCAGTGTAGATTCATCTACACTGGATTAATGACTTGATATATTAACTTAATCAGCAATAGCACTAATATCTAGATTCACAGCAGCTATATTCGTTTCTGAAAAATCTACAACGACTGATTTCGAAATGAGATCACCTTTTTGAGTTATCGCCTGACCACTTTTTGATATACGCGCCAACACTTCTACTTTTTCAAAAGTATCTATATCCATACTAGGCATCATGGCCATTTCTTTAGATAGAGTAACCTTTGCAGGAAGACTTGCAACGGTTAAACGCGCTAATGAAAGCGGCATTTTTGGGCCATCTACTGCTCTAGCGTATATAAACAATGTGTCGCCAGACCCTGCTAATTGGTTAACACTTTCATTAAGTTGTACAGAAACTTCAATTTTGCGCTGATCACTTGTGTCTTGTTGAGCCATATCCTCTGCTTGCTCTAAGGGTACTAGACCTGCTTTACTACGCGCATCATTTAAAAACTGGACTAATGATGCTTTCACATCTGCTCTATCATTTGGCACCAGAGTTAATAATGTTTGCCAATGATTAACTGCGTTCTGGAAGTCAGAGGTTGTATAAGCTGCATAGCCTGAATACCACAAGCCACGCTGATGATTAGGGTTAATAGACAAGGCTTTAGCTAATAATGATTTTTCATAGTCGCTGAATAATTCATTATTAGAAAATGCTGACGCTTCTGCAGTCAATACTAATATTTCTGGGTCGGCTTGGTTAACAAGATCAAGAGCTTTAATATAAGCTTGCTTGGCAAGCTCATATTGTTGTGTCACAAAGTATGACTGCCCTAACATTCTCCAACCTTCGACACTGTCAGGCTTTTCTTTTAATTTTTTCTCCAAACTGGCAATCGAGTTTTCTATAGATTGCATTTGTGATGATGCAACAGTCTGGTTACTAGCGACATCATAAGTATAACTTCCAGTACTGACTTGTTTATATGTGAGCAAAGCGACCACTGGCAATACTATAGCTATGGTCAAAGTCATTATCTTGTTACCACGCAAATTAAACGGTTTGGTATCTTCAACATCAGCATCTTGTAATAACGTTTGCTGCAAGTCGGCAAGCGCATGATCGTACTCTTCTTTGTCTAGGAGGTTACGCTCTAAATCAGCTTCTAAATCTTCTACTTTACCGATATAAATTGCCTTATTAATTTCCTCTCTGGAAACGTACTGATTTTTATTTTCCTTTGAAAGTAATGGCAATAAGACAAATAAAAGTCCAAGCAATATCAAACCAATTACGACTAACCAAAAAGTGATCATTTATATTGCCTTATTATTTCATTTTCGTATTAATATCTTCATCGAGAAGATCTTTTAGACGTTGCCTGTCTTTGTCATTCAATTCATTATCCGTAATATCCATTGAGCGTCGTTTAACCAGCATTAGTGCAGTGATAAGTCCACCAGCAAGTAGCAAAAATGGCCCAATCCATAATAAGTAAGTGCGCGGCTTAACTGGAGGATTATATAAAACAAAATCTCCATATCTGTCAGACATGAATTTTAAAATTTCTTGATCTGTCGCACCTCTCTCCAACATTTCTTTTACTTCAATGCGCAAGTCATTAGAAAGATCAGCAGGTGATTCTGCCACTGTTTGATTTTGACAAACTAAGCAACGCAGCTCGGACAAAAGATGTTCGTAACGCTCTTCATATTCAGGCGCAACACTAATCACTTGCGGGATGCTTACTGATGAATGCAACACAATAAAAGTAAAAACAAAAATTTTCGCTCTATTCATTGTAATGCTGCTGTGATCTGATTTATTTTAGGCATAAATTGCTTTTCCCATACATCAGGAGTCATTACACCCACAAGTTTATGTTGTATTATTCCTTTACTATCTATCAAGAATGTTTCTGGAGCACCATAGACTCCAAAGTCGATGCCTATCCGGCCATTTTCATCAAAAATATTAATAACATATGGGTCACCATATTGCTTCAACCAATTAATAGCAGCTCCACGATCATCTTTATAATTAAGCCCATAGATAGGTACTTGTAATTGACTTGCCAAATAAACTAATGCTGCATGTTCCTGTTTACACGCAGCACACCACGTTGCCCAGACATTTATCAGTGCATAGTCGCCCTGAATATCTTTATCAGAAATTATCTTGCCAGGATCTCTCAATGTACTGGTAGCAAATGTTGGGATCGGTTTTCCAATTAATGGTGAAGGAATTAGAGATGGATCCTTATATAAGCCAACAAACAAAAATCCAGTCAATATTAAAAAGAGTAATACAGGAATAAGAAAACGAATCATGTCTTGTCGGTATAAATTAGTTAAGCGGATGTTGTTTGTGTGTCAGAATTTCCATTATCCACTTCCTTTTTTACTGTCGCCAAAGTTCGATAACGTTTGTCCATAGCGCCTAATATACCGCCAATTGCCATAAGTAGCGTACCAAACCAAACCCACTGAATAAATGGTCGATAATAAATTCTAAAACCCCATTCATTCTCATTTATAGGTTCGCCTAAAGACACATATAAATCTCGGAAAACACCTGTTTGAATTCCAGGTTCAGTCATGGGATTTGTTTGTACGGTATAAATTCGTTTCTCAGGATACAACATAGCTACTGGTGATCCATCTCTTGTCACATTTACACTGCCACGCATGGCTTTATAGTTAGGTCCTTGAACGGGCCCAACATTCTCTAATATAAATGTATAGCCGGCTAATTCAACCTGCTGACCAAAAGTGACGCTTACTTCCTTTTCGTCACTGAATGAACTGGTAAAAACTACACCCAGAATAAATATACCTATACCAATGTGTGCCGTCACCATACCTAACATTGCTCGAGGTATTTTTTTATACGCTTTACCCAATGATGTTGAGCTATCTCGTTTAATGATTAATCTCAACACTGCATATAGCGCAGTTAATATTGCCCATGCTGCAGCTGCAATACCGACAGCCGTCATAATAGTTGTATCTCTGTAAATCGCTAATGGGAGTATAATTCCCAGGGCAATACCTAAAAATAATAATATTTTTAACCTACTAAATAATTCTTTTACTGGTACACGGCGCCACTTAGCAATGGGCCCTATTCCCATGATTATTACTAAAGGCAACATCAATGGCACAAACACTGCTGAAAAATACGGAGGTCCAACTGATAATTTTGGCAACCCTAATGCATCTAAGAACAGCGGATAAAGAGTACCTATTAGAATGGTGATCATCGCTACTACTAGCAATACATTATTAATGAGCAACATGGTTTCTTTAGAAACCAAATCAAAACGTCCGCCAGAAGTAAATTGAGCCGCACGCCATGCATATAATGTTAACGAGCCACCAACTACTACAGCCAAAAAACCTAATATGTAAACACCACGTGCAGGATCGCTCGCAAATGAATGCACTGAGACTAATACGCCCGAACGCACCAAGAAGGTACCAAGCAAGCTTAATGAGAATGCCATGATTGATAACAGAATTGTCCAACTTTTAAATGTAGAACGTTTTTCTGTGACTGCTAAGGAATGAATTAACGCTGTACCTACTAACCAAGGCATAAATGAAGCATTTTCCACTGGATCCCAAAACCACCAACCACCCCAGCCTAACTCGTGATATGCCCACCAACTTCCAAGTGCAATTCCTATAGTTAGAAATACCCAAGCAATACTTGCCCAAGGGCGAGACCATCGCACCCATGCAGAATCTAACTTGCCACTTAATAATGCAGCAATGGCAAATGCAAATGCTACTGAAAAACCAACATACCCCATATACAACATTGGTGGGTGTATGACTAAACCAGGATCTTGCAACAAAGGATTTAAATCACGCCCTTCAATCGCTGCTGGAAATAATCTTTCAAATGGGTTTGATGTAAGTAAAGTAAATAAAATAAAACCAATACCTATCATACCCATAACTGCTAATACTCTAGCAATCATCTCCGCAGGCAGCGCACGACTAAATATTGATACCGCAAAACCCCAGCCAGCAAGAGCTAGCACCCAGAGAAGTAAAGAGCCTTCATGTGCACCCCATACTGCTGAAATTTGATAATAAACAGGTAATTTCGTATTAGAGTTATTAGCAACATACAACACAGAGAAATCGTTAGTCACAAAACAGTATGTTAAACAAACAAAAGAAATCAATAGAAATAGAAACTGCCCACTGGCAGCTGTGCGCCCTACCGCCATCCAACTGAGGTTGTTACGATGCGCACCGATTAGTGGGATAGTTGATTGTGTAATTGCCAAACATAAAGCAATGACTAATGCGAACTGACCAATTTCTGCAACCATAGATATTATCTAGAATTAATTAATAGTAGTCTTTGGAATAGATACAGGATGTTTAGCCCCCGCTTCCTTTAATGCTTCCGCCACTTCAGGGGGCATGTAGTTTTCATCATGCTTTGCTAATACTTCTTGAGCAACGAATACACCTTTTTGATTAATCTTACCTTGTGCAACAATGCCTTGCCCTTCACGGAATAAATCCGGCAATAAGCCGGTGTATCTCACTGTAATACTTCCCGCTGTATCTGTAAGATCAAATTGCGTAGTAATACCATCACTTTCACGTACTACACTTCCTTCAACTACCAAACCACCCAAGCGAAACATTTGACCTTTTTCAACTTCACTTGAAGCAATCTGTGAAGGGCTATAAAAATATAGTAGATTTTTTTGAAAGGCAAAAAGCGCAAGACCAATCGCGGCACCGAAGCCAACAATTAGCACCATGACAAATATTAAACGTTGTTTTCTTTTTGGCGTCATTATTAAAATCTCTATACTTAAATCTTGATACTCAGGACTCTTCCGATAATTCCTGTAACTCTTTAAAAATTCGTTTACGTTTGATTTTCGCGGCAACTACATTTGCAATCATAACAAATGCCACTATTCCATAAGATGCCCATACAAAAAAAGCATAACCGCCCATAGCAAAAAATTCTTTCATGATTCTTTCTCCATAACATCTTTTACCCACGATGTATTTTTTTCGCGCGATAGCACTTCGGAGCGTGTTCGCGAAAATAGCAATGCTAGAAAGTAAGTTTTAAATGCTACTGCCATCACCAACAGAGGAATTAGCATAGACATATGCATTGAAGGTTTATCGAACTTCGCCACCGTGGCAGGTTGATGTAATGTGCTCCACCATTCTACAGAATACTTAATTATTGGAATATTAATAATCCCCACTATGGCAAGTATTGCAGCAGCTCTTGCACCAGTGCGTGGGTCTTCAAACGCCCCATGCAATGCAATGACTCCAAAATACAAGAACAGTAATACAAGTTCTGAGGTTAATCGTGCATCCCATACCCAGTATGTTCCCCACATAGGTTTACCCCATAACATTCCAGTGATAAGTGCTAAGGCAGTGAATGACGCTCCGATGATTGCGCATTCTCCAATGACAATTTCCGCCACTTTTATTCGCCACACAAGTGCAACGATACTAGACACTGCCATTGCCATATAGACAAACATAGACATCCAAGCAGCAGGCACGTGAATGAAAATTATTCGATAACTTTCACCCTGTTGGTAATCGGTAGGCGCTACAAAAAAGCCTTGGTACAGACCAAAGCTTAATAGAAGAAGGGTTATTACTGTTAGCCAACGCTGCCAACCCTTAGACCACTGATAAAAATATTTGGGTGATCCGTATTTATGGATAAATTGCATCATACCTAGTTATAAGAAACTTTTAATGCAGCAACCACTGCAAATGGAATTAATATTGTTAAGACTATTAGAAATGCCACTAAAAGTGCGTAGTATCCCGAAACAGGGAGGTTATTAGCCGACGCATTGATCGCCATGGTTGAGAAAATCAATACAGGGATATAAAAGGGCAAAATCAATAATGAAGACAAAATTCCTCCAGAGCGCAAACTAAGGGTTAATGCAACACCAACAGAACCTAACAAGCTCAGTATGGGGGTGCTAATCAATAATGTGACTATCAAACTACCTATTGCGTGCATAGGAAAATACAAGAGCAATGACATAACTGGCGCTAGTACAACTAATGGCAACCCGATACTGAGCCAATGCGCAGTAATTTTCGCACCTATCAATAATACTTTAGGACCTGGCAGCAACAACAATTGTTCCAATGAACCATCGTCATAATCGGAACGGAACATGGCATCCATCGACATCAAGGTTGCTAGGAGTGCAGTTACCCAAATCACACCTGGCGCCATTTTACTCAGCAATTCTTGATCAGGGCTCACTCCCAGAGGGAACAGACTAACTACTATTACGAAGAAAACCAGTGGGTTAGCTAACTCTCTTCGACGCCTGATAGCTAGCATTAAGTCTCGATACAAGATTGAATAGAACAATCGCATAGTGTCGGTAATCTCTATAGATTCACACAAAATGAGGATTGATCAGCCAGATCAATCCCACGGTGAGTAGTCAATATAGCCATACCACCAGATTTAAGATGATATTGCAGACAATTCTCCACTGTTTCTATGAAACCCACATCCAGCGCAGTCAAAGGCTCATCAAGTACCCATAATTTTTGCGTGGATATAAATAGGCGAGCCAACGATACTCTTCTAAGTTGCCCCGCAGATAACCTTGAACAAGAAACACTTAAACGCTGACGCAATCCAACATTTTCCGCAAGATCTGCGATTGAACCGACAGCATCAGATGGCCAGAAACGTTTAAGGAGCTGCAAATTTTCCCTCACTGTTAACTCGGTTTTAACCGCAGAAAGATGCCCTATATATAAGAGTTGCTGCTGGAATTCCTCAGCAATATTGATGATATTTTGATCATTCCAAGACACAGCCCCTTCAGATGGCTGGCTTAGACCGGTAATAATACGTAATAGACTAGTCTTACCGGCTCCATTACTACCTTGAATGATCATAGCTTGACCACTTTGGACTGTAAATTCGAGATTCTCGAATAAAATTCTACCCCCACGCTCACATGTGAGTGAGTTTGCAACTAATTGATGACTTTCTTGGCTAACAGACATTTGTGACGACATTAAGATCTAATCAAGGTACTGTACTGATGATAAATATCAAACAATATGGACACAGATAGATTGCTGCATTGTGGTGATAAAGAATATTTCCTAGAATGCAGTAACTTAACTTGATACTAACACCCTCGGTCGCACTATGTCAGATGATTCTAATAGCCCAGTTAATAAACCAGTAAAGCTCTTACGTTGGATAGGATTTTTGTTTGCAGTAGCACTGGGAGTAGTTTTTGCCATCGGCTCGTCAACAGCCCTTGAAACTACTAATACAGAAGAATTTTGTACTTCATGCCATTCTATGCAGTGGGTAAAACAAGAATGGATGGAGTCATATCACTATAAAAATGCCTCTGGCGTTCGAGCGGGATGCCCAGACTGCCACGTACCACATTCTCTAGGACCTAAACTTTATGCGAAAGTGATGGCAGCTAAAGATGTATGGGGCGAGATAATGGGCACCATTGATAGCGAGGAGAAATTTGAGCAACATCGTTGGAAAATGGCCAATCGAGTATGGGCAAAAATGGAAGCAACAGATTCACGCGAATGTCGCTCGTGCCATTCATTTGAATCTATGGACCCTTCAGAGCAAGAGAAACAGTCTCGCAAGAAGCATAAAAGAGCACAAAAACAAGGCAAAACTTGTATAGATTGTCATAAAGGCGTTGCACATAAAGAGCCTAGTGAACCAGATGCATAACTTATTTAAAGTAATTTATTAGAATTTATTTGCTTTAGGCAAGTCTAAAAATATTCAAACTGCATACAAAACAAACAATATATACATAATTTAAAACAATTATTATCGTGCAAGCTATAATTATGCACTAATAAAGTAAACGTAAATCGCAGGAGTCAACTATGCAAATAACAACAAGATTAACCGCTTTGTTGCTGGCAGGAGCATTACATAGTAGTTACGTAATTGCCGATCATAGCTCAACAAGCATGCTTACAGACACGTGTGTAGCCTGTCATGGTGAAGAAGGTAATAGTGTGGGCCCTGCTATTCCAAATCTCGCAGGTATGTCTCCTAATTACTTAATGGGGGCGATGTTGGCTTATAAATATGATGACGATGATGACAAATTAGATTCTGTTATAGAGTCAGATGCTGACTTTGAAGATGTTGAAGCTTTCCCCCGTTATTCAACTATTATGGGGCGCCTCGCTAAAGGATACACTGAAGAAGAAATCAAACAGATTGCAGAACATTTCAGCAATGAATCTCCGATACGAGCGTCACAATCTTTTGACTCGGCCAACGCAAGTGCTGGTAAAAAACTACATGACAAATACTGTGAAAAGTGCCACGAAGATGAAGGTCGCTTAGCAGATGACGACACTGGCGTACTAGCAGGGCAATGGAAATCATACTTCTTATATTCAATGAAAGATTTTGCCAATGGCGACCGTGCTATGCCGAAAAAAATGAAAAATAAGCTAGAAGAAATGGCTGAAACCGATGGAGAAGAAGCTATTGAAAAACTGGCAGATTACTACTCAAGCATTACAGACTAATAATAGGAACGGAGAAGCCCAATATGAAAAAGTTAAATCGTAGAGATTTTATTAAATTAGGCGGTGGTTCCATAGTTGCTGGAACTGCAGGCATTAGTATTCCAAATATAGCCGTTGGCGCAACTAAAAAAGTTGTTGTTATTGGTGGTGGTGCTGGTGGCGCAATTGCTGCTAAGTACATAAGGAAAGCTGACAGTTCAATTGATGTCACACTGATAGAAACCAACAAGGATTACCATACTTGCTTCATGAGTAATGAAGTAATCGGCGGTGGCAGAAAAATTGAAACAATCCGTCATACTTATGAAGGTCTGAACAAACATGGCATTAATGTCGTCCATAGCAAAGCAACTGATGTAGATATTGATGGCAAGATGGTTAAAACTGAGAGTGGAGATTCATTCGCCTATGACCGCTTAGTTGTATCTCCTGGAATCTCATTCAAATGGGGCGCAGTTGAAGGTTACGACGAAGCCGCTTCAGAAATTATGCCACATGCATGGAAAGCTGGTGGTCAAACTACACTACTTCGCAAGCAGATAGAATCAATGAAAGATGGTGGAGTAGTGATAATTGCTCCCCCAGCTAATCCTTTCCGTTGTCCTCCTGGTCCATATGAGCGTGTTTGCCAGGTTGCGCATTACTTAAAACACAATAAACCCAAATCCAAGATTTTAGTGTTAGATGCTAAAGACAAATTCTCAAAACAAGGTTTATTCACTCAAGGTTGGAAAGCTCGCTACGATGGCATGATAGACTGGATACCTGCAGCAGATACTGGCGGCGGTATTACTTCTGTTGATCCAAGCAGCATGACCGTATCGACCGACTTTGATGAATATAAAGCTGATGTTGTTAACTTAATTCCCCCTCAATCTGCAGGCACTATTGCAATTACGGCAGGGTTAACAAATGATTCTGGTTGGTGCCCTGTTGATTTAGGCACATTCGAGTCCACAATTCATGCTGGTGTACATGTAATTGGTGATGCAAGCATTGCGACTGGCATGCCTAAATCTGGCTATGCTGCTAACTCACAAGCTAAAGTATGTGCTGCAGCCATTGTTGCTTCACTAAATGATCATGATATGGCTGACCCTTCATATGTAAATACTTGCTACAGCTTAGTGGCTCCAGATTACGGTATTTCGGTAGCAGCTGTTTATAGACTTGCAGAAGATCGCTCAAAGATAGCTAAAGTAGCTGGCGGCCTAACACCAAGCGATGCAAGTGCTGATGCATTACAACGCGAAGTGCAATATGCATACAGTTGGTACGATAACATCGTTGCTGATATGTTTGCCTAATCAATCACCTAAAGTACAATCAATAAAAAGCGGAGCTACATGCTCCGCTTTTTATTTGTCTGACATTTTTAGTTAAAATTGTTTCGTGAATTACCTCAAAGCATCACTACCCCACAACAAGCAACCAATTAAATATTGGGGTCAACTGTATGGATGTGCACGTGGTTTAATAATTAATGATGCTATCAGCCAACATGATGGATTAGTTGTTGTATTGACCGCCGATTCTTTATCTAGCTCCATCACTTATAATGAAACAAAATTCTTCAACCAAGATCAAACAGAGTTCTTAACATTTCCAGAATGGGAAACTCTACCATATGATATTTTTTCCCCACATGAAGATATTATTTCTGACAGAATAACTACACTGCATAAATTGCCACAATTAACACATGGAGTATTAGTTTTACCTATCACTACGTGCATGCAGCGTGTCGCACCGAAAGATTTTATTGCCGAAATTTCTTTACATATAAAACTTGGCGATGTTCTAGGATTAGATAATTTACGCACATCTTTAACTGCTACAGGATACCATCACGTCTCACAAGTGGTTACTCGCGGTGAGTTTACAGTGCGTGGATCCATCGTTGATTTCTTCCCGATGGGATCCAATCACCCATATCGTTTGGAATTATTTGATGACGAAGTCGAGACAATTCGCACTTTTGATCCAGAGAAACAAACTTCGTTAAAAAAGTTAGAAGAAATAAGTTTATTACCCGCCCATGAATTTCCAAGTGACGAGCAAGCAATTAAGGAATTCCGTCGTCGTTATCGAGAAAAAATTGAAGGCGACCCTAATAAAAGTATAATTTATAAAGAAGTCAGTAATGGAAATTTCCCTCCCGGAATAGAATATTACTTACCTCTATTTTTCGATAAGGTATATACACTATTTGATTACTTACCGAAAAATACATTATTTATCTTGCATGAAAATGCATTAGAGAATGCAGAAGAATTTGAATTGGAATTATTCAGCCGTTATGAGCAACGCCGTCATGATATAGAACGCCCTATTCTCACTCCCAAAGAAATATATCTTTCAGCAGACGAGACCAAAAAAAATATTGAACAGTTTTTGCGTGTACAGTTAAACAGCAATAAATATCAAAATACCCAAGATGATATTTTTACGAATTATCCAAGTTCAACACTACCTGCAATTAATATAGATTCACGTCTGGAAGACCCCGCGATGCAATTACGTCAATTTATTCAATCTAAAGATAGAAGCATCGTTTTCGCAGCAGAATCATTAGGTCGCCGTGAGTATGTTAATGAAACGTTGCGCAGCCTGGGCATCAAGCCTACTATCCAGGAAAACTGGCATGAATTCACCAACAGCAGTGATTCAATCAATTTATTAGTTGCCCCTATAGATGACTCTGTAGATTTACCTGAACATGGCGTGACAATAATTGCTGAACGCCAATTATTTGGTAATCGTGTTAGACAAGCTAGCAAGCGAAAAAGGACACGTGATGCCGATGCTATTGTTCGCAACTTAAATGACCTTACCGAGGATGCTCCAGTTGTCCATGAAGATCACGGTGTTGGACGTTATAAAGGATTACAATCGCTAGACATTCAAGGCTTAGAAACTGAGTTCCTAACAATAGAATACATGGGCGGTGACAAGCTCTATGTACCTGTTGCTAACTTACACCTAGTAAGCCGTTACACAGGTGCTGATAATGAAAGCGCGCCATGGCATAAATTAGGTTCAGATTTATGGTCTAAAGTAAAACAAAGAGCAGCAGAAAAAGCGCGCGATGTTGCTGCTGAGCTTTTAGATGTCTACGCACGCCGAGAAGCTAAACAAGGTATCCACTACGATATCACAATGCATGACTATGTAACTTTTTCATCTAGTTTTGCATTTGAAGAAACACCAGATCAACAAACAGCCATTGAAAACGTCTTAGATGATATGAATTCTACAAAACCAATGGATCGAGTTGTATGTGGAGATGTTGGCTTTGGAAAAACAGAAGTTGCTATGCGAGCTGCGTTCATTGCGGTTAACAATGGAAAACAAGTTGCAGTATTAGTACCAACCACTCTTCTAGCTCAACAACACTACCAAACATTTCTAGATAGGTTCGCTGAGTGGCCAATTCAAATTGAGTCATTATCTAGATTCAATTCAACAAAAAAACAAAAAGAGACCATTGAGTCATTGAAAAATGGAAAAATTGATATTGTAATTGGCACCCATAAACTTTTTAACACAGAAATAAAATATAAAAATCTTGGTCTTATTATCATAGATGAAGAACAACGCTTTGGGGTACGCCATAAAGAGAAGTTAAAATCATTACGCGCCGAAGCTGATATATTAACGCTAACTGCTACCCCTATTCCACGCACATTAAATATGTCCTTAAGTGGATTAAGAGATTTATCAATTATTGCTACACCACCTAATCATCGCCATGCGATTAAAACATTTGTCTCTGAATGGAATGATGCAAACATTAAAGAAGCCTGTATACGTGAAATCAAACGAGGCGGACAGATTTACTTCTTACACAATGAAGTAAAAACCATAGAAAAGGTCACCAAAGAATTACAAGAATTACTACCCAATGCTTCAATTCGATTTGCTCATGGTCAAATGTCGGAACGTGAACTTGAACAGGTAATGCTAGATTTTTACCACACCCGCTTCAGCATATTGGTTGCTACTACTATTATCGAAAGTGGGTTAGATGTTCCTAGCGCTAATACAATTGTAATTAACCGGGCAGATAAACTTGGTTTATCACAACTACATCAGTTACGTGGTCGTGTCGGCCGGTCACACCATCGTGCCTATGCTTATTTAATTACGCCTAATAGAAAGGCAATGTCTGCAGACGCAATCAAACGTTTAGATGCGATTGAGTCACTTGAAGAGCTTGGAGTTGGATTTACTCTCGCTACGCATGATTTAGAAATTCGCGGTGCTGGTGAGTTATTAGGCGAAGACCAAAGTGGGCAAATTCATGAGATTGGTTACACCATGTACAATGAGTTACTTTCGCGTGCGGTACAGGCTCTAAAATCTGGTGATTTACCACAACTTGATCGTCCGTTAGATCATGGCTTAGAAGTCGATTTAGGTGAGCCAGCCCTTTTACCTAATGATTACGTTCCTGATGTGCATATGCGCTTAGTATTATATAAACGTATTGCTAGTGCTGCTAACGAGGATGAATTAAAAGAATTGCAAACAGAGCTTATTGACCGCTTTGGCTTGCTTCCAAAATCAGCCAAAAATCTTATATTAACTACGGAACTTAAACTATTTGCTGGTAGTCTGGGTATAAACAAGATTGAAGCACATGAGGATGGTGGTCGAATCATATTCGACAAAAACCCAAAAATAGATATTGATCAGCTATTATTGCTCCTACAAAGACAATCATCTGTATTTAAAATGTCGGGTAGTGAAAAATTACTATTTACAGTAAATCTGACAACTATAGAAAATAGAATCGAATATGTTCGCAACATTATTAATACAATTGCATTCAAGGAAGCCGCATGAAATTTAAAACACTATTAGTCTGTACCACCTTGGCGATTACTAGTTTATCTGCTTCGTTTCTATGTGCAAAAGATTATGCTATTGAAGTGATTTTATTTACCAATAAAAATGGAATTCAACAAAGCGCTGAGCAATTTAACTTCAATCATGTTATTCCTGTGCCTACAAATGGATTAGATTTAACTACTGTAGATTCTGATTCAGCTTGGCGACCAATTCCAGAAGATGATTACATCCTTAATGACGTCGCTACTAAACTAAATCGTTCTAGTAACTATCGCATCCTCAAACATCTTGCTTGGCGGCAACCAGCAGTAGAAAAAAAAGATTCACAACCCATTTCAATACAAGCTGGGCGAGATTTCACACAACAATATCCCGAGCACGCTTACCGTCAAATTGAGTTTAGCGATACCTCAAGAAATAACACAGAAAACTCAAAAGTCATTGAACTTGATGGAACAATTAATATTGTCATCACACGATACATACATTTATATACCGACCTTGTTTACCGATTACCAAGAACAATTCCAAATGAAATAAGCGATGCTCTTGATAGAAACCATGCATTAGTGGACTACTCTGTGAAATCTCATCGTCGCATGCGTAGTCGCGAGCTACATTATATAGATCATCCTTTTGTTGGCATTATAGTTGAAGCAACTCCAATAGATGAAGACCAGTAAATTTTTCCAGCTAAATAATTTCCATTAATTTAGCTAATAAGGTACGGACTTTTTCCATACCCACTTCAGTACATTCACGAATTGACTCTAGCGTTATCAATTCTTCGCTACGTCCTGCAGCCCAGTTAACAGACATCGCGCAATGCGCATAACCCATTTCTAATTCTCTGGCTAATGCAGCTTCTGGCATACCGGTCATACCAACAACATCACAACCATCACGTTCTAATTTATTCACTTCAGCTGCAGTTTCTAAACGCGGCCCTTGCGTAGCTCCGTAAACACCACCTTTAAACACATCCACATTAGCTAATTTCGCGGCTTTAATTAAGTTTTCGCGTAATACAGAATCGTAGGGATTTGAAAAATCTATATGCATAACTTGGCTTAGGTCTTTTTCAAAGTATGTATGTGAACGTCCGTAAGTGTAGTCAATAATCTGCTCAGGAATCACTATTCTAGTTGGATTTATATCAGCATGAATACCGCCGACAGCAGCCACCGCAACAATATGCTTAACGTTTTTATCATGTAATGCCCATATATTCGCGCGATAATTCACCATATGAGGGGGTATAGTGTGGCGTGAACCATGTCTAGGCAAAAATATTATCTGCTTACCACAATAATCACCAAAAGTTATCGGCCCAGAAGGTGCGCCAAAAGGCGTACGCACCACTTCTTTACGGATAATTTTCAATCCCGGAAATGATGCCAGCCCTGTTCCACCAATGATAGCTATGTCTTGCATATTTTATTTGCCCAATGATTATTCTGAGATTGCATAGATAGCGGGTACATTACGCAAGCAGCCTTTATAATCCATCCCATATCCATATACATATCTATCATTCACTTCTAAGCCAAAAATATCAGGCTTAAGATCAACTTGGGGAGTTATTTTTTTCTTTAGCAATAACACTGCTGTAATTACTTCACTAGCACCATGCTTTTTACAATATGAAACAAGTTCCTCCATGGTATAACCTTCATCATATATATCATCAACTAATACCACGGTTTGATTTTCTAATGATAACTGTGGTTCTTTCAACCAATGCAAACTACCACCCACTGTTTTATCACGATAGCGAGCCACCTGCAGATAATCTAGGCGCAGATCACAATCCATACTCCGCAGCAAATCAGATGTTATGATGATGCCACCATTCATGACACAAATAAGAATTGCATTTTTGTTATGTATTTTCGACTCTAACTCCAATCCCATCTTTTCTACTGCTGCCTTAATTTGACTAGCACTAAAAACTAAATCAGAATTTTCTTTAACTTCTTGCAGTTGTTGGAAGGACAGAATCGCCATTAGTATTTAGCCTTTATTATTATCAAGCTGACCTTGCTGCAAAAACATTGTGGTAGTGGGGAATGCCATTTCCGCCCCATTCTCTACAACAATATCCGAAATCTTCAACAATACATCTTGCTTAACCTCATGAAAATGAACCCAATTTGTAGTCTTAGTAAATGTGTATATAAAGAAGTCGACAGATGATTCATTAAATGCATTAAAGTTAACAATCATAGTTTGCATTTGATCTATTTCTTCATGCGCTTTAAGCATAGCTTTGACATCTTCAACAATGCGATTCATTTGAGTGACATCATCGTAACGCAAGCCGATGGTTTCATAAATACGTCGATGTGACATACGTGAAGGGTTTTCGACTGCTATGGTTGCAAAAATAGAATTTGGGACATATAAAGGGCGCTTATCAAATGTTCGTATTACAGTGAGACGCCATCCAATAGACTCTACAGTACCTTCAATTTGTCTATCTGGAGAACGAATCCAATCGCCTACAGTAAATGGGCGATCCAAATAAATCATTAAGCCACCAAAGAAATTAGACAATAAATCTTTAGCGGCAAAACCTATAGCAATACCACCAATTCCGCCAAACGCCAAAACTCCTGACACACTAAAACCTAATGTTTGCAAAATAACTAATGCTGTAGTGATGAAAATTGCAACTCTGATTAATTTTCCTATAGCATGTATCGATGTTTTATCTACTTGCTGTCCTGTTTGAAGTTTTTGCTTAATAGTTGCATTTTCCAATCTTGCTACAAATGAAATCAGCGCCCACGATATCATCGCTGTAATTAATGTATAGCGGATTGGATTTATGTATTTAAAAATTTCCGCATCAGTTTGTGCACCTGCAATTTGAGCTGCATAAGAAATTCCCAAAATAATAATCGTATAACGTAACGGCCTACGCACAGCATTGACCAAGGCATCATCCCAAGGATTGTATGTTGCTGCTGTCTTACCAGCCAACTTCGTGAGTACTCTTCTAGCAATAAATGCTAATATCAATACAACAAGTACAACCGCAAAGACTTCATAGATCCATGTATCAATCAAGTCATTTGCAATGATATTTTTTATACCTTCTAATAAGTCCTGCATAACATTATTTCTACTATAAATTTAAAGACATACTTTTGTTGGTTTGATATGCAGCAATAAACTCATCAAGTGATGCTTGCTGCGCATTAGTCAACGGCTCAGGTGTTTTACCATGAAAGCGAGCCAAACGTAATTGGGAACTAGGATTATTGTAATTATCGAGATGATCAAGCGCAGGAGGAATATCTCCAGGGCTATTGCAAATCAATACCATATCCGAACCAGCATCTAAAGCAGCTTGCAAACGTACTTGGATGTCACCGATTACATGAGCTCCTTTCATAGACAAGTCATCACTGAAAATAACGCCTTCAAATTTTAGTCGATCTCGAAGTACACGAGTTAACCAATATTTTGAAAAACTTGCAGGATTCTTGTCCACATGCTCATACACCACATGTGCAGACATTATTCCGGCTATCCCATGATCAACTAAACGTTGAAATGGAACCATATCTGCCAATTGCAGATCATTTTCATAACGATAATCGACAGGACATTCGAAGTGTGAGTCCGCAATGACGGTACCATGACCAGGAAAGTGTTTACCCACCGATTCCATACCACCTTTACGCAGGCCCAACATGAATTTACTTGCCAAAGCACTGACAGCATCAATATCGTGATGAAATGCCCGGTCACCTATTACCAAGCTTTCTCCGGTATCTAGATCCAATATTGGTGCAAATGTAAAATCAATCCCGATTTCACGTAGTTCAGTAGCTAACTTACATGCTAGACTTTCACTTAATAGTAAACCTCCTTTTGGATCTTTATCGTAGACCTCACCTAAACATCTCATTGGTGGAAACGCAGTAAATCCTTCACGAAATCGCTGTACGCGTCCTCCTTCCTGATCTACCGCAATTAATAACTTAGGCTTCTTTATTGAGTGAAGATCACTCACTAATGATGTTAGTTGCTCTTTATCTTGATAATTCCTAGTAAACAGAATTACTCCTCCAACAGCAGAATGGGATAGCCATTGCCGTTCTTGAGGACTAATTTCAGTCCCCTGAAGATCTATCATTAACGGACCATTGCTCATTATTTAATTATAATCCAATGAGTTATAAGACTTTATAGAGATAAAATAAGAAATCTGACGCAATTGTATGGTGAAACTCATGCAAAGATAAGAGTTAAACTAACAGTTTGATACTTTACGGAATTGGTTGCTTCAGGTAAAAAAATAGGGCACCCATAACCGAGTGCCCTAACCAGGAGGAGTCGAGAATAACAACATGGCAATCAAATAAATTCTGATTGATGTTGTGAGGCTCACTAAATATAAAAGCATTTATAATGCCAATAAGTATAAACTCTTTATAATCAAGGATTTATTAACTCACCTTATGATTTAAACTATAAATTAACAATTTAACTGCTACAAAATGTGGCAAATTTTTGCCGATTATGGCAATTATTGCCAAAAACAACCTTTGGAACTCACTGAAATTTAGTCATATTTTATCAAATATTGATTTAACTTAGACTTACAGAGAAAAGAATTCTTACTGTTCACTGACGCTCTTTATGCCAAAAAAACGATACCAAGCGGCACTTGATGCCAACGAATTGAGTTATGACAAGATGCAGATGAGAGTTGTTGATCGGCTCGAAGCTTTACACTCACAAGTTACGCAGCAAAACACAATTCGTGAAGAATCTATTGTCAACAAATTAACTGGTATTTTCCATCGCACAGGAAAGCAGAATCATAATAAACAAGGTTTATATATATGGGGCTCTGTAGGACGAGGTAAAACTTATTTAATGGATATATTTTACGATTGCTTACCTCTAGATAAAAAACTGCGCTTACACTTTCATCGTTTCATGCAAGAAATCCATCATCAACTTCGAGACATCAATAATGAAGAAGAACCTTTAAAAATTGTTGCAGAGAGCTTCAAAAATCGGACTGATATTATTTGTCTAGATGAGTTATTCGTTTCTGATATCGGTGACGCAATGATTCTCGCCGGATTATTAGATGCATTTTTCTCTCAAGGTATCGTATTAGTTACAACCAGTAATTGTCACCCTAAAAATTTATATAAAAATGGATTACAAAGACAAAAATTTCTACCTGCTATTGAACTGATTAAGCAAAATACAAGCATAATCGAATTGGGAGGCAAAACCGACCATCGATTAGAATATTTAGAGCACGCGGATATATATCATCATCCACTAGATGAAAATGCGTATGAAATTATGCTGAACAACTTTATGCATGTATCTCCTGAACCTGGTATAGAGAATGAATGCTTGTATATAGAAGGAAGAGAAATTCAATCAATCCGTTGTGCAGACGGTGCTGTGTGGTTATATTTTGCAGATTTATGTGATGGTCCACGCAGTGCTGCAGATTATATTGAAATTGGACGTTGCTTTAATACTGTATTAATTTCAGAAACCCCTGTGTTAACTAATAATGATGATCTTGCACGCCGTTTCATTACTGCAATCGATGAATTTTATGACCGTAACGTGAAAGTGATTATTTCCGCCGAGACAAGTGTTCATGAATTATACAAAGGGAAAAGATTGTCTTTCGAATTTCAACGCACAATAAGTCGCTTACTTGAAATGCGATCTCATGATTACTTAGCACGACCACATAAATCTCTGTGACATAGCAAGTGTGTTTCGCTATTATTAGCGATCAAATTATTACGTGTGAGTTCATTATGAAAAAACCAGTTACTGTAGCTATTACAGGTGCCGGAGGGAACATAGGGTACGCGATAGCATTTCGCATAGCAGCAGGCAATCTATTTGGCCCAGACCAACCTGTTAACTTACACTTAATTGAAATAGAACCAGTGTTACCTGCATTGACCGGTGTAGTAATGGAACTAAATGATTGTGCGTTTCCTACATTAAATAAAATAGTCGCCACTGCAGATTTCTCAACCGGTTTTGGTGATGCTGATTACATTTTCCTAATTGGCTCTAGACCAAGAGGCAAAGGTATGGAAAGACAAGATTTATTAAGTGCAAATGGCGCAATATTTAAACCGACCGGAAAAGCGATTAGTGAAAATGCAGCTAAAGATGTCCGCGTTTTAGTGGTCGGCAATCCTGCCAATACAAATGCGTTAATTGCGTTGCATAATGCACCAAATTTACAGTCCAACCAAATTACCTCAATGATGCGTTTAGACCACAATCGGACTATTAGCATGCTATCTGAAAAAGTAGGCGTACATTCATCTGTTGTAAACAATGTGACTGTATGGGGAAACCACTCCACTACTCAATTTCCTGATTTACAACATTGCACGATCAATGACAAAAAAGCTTATGATTTAATAGACATGAATTGGTATAAAAATGAATTTATTGAACGCGTACAAAAACGTGGTGCAGAAATTATTGAAGCCCGTGGTGCATCATCAGCAGCATCAGCAGCATCAGCAGCGATTGATCATATGCGTGATTGGGTATTAGGCTCAGATGGTGATAGCTGGGTAAGCATGGGTACCTATTCAACAGGGAGTTATGATGTCACTAGCGAATTAATGTATTCATTCCCTACACATTGCAATAATCGTGAATATCACACAATTACTAATTTAGATTTAGATGAATTTTCAAAAGAGATGATCGCGCTCTCTGAAAAAGAATTAATCAAAGAACGCGATATGATTAGGTGGTTACTTCGCGACTAATTTACAAATAAGAAAATTATAAATTAACTCCCTTCCACTCAGTCACAAAGTCATTAATATATTTTGCGACCTCATCAGGTCGATCTTCTTGTACCCAATGGCCTGCTCGCTCAATGTATTGCACTCGAGTTGGACCTGATATTCTTTCTTTTAATTTTTCTGCTGCTGTTGCTGACATGAAATTATCATTCACGCCCCACATAACCATAGTAGGACAAGTAATTTTACTATGATCAACATCAGTATCTGAATTTTGCGGATCTGCTGAAATACGAATTAATGACTTAAAGCCTGTCATTCCTGGCCCTCTTCCCCAGAACTGCAAATAATTTTGTTTGCAATTTTTATCTGTGAATGGCGATCCATCATAACTACCCATACGCATCAATGCTGGAAATCCTGCAACTGCCTGCGCCATTGCCATTTGTAATACCTCGTCAGGCGCACCATCTAAGCCAGCTAGCGCTTCAACTTCACACACTGGCCATTGATCAAAACAAACTGGATTAATTAATACTAGTCGAGAAATATAATCACAATATTTAGTCGCAAAAACCTGAGCAACACCACCACCATGATCGTGAGCAACAAGTATGACTTTTCCTTTTAGCCCCAAGCCTTCAATCACTCCTTTAATTGCCTCAGCTTGATTCATAAAGGAATGCTTGAACTCGTTTAATGGCATATCTGATTGGCCGTAACCAACCATATCCATTGCTAACGTGCGATATTTATCTTTTAGATTTTCTTGCACATGTCGCCATAGGCGTGCGTTAGTAGGTATACCATGCACCATTAATAATGTTTCATCCCCACTTCCACACTCTTCTATGTTTATATTTAATTTAAGGCCATCTACGCTGACTTCTTGTTTCATTTGAATTTCTCCTACTGTTTAGTGATTATTTTTTTAATAAACTTTCTATTTGTAACACTATCCCATTTACTGAAGATTTATCGACATTCATTCGACTCATAATGAACAATCCTTGCGCATTATTAAGAAGAAAATCAGCCGTAGTATCAATATCCAATTGAGTTGATATTTCATTAATTTTTTGTGAACGTGCCAATGCATTTCTGAATACGGACCTCATATGCTGAAGCGTAATATTAACTTGTGTTCTAACTTGGTTATCATGCTGGGCTAATTCAGCAATCGAATTAGTTACCAAACAACCCTGTATATCAGAATTCTTTAAAGCATCTTTTGCTCGTGCATGAAAATACTTACAAATTCCATCTTTTGGCGAAGAAGAATTTTCGATTAACGAAAAGTTTTTTACGATGATGTTTTTATGGTAGTGCTCAAGCACGCTTAGGAATAAATCACGTTTACTTTTAAACGTATCGTAGAGGCTCTGCCGACTAATACCCATCTCAGTCTCTAACCTTGGAATTGATGTTGCGCTATAACCCTTACGCCAAAATTCTCGCATCGCACAATCAAGCACCTGATTAAGTTCAAATTGTTTATTTCTACCCATTTGATAATTAGTTTATCTAACTAAAACGATGCAATAAATACAGACAATATATTCTAAATATTACTGGAATGATCTGTCAAATAATAACTCTAGACAATAAAAAAAGCCCTTAAAAAAGGGCTTTTTAAAATAAATTAAAATGATTACTATGCAGCTGAACGATCAGGATAATGATTCCCAGCATCATCTCCTACAGATCCATCTTGTTCTGACCCCCGCTTCAAGAAATTCTGGGCGATTAGCAAATTCTGCCAAAGTAATACCATTTAGAAAATCGTAAATTTTCTCACTTAACTCTTCCCAGAGCACATGAGTGACATATTTCTTTTCTAAATTAGGCTCAGCTGATACTTGCTGGTTTGTATTTGGACGGTACTCATCTATAGACGAAATAATTTGAGCAACACTGATCTCACTCGGCACACGAGACAATTTATATCCGCCTCCTGGTCCACGTACACCAATCACTAATCCACTCTTACGCAATTTAGCAAATAGCTGTTCTAAATAAGACAACGATATCCCTTGGCTTTGAGAAATTTCAGCCAATGTAACGGGTCGCACCTTATCATTGAGCGCAAGATCCATCATTGCAGTAATAGCATGACGCGCTTTTGTTGATAACTTCATTTTGACCACCTTTCTACCTAGAAATTTATTCCTACAACTATGTTATTAGTGTGTAATTTTCGTATCTGGTTTCATTAAATTTAGATATATTTTAATTTCGCTAAAATAGTATCCATTTAGCGCCATATAAATGATCCATTGAATAACCAATAAATGGTCTATATTACGGTACATTAATGGATTAATTGTATAATTTATATACAATTAATTCGACTCATTTCTGCGTCAAAGACATGGCCCTGTGCTATACAAAAGCTTAACCACTTATATAAGAACCGATTATCTTTCCATTTATTACTTAAACGGCTAGGTTTAGCCTGAGTGACTAATGATTTCTTGGATTCACGGTGCAGCACTTCTGCCTGCATGGCGTCAAAATATACTTTTATCAGTAAGTTAGGTAATTCTTTAATCTGATTGGTTTTCTTATCAGTAAATCGGTAGGTGAGATTTAATGTGATGGTGTACTTAGTCCGTTCTACTACTTGTAAATGCAAATCTAGAGCATTGTTTACTCGCGAGTAACTATATTCATTCAATGCATTAAAATTACCACATAACCTTCTGAGTTTTATGTAATTATTTTCATAGACTTCCATCAAACCGGCAAATGTATTTGGGTCCGGGTGAGGAATTCTCGCGAAATTATTCGAGCATCGCATAGTTGATTTTCATTGTTCTTTAAGTGAATAACTAATTAGTTAAATATTCCTGGACAAATTATACATCGGCGTAATTGAAAATATCTTTCAGTAGGCATCGAATCTACTCCAATTATCACACTTGTGCTGGCACCATCCGATGCACGCAGAATTAGCCAAACAAATGAGTTATTGAGAGAGATATACGTTACTGAATTATAGCGTCGCCATTGATGCTTATCCGATGAAATACTCCAGCATTGAACTTTGGGTTCATATTTTAGGAAATAATGGCTGCGAGCCCAGGTGAAAATCTGCCATACCATTGATGCAAAGATAGCTATCACTAAACTTAGACAAATGAAAGCCGGCATTTCAAAGCTAAGCGCACAAAATATTGTAAATGCATGGACTATAAAAATGTATGCAGCCACATAACGTGAGGGTTTAATTTCAAAAGATTGAATCAAATTGAATGAATTTTACCCACGATAGCAGTGATATGAGGATCGTTTACTTGTTTATCCCGAGTGAGTATCTCATGTAACTCAGGGTCTTGTAGCGTCAGTAGTTGCGCGAACGCACTTTGTTCGTGTTGTGAAGCACTTGAATAGAAATGCTCAAGATAACGTGTTGTCAACGTATCGAGCTCTTTTGTTCCACGTCTACAACGCCAGCGTAGTTTAGATAGGTCAGGAGCGCCTGACATAAGACTAGTTACGTCGCTTGACGATCAATTTCTTAATTTCTGCAATCGCTTTAGCCGGATTTAAATTTTTAGGACATGCATTGGTGCAATTCATGATGGTATGACAACGATATAGCTTGAACGGATCTTCCAGTTCATCTAATCGCTCTCCAGTTGATTCATCACGACTGTCCGCAATCCAACGATAAGCAGCTAATAATGCAGCAGGACCTAAATAGCGATCACTATTCCACCAGTAACTAGGACAACTAGTTGAACAGCATGCACATAAAATACATTCTTCTAACCCTTCTAGCTTTTCACGATCTTCTTTAGACTGAAGACGCTCACGGTCAGGCGGAGGTGGAGTGTCAGTCTGCATCCACGGCTGAATAGAAGCATACTGGGCATAAAAATTAGTCAAGTCTGGGACTAAATCTTTCACCACATCCATATGTGGCAAAGGGTATACATTTACATCACCTTTAATTTCATCAATGGCTTTAATGCATGCTAGTGTATTCATACCATCAATATTCATTGAACATGAACCACAGATACCTTCACGACAAGAACGTCTGAAAGTTAGTGTTGGGTCAATTTCATTTTTAATTTTAATCAGTGCATCTAGCACCATTGGACCGCAGGTATCTAAATCAATGTCATAGATGTCTACTCGCGGGTTTTGACCGTCGTCAGGGTTATAACGATAAACTTTAAATCGCTTTGTATTATTGGCCGCAGCTGGTGCCTCAAAAATTTTGCCTTTTTTAACTACCGAGTTTGCTGGAAGTGTAAATTCAGCCATGAAATAACTCCTCTAATCCTTTTGATCTACTTTAGTACACACGCGCTTTAGGCGGGAACACATCAACTTCATCTGTCAATGTTGTTAAATGCACCGGACGATAATCAATAACTACTTCGCCTTTGTCAGACACTGTCGCCAGGGTATGCTTCATCCATGATTCATCATCACGATCTTTATAATCATCGCGTGCATGCGCACCACGACTTTCTGGTCGGTTCAATGCTGATGCCACAGTTGCAATAGCCTGCGGGAACAGATTAGATAACTCTAGAGTTTCAATTAAGTCTGTGTTCCAAATCATTGATTTATCTGTAACTTTCACATCATCAAATTGCTTATATAAAGCATTAACTTTTTCTAAACCTGTTGATAGAGACTCACCAGTTCTAAATACTGCAGCATGGGATTGCATGGTCTTCTGCAAATTCAAACGCAGCTCTGCAGTGGATGTACTACCGTTTGAATGACGCAAAGAATCGAAACGATCCATGATTTTTTCTGTTGCATGTTCCGGTAATGTTGGATGCGGTGTATCTGGCTTCACAAGCTCAGCCGCTCTAATCGCTGCAGCACGCCCAAATACAATCAAATCAAGAAGAGAGTTTGACCCAAGTCTGTTTGCACCGTGCACAGATACACATGCAGCTTCACCAATTGCCATCAGTCCTGGCATAACAGTATCAGGCTCACCATTAACCAAATTAACTACCTGGCCGTAGTGATTGGTCGGAATACCACCCATATTGTAGTGAACTGTCGGTAGCACAGGAATTGGGTTTTTGGTCACATCAACACCGGCAAATATTCTCGCACTTTCAGCAATTCCGGGTAGCTTTTCATTAATAACATCAGCACCGAGATGTTCTAAATGCAGATGTATATGGTCTGCCTCTTCACCGATACCTCGCCCTTCATTTATCTCCATTGTCATTGAACGACTAACAACATCTCTAGATGCGAGATCTTTGGCATTAGGTGCATATCGTTCCATAAATCGTTCACCTTTAGAGTTAGTTAAATAACCACCCTCTCCTCGTGCGCCTTCAGTAATTAAACAGCCCGAACCATAAATACCAGTTGGATGAAATTGCACAAATTCCATGTCCTGCAAAGGCATTCCTGCCCTTAAAATCATAGCGTTACCATCCCCTGTACATGTATGCGCTGAAGTACATGAGAAGTAAGTACGGCCATATCCACCCGTTGCTAACAGCACCTGATGTGCGCGAAAACGGTGTAATTCACCAGTCGCCAAGTCAATTGCAATAACACCGCGACAAGTTCCGTTATCATCCATCAAAAGATCAATAGCGAAATATTCAATATAAAACTCAGCATTATGCTTAAGTGATTGCTGATACAGCGTATGCAATATTGCATGACCTGTTCGATCCGCAGCTGCGCATGTGCGTTGTGCTATACCCTCTCCATATCGCGTGGTCATTCCACCGAAAGGACGCTGATAAATTTTTCCTTCGTCAGTTCTTGAAAATGGCACTCCATAGTGCTCTAACTCAACAATTGCTGGGACAGCTTCACGACACATATACTCAATGGCGTCTTGGTCACCTAGCCAATCAGACCCCTTGACTGTGTCATACATATGCCAGCGCCAATCATCTTCACCCATGTTTCCTAAAGATGCACTCATGCCTCCTTGTGCTGCCACAGTATGACTACGTGTTGGGAATACTTTAGTGATACATGCTGTAGATAATCCACTCACCGCCATACCAAACGTTGCACGTAAGCCAGCACCCCCTGCACCCACAACAAGTACGTCGTAAGAGTGATCTATAAACTTATAACTTTCGCCCATATTATTACAAAGATACTTTAATAATTGAAAATAAGCCCATGAATGTACAAACAATACATGCAAAATTCAGAGCGATTAATGAAGCTACTTTTCTCCAACCACCAACATAATCTTCGATGATGACCTGAACCCCTAACTGCACGTGATAAAACATAGTCACGACCAGTAACGCTAATGCCACAGCCACCAATGGCGACTGCATCCATGCAATAACTGCGCTATAAGTAAACTCACTGAAACTGGCGATGGTAAAAGCTAACCAGATAGTTAACGGCACTAAAGCAATAGAAGTTAAGCGTTGTGCCCACCAATGATGTGCGCCTTCTTTTGCTGATCCCAGACCCTTAGCATTTGACAATGGTGTTCTTAAACTCATTTTTATACTAACTCCACGCTAGCGCCCAAGTCGCAGCAGTTGCTATAAATGCAAATGCGATCACAAACAAACCTGACCGATTAGCAGTATCTTTTTCCAAAGCTACACCTGCATCCCAGATAAGATGGCGTACACCATTGGCTAAATGTAAAAATAGCGCAAATGACCATCCCACTAACAACAACAATCCAATAGGATGCGCGAGCCAGGATTGAACCGTTTGAAATTGACTAGATCCTGACGCAATAGCGGCTAATACAACCACCATCACAACCGCCCCTATGGCAAGAAAAACTCCACTCATACGATGGAGAATTGATAACGCCATCGTTAGCTGCCAACGATATATCCCTAAATGTGGCGACAATGGCCGTTGAGGTGTGCCCATGAAAAGTATCTCCTAACATCCTGTAATACTTAATAAGGAACGAAATATTAAAAATATAGTCGCACCCACTCGCTTCGATATTATGACTTTTTTCTATACTAATGCATTGATTATATTCGAAATCATAGTTGGTGAAGCATAAATTGTATACCCGTGGAGGTATAACAAGAGGCAGAAAATTACATTACTTTGGCTTCAGAAGCTAGCTTGACAAGCTAATTATGCAATCAAATACGCACTATATTTGTACAGGGAACCCAAGTGACAGCAAGCATTCTAGACAACGCCTACACACCGGATCATTTTTCAACCGATTTAGACAAACCTGCGCTGATTAGGCTAAACCACCTCGTTTGTTACAAAGTCACAGGTGAAGATGCGACCTTATTTTTACAAGGCCAATTTTCCAATGATATTAATTCTGTCTCAACTTCAGCAGGACAAATTAGTAGTTATTGCACACCCAAGGGCCGCATGTTGGCAACCTTATATATCTTCAAACAAGACGATAGTTATATTCTAGTGACATCCAAAGACATTGCTGAACAAGTCATGAAGCGATTACAAATGTACGTAATGCGTTCTAAAGTCGTTATAGGACCAATGGACGAAGCGATACTGGCGGGTGTTTGCGGTGACAAGGAAAATAAAATTCTTGATGAATTAAACATCACCGCACCAGACAATCACTATCAAACAAGCATTAATGACACTACTCTGTGTATCAATATTCCTGGAGTGAGCACACGCTATATTATTATTGGTGATCAATCATTATATACAAAGCTAGAATGCTTAAATAGTGACGATATAAATATATTCAGCGAAACTTACTGGCAATGGCTAGATATATTGGCAGGCCTGCCAAATATTACTAGCAATGTGCAAGAAGCCTTTGTTCCGCAGATGGCAAATATGGAACTCATAGAAGGCGTCAGTTTCAGTAAAGGCTGTTATCCTGGACAAGAAGTGGTTGCCAGAATGCATTATCTTGGTAAGGCAAATAGACGCATGTTCAGGGTTGAGGTAGAAAATAATGAGCCAGTCAATATTGGTGACGATATTTTTACTCATGGATCCGATCAGCCAATAGGTAAATTTATATCCGTCATCAATGAGGCCAACAATAAATATGCCGGTCTTGTGATACTAAGACTTGAAGCCGCTAAAATGAATCAACTTGCTATTGGTTCCTCATCAGGCAATAGTGTGAACATAAAACCATTACCCTACGACGTGCCCACCGAACCAAAAGAGAAAGAAAAATAATATGCGTGCAATCGTCTTATATTTAGCTGCAGCAGCCTTAGCCGCACTTGCTGCATACATTATTCGCGCAAACAGTAAAGTGATTTCCAATATTCTTTTATTTATTTCCCTTATATGTCTTTGCGTACTCGGTGTATCTATAGTTATTGAACAAGTCGATTAATAACTCTGGCAAAAAATTAATAATTAACTTAGCAATGCTCATCACTCACTTTGTCCGTGCCAACATCAAAAACCACTTTCATAACCACTTGTTTATATCTAAATCATACTAGTAACGCTATTTTTATCGCCCAAGAATTGGGCTAGCACCCAAGTTTCATTAGGAAATTAAGACAAAAGTGAAACAATATTCTCTATGTGTCTGATTTCACTATTAAACTGAATACCACAATATATAAAAGGTTAAAATCAGGTCAAATTTAATCTTTAATTCTTAACTGTAAAACTGTGAACTGATTGATTTTTTTTAAGTTTTATTCGCTCAAAATACATTTCAATAAAATCGTGCATATATATAAACGATATTTAATAACGCACAAGCAACGCTTCTGCACTTAGTTCGCTGTGCAACTGAATCTAAGTCTATATATTTGCCACATATGCATAATAAGGCTCTTATTTAAAATACGAATACACGTTAGAGATGAATCTAAAACCCAAAAACTCTTTCATAGACCGACGTTCTGAGGAAGATCGACGCACATCTGATAAAACCTTATGGTCAAATAATGTGGAAAGAAGAAAAAGACCTGATCGAAGATTGGATGGTTTAGATGTAGATGTAGTTAGTATAAGTGAAGATGAGTTTTTGGAGATATTCTCACAATTTCTACCCAAGCCAAGCGCTATATAAATCAATCATTCCTCTTATCTCATTTGAGGAAATAGCAACACGTCTCTTATTGATGCAGAATCAGTAAACAACATTACCAGACGATCAATACCAATCCCTTCACCCGCTGTTGGTGGCAGTCCATATTCTAGCGCTCGAATGTAGTCAGCATCATAATGCATAGCTTCTTCATCACCACCATCTTTTTGAGCGGCTTGCTCTTTAAAGCGTGCTGCCTGATCTTCTGCATCGTTCAACTCTGAAAATCCATTAGCAATCTCTTTTCCGCCTACAAAAAATTCAAATCGATCAGTTACTTCTGGATTAACATCGTTGCGTCGTGCAAGGGGCGACACTTCTGTAGGATATTCAGTAATGAAAGTTGGTTGATCCAATCTATCCTCTACTGTTTTTTCAAATACCTCAATGAGCAATTTTCCGGTGCCATAAGTTTTTTCGTATGGAATACTCAATTCCACACATACATTACGTAAAGCTTCTACTGACAACAAATCACTTTCAGTCAAATTCGGATTCATCATCAATACTGATTCTTTGACAGACATACGTGTAAATGGCTGTTCAAAGTCATAAGTAGAACCTTGATATTCAATGGTGTACTTACCGTATAAGTGACTTGCAAGTTGCCGCAACATATCTTCAGTACGATCCATCAAAGTATGGTATTCAGCGTAGGCTTCATAGAATTCAAGCATTGTGAACTCAGGGTTATGTCGAGTAGACAAACCTTCATTTCTAAAATTACGGTTAATCTCAAACACTTTTTCAAAACCACCCACGACTAAGCGCTTAAGGTACAGCTCTGGAGCAATACGTAAATATAATTGCATATCAAGCGCGTTATGATGTGTCACAAAAGGCTTAGCTGCTGCACCACCGGGAATAGATTGCATCATAGGTGTTTCAACTTCCAAGAAGTCTTTGTCATTTAAGTAACTACGAATAAATGCAACAATTTTAGAACGAATTTTAAATTTCTCACGCGCTTCTTGATTCATAATCAAATCAACATAACGCATGCGGTAACGTTGTTCTTGATCGGTAAGTCCATGGAACTTTTCAGGCAATGGGCGTAATGACTTAGTCAACATCACCACTGCTTCCATTTTCACATATAAGTCACCCTTACCCGATTTACTAATTGGGCCCGATACACCGATAATGTCTCCAATGTCCCAAGTGTCAATTTCTTTAAGTAATTCTTTATCCAAACCTTTACGGTCAATATAGGCTTGAATTCTTCCTGACATATCTTGTAGCAATAGAAACGGACCACGTTTTGCCATGACACGTCCAGCAATACTGGCATATTGATTTAACTGTGATAACTCTTCTTTAGTTTTACCAGCAAACTGATTTTGCAAGTTACCAGCCAGTGAATCACGGCTATAATTATTTGGGAACGCATTACCTTTACTGCGAATATCCGCGAGCTTTTCACGCCTTAATGCAATTAGCTTATTTTCGTCTTGCTGCAAATCTTGATTATTATTCTGTTCACTCATTTGTTTTCTGTTTCCTTAAGCTCTAGCTTACAAACCATGCTTTAAACTTGCTTCAATAAATTGATCTAACGCCCCATCTAATACTGCTTGAGTGTTACTGGTCTCAACCGAAGTGCGCAAATCTTTAACGCGCGATTGATCTAATACATAAGACCTAATTTGACTACCCCAACCAATGTCAGATTTAGAATCTTCCAATGCTTGCTGTTCAGAATTACGTTTTTGCATTTCCAGTTCATATAATTTTGCTTTTAGCTGTTTCATTGCTACATCTTTATTCTTATGCTGAGAGCGATCATTTTGACATTGTGTCACCGCTCCAGTAGGCAAATGCGTAATGCGCACTGCAGATTCAGTTTTATTAACATGTTGTCCACCTGCTCCACTAGCGCGATAAACATCAATTCGTAAATCTGCTGGGTTGATTTCAATATCAATATCATCATCCACTTCCGGTGAAACAAATACAGCAGCAAATGAAGTATGTCTTCGGTTTCCAGAATCAAAGGGGGATTTTCGCACTAATCGATGCACACCTGTTTCAGTTCGCAACCATCCAAACGCATACTCTCCATCAAATTTAATGGTGGCACTTTTTATACCTGCTACATCACCTGGAGATGCTTCAATCAATTCTGTTTTAAATCCTTTTTCCTCACCCCAACGCAGATACATACGCAAAATCATTTCCGCCCAATCCTGAGCTTCAGTACCACCGGAACCTGACTGGATATCTAAGTAGGCGTTATTTACATCCATATCACCTGAAAACATTCGCCGAAATTCTAGCTTGGCCACATCTTCTTCAAGCGTATTCAAATCTTCAATAACCGAATTGACGGTAGATTCATCATCTTCCATTTCAGCCAATTCTAATAACTCAATAGCTTCTGTCACTCCTTGTTCTGCAGAACGAATAGTATTAACCACTATTTCATATTGGGAACGTTGTTTACCTAGTGTTTGCGCGCGCGCAGGATCATTCCACACATCAGGGTCTTCTAATTCTCGGGACACTTCCTCGAGTTGTTCCACTTTTCTGTCGTAGTCAAAGATACCCCCTAAGCGAATTAACGCGCTCGCCGAGGTCTTTGAGTTGATTGTAGTAAAGTGCCAGTTCCATTGCTTTGTAGTTAACCAATACAGAATAAGGCGCGTATGATAACGCACTCGCATCACTAGTGCATGGAGCGTACTTCTAAGTGTCGAATTAACAATTGTGGCGATTCAATCCCTCTGAAATGATTCACATCTAGCTCATAAGCGGCATGTACCACCGAAGCTCTGTTATTCCAGTCGAAATTTGTGTAATTGAATGCAATAGCATTTACAGTGTTATTCCCTTCTGCTGACTGCAAAGTCAGCTTTAAGTGATGCTCCCCCACTACTCTATAATCTATTACCCTAAATTCACCGTCAAATACGGGCACCGGAAATCCTTGCCCCCATGGCCCAGATGCTCTTAGTGTTTTTGCCATTTCTAAATTAAGATGTTGTTCATTCAATTCTCCATCAGAGAGTATTTCGAACTGAAGATCTTCATCTGTCAGCCACTCACTCAATACTTGATTAAAGGCAACAACAAATTTGTCATACTTTTCTTTTGACAAACTCAATCCTGCTGCCATTGCATGACCACCGAACTTAGCAATAATGCCAGGATTTCTCGCAGCAACTGTATCCAGCACATCACGTATGTGCACTCCAGGAATTGAACGCGCCGACCCTTTCAATTCTTCATCATCGCTATTCGCAAATACAATGGTAGGCCGATAATATTTTTCTTTGATACGCGCAGCCAATATACCTATCACGCCCTGATGCCAATCGGACTGGTAAATGCAAATACCCAACTCATTTTTATTGATACTTAGTTTGTCAGATTTTATCTGGTCCAGACTTTTAATCGCCTCTTCCTTCATTTGACTCTCAATTTCTCGCCGCTCTACATTTAATGCTTGAAGTCGAGTCGCAATTTCATTGGCAGCGTGCTCATTATTTGCAAGTAAACATTCAATACCTATCGATATGTCTTCCAGTCTTCCGGCTGCATTCACTCTTGGTCCTACATAAAATGCCAAATCAGTAGACACGGCACGTGTGTACTCACTTCCCGCCACTTTCAATATTGACAGAATACCTGGGCAACACTGCCCCGCACGAATTCTGCGCAAACCTTGCTCTACTAGAATGCGGTTATTTCGATCAAGTGGGACAACATCTGCAACTGTCCCTAGCGCAACCAGGTCTAATAACTCAGCAAAATTAGGCTGAGGTAGGTTTTGAGCTTGAAACCAGTCTTGCTTTCTCATGTATGAGCGCAATGCTATCAACACATAAAACATCACTCCTACACCAGCCAATGACTTGCTTTCGAACTCATCACCTGGCTGATTGGGATTAACGATGACATTAGCATTGGGCAACTCTTGGCCAGGTAAATGATGATCTGTTACCAATACATCGATACCAAGATCACGCGCACGTTGTGCGCCAGCAACACTAGAAATGCCATTATCGACAGTAATAATCAGTTTTGGAGCACTTTTTTGGGCTAAATCAACGATTTCAGGTGTGAGCCCATAACCATACTCAAACCTATTAGGCACAATGTAGCTAACTTTTCTCGCTCCTAAACTAGTCAATCCTCGCATAGCCAAAGCCGTACTAGTGGCACCATCGGCATCATAATCTCCGACAATAACTATCGATTGATCATTCTTAATAGTTTCAAATACCAAATTTGCAGCTGCCTCGACTCCCTTTAAATTGCTTGGAGGCAAGATATTTTGTATCGACATCTCTAAATGAGCAGGGTCAGTTACACCACGATTCGCGTATACTCTTTGTAGCAGATCAGGAAGCTGAGATTGTGCAAGTGGTTGTTCTGAAAGGGGTGCGCGTCGTTTAACTCGTGAATTCATTGGCAGGAGTTTAGCAACAACCGCTCTATTCGCACATCAGATATAATATTTATCATTATTTAATGTTATTTCTATATTATAAATATAACTTATTGTTTTATATTAATTAATCAAAAATGCCTCAACACTTACTTTTCCTCACCGGCAAACTTGCAGAAAAAAGTTTGCATAAGGTGCTAGAAAGCATGCAACCCACCGAATTTACTTATGAAGTTCATCAAATTGGCGTAAGTGTGGCAGCATTGATGACGACCGATCTAATTATCAGACGATTAAAAGATGTATCAGGATTCGATAAAGTTATTTTACCAGGACGATGCCGTGGCGACATTGACTTACTAGCAAATCAATTAGGCATATCTGTGGAACGCGGACCTGAGGAACTAAAGGATCTCCCTCAGCATTTTGGTCATGCAGTCAAGAAATCTGACTTGACTGACTATTCAACAGATATTTTTGCTGAAATTGTCGATGCTCCAAATATGAGTGTCGAACAAATAATTGCTCGGGCAGAGCAATACAGGAATGATGGTGCCAATGTAATTGATTTGGGTTGCTTGCCAAACACATCCTTTGGCCACCTAACTGAATCAGTACAAGCGCTTAAATCGGCAGGCTTCAAAGTTAGTGTAGACTCATTGCATGCTGAAGATCTAGTAACAGGCGGTAAAGCTGGCGCAGATTTCTTATTAAGTTTGCAATATAACTCTCTGTGGGTACTAGAAAAAGTAGATTCGACACCTATTATCATCGGCGCACCCCCTACTAATATGCGCTCACTCTATAAATGCATCGATACTCTTCTAAAAGAAGGTGTACCATTTATTGCTGATCCAATTCTTGACCCAATTAATTTTAATTTTACTGAGTCCATTGTCCGCTATCGCAATTTGCGTAAACGCTATCCTGATATAGAAATCATGATGGGAGTAGGCAACTTAACCGAGCTCACTCATGTTGATAGCGCTGGTACTAACACCTTACTGATGGGAATTATATCGGAACTCGATATTGGGCATATTTTAGCCACTGAAGTTAGTGAGCATTGTCGCAAGTCCGTAAAAGAAGCAGACTTAGCCAGACGAATTATGCATGCTTCCAAAGCCGACAATATTCCCCCCAAAGGCTACCACAATGGCTTGATGGCATTGCATGAGCGCAAGCCCTTTCCATACGACATTGATGAAATCAAGGAATTTGCCACAGGTGTTCGCGATCCAAATTTTCGAATTCAGGTATGTGATGAGGGCGTCTTCGTATACAATCGCGATGGCATTTGGAATGCAACTGACCCATTTGATCTTTACCCACATTTAAATGTTGCTGAAGATGGCGCACATGCATTTTACTTAGGCTGCGAGTTAGCACGCGCACAAATTGCCTGGCAGTTAGGTAAACGTTATGACCAAGATGAAGAACTTGGTTGGGGCATCGCTGTTGAAAAAAGCGAACAAGACCTAAGCGCGTTCAAACAAGAAGGTAGCACCATGCAGTCACGAAAAGATCGTAAGAAGAATCGCCAGAAAAAAGGCAATAAAATTAAAAATAATAAGAACGACGCACGACGCTGTTAATAATTATGCCATTTATTAGAGAAAGCATTATCACCACCTTGCATGAAGATGGCAATGCGCATATTGCCCCAATGGGTGTGCACGAGACTGATCGCGGCTTAATGCTTGCGCCATTCAAACCCTCCGCGACATTGAACAACCTTTTGCGAGATGGCACAGCCACAATTAATTATCCCGATGATGTACGTATTTTTGCTGGTTGTTTAACGGGAAGACATGATTGGCCAACTCTACCCACCGATGTGATTGCAGGAATTAGATTAGATAATTGTTTAGCGCATACAGAAATAAAAGTGCATACACATGAAGACGAGGAACAACGTCCTAAATTTTACTGTGATGTTGTACACGAACAAATGCATCATGCGTACCATGGCTATAATCGTGCCCAGTTTTCTGTAATTGAATTAGCCATTTTGACAAGTCGATTGCATATGCTTAGTGCTGAAAAAATAGATAGTGAAATAGAATACTTACGCATTGGGCTAGATAAAACTGCTGGTCAAAGAGAATTAGAAGCATGGCACTGGTTAATGGATAAAGTCACCCAATATAGAAACGAAGAAACCGAGAAAACTTAATGACTGGATTTTTAGCAAGTGTTGATAACCTAGAAGATGCTATCACTGTTAGCGAACATGGCGCAGATATAATTGATTTAAAGGATCCATCCCAAGGCGCACTTGGCGGCCTTACGATTAATGCTATCCACGACATTGTTGATCACTTATGGGAAAAATCTATTGTCAGTGCCACGGTTGGCGACCTTGATGCAGACGTATCGTTAATTTTAGAACAAATTGGCAATGTCGCTGATACTGGTGTGGATTATGTCAAGGTCGGGATGTTCAGCCAGGAACATATAGACAAATGTTTACCTACATTTGAATATCACGCACGCCGTGGAATCAGAATTATTGCTGTACTTTTTGCAGATATAGATTTTGATATTCATGAAACTGTTAAGATGTGTAAAAAGGCACATTTAACAGGCGTCATGATGGACACTGCAGGAAAACATGCAGGTAGCCTACTATTACACAGAGAAATGAACGAGCTTTCTAGTTTTATTCAAACAGCAAAAAATCTTGGCCTTCTCACAGGGCTTGCAGGCTCATTACGTGAAAAAGACATCGAAACTTTATTACCAATTAATCCTGATTACATTGGTTTTAGAACTGCACTATGCAAAGATTTAAAACGTACGGAGCGAATTAGCGCTGAATCTGTTAATCGTATTCGCTCTCTAATACCAAGCACACTAAAAGCAGCCAATCTGGGATAATTACTGCTCTTCACTAAAAGCTGATTGCGAGACTAGATCAAGCGCCGAACTGCCTATAAGGTCAAATTATTCACGCTAACAAACTGTTATAGTTGGCGAATAATCTGATTTGTATCTCCCAAATATATGACAATTACTGTAAAAATTATCCTTGGCGATGATGCGCTCAAATATGCAAAAGACGGGGTTTTTCTAGAGAAATGGAAAACTCTCGCTGACAACACTGCTCATAAAACCGTATTTCAGGAACCAGACTTTGTGAGTTTATGGTTCCATCATTATCAACAATACTTTGAACCAGTTCTCGTTATAGGCCTTTCAGAATCTGAAGAGTTAATTGGGTTAATTCCTCTAGCTATTGACAAAAAAGATGCAATTTTAACTCAAGCAGGTGCGCAATTAGCAGAATATAGTGGCTGGTTATGCTCAAAGATGCATAACGATGAATTTCTTAGCAAAGCATTCCAATCAATAAAAGTAAACATATCATTTTCACTATGGAAGTGGACATATATAGCACCAGGTGCTGATACAACATGGCTTCAGTCATATCACTTAAAAAATATTGGCATCTATGCACGATTTGAAACAATCGATTCGCCTGTCTTAGATTTACACAATAAAGAAAAACTTAAGAAAGTATTAAAAAATAAAAGCGTTAAATCTAAGATCAACAGATTGAAACGCAAAGGTGAACTAAAGATAGAACGAATAACAGAACAATCACGCGCTCTTGAACTGATGGATCAAGTAACGAATCTTGTGAATTTTAGGCATGAGTCTGCCCATCATGACGCAGCTTTTGAAGAAGATCATTTACAAAGAAGTTTTTATGAAGCACGCAGTCATAATCTAAAGGACAATCACTTTAGTGTTTTATGGTTAGGAAATAAATTACTCGCCTTTCACTTTGGCTACATTGATAATGATAGTATCTATATCAGCTTAACCGCTTTTGACCCCACAGAAAGCAAACATTCCCCAGGAGTTATCTTCTTAATTTATTTAGCTAATCTATTAATAGAAGAAGGTATACGTTATATCGATTTAACACCGGGCGGTGATGAGTATAAAGAGCGCTTTAGTAACGCTCATAATAAGCTTTACCTACCAACTATTAACACAAATAAACTTCAGCATAGCAAACAAATATTAAAAAATAACTGTAAATCTTTGGCAATTACAGCGTTAGAATATTGCAATATAGATAAAGACAAGCTAAAAATTCACATTAATAAAAGAACCAAAAAAAGAACATACAATCAGAATGACTTTGATTTATTTTCAATATCCTCAGAAAATTACAAGATTCATGACGCTCATCCAAATAATAATATTAACATTCAATCGTATAGCGATTTATTAAACTACCAAGAAAACGATAGCGGTATCAGTAGACAAGAAATCCTATCCGATGCGACTTACAGATTTTCTCGTGAAGATACACTATTCACAATACATAATAACTCACGACTACAATCATATTCATGGTTATCCAAACTTGGCTCTAAATATTCGCGCCTTGGTTTTAATTTTTCTAACGAAAAAAATAGCGTAGTTATTGATTGTATGAATTATAATTTGAAGTTAATTAACAATGACCATATGAAAATATTAATTAACAGTATGCTGAATCATGCATTTTCGAAAAATGCTCAAGTTGCTTTTTTATTTATTCCTCATTCAGAAAATATTCAGATTCATATAGAAACATTAAATGAGATCGGTTTTGAAAAAACTAACTTTTCTGACTAATGAGCATTCATTCCCAATAACGATCGCAGCACATCTCTACGACTGATTTGCCCAACTAAACGGTTATCTTCTACAACAGGGTAACGACGTGGACCTTTTTCCATAAACAATTTAGCCACTTCAAGCACACTTGCTTCAGCTTCTACGGTGATTACTTGCTTAGTCATATAGTCTTCTACTCGACCACCTAATTGTTCGTAATAACCTGCCTGTACTGCTACTTTCATACAGTCTTTTTCAGATAATAAACCAATTAAGTTTCCACGCTCATCTACGACTGGTGCACCCGAGATACGATTTTTTACTAATACATCGATAGCATTCATCACATCCATGCCAGGAGTAAAAGTGACTAAACTTGCACTCATATAATCTTTTACCGCAATAGACTGGATCATGATTATTCCTTATTTTTCTTAGCACAAGGCTTGCTACACGATGAACATTTATTACCGAGTCCACCGCAAGAACCTTGAATAGGTAGACGACCAAATAGCACACCTACCATCATAACGGTAAACATGAATAAAAATATTGCGAGGCTGAATAACAATGTAGTCATTTTATTATTGTTTAGCCTCCAAAATCATCAAGCATAATATTCTCATCTTCGACACCTAGACCTTCTAACATATTGATAATCGCTGCATTCATCATTGGTGGCCCGCATATATAGAACTCACAATCTTCAGGAGATGGATGATCTTTCAGATAGTTTTCATACAATACTTCATGAATAAAACCTGTATAACCATCCCAGTTATCGTCTTCTTGCGGATCAGACAAAGCAACATACCATTGAAAATTCTCATTCGCTTCTTGCAATCCGTCAAAATCTTCAACAAAAAACATTTCCTTTGCACTTCTAGCACCGTACCAGAAAGTCATTTTGCGATCACTCCCTAACCGTTTTAATTGATCGAAAATATGTGAGCGCATTGGCGCCATACCTGCACCACCACCAATGAATACCATTTCATTTTTCGTATCGCGAGCAAAGAAGTCACCAAAAGGACCTGAAATAGTCACTTTATCACCAGGTTTCAAACTATATATGTATGAAGACATAATGCCGGGAGGAATATCACCTGTACTTCCTGGTGGCGGTGATGCAATTCTGACATTGAGCATTACCTTACCTTTTTCTTCTGGGTAGTTAGCCATCGAATAGGCACGCGTTACTACTTCATCAACTTTTGATTCATATTGCCACAAGTTAAAATGATCCCAGTCCTCTTTAAATTTTTCTTCTATATCAAAGTCTTTATATTTGATTAAGTGTGGCGGGCACTCTATTTGAATATAACCACCAGCACGAAAATTAACGTCTTCACCTTCGGGCAAACGAACGACGAAATTTTTGATGAATGTCGCCACATTCTCATTTGATTCGACGACACATTCCCATTTCTTGACACCGAACACTTCTTCAGGCACTTCTATATTCATATCTTGCTTCACTGCTACCTGACAAGACAAGCGATCACCTTGTGCGGCTTCACGCTTATTAATGTGAGATTCCTCTGTAGGTAACAGCGCACCTCCACCATCAAATATTTTCACTCGGCATTGAGCACATGTGCCACCACCTCCACAGGCAGAAGGTACAAAAAGGTTTGCTTCAGAAAGCGTGGCGAGAAGTTTTCCTCCCACTGGAGCAACAACCTCTTTTTCACCATTAATTGTAATCGTTACATTACCTGACGATACTAATCTGGACTTGGCAAACAGAATCAACAATACCAATGACACAACAATCGCTGAAAAAAATGTCACACCTAATGTTATTTCGATCATCGCAATACTTCCATGTTCTACAATTGAATGCCTGAAAATGCCATAAAGCCCATTGACATTAATCCTACAGTAATAAAAGTAATTCCAAGACCTTGCAGTCCGTCTGGTACATCACTGTATTTTAATTTTTCTCTAATACCTGCTAATGCGGTAATCGCTAATGCCCAACCTATTCCAGAACCCACTCCATAAGTCACACTTTCAGTAAAATTATAATCACGCTCTACCATAAATAGTGATCCTCCTAAAATCGCACAATTAACTGTAATCAAAGGTAAGAACACACCTAACGCGTTATATAATGCAGGAAAAAATCGATCTAATACCATTTCCATAATTTGGACCATGGCTGCTATTACACCAATATAGCTAATTAACCCTAAGAAGCTTAAATCAACTTCGGGAAATCCCATCCAAGATAATGCTCCATCTTTTAGCACATATTGAAACAACAGGTTATTAGCTGGAACAGTAATAACTTGTACTGCAATAACTGCAGCACCCAAACCTAATGCTGTTTCAATTTTCTTTGATACCGCTAAAAATGTGCACATGCCTAAAAAGAAAGACAGCGCCAAATTTTCAACAAATATCGCTTTGATCAATAAACTTATTGTCACATCCATTAGTACGTCTCCGTACGGTGAATACGATGAACTTGGTATTCACGTTTCTCAATCTGTTGAGGTTTCCATGAACGTACTCCCCATATCATAAGACCAATAATAAAGAAGGCACTAGGAGGAAGTAGCATTAATCCATTTGGCTCATACCAACCCCCTTCTTTAGTTAGTGGAAAAATTGTGTATCCTAATAACGAACCAGAACCAAATAATTCTCTAACAATAGCAACCGAAATCAATACCACGCTATAACCCAATCCATTGCCAACACCATCCAGAAAACTAATACCTACCGGGTTTTTCATTGCGAATGCTTCTGCTCTACCTAATACGATGCAGTTTGTGATAATTAATCCAACAAATACGGATAAAGTTTTACTCGCATCATAAGCATAAGCTTTTAATATTTGATCTACTACAATCACCAATGAGGCAATAATAGTCATTTGAACAATAATACGTATGCTGCTTGGAATATGATTTCGAATCATACTGATTGAAGCATTAGACAATGCAGTCACAGATGTTAATGCTAAACACATAATTAACGTCGCACCTAACGTGGTCGTGACCGCTAATGCAGAGCAAACACCTAATATTTGTAGCGTGATTGGATTATTATCAATCAACGGATCGAGCACTACTTTTTTTGCACTTTCACTCATAATACTTCTCCAGCACGAACTTTATTCATAAATTTTTCGAATCCAAGCTCACCCATCCAGAAATGAAACATATTAGTTACTCCATCACTGGTTAATGTTGCTCCAGATAGACCGTCAACTTGATAACTTTCTTCAGCATTACCAGGAACTACCGAGCCTTTTATTATTTTAAGTGCTAATTGACCATCAGCATCAAACAACTTCTTTCCTTTCCATGATGACTGCCACTTTATGTTATCAACTTCACCACCTAAACCAGGTGTTTCACGATGATCATAAAACTTAAGTGCATAAATCGTATTCATATCTTTTTCTAATGTGACATAGCCATAAAGAGTTGACCATAGCCCATAACCATGCACTGGAAAAACATAGCGATCAATTTTATTATCATTTTTGACTAGAAATATTTTTGCAAAATTCGAACGGCGATTAATATTAGCGACATCAACATCATCATCTAGTTTTATACTTAACTCAGCTATCTTCGATGCTTTGCGCTGATCAAAAGTGGCAACATCAATTTCATCAGTCACTTCACCTGTGTCTAAATTAATAATGCGTGTATCAATTGAAGAAAATAAACTTTCTATATCGGCACCGTCTTGCCATAGACCAGACACTTTTAAAATATTGATTTTTTGATCTAATATTTTATTCATCTCCTGTTGAGGTCTCAGCTTAACCGCTGCTGTTGAAACTATAACTGAGCACACAAGACATAGCGTGATAGCCACTAGCAAAATATTTGTCGTACTATCTTTAGACATAATTTCTTTTACGCCTCCTTACATTCACCTGCACTACAAAGTGATCAATGAGAGGAGCAAAAATATTAGCAAATAAAATTGCCAGCATGATTCCTTCAGGAAAAGCTGGATTAATGACACGAATCAACACTGTCATAAAGCCAATCAAGAAACCAAATGTCCAGCGACCAACATCGGTCATAGACGCGGACACAGGATCTGTTGCCATATACATCATGCCAAAAGCAAATCCACCTAACGTTAAATGCCAATACCAAGGCATTGCAAACATAGGGTTAGTATCGCTGCCAATCCAATTAAGCAACGTAGAAGTTATGACCATACCTCCGAATACACCAAAAATAATACGCCAAGATGCGATACGCGTGTACATTAAAAACATTCCACCAAGAATACATGCAAGTGTTGATGTAGAACCAATTGAGCCCTGAATGGAACCCATAAACGCTTGCGTCCATGTGACACCATTTGCAAAAATAGCTTGCATGCCATCTAACGCAGCTAAACCAAGAGGTGTAGCGCCTGAAAATCCATCAACGGCAGTCCATACCGCATCTCCAGACATATGTGCTGGATAAGCAAAAAATAAGAAACACCGACCCGTTAACGCAGGGTTTAGAAAGTTTTTACCTGTCCCTCCAAATACTTCCTTTCCAATCACAACACCGAAACTAATTCCTAACGCAACTTGCCACAATGGAATGTCAGGCGGTAACGTCAACGCGAAAAGCATAGATGTCACTAAAAAACCCTCATTAACTTCATGATTACGAACAGCAGCAAAAATAACCTCCCAAATACCACCTACTAAAAGGGTGACAAAGTAAATTGGAAAGAAGTACATAAAACCATGAAGAAAGTTACCCAGCGGATTGCTTGCATCATAAGAAAAACCAAATAACGACAATATTGAACCGCGCCATCCAGGTGCTTGCTCTATGCCCATAGTAGCCATAGCGGTATTTGCTTGATATCCAATGTTCCAAAGTCCGATTAATATACAAGGTAGTGTTGCAATAACGACATAAGTCATTACTCGTTTAATATCTAATGCATCTCTAGCATGAGGAGCATGAGGCGTAACATCAGATGGTGTATATAAAAACGTATCCACCATCTCATATAATGAATAGAATTTTTCATACCGTCCACCTTTTATAAAGTGCGGGTGAATACTATCCAAATATTTTCTTAATTTTGACATTAACCTTCCTTCTCTATTTGGATAAGATTTTCTCTCAACATAGGCCCAAATTCGTATTTACTTGGACATACGAAAGTGCACAAAGCTAAATCTTCCTCGTCTAATTCGAGACAACCTAACGCTTGCGCAAGATCAGTATCTTTAGTCACTAATGCTCGTAGTAGTTGCGTCGGAAGAATATCTAACGGCATCACTCTTTCGTATACACCAATTGGAACCATGGCTCGCGGGCTTCCATTTTGTGTAGTCGTAAAATCAAATTTGGCTTGCTTTCTAAAGAAACTAGATAACAACGCGTTTGATTTAGAATATTTTTTCATCCCAGGAACTATCCAACCAAAGAACTCTCTCTCACGTCCTTCAAAGATTGCAGTAATTTGCAAATTAAATCTCCCCAAGAAGCTTGCCCATCCAGCTGCACGCCAACCGGAAAGTGCTGAACCCGAAATTATTCTCGTTTCACCAGATTTAACTTCACCTTCAATAATATCATCAGTGCTAGCGCCTAGGCGCACACGTAATAATCTTGGATTTTTTATTGCTGGACCAGCTAATGAAATAATACGATCAGTCCAAATTTTTCCTTCAGTAAATAGTTTGCCATAAGCAATTACATCTTGATAATTCAAATGCCAAACTGACTTATTTGCATTAACAGGATCAATATAATGAATATGAGTGCCGGGTATACCTGCTGGATGTGGTCCTTCAAAGATAGCTTTTTTAATTCGTTCATCTTTTTGTAACTTTAATGAATTTTCTTGAGCACAACAGACATAGACACTGCCTTCAGTTAGACGTGTTAAAATATTTAATCCATTCTTAAAATCCTGCAGGTATTCAGAGATAACCACATCTGGGTCAGCTGCTAAAGGCCGCGTATCCATTGCTGTAACAAAGATTGAATTGGGAATATTGTCCGGATTTGGAGATTTACTATATGGCCGTGTTCGCATTGCTACCCACAGACCTGAGTCCAATAACTGCTCGACTATGCTGCCTCTATCTAATTGCTTTAAGTTATTAGTCGCATGTACTTGGAAAGTAATTTCTTCATCACCTTCTAAACGAATAACAAGTGATTGGAAGACACGTTTGGCACCACGATGGATTACTTCAACCTCACCAGCACCGGGTGCAACATATTGAACACGAGGATTTTTTTTATCTGTGAATAAAGGTTGACCTAGTTTTACACGATCTCCTTCTTTCACGAGCATTGTAGGTTTCATGCCTACATGCTCTCTACCAAGCACAGCAACGCGAGATATATTGGGTAACCCTTCAATTGTTTGCTTAGGTGTACCTGTTATTGGCAACTTTAGGCCTTTATTAATTTTATATTGCATTATTTAGTCTATATATAGTCCCTTTGATTTGAGCATTACGCATCAAGCTTACGTAAAATAACTCATTCAAGTATCTAGCTATTTTCATGCCAATAGATACTTGGTCATACTATCGGCAAAATGTTGTATTGCTATAAAATTTATGCGGCAGCGTCAATATTTTGTTACATTTCATATATTTATCTACACGTAAAAAAATATATGAACCGAAATACTGGCATCATTAACAAACCACTATAAGCAAACTATCCTGTTATAGAGAAATTTAAGGAAAACAATGCATCACCATCATCACCATAATGCACCTTCAAGCAATAAGGCGTTTTTAATTGGTGCAACAATTAACGTTGCTTACGTGATTGTCGAAGCAACATTTGGATTCTTGTCAAATTCATTATCTTTATTGGCTGATGCTGGTCACAATTTCAGTGACGTACTCATATTGCTACTCGCCTGGGGTGCAAATATTCTTGCTTCAGTTAAACCCACAGATAGCCATACTTACGGGTATCGTCGCGCAACCATTCTTGCGGCTCTTACTAGCGGGCTTACGCTAGTTGTTACTATGGCATTCATTGCAATAGAAGCCATTCAACGTTTAGATAAATTAATCGAACCTGATAGCTTGACGATAATTGTTGTGGCAAGCATTGGAATTGTGATTAATTTTATTACTGCTGCATTGTTTGTTAATCACAAAGACGACGATTTAAATGTTAAGGGCGCATTCTTACATATGATCGTTGATGGAATAGTATCCGTTGCGGTTGTGGTTGGAGGAATTGTCATTTACTTTACAAGTTGGACAATGATAGACCCCATACTTAGTCTATTAATTATTATAGTTATAGCAGTTAGTGCTTGGGGCCTAATTAAAGATTCATTTAATTTATCCGTTGATGGAGTACCAAATAATATAGATACTGAGTTAGTACGAAAATATTTACTTAGCTTACCCGATGTTATTGAAATACATGACTTACACATTTGGGCAATGAGTACTACCCAAGTAGCTTTGACAGCACATTTATTACGCCAGTCAGAAAAAGTGGATGATAATTTACTACATCAAGCTGCAAGTGAACTTAAAGAAAAATACGGAATACACCATGCGACAATCCAAATAGAAAATGGTCATTGCAACTTAGAATGTCAAAATTAATAGATAATTTTAGTCATTAATCCATTTTGACGGTATCCAATAACCTGTTGCTTGAATCGGAGAAATATCGTCCATACTACTCACCCAAATAGCTAATGCATAACGTTCTACATTCTCAGATGCTTCTTTAGGCAAATCAATTTCCCAGAGATCCTTGTTAGCTGAGTACATATCATGAGAAAGTGCCACAAACTCTTGCTCCAACACCTTTCCTCTATTTTCTCCACGCTGAATATCTGTCTTAATTCCGACGCCTAATAAAGCCACGTTAAGCACATGGTCATTAGTTGTTTTAGAATAATTTATAAATACTTTCTGCGAAGTCGCAGTGAAACTCAAAATCCCAGCATCATCGTTTCCACGAGGAAAATCTTTACCGTTAATCCATCCACGCCATTCTTTACCATTCACCAATATTCCTGGTGTATAAACAGATCGTACGTGACCTTGCTGTTGATGCCGATACTGTCTAGTACTATATGCATGATTAGCATACGGATCAGGCCAACCAAGCCTATCCCAATAGTCAACATGAAAAGCAATAGGCACTATCTCTTCCCAAAGTTTATTATTGTTCTCAAATGAATTTATCCAACGTTCAGCTGGTGGGCAGCTACTACACCCTTGTGAAGTAAACAACTCTATAAAAACAGTCTGCTTATTACCACTAGAAAACTGAACATTCTCTTGTGCTGCCACAGTCGATAGAAAAATAATTTGGCTAATTAATAAAGCAGCTTCTATGTATTTCATAAAATTCAACCTTAAATAGATCACGAAAAATTATTAACAACATTTTCCATATTCGTATGAATTGAAGTTTTCCTTTTCACTATTGCCTTGAGACCGGCAAAAGATAAGGTATATGACAGTCTTACGCCAGAAAACTTATGAATTTATATTTTTTTCATGCATATACATAATAGATAGAAATATTTGATCTAAATCACAAATATATATATCAATCTACAATTATAGATAGGAAGTTCAAATAGAAAATATAATAAATAACGTGAGTTATATAGCACTTCCTAATTTCCCATCTTCTAAAAAACACCGCCCATTTTTAATGAAGTCACTATGTGAAAAGTATCTCAGATGAAAACCTAAAGTAAGTGTAAACAAGTACCTACGATACTGGTAAAAATTAGTGTAATTACCGTTCATCGAGAAAAATTTGCGGGTTATTTTTTCTGAAATTTCAAGTGCTTAAGAACATAGCCACTCATCAGAGAAACAAAGCGAGTTATATGCGCTGATCAAAATGCCAAGGATAAATTAAGTAAAGTAGTAATCATTAAAATTTAAGTAGAGTAAAAAATGCAAACAAGTGAGAAACAAATAGGATTCAGCATAATAGAGTTGATGGTAACAATATTGATTGCATCACTATTACTGACTGTTGGCGTGCCTAGTTTTGCAAGTTTAATTGCAAACAACCGAATCACTTCGCAAGCAAATGAACTTGTTTCTGGATTAAATCTAGCACGTAGTGAAGCATTTACCCGAGGTCAAAGAGTGACTATATGTTCATCTACTGATGGTGATTCTTGCGCTGCTGACACTGATTGGGCCACAGGTTGGATAGTATTTAACGATGCAGATGGTGACGGTGTTGTCGCAAATGTTTCTGATATTTTAAGGGAATGGGAAGCCGTAACTGGAGATACCACACTAACTGGATCGGTTAATTTTGTGACTTATCAAGGCAATGGTTCGGTTAATGCAGCAGCAAATTTTAATATGACAATCCCAAATGGATCGACCAGTCAAACAAGAAGAATTTGTATTGCTCTAGCTGGAAATAATTGGGTAAACCGTCCTTCATCAAATTGCTAATATCATGAAAACTATTCATTCAAAAAACACTTCTAACTACAAAGGATTTACTCTTTTAGAAGTTCTTGTCGCATTACTAATTTTATCCATAGGATTACTAGGACTAGTAAATCTACAAATGCGTGGCTTGCAGTATTCTGATAGTGCACGACAAAGATCACAAGCAACATTTTTGGCTTACGACATACTCGACAGAATGCGAGCTAATAAAGGCGAAGTTGATAATGGAACTTACGACATACTCATAAGTGCTGCAGCACCTCAACCACTTGTTACAGATATGTGTTCAACTGTGACAGTATCTTGCACACCAGATAAGTTAGCAGATTATGATCTATGGGAGTGGAAAAATGATTTGAGCACTTATCTTCCAAATGGAAATGGCAGCGTAAGAAAAGATAATACTATTCTTACTGCAGATGTATATGAGATTACTGTTCAGTGGGACAGACGAGCTTTTTCTGAATCAGATAAAGCTACAGCACTAGGCACTCAACTCTCTGACAGCATTGTCATTCAGACTGAATTATAACTAAACATACTTAAATTACGAACATGAGACATTCAAGTCCACCAATTTCACAACGCATACAATCAGGTATATCAATGATAGAGCTGTTAGTTGCAATGATATTGGTAATAGTGATACTTGCTGGTTTAATTAGTATGTTTTCCAGCAATAAGATTGCTTATACATCACAAGAAAGTATAAGCAGAATACAAGAAGCTTATCGATTTGCATCAGAAATAATTCAAAAAGAAGTACGTTCAGCTGGATATTATGGCTGCAATAGAGAATCTTCAATAGTAGACACACTCAGCTCATTACCGTTTGAAGCGGATCATACGAAACCTATAGAAGGATTTAATGCAACTGATGCAACCACATGGGACCGTGCAATAACTCCAACTAGCTTAACTATAGGCACTACGACTGGTGATATTGTAAGAGGTGGAACTGATATTCTAGTAGTTAGAAGAGTATCAGATACGCAGCATGCACTTAACGCTGCCATGGCAACCACTTCTGCAAGCCCACAAATTGCTGCGAATATCAGTCCTGTTGCATTATCTGTTGATGATGTTGCAATTATCAGTGATTGCAAACGTTCAGCTATATTTCAAGTGACTGGATTTACAATAGCATCTGGAATAATTGCCCACTCAACGACTGGCGGCAGTATAGGAAATAGTACTGCGCAATTATTAACTTCCGCACCGGCTTTTGATTTAGATGCAGATGTAATGAGATTCAACACCACAGTATTTTTCATTGGTACTAGCACAAATGGCACTCCATCTCTGAAAAGAAAAGTAAATAGTGCTCCCAGTGAAATCATCATTGATGGTGTTGAAAATATGCAAATTCTATATGGGCTAGACACTGATGCTGACGGAATAGCTAATCGTTATGTTAATGCATCAAATATAACAGCCGTAGAGTGGGCCAATGTGACTAGCGCAAGAATTTCATTATTAATGCTCGCTCCTGAAAATTCACTACCTGAAAATGATGCAGAAACTTATGTATTGCTAGACGAATCAATTGCTGACACAGGAACGACTATTACACATGCAGGTGATCTTAGATTTAGACAATCTGTAAACATGACTGTGGACATACGAAATTTATAATTTTATCAGGCTAATTCAAAAATGAATATAAAATCAAATCAAAACGGTGCAGTTTTAGTGATTAGCTTAATCATACTGCTTGTAATGACTGTACTAGGTGTTACATCACTTAGATCCGCTACCATGGAAGAGAAAATGTCAGGTAATACTTTTGACAGACAGTTAGCATTTCAAGCAGCAGAAGCCGCATTACGCTCTGGAGAAAGAGATGTAGAAACAAATCCAACACAGACTTTAGATGAAAATTGTAATGCTGGGGTATGCACTAATCCACGCGAGCAAGATGTTTCTGGCTGGCAAGAAGATCCCTCTCATGCTGTATGGGCATCTGCACAAAGTGTTGATGTTGTATTGAATGGCATTCGAACAACAGCAAAATATATGATTGAAGACATGTGTGAATTTACTCCTCCTTCTGGTGCGACAGATTCAAGAAGAATGTTTCGAATTACGGCATATGCAACTGGTGGCACAGATGCGTCACAAGTCATGCTTCAAAGTGCATATGCAGTTGACAATAATTATGGTGCGACACCAAATTGTAATTGTAATGATGCTTCTTATTGTACTGTATGTGGCGGGATTAATTGCACGCCATAATATCTAACAGGATAAAGATATGAAAATTAAATTCCTTGATAAATTAACTCCAGTTCTATTAGGTATATTGGTTGTTATATACACATCTACAGCATTTAGTGTTACTGGTAGCTCTGGCACTTTTACCTCCAAGCCACCTACAACATCTCCACCTACCCCATTAGTCATGTTAACCATGTCTAATGATCATCAGCTCTTTTATAAAGCTTATACGGACTGGGATGATTTAACTAATGATAATATTCCTGAAACCACTTATTCAAATGCATTTGAATATTTTGGTTATTTTGATCCTCAGAAATGTTACGACTATGATGCGACTGATGGGAGATTTGAACCAACAGCAGTAACTACCAATCACTATTGTGATGTAGTTTCTCCAAATTCATGGAGTGGGAATTTTTTAAATTGGGCTACTATGACTCGTGTAGATATATTGAGAAAAGTACTTTATGGAGGTACACGATCTACAGATACGACTACCGAAACTGTTTTAGAAAGATCTTACCTACCCACTGATGCTCATAGTTTTGCAAAGTATTATGGTGGTAGTGATATAAGTCAACTTACTCCATTTAGCGTGACAGATATTACACTATGCAACACAACATATACTGCCGATACTGGCACAGATGGTGAATCTCAAAATGTAGACGAACCCCCACTAATTCGAGTTGTCGATGGTGACTTCAGATATTGGGCTGCTAACGAAAGATGGCAATGTACTTACGATGATGAACGTGGTGATAATTCCAGCGGTACCAATACAACAGGCTCACAAACCAGTGACCCAAACAGAGGTACAGATGGCCTAGGTGAAAGCACAACAACTGATTATATCGCTAGAGTACAAGTTTGTGCTTCTGGATTAATTGGCAGTGAAGATTGCAGATCATATGACACTAGTGGCAGCACATTTTTAAAACCATCTGGTTTACTTCAAGAGTATGGTGAAGACAGTCAAATACACTTCGGCTTATTAACTGGAAGCTATGAAAGCAATATATCTGGCGGTGTTGTTAGAAAAAACATTAGCGACTTCTCTACTGAAGTAGGTGTTAATGGGATATTTACAGGTACAGCTGGAATCGTTACTACACTGGATGCATTAAGAATATCAAGATACGGATATAGCGATAATGGACGTTACAATGTTCCAGATAATTGTTCATGGGGTATAAACAGCTTTACTGAAGGTAACTGCTCTAACTGGGGAAATCCAATCAGCGAAATGTATCTTGAAGCCGTGAGATATTTTGGTGGCTTATCAGAAAACACGAATTTCTCAGCTAATAATGATGGCAACTATATTACTGGTTTATCTACACAATCATGGGTAGATCCGTTAGATGCAGACAACTATTGTGCTTCATGCAATATCATTGTTATTAATGCCAGTGAAGTTTCTTATGACAATGACAGCTTAGATATGTCTGGCTTACCAAGTGGTTCGGCTACAATGGCATCTACACTCACCAATGCGGTTGGTGTTGCAGAGGGTATTTCAGGCAGTCAATATTTTGTAGGGGAAAATGGTGTAAACAATGACCAGCTATGTACCGCAAAATTAATTACAAACTTAGGTAGCGTGCGCGGGACATGTCCAGGCTCTCCTCGTTTATCTGGAACTTTTAATATAGCTGGACTATCACACTGGGCAAGGACACAAGATATAAGAACTGATTTAACATCAAACCAACAAATCTCTACATATTCTGTTGCACTATCTCCCGCTGTGCCAAATATTTCTATTCCCATTCCTGCATCAACAAACCAATTATCAATCTTACCTGGTTGTAGAAATGACAGCATTAATGGTAACTGTGCAATAGTTGACTTTAAAATTCTAGCGCAAGATTTTGCTGCTGGCACTGGTACCTTTTACGTTAATTGGGAAGATAGCGAGCAAGGTGGTGATTATGATCAGGATATGAAAGGAACAATAAGTTACTCAATTAATACAGCGACAAATCAAATTACTATTACTTCTGATGTTGATGCACAGTCAACTGGCTATAGAATGGGATTTGGTTATATTATCAGTGGTACAACACAAGATGGTTTCCATGTTCACTCAGGCATAAATAATTTTAACTACACAGACCCTACTGCAGGTATATTGGGCTGTACTAACTGCCAAACTGGTGATGCCGCAACAAGTCAAACATATTCTATCGGTGCATCTGGCGCTAGCTTACTAGAGGATCCACTATTCTATGCAGCAAAATATGGAGGCTTTAATGATTATGATGCAAATAATCTTCCAGGTAATGGCGAGTGGGATGTAAAAGATTTAGATGGAAATTCAACTCCAGATGGTATCCCAGATAGCTTTTTCCCAGTATCAAATCCGACACAATTGAATTCATCATTACAAACAGTTTTCAATACAATTCTTAACAACGTTGCCTCGGGTACTGCTGCAGCGGTTACATCAAACTCTGTCAATGGAACTGGTGCATTATACCAAGCATTGTACCAACCACTATTTAGAGATGGAATCAACGCAGTCTCTTGGTCTGGGATATTAAGAGGAATTTTTATCGATCAAAATGGAAACTTTAGAGAAGACAATGATACTACTGGCACAAAAGGTAGACTTGATAGTTGTTCCATAGACAGGATTATTACAATTGAATTTGATACAACTGCAAATGAAACTTTATTAACACGATACAATTGTGACACTGATAATATGCCAACAACTGCCATTGAATCAGTCAGCCAAACTGAACTACAGACAATATGGGATGCACGAGATAATCTTGCATCGATCACGAACGTCACTACGCAAAGATCGTATAACGCTGTGGGATCGACTGGCCGTCATATTTTAACTTATATCGATAGCGACTTAGATGGTGAAGTTGACAGCGGTGAACTGGTAGATTTTGATCCATCTGAACTAGGAAGCACATCTACAGACACTAATCGTTATCGTTTACTAAATGCAGATACGGCTGTCGAAGCAGATAACATCATCAATTATATTCGTGGTCAAGAGATTAGCGGTTATCGTTCAAGAACAATCGATTACGATAATGATGGAACAGATGAAGTATGGCGCTTAGGTGACATCATTCATTCAACACCAACTATCGTAGGCGCTCCAAATCAAAACTATGACAACCTATATAATGATGATAGCTATAGAGACTATAAGTTAGCCCATCAAAATCGTCGTGAAATACTATTTGTTGGCGCTAATGATGGAATGATTCACGCATTTAATGCAGGGTTCTTTAATCAATCAACCTACACATTTGAAACTAGCGTAACGAGTGAGACAGCTCATGCACTTGGTGACGAAATATGGTCATATGTACCTTATAATTTACTTCCTCACTTAAGATGGCTCACTGAAGACGACTATCCTCATGTGTATTACATTGATAGCCCGCCTCAAGCATTTGACGTAAAAATATTCACGCCCGATTCAACATATGTTGAAGGATGGGGAACTATACTAGTTGCCGCAATGCGCTTGGGTGGAAGCCCAATTGCAATTGATCATGATGGAAATACGGGCACTCCTGATGAGACATTCCGTTCAGCCATTGTCGTATTAGATGTCACTGATCCTGAGTCACCACCAAAGTTACTTGCTGAAATCACTCACCCAGAGCTAGGGCTTACCACAAGTCTTCCTACAATCATGTTTGATGAAAGCGGAGCTAATAACGAATGGCATCTAGTATTTGGATCTGGACCAACTGATTTGGGCTCTGTTAGCTCAACGCAAACTGCTAAAATCTTTAAATATAATTTAAAAACTAAAGCCTTTGAAACTAACTTTGGACCTAAAGATCTGGGAATTGCAAACACATTCATTAGCGATGTCTCTGCAGTTGACTGGGATTTTGATTACCAGAGTGATGCTGCCTACTTTGGTACAGTAGAAGACGATAGCAGTACATCACAGGAATTTGATGGCCGTTTAATGCGCTTAAATGGAAACACTGCAACTACATTGTTGGATCCAGGACAACCATTCGTATCAGATCCACTGCTTGTACGAAATCAAAATGAACACTGGGTATTTTCTGGAACAGGACGGCTATACACTCTAAACGACAAAGCTAACTCAGATCAGCAATCGTTTTATGGTGTTAAGGAAAAATTAACAAGTGGAGCTGTTAATTATAGCGAGACAATAAACAAAAGCGAGCTAGAAGATGTCACAGGAATATCAGTCTTTTTAGATGGTACTACTGATGACCCTACTTATACTTCTTGGAGCGCATTACAAAACCATATCGAGATAAACAAGTCTGGTTGGTATAGAGATTTTGATAATCCTGTTACTGATCCAAGCACAAGAAATATTTCTCATGCTCTCAGCCTGTTTAATGAATTCTTAGTTTACACAACTGTAAAGCCTGAAGTAGGAAGCTGTGATGCAGCTGGTGAAAGCTTCTTAAGTGTATTACACATTCAAACAGGCACAGCTTTCCCATTCAATGTCATTGGCTTAGGTGGCACTAACTCAAGTGGAAGTAATGAAGCACTTGATACAGTCGACTTAGGGATCGGGATCCATTCTGCCCCGGTTATTCACACAGGAACAGGAGGAACGACCATTATCACTCAAAGTAGTGGCAGCGGCGGATCTTCAGGTGCATCTGGCGGCGGCGGCGGCGCTAGCGGTGGTGGCTTATCTGGCACAGGTGCCAGCGCACCAACAAGTGTAGGAGAAAGGAAGTCTTGGCGAGAAATTCAATTATAAGGATGTATAATGAAAGCATATGTGAAAAACTCATTTTCTAATCATAAATTCAACCAAGGTTTTACTTTGATCGAATTAATGATTGTCATAGTCATTGTTGGCATCTTAGCCAGCATTGCACTACCAGCATACACAGAACAAATGAGGAAAGGCAGACGCTCAGATGGTATGGCTGCATTATTACAAGTTGCCCAAGCACAAGAACGCTTCTTTACACGAAATTTTTCTTATTCTAATGATATTAATACTGAATTAGGCTTTGGTGCTAATCCATATGTATCAGAAGAAGGATTCTATAATATTGCTATAGCAATCCCTGGAGCATGTGTAAGCGGTGCTGTTAACTCATGCTTTACAGCAACGGCAACGGCAATCGGTGGTCAGTCAGGTGATGCTAAGTGCAGCACAATGACAATTAATAACCGCGGTGAAAAAACTTCTGCTAATGGCGGGACCGATACTACTGGTCAATGTTGGTAATTGACCAGTATATTTATTACTCAAGAATACAAATCAATTGCATCTTCTTGCAAGTTAAATAACTGCTCACGCAAATTTAGAATGTGTTCTTCCCAATAACGAGCCGTATTAAACCACGGAAATCCTAGCGGAAAAGCTGGGTCGTCCCAGCGGCGCGCTAACCATGCAGAAAAGTGAAGCATTCGCAAAGTACGCAAACTCTCAATTAGCTTTAACTCATTTATATCAAAATCAGCAAACTCATTATACCCTTCTATTATTTCACGCAGCTGTATTTGTTGCTCATTTCGATCACCAGACAATAACATCCAGATATCTTGGATTGCCGGTGCCATTCTTGAATCATCAAAATCTATAAAATGAGGAAGTTCATCACGCCAAAGCATATTCCCGATATGGCAATCTCCATGCGCTCTAATAAATTTCATATCTTTAGCGTCATCCATTATCGAATCTATTAACTTTAATAGATCATCCGTTAAAGTTTCATACGCAACTTTCAATTCATCTGGAATAAAATTTTCATTTATATATTTAACACTTTCATGACCATAACTTTGGCTATTAATTATTGGACGAAATTCAAAGGATACTGAAGCCCCTATCATATGAATACGCGCAAGAAATCGCCCAAGAATAATTAAATTATCAAGATTATCTAATTCTGGTGCCCTTCCTCCTTTTCGTGGATATAAAGAAAAACGAAAATTCCCGTATTCAAATAAACTAATTTTCTGTTTATTTTTAATTGGTGCAACAACAGGTAGTTCAGCTTCAGCCAACTCATAACAATAATAATGTTCTTCTTGAATCTGCTCATTTGTCCATCGCCCAGGGCGATAGAATTTGGCAATAACAGGTTCAGCCTCATCAATACCAATTTGATACACTCTATTCTCATAACTATTGAGAATTGTTACTCGCCCATCCGTTTTAAATCCCACGCTATCCACCGCGTCTAAAATAAAACTCGGATCTAGTGTTTCGAATGGATGTAAATCAGTTGAATTTTCCATTATTTATGTCAGAGATAAAATGTTGGGACTGAGAAGCATGATAAAAATGTATTTGACCGGAATAGTTTTTCGTAGCATCAGAAAAATAACTGTCAACTAATTCTGTTGATATATATTGATCAGTTGAGTAAATATCTATTTGAGCAGACTTGACCAGACATAAATGACTCGCAGACATCTTACATGCTAGCCATACAGCAAGAGAATCTGATGTGATTTGCCAATTCCTTGGATAGTCGCATTCTGTTGATAGATCTTGGTAGGGCAACCACACATAAGGCTTATCTGCAAATAAATTATTAGAAGATTCTAATGGTGATAACTTATTATTAATGTTAATCAACAGACAGCCAAATTGCTGCATCCCCATTACTGCCATATTATGAGCTGTGTTATCCGATAAATGCCATTTATTATCAACATCACGTACTTGATCTGCAAATGGCCCACCACCAGGAACAATAATTATAGGTACTTTAATACCAGCAAGTTGATCACACCACTCTTTCAAGTAGCTTGAAGAATATAGACTTCCACCAATTTTTATAATAATCACTATTGCTCAAAGAACCTAAATATTGCAGCAGCTTTATCAAATGTCTCTTGGTATTCTTCATCAACCTTAGAATCCCAAACCAACCCACCACCAGCATAAAAATATGCTTGATTATGTTTTTGTATTACAGTTCTTATTGCAATATTTGTATCCATTTTTCTATTAAAGCCAATATATCCAACACTTCCACAATATAATCCACGTCGATGAGGTTCTAGTTCTTCTATAATCTCCATAGCTCTGATCTTAGGTGCGCCTGTGATTGAACCACCAGGAAAACATTCACGCAACAATTCTACTGGAGATGTTTTGCTTGGCAATTTACCTTCAATAGTACTTACCAAATGATGCACCGTTGGATAGCTTTCTATATCAAACAATTTAGTCACCTTCACAGTATTTATCTCACAACACTTACTTAGATCATTTCTTAACAGATCCACGATCATTACATTTTCTGCACGGTCTTTTGTGCTTTTTACCAATTCTTCCTGTAACTTTTGATCAATCTTAGTATCATTAGATCTTGGCCTAGTGCCTTTTATTGGTTTTGTTATAACCACATCGCCATTAACTTGCAAAAATCTTTCTGGAGAAACACTCAATATTTTGCATTCAGGAATATTTATATAAGCACTAAATGGAGAAGGATTGATTTTACGTAACCGTTGATAACCTGACCAAGAATCACCTTCAACATTCACGGTAAATCGCTGAGCCAGATTTACTTGGTAGCAATCACCAGAACCTATATAGTTTTTAACTGAAGAAAATTTTTCTTTATATTGTTCAGCAGTCATATTAGATTGAATTTTATTTAAAGCTCTATAGCTATTGCTGTACTGGACTATATTTTTCTGACTACTAACTTTTTCAATAATATCTTGCCAATTCAATCGTACACGTGGCTCAGAAAGATTGCCCACCACCATTGCTTTTTTACCAATATGATCTGCTATGTATGCCCAATGATAAATCCCAACAGCCATCTCAGGAATACCAATATCATCTATAGCCGAGTTGGGGATGCTTTCTATTCTTCTTCCTAAATCGTAAGAAAAAAAACCTAATGCACCACCCGAAAATGGAAAATCATCTGATTCAATATAATTCCTAGAAAGCTCACTTGCTAACAAGTCAAAAGGGTCATCTGGCACCATTTGCTGATTACCCCCTGAAGTAATGGTAGTTAATCTCCCTTGAGTGACAAATGTTTTTTTGGGATAAGCTGAAAATATCTCATAACGGCCAAATTTACTCATTGGCCGTCCACTATCAAGAAATATCGCCCAAGGTAATTGAGCAAATGATGAAAAAATTGGCGCAACGTCCTCAAAATATGGGACTTCAACGCTTGTAATTTTAGAAATTCCAGGCATAAAAGTTACGATTGAAAAACAAGCGCAACAGCAGGCGCACAATCTGAACAATTAGCATCATAGTTTAGCCCAGGCGGAATAATGTATTGAGCAAATTCTTGATAATCAAGCAACAATTCATTAGCAATTTTTTTAATTAAAAATCTGCCAATGCCGGCTCCAACAATTTTGGGTTTATCGTCATGAGTTTTAACCTGATTTTTAATGCTCTCTTCAACCATTTTCATTTGTTGGATAGCAATATATTCTGCAACTGAAATCCAGTTTTCTTTATCTTGTTCTCTATAATCTTCACCAATCATACGAGCTAAACGCCGCATACTCGATGTTTTATCCTTAGGTTGACCATCTGTTGTATTACCATAATCAGCATGATCCGGCAGCCAACCCAATATTCTATAAATATCTGCAGAAACAGCGAAATATTCAGCCATTAGCGGAACAAAACTTCCCTTATAAGGAATTTTTTGACATATCGTGTTAACACAACTACGAACTACTCCAGTATAAACAAGCTCGCTAGTACAAAGTCTTTCAAAGTCTGACAAGCCATTAAGCTCTAATTGTCCTCCCTTAACAGATAATACATCTGTTGTAGTACTACCGATATCGACAAAAATAATATCGTCATTGTTACGACCGACGCAGAGACCACTGGCTATCCAGTTTGCTGAAGCGATTGATAACGTATCTAGTAATGCTGTTTTATGATCAACTAAACCTGTCCTTGAAAAGATTCTGACATTATCATCTAAAGGAAATTGCTCAAAGAATACACGCATAATTTCTTGTACTCCTTGTTCTCTAGAAATAAAAACATCAACCAACTCTCCGGTCATGGTGACATGATGATTAATAATGCTTTCTGGAATTAAAATTTTTGCTTTATGAATAATCGACACTAATTCATCCAATCCCTTCCATAGCGGACAATCCCATTGATGGACAAATAGCTCATTGTCTTCAATATATGCCAACTTTACATGCGCACCACCAATATCCCAACCAGCTCTTGTTAATACGTCATCAATCAAAGCACACCTCTGCAATTTGACTATTACAAATTACTTCTTCAGGCAGCTTCCCTTTTATAATAGTGTTCATGCATACTTCCGCTGGATTAATATTCAAGACTTCACTTAAGCCCGCATAAGAAGAAGTCAATCGCGGATTAATATCTATAACAACATAACCATCATCACTTGCGATTATATCTACTCCAACATAAGAGGCCAAACCAGGAAACGCTGTAGCAATTTTATTTGCAAGTGTCTCCATCTGCTTATCAATAGGTAAAGCATTGACGAGACATGCTTCTAATTTTGGCTCCAGTTCGCCAGAAAATATTTGTTTATTACATGCAAGTATTTTAGCTTGCCCTGAACTACATAGTAAGGACAAACTTAAATGTTCGCCAAAAATATAAGGTTGTACAACCCATTGATTAAAATCATCGATATATTCTAACGCAGAAGCACCTGAGTCACATATTTTTAAACCCTCACAACCTACTCCAAAACGATTCTTAATCACTGTCTTGCTAGTGAAAATATTTGCCTCCTCAACTGATAAATTAACTGCTGAAGGAATTCCTACATTTAACAGAAATGAAGTACACTTAATTTTATCTCCTGTAATTCTAATGCTTTCAGCATCACAATTTATTGTGGAAACACCATCATAATTTAATTGCGTGACAATCGATTCTAGTATTCCTGAACTTTCAGGTGCAATCACCCATGTGTAATCACTGCCTGCTGCCAAATAGGATACTTGTTTAATGTAATCTGTAGAGCTCTCAACTGTATGTATGACCACATTACTATTATCAATTGTGAAACGAGAATCCAGGCATGTCGTTAATTGAAGGTCTTTTATATTAGAACAATCCCTCAATACCGAGCTAAGCATCAACATGCCTTCTTGTTTTAATCCTTGTGGTAATGGATGATTAGCAAAACCACCACCAGTGATGAATTCAGTCACGAATAAACGCATGTAATGAATATAATTCCGGTTATAGATTATCAACAAGGAAATGTAGTCCTAGCGCAGATGGGTAATCGCGATAACTACCAATCCATTTCTTCCGTACTTTGCGATAAGCCAGATATTTGTAGTGTAATAGAAGGTATTTTAACGTTAGCTGAGTTCAAAACAATCTATATTGCTGATCTGGATTGCATAGAAAAACAGCAATTAGATAATAATTTATGGCCTTCACTCTGTTCTAAGTATCCTAATATTGAGTTTTGGATCGATCTCGGTCGCGTGAGCGAACTATGGGGTCAAGTAATGCACAATACCTGTAACGCGCGTCCTGTTATTGGCTCAGAATCCTATACTCATATAGATGAACTGAATACGAACCTGGATTTTCTTAATCAATATAACCCACTACTCTCAATAGATATAAAGAATAATGAAATCCTTGGCCCTGCATCACTACTACAAAAATTTAACGCCTGGCCAAATGAGATTATAATTTTATCTCTGAGTCATGTAGGCAGTAATAATGGCCCTAACTTTGCGTACATTCAAACAATATCTCAAGAACTTAACAATCAAAATATATTTTATGGTGGTGGCACAAGAGATATCAATGACATTAAACAGCTAGAACAGCTAAATATCCAAGGCATACTAGTTGCAAACAGCCTGCACTCAGGAAAATTTGATAAGAAACTATTAAAGAAAATTATTTAGCAATAACTTTTAAGCTCTTAGTATTTTGATGTCTGCGCAATAACTGCCTCAATACAGATCGGCCTAACTCAGGCTGACTGAAATGCTTAAGTGGAGTTTTGCCATTATTCTTTTGCATATCTTCTAAACTAGGACCACGATACTGACAGAAAGATTGAGTTGTTTCATAGGTTTGCAATTCAACCAAGCCAGGCAAAAACTCTATTAACTGTTCCCAGATAAATATATTCAACAATTCTGTGCTTGAACGCCAACCTAAATCTGCACACACAAAATTTAAGTTCTGATGATCTAATCTTTCTATAACATGCTTCTTAACAATTTCTTTGAGGTAACCATAGTCCACTACAAATCCTGTTAATGGATCAATACGTCCTTCAATCTTCACATGCAAAGTATAACGGCCGCCATGTAAATTCTCACATTTGCCAGGATGATCAGTAATAAAGTGAGCAGAATCAAACACCAACTCTTTACTTACAACAGCATGCTGTACATCTGAAAAATAACGTTCCGATACACAAGGTATATCTTTTAGATGCAAAGAAATTAATACTAGCAGTCGCTGCGCATCTTCCAATGACTCGGTTCTAAATAAAGATGTCTGCTTTTCAAATTCACCGTCTAACTTCTTCCAGCGAATTTGATAATCACTAGTTAAATGTGTCAGTAGAAAATCTATTTCATCACAATTTGGCAAACATATAAATATATAGCCATTATGAAACTCTCCTGCTTGCGCAATCAGCACAGCAAGAAATAACTCGAAGTCCAACTCATCATCATTAGACGTTAATTTATGCAAATAAGCAGTGGGCGTCTTAATTAAATTATTAGTCACTACGCGATGACTTGTAGATGTATAGGTGTATTCCTGTCTATATTGAAAACCATAAACCTGCAACTCACGCAAATACCATAGCAATTCATCAAGTCGTCTAATTTCACTGGATAAAGTTATAAAACTATTTTCCTCTTCAAACACACCACACAATTGCAACGCTTTAAGAATAGATAACGCTCGTTTGGATGGATCACCCGATGGCAGAGAATAATCTGCAATATCATCAACCACATTCACCATAGATTCGTGCACTAACAAGTCCAACGGCATATGATGTCGAATTGCATATTCTTGCAAAGTCAGGCCACAACAATCATTGAGGTGATTGTTATCTAAGTGCAGGACATCAGCGTTACATTCTTGGCATTTCATATTGACACTTTACTGCTAAATCGCAGACAAAAAAATACCCCGGATTGTTAAATCCGAGGTATTTAGAACTACTATAAAGAAATTGCTTAGAATCCTTTGAACGGATGCTCTGCAGAATCTTTTTGTGCAACAACTGTAGATGCTTTTGGCTCATCTTTGATAGCACGTTCGATAGACTCTTTTACAGCCTTGTAATTATTCTCGTAGATAGCTTCGTCGCTCTTAGCTTCCCAGTGAATAAATACACCAACGCAGATAAACATGTCATCTGCTTCGTCAGCTGGAATAGTGCCGTCTTCAACACTATCAGCAACTGCTTTAGCAACAGCCGCTTGAGCTGGACCAAACATTTGTACTGCTTGAGTAGCGCCTTTGATGGTCACTTTATTGAACATCATAGTGTTTGGCTTACAAGGAAGGTTAGGTGCTACAACAGCTAGCAAAGTAGAAAAACCATCTTTGTTATTTACTAAACCGTTACAGAACGCTGTCTCAACTGCAGAACCACGTGGGCCCATTAGTAAATCGATATGAGCGATTTCTGCCATAGTGCCAGATGGGTCATTGTCATTCACAAGTGACTCACCAACCATTACTCTGTTGACTACTGCCATTTAATTTCTCCTAATTAATTAGTATTGTTTATTTACAAACAGCCGTAAATATTTTCGATAAAAATTGTGTTATGGGCCCCTCCCTAATGAAAACTACTAGTAAGTCTTCACACTATAGTTCGTCCCTTATGCTTGCCTCTCTAACATTGCTACAAATAGAGTAACCACTGTTAAGTCTGCAGTCGTCCCTGGATTAATTCCAGCGCTCTTCAGTTCACTGTCTAATGACAATAGCCCCGAAACATGATCCGTTGGATCTCTAGACGCCAACACCTGTTTGGCAAGAGGCGCAATCATATCACTAATTTCACGTGCTTTTAATAGGCTATTTTTACGAATTATCAGACTATCTGGCTCTCTAAGCCACTGACTAAGAAACACAGCCGTTGCAGCCCATTCCTGACTACCCCATTTCTCTAGATATTCTCTATAGATGGACAAATTATGTTCGAAAATATCTGAGAAACCATTCGCAAACTGGTAAGCAATACGGTCCCTCTCAGCCGACATCTGCATAGCCTTCAATAAACTGACGTCAGGTTCACTTGAGATATCTTGCTCATCTACTTCGCCCATTCCACCCGGCATCGCTTGCTGAATGGCTTTGTAGCAGTGTTTTGCATCACTGATAGACAAACGAGACAATACATCACTTAAGTTATCTCTTAGCTTTTGACTGTAACCCACATTCACAAGCACCTCAGCTATTGGTGCTACCAGCAATATAATGCCTAGGTTGGTATTGTCTGCTACCTCAACTTGAGTAGCTTTAACAGCTTTAAGAATACGCTCCCCTACACCAGCGCTTTCACTAAATAATGGTGCAGCGGATACTTTACTACTTAGCTCAAACTGTTCCACAGTCATGCCGTGACCACTTGAATGATAACCAACGTTTCCTGGCTTTATTGCACGTAACTCAAGTAAACAGGCCTGTTGGTAGCACTGAATATAGCCAGAAATTTTATTAGTCATTCTGTTGTTTGAGCCCACAGCGCTTAAGAAAACAAGTAACAATAACATCCACAACTGGCTCTGATAGAGTTTGTTGAAGACCTTTCCAAGCCGGAACACTATTGACCTCAGTTACCCAGTATTTTCCTTGCTTATCTTTGATCAAATCTACACCTGCATATTCAAGCTGCGTAACACGCGTAGCATTAATCGCCAATTGCTCAACTGCTTGATCAAGTTTTATACTCTCAACATGACCGCCCTGAGCCACGTTGGTAATCCAACTTTCACCGACCCGCTTCATACTGGCAATAACTTCGTCACCAATCACAAATACACGATAATCAACGCCAACACGTTCACCTGCATCGACGTATTCTTGTATGTACATAACACCATGCATTTCTGAATAATCTATATATTGTGACGCATGCTCAAGTAGCTGTACGCCTTTGCCTTGAGAACCAAATATAGGTTTAAGAACCAGCTTTTTGCCTTCATCAATATAATTACGTATTTTCTTATGAATATGATGTAAGTCACTACTAATAAAAGAATTTGGCGTAGCAATTTTATTCAGCTTAAGCAAATATGACGTCATGCCTTTATCAACACTGCGTTCTATTCCACGAGTGTTATTAAAGACGGGGACACCGGCATATTCCAAGCCATGTAACACATCTAAATAATAAACTACCTCTTCCAGACTACCACCAGGCACGCCACGCACAAACACACCTGCAGGCAAAGTGGAAAATCCAGGAAGATTTATTCGAGGTGACTCGGAATCTAAGTCGAAATGACAATCTTGTAGACGTGTAAAGCGTGACATATATCCACGCTGTTGAAGAGATTTTTTCAGCTGTTGTCCATGCCAGCCAGGATCATCAGTGATGATGGCAATGCAGGGATCGTTGCTAGCCACCAAATGATTCTTTCAATAAATCTAAATTAACTTCGCCAGCAAAGAATGTGTTGCCACTCTCCATAGCAGTCACACTCACTTGTGCAGGACTGAATAACATTTGATCTATTTGATAGAAGTCGTACTTAGCATCTGCGAATACTTTTGCAAAAGGCTTGCCGTAGTCTTTGGATGTGTTTGAAGGAAGGTCATTGGCAAGTGCTTTTGCGTCATCGTCGGAGCCAGTGACATACAACTGCACACGACCTGCAAATAAAATGGAGTCATTGGTTCTTCCCATGGCCTGAACAAAGTCAGGTATTGGAGGACATAGTGGCGCACTACCCGCTCCATCGACAATTCTCTCTAAGGGGAATTTCAATTCATGTGTCTTATGTAAAGCCGTCTCTAATACTCTAGCAACTACTTGAACTACACCAGCTAAGCTCTTGGTTGGAGTGAGTATTACAGTAAGGTTCTTGGAATCAACTCCACATTGCTTAGACATTTTTGCGAGCAATTCTGAAGGTGGATTTTTATCGACCTCCATGACTAAACAAACTTTGTCATTCTTGTCTTCATAAGCCAATTCTTTATACAAGGGTTCACGTAGTGAAGCTGCACGACCAGGTCCAGAGCCTAAGGCATAAAAGGCGTCTTTACCTTCGCCATGTGATAATTGCCAGCCAGCATATTGGCTACCCAAGCACGCAAGTACCGGATTTGAACTATGCACATAGACAGACAATGGCCAATTTGGAACAGTGTTGGTATGAGTAAGCGACACATTACCAAGTCCCCCTAAACAAATTTCACTAATTAGTCTACCCGCTTCTAGACCACCATGGTGATTAATGCCAGCATCAACAATGGTCACTCCACTGCTGTCTTGTTGCACACCTACTCGCAAAGCATCAGCTCCATCAATTAACTGTTGAACTATCGGTTGGGACAATTTATTAATACTTGGCTGCTTATTCATACTTAATATCATTTATTAGGTTTACATTATAATTTATTGTTTTAAAAGACTTAATATCTGCTTTCGCCTTTCTTCCAAAAGTGTGCGAACTGATTCGGCATCATTTCCCGCTTCAACATAGACACTACAGACCGGCTCTCCTACTGATATCAATCTACCTGATTCTGGCTTATCTTTTGCCCAGTCTGGCCAAAGCATATCTCCATGAACCTCAATATCTGTATCAGCATAAATTATCAAGTATCCATACAATGCATAATTTTGACTATTGATTAGGATATTTGAAAGCCGCTCACCCTCACATACTCTGATGTGTGCGTCAACCAGATTCAGACCAGGATTTAGCTGCTCATAAAGCTCGTAGCTTGCTGATATTCGTGGATTAATTTCTATTACAAAAACCTCACCCCTAGCCACGACCATATCCATACTGAAGACACCAACTAGATTAAAGTAAGATATTAATTTATCAACATAACTTTCTATTTTTATTAGATTTTCCTTACTTATAAATGCATTGGCCAGCGCACCCTCATATAGATATGGCAATGCATCGAAATTTGAATTTACATATTGTTGATTAATACCAATAATTACGTGTTCTCGTTGATCTGAAATGCATAAAGCAGACATCGACACTCCCACCATTTCCCGTTGCCAATAACCACTTAACGCTTCAATACGTAAACTATTTGAACGTGAAATACCTACTCCACCACAACTTGACGGTCGCTTATAGAGCCAGTCGTTGGCTGCTGGAGCAATGTTGAAATTGATCTCGGGGAAAGGAATATTCAAATCGGTGAGGGCTCGGAAAAATTCTTTTGGGCGATTTACTTTAGACAAAGTTGAGATATCACTACTTAATAGCGTCCAACCTTCGATAGACTCAATTAAGCCTGCAAAATGCTCAGAACCGGCACCAAGTATGATCTTAGCATTCGAATAATTAGTCTTAAGACGACTTAGACAAGTGCTTAATTTACTAGCTTCAAATTCACCTGAATTAAGAGGGACACACCAGCATTCTTGGCAAACGGCAATGGTATCAATATCCGCAAAGGCATCAACCGCCACCACACCATAACCCGCTCGGCGCGCAGACTCTGAGAGAGCGCGCGCCGAATGGGCAATAATGATTAATACCTGGGAATGACTAACTATTGATTACTTTCCGTTCACGTAATCACGTGCTACTTCAAACGCATGTTCAAAGTGAAGATAAACTGGCTTATCTTCCTCACACATTTGCTTTAACAATCTGTGCTGAGTCTGGTATTTCGCATTTCCTATTGCTAACGCCCCAATGCCAACAGCACCACTCTCTGAGCCCTTTATTGGCGCAGCATCATCCATCACATCAAGACCAGATATACCTGTGGGTGGCACTGCATTCACATCGGCGGCTACTTTAAGACGGGTTGCGCTTTTAACCTGATTTTCATTCATAACTTGCACGCCGGCAGCCGCTGTTGCAAATACCACATCAACCTCATCCAGAATATCATCAATATGTTCGTTGGCTTCACCTCTGATGCCGGTAATTTCTGAGCCGTATTCTGCATTACAGATACCGGCAACACGTTGCGCTTTATCTTTTTTACGCCCCATAATCTGAACATCTGCGCCAGCTTTGGCTGCAATGACTGCTGCTGCCATACCGACAGGGCCTGTACCACCCAAAGCAACAACACATTTATCTTTTAAATCAGTTCCATGAACATCTTTTAGGGCTTTTTCTACTTTAGCGACCATACCTGCAGCCGTTGTAAATGCACCACTTGGATCCGCAAACGCAGACACTTCAAAAGGTGGCACCATAGACTCCCGACAAATTTGCATCATATCCATCGCAGTATGCATATCGCGACCACCAAAGAAGATTCCTGTTCTTTTCACTCCACTTGGACCACGAGAGAAAATGGCATCTTGCACTAGCGCTTGAACCTCATCATTTTCGACATTTATATATGGCAAACAATTTGTCCAACCTGCATCAATTGCCATATTGACGTCGAATGGGCTCAAATTCTTAGCTGCCGTGATCATATGTAAAATATATGCTTTTTCCATGTGTAATATCTCTCTCTTTTGTTTATCCCAATGTTATCGTAGTCAATATATTTCGCATGCTAATTTTACTAGCATGCGAAGAATTAGCTTGAATCTAGTTTAATTTACCCAGTGTTTTGAGTAGTTTGGTTCTGCTGACCATTTTCTGAAATGGTAACGACAGAACCTACGTTGTTGCCTTTCACAACTTTATAACTGAGTTGTGTTAGATGAGTAAACTGATTTTGGCATTCTCTCATCATTGTGTGAGCGGCGGTATCACTATCAAAAAATGCAAATCCAGTGGGCCCCCACGAGCTTTGACCAACTCCTGGAATGTCCTTCTTGATCAGATACTCGATCACCTCAGCAGCAGCAGCACTAGTATACCTACCACCTTGTGCAGGAGCGAAATAATCACCTACTCGCTGTTGAATTTCACGCACTCCCAAACCAAATTCTTGAATATTATTTTCTATTAGTCCCGGTAAAATTCTAGCCAAGACTTGCCTAGACAAAAATCCAGCACATGAATCAGAAAATCTAGGCAAGGTTGAGAATGCATCTGCTTCTGGCGCACCATGTAGTCCTAAATCACTCTCATCCTGAATTATAAGAATTCTCCATGCCTCCGGAAAAGGATGCCTGACTATTGTAGGAGGCACTCGCGTTTTACTGCCTCGACCACCATCAATTATCATCCCACCTTGTTGAAATGCAGCCACACCAATACCGGAACGTGCGCCTCGGCCTAATTCCTGTGCAATTCCTACAGCATCAATTTCATAATCAAATAAATTGGCAACACCAGCACCCACACAGAGAGCAAGCTGGGTTCCCGAACCCAATCCTGAATGTTCAGGAATCGAGCGACGCACAGTTATATGGCAACCACCATCTAGGTTCCATTTTTCGAATAATTCTCGAGCAAAATCTAATGCTCGCTCAGAACATTCTCCCTGTGCTTCAAATTTTTTAGCAGCTTTTATAGTTAATTCAGTACTAAAACCATCTATGGTTACACCAGCGCTTATAAACTTTCGACCCAGCGCACCTCCGAGATCAACAAATCCAAGGTGCAATCTTGCAGGAGACCTTACGGTAACATTTTGATTTTTGTGGTATAACATCAGTATTCTTACTAATAGATTTCTGTTTTCACTTGGTGGCTCTATTTTACACTCAACTGGCTAGTTCAAACTAGCAAATACCCGAACAATCTAACTCACATAGTCACTTTTTACAGAGAGCAGCAGATAGTAAATAACGATAGTACTCGAAACAACCATCACCTCACTTTAGAATTACATACATGCAATTTGAAAATGTCACCTGCCCTCATTGTGGAATACTTTGCGATGATTTATCGATAGATGTAAATGGGTCTGTGTTGAAGCCTGTTAATGCACTCGACAAACATTGCATGAAAGCCTATGAAGATGCATCTTTTGAAGAGTCTACGCTCTTCACACCTATTGTAGATGGTAAAAAAACATCTTTAGATGATGCGATCAAAAAAGCATCAGAGCTTTTAAATTCCAGCAAACAAACTCTTGTAAGTGGCCTAATAGCTGATGTGCAGAGTTGCCGGGAAGCAGTTGCATTAACAGACAAGCTTCAAGGTGTTATTGACCATGCTAATGGGTCAGGAATGATAGCCAATGTAGCCGTTATGCAGAGACATGGTAAAGTTAAAACAACATTAGCTGAAGCACGTAACCGAGCAGACAATGTCATTATATTTGGGTCAGAAGTGTTAAACCGGTTTCCACGTTTCCTAGACCGCATACTTTCTCCAAAGAAAACCTTAGGCAACAACAGCACAATTAATAAAACGATAACTATTATTGACTCGCAGATAGCTACAAGTCCTATAGAATTTAACCAAAAAAATATTCAATACTTAAAACTGAATGCTCTTTCACTAGACAGTATTATTCAAAATCTGCAACGCGTTGTTCATGACAACCCAGATCCCAGCGAACTGCATGATGATGACACAAAAGCACTAATTAGTATTTATCAAACAATGCTAAGCAGTAACTACACCACAATGGTTTGGAACACAGGTTTGTTCGACAATGACATTGCCGAACAAACAGTACAAGCACTGACAATGATGATTAGAGCCATCATGAAAACACATCGTTGTGTGGGATTACCTTTAGGGGGCTCAAAAGGAGAAATTACTGCAAGCCAAGTCGCAACTTGGCAGACAGGAGTTCCCTTACCAATTAGTTTTTCTACTGGCGCTCCTATCCATGACCCGCTGTTGTATAACGGTATGTCAATGTTAGAAAACAAAGAAGCCGATTGTTTAGTATGGGTTGCAACATACAGCCCAGATGACACACCACCAAAGACGGACATACCGACTATTGTAATTGGGCATCCAAAAATGAAGATAGATAATGATTCTGCTGTATTTATCCCTGTTGGTGTGCCTGGAATAGATACTCGCGGACTTGCATGCCGAACAGATAGTGTCGCGACACTGCCTTTACAAAAAATTCGCAGTGTAGATTTACCTACAGCACAGGACGTATTAATAAAAATTACTGGAATGCTATAGAGGGAACGATGGCAATCAAACTTACAGGTGGAGAAATTTATGATCCTGCACACCAAATTGATGGTGTAAAACAGGATTTGTATATCGTCGATGGGAAAATCACCCATGTATTACCTGAAAATGAAAAAGTTACACAAACATTCGATTTATCAGATTGTATTGTGATGGCTGGAGCCATTGATTTACATACTCACATCGGTGGAGGCAAAGTTAATATTGCACGTACCATGATGTTAGAAGACGAACATGCTCACCCAGATTATGGAAATGATATTCGCCGATCTGGTAATGGGCACATCATTCCATCTACATTCACTGCCGGTTATCGTTATGCAGAAATGGGTTACACCGCGTGCTTTGAACCTGCAGTACTTCCCGTTAATGCGCGCCAAGCACATATGGAGATGGCCGACACACCGATGGTAGATAAAGGCGGTTATGTTTTATTAGGCAACGATGATTTTTTGCTTAATATGTTGCAAGACGGCGTCCGTCAATCCACCATAAATGATTATGTCGCCTGGATTCTGCATGCGAGTCAATGCATAGGCATTAAAGTAGTAAATGCAGGAGGTATACACGCCTTTAAGTTCAATCAGCGACGCCTTGATGTAGATGAAATAAGTCCAGCAGGAATAACTCCAAGATATATAATTAACAAACTTAGTCGTGCCGTCCATGAACTAGGTATTCCACACCCACTGCATGTGCATGCTAGTAACTTAGGTATTCCAGGTAATTTTAAATCGACACTAGCCACGATGTCGGCGGCAGAAGGTTTGCCCATCCACCTAACACACATTCAGTTCCATAGTTATGGAGCGGAAGGAGATTACAATTTTTCTTCTGCAGCTTGTGAGATTGCTGAAGCGATAAATAGCACACCTAATGTTACCGCAGATGTCGGTCAAATTATGTTCGGTCAAACGATTACAACATCAGGCGATACTATGATGCAGTATTTTGGTCATGAACATGCGAGTCCAAAAAAGTGGACTGTGATGGATATCGAATGTGAAGCAGGATGTGGCGTGATTCCATTCAAATATAAAGACAAAAGTTTTGTTAATGCCTTGCAATGGGCCATTGGTTTAGAAATATTTTTACAAGTCAATGATCCATGGCGTGTATTCCTAACTACCGACCATCCTAATGGTGCACCATTTACAAGCTACCCTCACCTGATCAAATTATTAATGGATAGATCCTTCAGAAATGATGTGTTCAGTATGATTCATGTCGAAGCACAAAAAATGTCTAACTTAGCTTCCATGGATAGAGAATATAGTTTGTATGAAATTGCTGTTATGACACGGGCCGCACCTGCAAAGATTCTTGGCCTGACTAGCCAAGGTCATTTAGGAGAAGGCGCCACAGCGAATATTACAATTTATCGCAAACAAAATGATATTGAACAAATGTTTGCTAAACCTTCGATGGTATTTAAAAATGGTATGCAAATAGTCAAAGATGGCGAAGTCATCAAAACTGTTATAGGAGTCACTCACGTGGTGAAACCAGACTATGATGCCTCTATTGAAAAGCCATTAACAAAATACTTTGATGACTACCAAACGATATCGATGCCAAATTTCAAAATTTCTAATGATGAAATGGTAGAATGCATTGGTAGCGAAATAGAAATTCACCCTTGTAAGTAATAATATGGATATGATTGTTAATGGTGTAGTAATTGACGATACGTTTTCCGAAGCGTTCTCGATGCGTGCCACGCGTGTCATTATTACCGCAATTAATTTTAAATGGGCCCGTCATGCTGCTGAAACCATGACAGGCTTTGCTACCTCTGTGATTGGCTGCAAAGTTGAAGCTGGTATTGAAAGAATGGTGGGTAATCATGAAACTCCTGATGGCAGACCCGGTGTATCAGTATTATTATTTGCAACTGACAGCAAAACATTAGAAAAGCAATTACAGACCCGTATTGGTCAGTGTGTTTTAACTTGTCCAACAACGGCAGTGTTTTCAGGCATGCAAGGCGAACCGGACAAACAAATTGCCCTAGGCAAAAACTTACGCTACTTCGGTGATGGTCATCAAACCTCAAAAATGATTGGCAACAAAAGATTCTGGAGAATCCCAGTCATGGATGGTGAGTTTTTATGTGAAGAAACCACTGGCTACCAAAGCGCAATTGGAGGTGGCAACATATTAGTCATGGCGCGCAGCATTTCACAAGCATTACTGGCATGTGAAGCAGCCATTGATGCCATGGGTATGCTATCGAATATTATTCTCCCATTCCCTGGCGGTGGTGTACGTTCTGGTTCAAAAGTCGGTTCAAAATATAAGTTTTTAAGTGCCTCCACAAACCACCCATTCTGCCCTACGTTAAAAGGCGAACCTGATAGCGCGTTAGATAAAAATATTGAAGCCGTGATGGAAATTGTTGTTGATGGACTCTCTAAAGAGGATGTTTTCAATGCAATGCACCATGGCATTGAAGCGGTATGTGATCTAGGCAAATCTCAAGGCATTGAAAAAATAACAGGGGGCAATTACGGCGGCAAATTAGGGCCCCATCATTTTCACTTAAGAGAAATCATGCATGAGTCATACACTCGTTACATATAAAGGCTCAACTCAAATGCGCATTGATATGCGCTGGTTAAGTGAAGCGTTAAATCAGTCAAGCTCGGCAGATCAAGTCAAAAGCCATTCTATTTTTATTGGTAACCAACAAATCCCCATAGGTGATTTATTTGATATTTCCGCTGATGATTTTTCTGACTCAGTAGTATTAGAAAATAGCCATGACAAAATGGATTATATTGGATTTGAACTTCAAGCCAAACATAAAATTAAAGTTGAAGGTGATTGTGGGCATTATACTGGCGCCCAATTGGCTGGTGGCAAATTAAAAATTAAAGGCAACACCTTAGACTACACAGCCAGCAACATGAGAAAAGGCATCATCAAAATTGATGGTAACTGTGGACACTATGCGGGTAGCGCCATGGCTGGCACGAAAAAAGGTATGTCTGGAGGGACTTTATTAGTACATGGAAATTCTGGTGATTTTACAGGTGACTTGATGCGCCGTGGCCTGATAATGGTTGAAGGTGATATCGGCGACTACTGTGCAAGTCGAATGATTGCCGGTACCATTACTAATTTAGGAGGCATTGGCAAACAAGTCGGCGTTGGCATGCGACGCGGCACCTTACTGTTGCCTCACAAACCCGAAGATATGAGCACAGGCTTTAAAGATTATGGCCGACACAATCTTGGCTACCTGACTTTATTACTACACGAACTGCGTCGCTTCGAAAGCCGCTTCCAATCTTTACATCCCATGCGACGCCGTGTGCAACGATATCAAGGTGATATCGCCGTTGGTGGTCAAGGCGAGCTACTAGTTTGGATTGGCTAATCACAGACACATTAAAGATTGATATTTTAAACAAATAACGACACTATAAGAAAAAAAACAGGAGGAAATCATGCCAAAATACATTATCGAAAGAGAAATTCCAGATGCAGGAAGTCTAACTGCAGCAGACCTACAAGGCATTTCACAAAAGTCTTGCAGCATTCTTAAAAACATGGGCCCACAAATTCAATGGGTAGAAAGCTTCGTCACACAAGATAAAGTTTATTGCACCTATATCGCACCCAATGAAGAAGAAATTCGCAAACATGCCCAGGAAGGCGGTTTCCCTGCTAATAGCATTGCTGAAATCAAATCAGTAATTGACCCAACAACATCAGAATAATTAATTGCTAAACAAAAACGCGCACCAAAAACCTAAATTTGAGGAATTTTGGTGCGTCTTAATTGTTTATTAAACACCTTAAAAACTCTCAAGGACAACTTTTCCCACTGCTTGATTACTTTCAATATGAGTATGGGCTCGTTTAAGATTCTCAGCATTAATAACACCATAATTTTCACCCAAGGTGGATTTAATCACTCCACTATCGACCAACTCAGCAACCTTATTTAGTAGTTCATGTTGCTTTTGCATATCTTCCGTTACAAACATAGAACGGGTATACATAAATTCCCAGTGCAAAGAAATTGATTTCATTTTTAGCTTCTTAATATCAATATGATCTTGAGGGTCGTCAATTAACGCTAATTTTCCTTGTGGTGCTAGTACTTCAACTATTTGATCAAAATGCTGATCAGTATGGGTAAGGCTGATAACGTGAGTGACATGATTGATCCCCATATCATTCAATTGCTGCTTGAAAGGTTTGTGATGATTAATTACATGGTTTGCACCTAATTCGCTTACCCAATCTTGGCTCTGTTGCCTTGAGGCAGTGCCAATAATTGTTGCATTTATCAGTTGCACAGCCAATTGAGTTAATATCGAACCTACCCCGCCTGCAGCACCAATAATTAATATGCTTGACTTGGGTGATGCATGCCCATCAACGTGATTGTCTTTGCTTGATAGAGTGAAACCAAAACGATCAAACAATATTTCCCAAGCTGTAATGGCAGTTAATGGCATCGCTGCCGCTTCGGTATTTGATAGCGAGGCTGGCTTTTTACCCACGATCCGTTCATCCACTAATTGATATTCTGCATTTGACCCAGCGCGAGTAATATCTCCGGCATACCAGACCTTGTCACCCACTTTAAATAACTCTACATCATTACCAATAGCGACAACTTCGCCCACTGCATCCCATCCAAGTATTTTATACTGGCCTGGTTCGGGTGATGCCGATGCGCGTACTTTAGTATCCACGGGATTAACAGAAACAGCCTGCACTTTGACTAATAAGTCTCGACCTTGTGCTTGAGGTGTGGGTATTTCAATATCGACTAGCGCATCTGCCTCATCGATTGATTTAGGATGTAAATAGCCAATTGCCTTCATTGTCAATCCTTATGATTGGTATAAGACTTTAATTGCTTAAAAGTCCATTCGTACAAGTATATGTAAGTATTATTCACAATCTAGGTAGTATATAAAGCCAACAAGCCAGGAAACATAATCAAATTATAATTGATAATGTGTATCAGGAAGTTTTACCCAACTGACAATGAGAAAGAATCAGGAACAGACTAAGATTTTTTATAAAGCAAGGTGCCAATGTATTTACTTTGAAAGCGTCATGAGCAGAACAAACAGCAGCTGTTGCTTTCAAGGTGAACCAAATATACATCCCTGCTCAGTCACGACTACAGGAAAATCACCCAATCCTCTCATCGTGCTCGCTACGGCATATTGTTCTAGCTGAGGTCCAATTTCATTCGCGTCTCGGCTTTGGGTAGCAGAGTACATCACGCGAATAAAGTGCGAATCGGTTTGATTAATTAGTCGAAAGCAATAACTTTCTTTATCTTGTTCTTCTTGAATCTCGAAATCTGAGAATTCGATTTGTAAATATGACAAAACTGCGTCACGGATTTCAATACGATATTCAGACACAATATTAAATATTACCCTTTGTCTGAGTCAGCATCAGCAGTCGCTAAACGCTCATACTCTTTCATAATGCCACGTAGAAAATCAACCATTTCACCTGAATTCCAATCGCGTTCACCTGTGGCCTTATAAATCAATTTACCGGAAGGGCTAATAAGAAATGTAGTTGGCAAACCTGAGACTTCCCAATTAGACAATGACATATTTTTATCAATAACAATATCGAAATCGACTGGATTATCTTTTAAAAATTGTTTTACTGTGGCTAATGCTGGACCAACATGTACACCAACCACTTTCAATCCATTGCTAGAATTTAACTTATTATGCAAATCATTCAGCGCAGGCATTTCTTTTATGCAGGGTGGACACCAAGTTGCCCAGAAATTGAGTAGTACAAATTTACCCTCATAATCAGATAAGCTGATATCTGATCCATGCGCGCTCATAAGAGTAAAGTTTGATGCTTTTGAGCCAGATATTTTGTCCATCAAACCATCTGCATGCGACAAAGATATCATTACAACTATGACGAAGATAAGCGCTGTTAATAGAGCACCTGATTTAACGAAATTTCTCTTACTGCTAGAACTACACTTCATAATTACCGCTTTGTATTTAATATATACGTTAGTAGAGTCAAATATTATAATTAAGTTCGTTTCGAAACACTTGGCCAACCCTTATTAGATAGCCATTTATCTGGCTTATTTCTCAGATACTTTAGTTTCCTCGTAATCCACAAAGACTTTCTTTAAAAAATCCACCATTGGAGGCGAATTCCACAATCTTGAGCCTACCGCTCGATAAGCAAAATTACCTTCCGGTGTCAGCAAATAGGATGTTGGCAAGCTCGGCACACCCCAATGTCCTAACTCTAAATTGATATCCATAACTACTGGGTAGCTTACTGGAGAAAGCTCTAAATGTTCATTCACGCCAATGACATCTGGACCAGCATGCACGGCAACTACCTGCAAGATATTTTCTTCAGCGAGCTGATCTAACAAGTCCTGCATTAATGACAATTCAGTACGACATACAGTGCATTTTGTAGTCCAAAAATTTACTAATACAAACTTACCTTGCAAGTCCTCAAGATTAAATTTACCACCCGTGGAATAAGGCAGCGAAAAGTTTTCAGCATGCATGGTACGCGGCATCGCATCTAATAATCTATCCGCATTTGCTATAGAGCATACAAAAATTAAGACAATGCTAGCAATAAATTTTAGTTTCATATCTCTCATCTATTTCACTTTAAATTCTGAATCATGTGCCCAGTTAGGATCTTGTGAACGAATATCACCAATAGGTGCTGCAAATCCATCTGCCACCAGGATTTGAATATTATCGCCCGTTAAAGCATTCATAAAGTCAACCAGCTGATCTATTTCTTGTTCAGTCAAATTCAAGGGCTGTATCAACGGACTAAGCAGCTCATTAGGCACACCACCCTGATTGTAAAACTCGACAACCTGACGCAAATTAGTAAACGCACCATCATGCATATAAGGCGCTGTAAGCGAGATATTGCGTAAGATAGGTGTTCTAAATTTCCAACGATCAAATGGGTTTTGTGTAATTGTGTATAGACCTACATCATTCTGCTTAGGTGTTTGCCGAACAGAATCTATGACTTCATTATCAACATTCACAAAAACGCCAGGCGCCAACTGCACTCGTGTTTGCTTGGGTTTAACACCCATAGAAACATTGTAGCCATGACCTGTATTATGCAGTAATTGATCAGTGAATAATGCGTATTCCTCATTGATCAAATGACAAGCTGAACACTTAGCTTTGCCCGTAAATAGTGCAAAACCTGCCTTTTCATCTTTGGTCAATGCATCTTCTTGTTTACCATAATACCATTGATCAAATCTTGAGTTACCTGAATTCAACGTTCTCTGGTAACTTGCTAATGCCTCTCCCACCGTCTCCATAGTGGGGCCTTTACCATCAAAGGCTTCTTCAAACAGTCCTTCGTATTCTTTGATGCCTTTTATCTTATTGATAACATAACCTATAGAAGGATTTGCCATTTCATTCATAGCAAGAAGTGGTGACCATACTTGTTGCTCTAAACTATCTTCTCTCCCATCGTGGAAAAATATATCGAAGTAACCCACGTTATAAATTGTTGGGCTATTGCGCTTAACACTACGACCTTCAAAACCAATTGCTGTGGCTAACTCATTATTAGCATAACCTTGTTCAGGTATATGGCAGATAGCACAAGAGAATGTATCGTTATGAGATAAACGACGATCAAAGAAGAGCCGACGACCTAAGCTAACCTTCTCTTCAGTCACGGGATTGCCATCAGGCATCTTCATTTTTGGCAACCCAAGAGGTGTTTGATAAACAAATTGAAGTAAGTCTGCTTGCTTACCTTTTCGCGCTGTTACACTTAGCGAATTAGTGACATAAGTTTCTTCATCATAACCATGTTTACGATCGCCTGGTCCGAATATAGCATCTTCATTAATATCTTCATTACTAGCATTAGCAATGAGAAAGGTAGATGCACTTACATATACACAACAGCCAAATAAAACTAGAATCCAGTGGCGCAATTTTAAATAATCAAGTTTCATTTCAAGCTAGCTATCTTGCTCTTCCATTATTAATGTTTTCAAGTCTGCAATTATAGATTGATCATGTAAAAAGCTTGCACTGTATTGGGTTCTTTTATTACCTTGCTTATCAATTAGAAACACTCTTAAAATATGTGCAAAGCTATTTGTAGGGTTCCCTTCTTCATCGTATTCTTGATTGACATATTGCCCAAAACTTTGCGTAATTGGATCTAATTCATTATGAGATGCTGTGGTTAAAAACTGCCATTCAGGACCACCAAAGTCTTTACTTCCTTGACCATAAAATTTCATCACTTCGGGCGTGTCATATTTTGGATCGAAACTCAAACTCACCAACCTGAGTTGGTCCGATAATTCGGGGTCGTCTTTCAATGCCTCTTTTAATTTATAGTAGACTGCTGTTACAAGCGGGCAACCATTTAAATCAGAACATTGCGTAAACATAAAGCTAAGAAGAACAACTTTATCTCCATAAAATTCTGATAGACGTTTCTGCTCGCCTTCATCTGTTAACACATCACCGTCGGCGGCCTTTCCAAACGGAGGTAACTCATAAGTCCCAGGCTCAGGCAATTCAAATTGCATATCACCCCACCCTGGTGCATGAAGAAGAACTTGATCTTCATGACTAGACAATACCGCAGAATGTTCTGCTTCATTATCTGTTTTATCGCATCCGTATAGCGATACAATTATTAGTGAAAAACAAACCAGATATACGTTTTTCATCATTCCTTTTTAATCCTCTATATAAACAAAAGGCCGCCTTCTAAGGCGGCCTTTTTTATTTACAGCTTTTACGTTTACGTAATAAACGCTAGCCTAACCTCGGTTCAATTATTTATCTACTTGAGACAACATTGTATCCGAAGAGTTCGGCTTTTGAGAGTAAAGCGAATAAGCGCCAAATCTCATTTGGTGTGCACGACCTAACTTCAATTGATAGAAGTCGATTGTGAACTGATGATCCAGTTTCTTACCATTCCAATGGAACAGTTTGAACCATTGCTCATCATCTTTACCAGTCTTATCCCAGTTACCTAACAAGGAAGTAGTGAAGTAAGCACGCTTACCATCCCAGCTTTGAGAGATCATGTTCACTTGTGAACCAATTTGATGCTCATATGTTTGCTTAGGATTGTGTGGGTCACTGATGTCAAAGTAACGTGTCTTTCCGTCCATGAAAGTTTGAACCCAAAGACCTTGGTCATCAGCGGTGATTGAGATATCAACAGGAAGAGGCACTTTTGAAGGATCGCCGATGTCAGCAACTTCCTCTGCTTGCCACTCACCATCTTTGTCTTCATAAACCAACCAGATTTTTGAAGTCAGAGCAGTTGTAGTAAAACAGAAGTTGTTAAGTCCAGACCATGCACAACGAATTTCTAAAGGTGCACCTGGTACATCAAATACCTTCTTAGGCTTACGAGTGTGCAAGTCCCAAAGTACCATTGTGTTACCAAAACGTTTCATAGCTTCTGGATCAGACAACATTTGACCGAAGTCCATCATGTAGTTTGACCAACCAGTAAATGAAGAAGTTAACATCACGTTGCGTCGTGGAAGCACTCGCACATCGTATCCATAACCGTCAGCAAAATTACCAGTCTTGTTAGCACCACGAAGATCGTCGTCAGTTGGGAACCAGTGTGCAGAAACGAAGTCGCCTTCACTAGTGTACTCGGCCATACCAGTTCGACCACCATGGTCTACATTGTTAGACAGGGCAGATACCATAATACGTCCAGGTAATGCATAGAAAGTATGAGGGCCAACCATGCCACCAGTCTTGTCAACAAAGTCAGTGATCACTTTGTGAAGGCTAGGCTGACGTGGATTTGAATGGACATCAAAAATAAAGATCTTGTTGCTATCTAAGCCACCTGCCCATAAATAGCGACGGTCATCAGATAAACCAGAGTGATGAGCTTCGTTACGACCGCCCACTGAAACGATATGGACAACTTCACCATAATCATCAGCATCTGGGTTTACAGAAATTGTCACAAGCTTATCTTGCTCGTCACCCAATCCTTCAACACCTAACGTCCATACATATACATAATCTTCCTGGCCAACAATCTTAGCCATGTAAGGTGACATGCATGTCTCATCAGCTTGAACAGCTGCAGGCATTCCACCAACTAATGCTACTGCACTGATTAATGCTGAAGCTACTGTGCCTCTTGCCCATTTAAAAGGAAGCATTTTTTTCATTGTTTAAACTCCATAAATTTTACTAATTAAAGTAGATCTAATCTCGAATCAAGATACACAAATGGTAACGGCTTAGATCCACATAAACACACACCCACGGATGGGCTAACCAAAATCCAGTTCGATGTGCGACATTATGCCGCATCTAGCCCGACTATCAAGTTCTAATAAGATACTAGTTGTCATACATCAATTGAACGTAAGATACTAAATTAGCTCGACTTATAGGTATATTCACTCAAACTGAGTGGATTTCTGAAATTAGACCCTTTTTGGTGCATTTATGACCTATATAGAGAGAAACTGTCTAGCAGACTTATAGTCTTAAAAGTATAAATTCAACCTAAATCTTAAATTATGGACATTTATAAAATTATCAAGCCATCTAGCCGCACAGCATATGCATTTATCCTATGTGTTTTGTTGTCAGCTGGCCAGGTAAATGCAGCCAAATTGGGAGGTGAATTTGAGTTAACCTCCCACAAAGGAGAAACTTTTAGACTCAGTGATATTAAAGGGAAAGTTGGAATTATATTCTTTGGATTTACCCATTGCCCAGATGTATGTCCTAATACCCTGCTAGAAATCCAGCGTTTAATCATCAACTTAGAAGACCAAGCAAAGCACTTAAAAGTACTCTTTATTAGCGTAGATCCTAAGAGAGATACTCCAAGTAAATTAAATAGTTATGTAACATACTTCAACAAAAATATTATTGGTCTAACTGGCTCTCAAGAAGACATCGCTAAAGTACTTAAACAATTTAATGCTAGCGTAAAATTTAGCGGTGATACGAGCTCAGAAACTTATAATGTAGAACACACCGCGAATATTTTTCTTATCAATAAGCAAGGCGACATTGGCAGCATCATTCTTCCTCGAACCCCCTTTAAAGTATTAGAGCAACAAGTACGCAAATTGATCTCAGAGTAATTAATCGTATTTTATATACGCAAAACGCTGATCATCAGGTACACCATCCAAATCAGGCTCATCCTTTGCTGGATCCCACTGGATAACTTCCTCTATCTTTTTAGCCAAGGCAAAATCTTTATTGGTAACGCCTTTGGCAGCGTGGTTCATCAATTTGACGACCACGAATGCATAAGAAACTGTCAAATCCGGGTGATGCCAAGCAGCTTCAGCTAAGTGACCCACTGTATTCACCACCATCAGCGTCCCTTTCCAACTATTTGTCTTATATTTACGTCGAATCCATCCATTCTCGTAGTACCAATTGGGTAACTCTTCAGCCAATCGGAGTTCAATTTGTTCATCGGTATAAGTTTCTTCAGGCTGGATATCTCGCCACTTCGCCATATTAGATCTCCATTTCTATATCGTTCGAGTTATGCTCGACTCAAAAGTCATAGCTATATTAAATCGATGATATACGCTTTCCGTCAGAAATCACGTAAAATAGCACCCTCGCATCAACTCAAATCAATTTTTACCTAGGAATCCAAGGCTCATTATGGACAAAGCAGTCACGCGCAAACGGAATAAAATGAGGGGAGAGAAACGTGGAAGAAGCGTTAATCCTCTGGCTTTACAACAAGTTCGTGAATTATTAGGTGACATGCCCATTCGGCGCGACCTATTAATTGAATATTTACATTTAATTCAGGATAAATATTTCCATATCTCTGCCGACCATATGACGGCATTAGCAAGTGTCATGAAATTAGCGACGACAGAAGTATACGAAGTCGCATCTTTCTATCATCACTTTGATTTAGTCAAAGAAGGTCATCATGCTCCACCAGAACTAACCATCAGAGTATGCGATTCGGTTAGTTGCGAAATGAATGATGCAAAAGCAATTATTAACACACTTGGAGGTAAATATAACGGTGAAATTCGCGTTCAACCTGTGCCATGTGTAGGACGTTGCGAACAAGCTCCAGTTGCGGTTGTAGGGACTAATGCAATTCCGTATGCAAACATAGATAAGATTGTCGCTGCGGTAGATAAAAATGAAAAAGAAGCTGTCGCACCTGCCTGCATTAATTTTGAAGAATACAAAAAGGATGGCGGTTATCAAACCTTATCTAAATTAATTAATGGTTCACTTTCTAAAGAAGATGTCATAACTACATTAGAAGATTCAAACTTACGTGGCTTAGGTGGCGCTGGATTCCCCGCAGGTAGAAAGTGGAGAATTGTAGGCGACCAACCTGCACCAAGAATTATGGCTGTTAATATCGATGAAGGAGAACCAGGCACCTTCAAAGATCGTTACTATCTTGAAAGAGATCCACACAGATTTTTAGAAGGCATGTTAATTGCCGCATACGTTGTTGGCACTGATGCTATTTATATTTACTTGCGAGATGAATACGCTGGTGTACGCAAAGCATTAACCAGTGAATTAGAAAAGTTAAAAGCGGGTCTACCGCACGAACTCCCTCATATTGAATTAAGGCGTGGTGCTGGCGCATATATTTGTGGTGAAGAATCAGCAATGATTGAATCCATAGAAGGCAAACGTGGTATGCCTCGTTTACGACCTCCATTTGTTGCACAAGTTGGTGTATTTGGACGCCCTACCCTTGAACACAATATGGAAACTCTTTATTGGGTACGAGATTTAATTGAACGTGGTGCGGAATGGTTCACATCGAACGGAAGACACGATCGTAAAGGATTACGTTCATTCTCTGTCAGCGGACGTGTAAAAAATCCCGGCGTGCATTTAGCTCCAGCAGGAATCACAGTTAAAGAATTAATCGATGAGTTTTGTGGCGGAATGCTGGAAGGTCATGAATTTTATGGTTACTTTCCTGGGGGTGCTTCTGGTGGAATTCTTCCCGCATCCATGGGCGACATTCCAATGGACTTTGATACACTCAATGAATACGGATGCTTTATTGGTTCAGCAGCAGTAATGATTTTCTCAAATCAAGACAGTGCAAAACAGTTAGCACATAACGCAATGAAATTTTTCTCGCATGAATCATGCGGTAAATGTACACCATGCCGAGTTGGCACTTCCAAAGCAGTTATGTTGATGGATAAAGATGATTGGAACCAACCATTAATGAAAGAACTTTCTCAAACCATGAATGACGCTTCCATTTGCGGTTTAGGTCAAGCAGCATCGAACCCAATGCAATGCGTCATCAATTATTTTCCAGAAGAATTGAAATGAAGAACTCAAATAAGGAAATGGAGTAACCACAAATGGCAGCTAACCCAAAAGATTTAAAAGAATTAAAAACGGTTGAGTTCTCGTTAAACGGAGAAAAAATTCACGCGTTTGAAGATGAAACAATTTTACAAGCAGCACGAAGAAACGGCATAGAAATTCCACATTTATGTTATACCGATGGCATGCGCGCTGATGGCAACTGTCGTGCTTGTGTTGTTGAGATTGAAGGTGAACGTGTTTTACAACCATCGTGTGTTCGTACTCCAACTGAAGGCATGGTTGTTAGTACTGAAAATGACCGCGTTCTACATTCACAAAAAATGGTGCTTGAATTATTACAGTCAGACATCGTCGATAAAAAATATACTTTAAATAGCGAGCTTGATGAATGGTCACAAAAACTTGAAATTGGCTTGCCACGTTTTGAATCACGTCATAATCCTGAACAAGATCTATCTCACCCAGCAATTGCTGTAAATTTAGATGCTTGCATTCAATGCACACGTTGTTTACGTGCCTGCCGAGAAGAGCAGAACAATGATGTAATTGGCTACGCTAACCGTGGTTCACATTCTGAAATTGTGTTTGATATAGCGGATCCGATGGGTGATAGCTCATGTGTCGCTTGCGGAGAATGTGTGCAGGCTTGTCCGACGGGCGCTCTGATGCCATCAAAAGAATTAGGCCTGCAGGAACCAGACAAAAAAGTAGATTCAACCTGCCCTTACTGTGGTGTTGGCTGTTTACTTACATTCAACATCAAAGATGAAAAAATTATTTACGTTGAAGGCCGCGATGGTCCCGCCAATAAGGGGCGGCTATGTGTCAAAGGGCGCTATGGTTTCGATTACATCCATAATGAGCGTCGTTTAACCAAGCCTTTAATTCGCAAAGAAGGTGCAGCTAAAGTGACAGACATTGAAAATCTCTCGCAAGATGAGATTAGTGCAATGTTTAGAGAAGCCACTTGGGATGAAGCATTAGAGTTTGCTGCTAAAGGTCTTCGAGATATTCGTGATGACCTTGGTGGCAATGCACTAGCAGGCTTTGGTTCTGCTAAAGGCTCAAACGAAGAAGCCTACTTATTCCAGAAACTAATTCGCACTGGCTTCAAGACTAACAACGTTGATCACTGTACACGTTTGTGTCATGCCTCTTCTGTTGTCGCATTACTAGAAGGTTTGGGTTCAGGTGCAGTTTCCAATCAAGTTGCTGAGGTTGAAGACGCAGAAGTAATTTTAATTATTGGCTCAAACCCAACGACCAACCACCCAGTGGCTGCGACATTCATCAAGAATGCTGCGCGTGATGGTAAAAAATTAATCGTTATGGACCCTCGCCGCACTGAGATTGCACGTCACGCAGATTATGTATTGCAATTCAAACCAGACACAGATGTTGCCATGCTAAATGCCATTATGCATTCCATTGTTAAACAAGGCTTAGTGGATAAAGACTTTATTGAAAAACGTACAGAAGGTTATGCTGAACTTGAAGAACATCTAAAAGATTTCTCTCCTGAAGAAATGGAAAAAATCTGTGGCGTTCCTGCAGAAACATTACACGAGGTAGCACGAGTTTATGCATCTTCTAAAGCATCAATTATTTTCTGGGGCATGGGTGTTTCACAGCACATTCATGGCACCGATAATGCACGTTGTTTGATTGCATTATCATTAATTACCGGCCAGATTGGCAAACCCGGTTCTGGTTTACATCCCTTGCGCGGTCAAAACAATGTGCAAGGCGCATCAGATGTGGGCTTAATTCCAATGGTTTTCCCTGATTATCAACGTGTGGATAACCCAGAGGCACAGGCTAGATTTGAAAAACTTTGGGACACCCAATTAGATCCTAACCCAGGGTTAACCGTAGTAGAGATCATGGACGAAATCACTGATGGCAAAATTTTAGGTATGTACGTTGAAGGAGAAAACCCTGCAATGTCTGACCCCAACTTAAACCACGCGCGTAAAGCCTTAGCATCACTAAAACATTTAGTCGTACAAGACATATTTATGACTGAGACCGCATTATTTGCTGATGTAGTTCTCCCAGCCTCTGCTTTCCCCGAGAAAGATGGCTCGTTTACCAATACTGATCGTCGCGTACAACTTGGACGCCAAGCAGTTAACCCACCAGGTGAGGCCAAACAGGACTTGTGGATAATCCAAGAGATAGCCAAACGTTTAGACTGTGATTGGAACTATTCAAGTCCAAGTGACGTATTTGCAGAGATGCGTTTAGGTATGGACTCAATTAAAGGCATGTCGTGGGAACGCTTAGAACAAGACAATTCAATCACATATCCATGTGATACCCCTGAAGATCCGGGTCAAGGCATTATATTTATTGATGACTTCCCTACTGCAAGCGGTAAAGGCAAATTAGTGCCAGCCAAGTTTACTAATGCTGATGAATTACCTGATAGCGAATATAGTTTTGTATTAATCACTGGCCGTCAATTAGAACATTGGCATACTGGTGCAATGACGAGACATGCATCAATGTTGGACGCAATTGAACCAGTACCAGTGGCATCAATTAACCCAAAAGATCTAGAGAAATTAGGATTAAAACCAAACGAAATGATCCGTTTAAGCTCACGTCGTGGCAGCATTGAATGTTATTCGCGTGTTGATAGTGGTTTGAGACAAGGCCAAGTATTCATGCCATTCTGTTATCATGAAGCAGCTGCTAACCTATTAACGACAGATGCACTAGATCCGTTTGCTAAAATTCCAGAATTTAAATTCTGTGCAATCAAATTAGGTCCGGTCGAAAAACATTAACCTAGATGTATCCTTCCAATCTCTGAGGTAGCAAATATGCCAGAGATTGGTAATTCTCCCATTGAAATTACCCTACCTTATATAAAGTTAAATTATATAAGGTATTTCAATGTCAACCAATTAGCTTCTTCTTCGTTATAAGCAGTAAGAATTGTCGTTTTATTACGATCTATTTCTTAAGCGCATTAAACTAAATAATTCACCATACGTTTAGTGCAGTCTTAAAATTTATGCCTTCGCAAAAGGCTTAAGGAGATTTAGCGATGTCGATAAATTTCACCAAATCAACAACAATAGCTGGAACGGTATTATTACTTTCTTTATCTACTAGCAGTTTTGCTAGCGGCATCTATGGAAGTGTTGGATATGGACATCACCCTATCCATATAGTGGTCGGTTACAATGGACATGGTAAACATTATGGCCATAGACGCCATCACTACAAGCACTACAATCATAAAAGGCATTACAACCATCATAGACGTCATTACTATAAGCATGCTTACAATTACGGGCACAAAGCTCGTCACCATTATAATCAACCTAGAAAATATTGCAGATCTGGATATTAATAATTAAATAAAAAACTTGATACAAAAAAGGCAAACTTAACGTTTGCCTTTTTAAATTCTAAATTCTTATGAGAGTTTTATTTACACATTTTAATTGCATAACTAACATCTGCAGCCTGACGATTCTGCCAAACATCATGCACTCTAAATATTTTAACTCCTGCTTCTACACCTAATGCTGTAGTAGCACAGGTTGCTGGCATGCGCTGCGACGGATCTTCAGTCGCACACACTTCACTCATAAATCGCTTTCGACTTGTACCTAACAATACAGAATAATCTGTTTCGCAAATTTGATTAAGCTGGTTTAACAATTCAAGATTATGTTGGGTACGCTTACCAAAACCAATTCCAGGATCCAAAATAATATTATTTTTAGATAGCCCTAAATCTTGTATTTTTAATGCTTGCGTGACTAAGAATTCTTTAACTTCTTTTGCAGCATTAACATAACTCGGATTATCTTGCATATTATCTGGGCGACCTTGCATATGCATAATGCAATATGGCACATTGCGTTCAGCAACTAGTTTCATAAGATTTGCATCGTCAGTACCACCTGTCACGTCATTAACAAATCCAGCCCCTGCATCTAAAGCTGCTTCTGCGACATCACTTAATGTAGTATCAATGCTAATAAGCACATCATCAGAAATTTCCTGAGATAAAGCAGAAATGACATCTAATACACGTCGCTTTTGTTCTACAGCATCAACACGCTCAGAACCGGGACGAGTAGACTCTCCACCAATATCAATAATATCTGCACCTTCATCCACCATCTCCAAACCGCGTGCAACAGCATCTCGTGTACTTACATACCTTCCTCCATCTGAAAAACTATCGGGAGTGACATTTAATATGCCCATTATTAACGGACTTTGCTTATATAGAAGTTTACTCATGATTGATTACTCAACATTTATACGCTGTATATCTATAGAACTACCGACACCAATTTTCATTAAATCATAACCCATGACAACATCACCAGAATATTGTTGTTTAATTTCATCAATTACCTGACTCTCGGGCACACCAAATAATAAAACGTGGTTGAGAACCGTCATTTTTGGTTTAGTTTTATTTAAAGTATCAGCCATTTGCTCAGGATTTGTATGGTAGGCCACCACACTAGATAAACGCTTATTTCGTTTTAGCAATGATGGACTTGCTGCAGTAATTTCATGAATCAGCAAATCTGCCTGCTGCGTATTTTTAATAAGATTTTCGGAGTAAGTAGTATCCCCTGAAATCACGACTGTTCGATCACCAAATTCAATTCGATAACCATAGGCTGGTTTAACAGGTGAATGCTCGACGAGAAAAGCACTTATTTTGACATCTTCTTTTTCATAAATCGTATTAGGCGTAATTTCGACACTTTCTATTTTTGCCTTTTCATCATCATGGCCAACATTTGCAACACGATATGAAATATCAGCTGCATACGCATTACGCAAACCCTCAACCAACTGATGGGTACCTAACGGCCCATGAACATTTAATTTTTCCTGCCGCTGCCACACCCAGCCAGTAATCCATAAATCATCTAATCCCGAGATATGATCTGAATGTAAGTGTGTCAAAAACACCTTATCAATTTGATTAGGCGTGATGCCTGCTTGTTGAAGTCGAATCGTTGCCCCTCGACCAACATCAAATAGAAAATATTGACCGCCCGCATTAACTAAAGTCGCTGACCCAAAACGCTCGATACTTGGTCGAGGAGTCCCTGTTCCTAGAAGGGTGACTTCCATATAGTCAGCATTTGCTGATTGCAGCAATACGATTGATAAAAGCAATAAATTTAGTGTTTTTGTCATCGTCATAATGAATCAGTTATTTTTCAACCTATTCAACACTCCACGAAACTTGTCATAACCATGGTAATGACAGAAATTTATTTACTAACCTTCAATACCGCTAAGAATGCAGCTTGAGGCACTTCTACACTACCAATCTGCTTCATGCGTTTTTTTCCTTCTTTTTGTTTTTCTAATAATTTTTTCTTACGAGTAATATCTCCACCATAACATTTTGCAGTTACATTCTTGCGTAAAGCTTTAATGGTGGTACGTGCAATAATTTGTGTTCCTATGGCAGCTTGCACAGCCACATCATACATTTGGCGCGGTATAAGATCTTTTAGCTTCACTGCCAATGCATTGCCATAAGTGCGCGAATGATCAGTATGCACAATGACTGACAATGCATCGACTCGCTCACCATTAATTAATATATCCAGCTTCACTAATGGTGATGCTGAAAAATGTGAATGATGATAGTCAAACGAGGCATAACCACGACTAACAGATTTTAACCGATCAAAAAAATCTAGCACCACTTCATTCAATGGAATATCAAATGTAATGGCCACTTGGCTTCCGTGATATACAAGATTCTTTTGCACACCACGTTTTTCTATACACAATGTAATCACATTTCCCACATACTCATGTGGCACTAATATATTTGCAGTTATAACAGGCTCATGAATTGAGTCTACTTTATTTGTTGGTGGCAATTCTGCTGGATTATGAATATCTAAAATTTCGCCGTTCGTTAAATGAATCTGATAAACAACAGTAGGTGCTGTAGTGATTAAATCTAGATCATATTCACGCTCTAAACGTTCTTGAATAATTTCCATATGCAACATACCCAGGAATCCACAGCGAAAGCCAAAACCTAATGCCTGCGAAGTTTCTGGTTCAAATGAAAATGATGCGTCATTTAATTTCAGTTTATCCAGCGCATCACGAAAATTTTCATAATCATCAGAATTAACTGGAAAGATACCTGCGAATACATTGGGATTAACTTCTTTAAATCCTGACAAGGGTTCTTCTGCTTGTTTATCAGATGAAGTTAAAGTATCACCCACTTTTGCACTAGAAATATCTTTGATTCCACAAATCAAGAATCCTACTTGCCCGGCAGATAATTTATTACGTTCTTCTCGTTTAGGGGTAAACACACCAAGCCTGTCAACCTGATAAGCTCGCCCCGTAGACATTGAAATAATCTTTTGTTTTGGCCTAAGACAACCATCAAATACACGTACTAATGTAATAACGCCTACGTAGCTATCAAACCATGAATCAATAATCAGTGCCTTTAATGGTTTATCAGGATCACCCTGTGGTTCAGGAATGTTGTTGACTAGCGCTTCTAATACATCTTCAACACCTTGACCGGTTTTTGCACTGACTAAAATCGGGTCAGTCGCATCAATGCCTATTACTTCTTCAATTTCTTCAGAAACGCGCACTGGTTCTGCTGCTGGTAAATCGATCTTATTCAGTATCGGTAGTACTTCTAACCCTAACTCAACTGCGGTGTAGCAGTTAGCGACACTCTGTGCTTCTACGCCTTGAGACGCATCGACAATTAACAATGCGCCTTCGCATGCAGCTAAGGATCGTGAAACCTCATAAGAAAAATCGACATGTCCTGGCGTATCAATGAAATTCAGGTCATAGGTATTTCCATCTTTAGCCTTATAAGGTAACGACACCGCCTGAGCTTTGATGGTTATGCCTCTTTCTTGCTCAAGATCCATTGAATCCAGTACTTGTGCACTCATTTCACGGTCGCTTAGACCACCGCAATGCTGAATAAAGCGGTCGGCCAGGGTCGATTTGCCGTGATCAATATGAGCAATAATGGAAAAATTTCGTATGTATTTCATCAATGAGTGGGCAAAAATATTTGGTAAACAATAAAAAAGCGGGCTTAGTCAGCCCGCTTCCAATGATACAACGCAATTATGGGGGAAATGTTTACTAACTGCTACTTTTCCTCGTCAGCAGGGATCTTAAGCGCAAGGAATTGTGGACCTTGTCTGCGCTGGACCAAGATAGAAGCAAATTTACCTTTAGGTAATTTTTCTACTATTTCCTTAAGACCCACCACCGTCTGAATTTTCTCGCCGTTAATTAGCTGTAGTACATCACCTTTACGTATACCTGCTGATTTTGCCGCACCTTCAGCAACAGACGATATATACAATCCATGGGATAATTCAGATTCCTCTAGCTCATCTTTAGTTAATGCACGAACATCCATTCCTAGTATACCGTCAGACACCTTCTCTACGGCCTCACCTGCCACTACTTGATCAGAGTCTGGTAATTGACCAATTATCACTTTCACGGTGCTTAACTTGCCATCACGCATTATTTTGAGTTTTACTTGCTCACCTACTCGCACTCGTCCCACCATTGGTGGCAGTGCTGCAGAATTTTGTACTTCTTGTCCATTAAAGAAAAGAATTACATCACCAACTTTAATGTCGGCATCTTCGACTGGGCTACCATCCATAATTTTTGCAACTAATGCACCCATGGGTTTATCCATTCCAAATGACTCAGCTAACTCCCGTGTGACCTCTTGAATGTAAACACCTAGCCAACCACGCGATACATATCCATTTTCTTTAAGTTGATCAATAACATCCATCGCCACTTCAACAGGAATCGCAAACGACAGGCCCATAAAGCCACCAGTACGACTGTATATTTGCGAGTTAATGCCAACCACTTCACCATCTAAATTGAATAATGGTCCACCTGAATTGCCAGGATTAATTGCCACATCTGTTTGAATGAAAGGAACGTAGTTTTCATTAGGAAGGCTTCTACCTTTTGCACTAACAATACCTGACGTTACAGAATGATCAAAACCAAAAGGCGAGCCAATTGCTAAAACCCACTGGCCGACTTTTAGCTTTGTTGCAGAACCCAATTTCACCACAGGTAAATCTTTTGCATCAATTTTCAATAACGCTATGTCACTACGTGGATCACTACCTATAAGCTCTGCTTCAAGTTGGCGTCGATCACTGAGTTTCACAATAATCTCATCAGCGCCTTTAACTACATGATGATTAGTAACAACATAACCATCGTCAGACACAATAAAACCAGAACCTAAAGAACGAGAATTAAAGTAATCTTCATGCGGACCTTGCTGACCTCCAAAAAACTTTTCGAGAAAATCACCCAATGGGCCATCTTGTGGAATGTCAGGAATTTCGGCATTAGGAGGTAGTCCACGACGTGCTGGCTGTTGCTTAGTAGTACTAATATTCACCACTGCACCAGCATTATTTTCTACTAACTTAGTAAAATCTGGTAGGCCGTGCTCTGCATTAGCAATACTGCTATATGCAAATATAATTAAAATTAAGAAATATAATAAATGTAACGTTCTATTTGTTTGCAACAAAGCTATTCTCCTTCAAAAAAGCAGCTTTTTGTATTAGTAGTCTCACTTATGCTTGATTCTTATATATTCCATTAGAATCATGATTCATTCCATTTTACGAATCACTTTACTACTGACAAAACCGACTAACGAAAAGTTCTCAAATAATTTTACTGTTCACCATGAACAATTGACGAACCGATCATTTTAACGGTCTCATTTGGCACTTCTCCTAGCACAGTAATTTGATGGTTATCAAACCCTCTAGAAAAAGCATTGATTGATCCGCGTCTACTTAACCCTTCAAACATTTTACTAAGTTTACGTGGCTTGATAATAAACACTGATACTGAAGCAACACCATCAGATACCACCATATGGTGTACTGGCTCATCACTGGTTGTCATTAAACGCTGACTTATTTTACTCACAGAAAAACCAGGAGGTAGCTTTGATACACGCCAGCTTTTTTCATAATTTTGTTGGATTTGCGCTTTCTCGCCCGGATGCTTTGATTTGCGCCATGTGAAGCCCTCTATATCATTTTCAGGGTGAAAATTAATATGATCCACAGACTCTAAGTACTGCACATTAGTAAACATCACTTCTTCAAGCAAATGCCCACGAGGATGAATCATTTTAGATCGAAGAAGCATTCCACTTTCAGGTTCAATACATAATTCATAGCCATATCGAAATTGATCAATGGGCTTAATTGCAAGTACCTTGCAGTCATGCTCTGCAATTCTACTAACTGAGCCTGAAATAACCGTATAATTTTGAGTAAGACTCTCTAACTCTCTTGGTACGATAGTTGGAATACCATGATGAGCGGAGGATGGATCTACAGTCACCAAATTACGCATAGGCCAAACACACGTGACTGTCTCATCATCTCGCACTACTTCGCGAGGTTCACCACTTAACGAAGTTAATCGCTCTTTGACTTCCCCATCGACAACACCATGAACAATTCGCATCGAATCTAATTGGCCATTGTGCATAAAAACAAATGTGCCTTGATAATTCACTTTATCGACGTGGTTAAGCATTTTTGTTATTAGCTCATGACCCTCCGTATTGGCATTAATTTGTACTGGTGTGGTGGTAGGAGTTTGTGCTTGCACATAAGTTGCAAACATAATAATTCCTATGGTCACTATAGATCGCATGGAATTATTCTTTAACATCCTTCAGCTCAATTATTTCAACGTAAGGAGAAATAATACGTTGGCTTCCATAGCCAGCATGACCTTGGATATAAGGATTCAACTCTTGATAATATACTTTTTCTTCTACTTGAGGATTACTCTGTATAGCTTCCAGCTGTTGAACTGTAGCGGGCGCAAATTCAACTTGCTGAGAATCATTTATTGCAATTGATTCAGCAGGCATCATCTCATCGGCAGCTTCCTGTTGACTAATAGCAACTTCTGGAATATCTACAGCAGTAGGTTGATTGAAATTTTGATAGGTGACAATTGAAAATGCTGCAACTGATGCAGCAACTGCTAAGCCGGCAACTTGCTTAACATAACTACCGACACGTTTAATACTTGCTTTGGCTGGAGACTCTTGTTCTTGCTCATAACCTTCTTTACTGATTGCCTGCATAACTTGTTGTGAAAAATCATTATCAATTTGCGCAGGAAAGTGTTTATTCATAATAGCGCTAACTGCATTATAACGTACCCAAGTTTTTTCACCTTCAGGTTTTGCTAGCACACTGGAATTTAATCTACGTCTTTCAAATTCCGATAAATCTTCATCAATACTTGCACTGATTAATTCCAGATCTTTTTCAGATATTTCTGTTTCTATACTCATAATAGTGACTCTATTAAAATAATTAATCCATTAATGGCTGCACAACTTTATCGATCGCCTCACGCGCTCTAAAGATTCGCGATCGGACAGTACCAATAGGACATTCCATTGCCTCTGCTATTTCTTCGTAGCTCATTCCCTCTAACTCACGCAGTGTAATCGCCATCTTTAAATCATCGGGCAATTGACCGATCGCATCAAACACCCTGTTTTCTAACTCTTGCGATTGTAATACCCGATCTGGTGTAGCGTGATCGCGTAAAACAACAGCATCGTCAAAATACTCTGCATCATCAACATCCACTTGACGATCTGCCTGTCTGCGTGATGCTGATAACAAGTAATTCTTAGCAGAGTTCACCGCTATCCTATACAGCCATGTATAAAATGCCGCGTCTCCACGAAAATTTTTCAATCCTCGATAAGCCTTAATGAACGCTTCCTGCGCCACATCTTGAGCTTCCTCAGAGCGGACATAACGACTGACCAAGTTGACGACTTTAAATTGGTATTTCTTTACCAATAAGTCGAACGCGCGCGTATCTCCTTCTTTTGCTCGTGCAACCAGTTCTTTATCGTTATTATTATTCTCGCCCATCTTGGGGCTATCTCCTTGGGCGAATAGGTATCCGCTGGTGGTATGACTATTTTGAGTCAATGAAGTTCGCTCAAGCTCAGGTAGAGTGAGCAATTACGGCGATATACTAACGATTGATGCTAACGGCGTCACATATTTTATGACAGAATTAGAAGATATGAGCTTAAAATCAACAAATTCGAAGCCAAAATCGCACGATTACGATGTGCTTATCCTCGGCAGCGGTGCTGCAGGATTAAGTACCGCACTACATATTGAACAAAATTTGCGCATTGCAGTGCTATCCAAGGCTGAATTAAGCAGTGGAAATACATCCTACGCCCAAGGCGGCATCTCTGCAGTATTGGATGATAATGACTCATTTGAGCAACATATTGCCGATACTATCTCTGCTGGTGCTGGCCTTTGTGACCCAGATGTTGTCGCTAAAACCGTTTCCGAAGGCAGTGAAGTGATTGATTGGTTATTGTCTATTGGTGTAGATTTCACGCGCGACAATAACCCTCAAAATTCTCAGCAATTACACCTTACTCGAGAAGGTGGTCATACGCATCGGCGAGTTGCTCATGTGGCAGATGCTACTGGCAATGCCGTGCAAAACCAGCTCATAGATGAAGTGCGCAAATGTAATCATATAGACCTGCATTCTAACTACATAGCGGTTGATCTAATCACTACTCGAAAGTTGGGCATAAAAGACAACCGCTGTGTAGGTGCATATATTCTCAATATTCAAACTGGAGAAGTCGAAGTTTTCCGTGCCAAAAATGTAGTATTAGCTACCGGCGGCGCTAGCAAAGTGTACTTATATACTAGCAACCCTGATGGTGCCTGCGGAGATGGCCTTGCCATGGCATGGCGTGCAGGTTGTCGAACGGCAAATATGGAATTTATGCAATTCCATCCTACTTGTTTATATCACCCCAAAGCTAAATCTTATTTATTGAGTGAAGCCATTCGCGGTGAAGGTGGCAAAATTACCCTAGAAGATGGCACAGAATTTCTACATAACTTCGACCCCCGGGGTGTATTGGCACCGCGTGATATTGTGGCGCGAGCCATAGACTATATGATGAAAAAACATGGTCTAGACAATGTATTCTTAGATATTAGCCATAAATCAGCAGAATTCATTCAAAGCCACTTTCCCAATATTCATGCACGATGCCTTTCTTTAGGGTACGACATGACTAAACAGCCTATCCCTGTTGTGCCAGCAGCTCATTACACTTGTGGCGGCATTATTACCGACGAACATGGGCAGACTGATGTTGAACAGCTCTATGCAATTGGCGAAGTTGCATTTACAGGTCTTCATGGCGCAAACCGTATGGCAAGCAATTCCTTACTAGAATGTTTAGCTTATGGACGTTTCGCAGGTAGGCATATAAATAAATCAACTAACATCAATACAAACCACGCAGATATCCCAGCATGGGATGCCAGCCGCGTATCTGATTCAGATGAAGAAATTGTTGTTGCTCACAACTGGGATGAACTACGTCGCTTTATGTGGGATTACGTTGGCATAGTACGCAGCACAAAACGCATGCAGCGTGCAAAACATCGAGTGGATTTATTACTAAGCGAGATTGATGAGTACTACAGCAACTTTAAAGTCACAAGTGACTTAATCGAACTACGTAATATTGCAGTAGTTGCAGATTTAATTATTCGCAGCGCTTTAGAGCGCAGAGAAAGCCGCGGCTTACATTACACCTTAGATCATCCTGATACAGACACTTCAATGGATAATGTAAATACAATTCTAACACCGAATTTAAATGAACCTGTAGCAGGCTGGGATACTGAAACTCAATTAGCTGGAAACGACAAATAATTTTGCACGATAATGTTTTAATTCATCTATTGAATCACGTATATCTGCTAATGCTAAATGCTCTGATTCTTTATCAAATTCATATTCTTTACCTGGATACCAACGCTTAACTAGTTCTTTTAAAGTGCTGACATCTAAGTTTCGATAATGAAAAAATTCTTCCAAGGCTGGCATTTGTCGCGCCATAAAACGTCGATCTTGACAAATACTATTACCACACATAGGCGACGCACCTGCAGGCACGTGTTTTTCTAAGAAAGCAATGGTTTCAGCCTCAGCTTGAGCCAAATTATATTGACTATCCAGTACACGTTTAATTAGACCCGATTTACCATGTTGCTTTTGATTCCACTCATCCATCTGGTCCAAACGACTTTGTGGTAAGTGAATAGCAATCATTGGGCCTTCAGCAATTATATTGAGTTCTTTATCTGTGACAATGGTGGCTATTTCAATGATTTCATCATTGATCGTATCCAATCCGGTCATTTCTAAATCAATCCAAATGAGATTATTATCGTCTGTAGAATTTTCCATCTATAGGCCCACTATGCTATGACTAGCTGTATAATTGAGAAAAATCAGAGTGTACACCAACTCTCTTCATTTTATAAAAATTCAACTGTTAAAAATATCGAGAAATATTTATCTTATGAAATTATTACCCGTCCTACTATTACAACTCTTAATACTTATCTCACTGACCGCGCACGCACAGGATGGTCAGGCATTACACCAGTCAGAGTGCATTGAATGCCACAGTCGCATGACAGGCGGAGATGGACACGTAATTTATTCTCGTGATGATCGTATAGTAAAAAATATATCTGAGCTCTCAACACGTGTTACACATTGCTCAAATGGAGCCAATACTGGCTGGAATGCAAACCAAATTGATGCTGTAACAAAATATCTAAACGAGCGGTACTATAACTATTAATAGCACTTTATTTATGTATTTAGCACATGTCATCGCACGACAAGGAAATACATTTATTGTCGAAGATAAACATGGAAAACAGCATATCTGTCACGCAAGGAGCAAATCGGTTGATGCCGTTTGTGGAGACAAGGTTGAATGCGAACACAAAGATCAATCAAAAGACGTTATTAAAAAAATATGCTCACGTAAAAATCAAATAACACGTATAGACAACTTCAAACGAGAAAAAACCATTGCTGCAAACATCGATCATATTATTATCGTTGTCGCTGCTACACCAATATTTTCAACATCGCTGATTGACAAATATTTAGCCTGCGCACAACTCAATAATTGCAAAGCGACACTTACAATCAATAAAGCAGAAATACTCAATGATAATAATGTTAATATTTCTGAATTAGAGAATCTTTATAAAGAAATAGTAGATAATTTTATAATCACTAGTGCAAAACTAGGTTACGGCATTCAAACATTACGCCAAGCACTTTCCAATGAAACAAGCATTTTAGTTGGTCAATCAGGCGTTGGGAAATCATCATTAATTAACCGCCTACTTAGTAATAATAATATTAAAATTGGCGAGCTCTCAGAAAATATACAACAAGGCAAACACACCACCACTAATGCTTTTGCACATAACATTAATGATAATGGCAAACTAATAGACTCACCTGGCGTACGCATGTTCATGCCAATCTTCAAAAACTTAAAAGAAGTGATGCTAGGTTATAGCGAATTTCTTCCTCACATAGGAAAATGTAAATTCACAGACTGCCAACATATAAAAGAACCTAATTGCGCAATCAAAGCGGCCGTAGAAAAAAATACTATTCACAGAGATCGCTACAATAGCTATTTAGAAAATATACAGGAAGTTAAAAATACATAATATTTATCTGCAAATATCTTATACCAGGAAAACTCTACTCTTAACTACACTATCCCAGTTTGGATTATTTGCTATGAGATTTGTGCATCACCATAAAGGCGACGCACAAATAAAGAACAACTAAATACTATTTAAAATGCTTGAATTAGATTAAGTCTAACACCACTAATTTGAGTATTATCTTCACGAAGGAAGAATGTTACTACGTGTTGCCCTGGTGTAAGATTAAGTGTTACCGCACCACTCTCTCCTCGGTTTGTAACAAGTGTAGGCACAAATGAACTATAGTGTTGTCCTGTATCCCATAAGTATGGTGTTGATGGACCACCATCAACTTGGACAAAGAATGAATCTGAGCCAAAGCTATTTGCAAAAATATCTGCTTCTATTTGATAGAGTCCTGCAGTTGTAACATTAAATGTAAACTGCGCTGATCCAGTACTTGGCGTGAAACTATAGTAATCACCAAATGATTCTGGCACGTGTATGTACTGGCCATTTGCAGCTAACACAAAGGCACCTGATAAACTTGCAGAACTAGCAGGCAAATCTAGTACTTCAGGACCACCACCAGTATCAGCCTCAACTGTAATAGACACCGCTGCGCTGGTTGTCGTGGCTGCTTCATTATCTGTCACTACTGCTGTCAAGCTATACGCACCTTCAGTCGCACCATTCCAAGTAAAGCTGTATGGTGCAGTGATGTCACTACTTAACAATGTTGTTCCAGCATAAAAATCTACACTGGTAACACTACCGTCACTATCTGAAGCAGATGCTGTAATGTTTATTGTATCACCGACAGTAAATGTTGCATTCGCGGCAGGTGCTGTAATCACTACTGTAGGATCAACATTAGCTGGCACCGTAACCGTGATATCAATTGCCACACTTGTAGTGGTCGCGGCTTCATTATCAGTCGCAACTGCTGTCAAGCTGTGAGCACCTTCAGTCGCACCATTCCAAGTGAAACTATATGGCGCAGTAGTGTCTGTACTTAACAATGTTGCTCCGTCATAAAAATCCACACTTGTTACAGTACCATCACTATCCGATGCAGATGCTGTGATGTTTATTGCATCGCCTAGAGTAAATGTCGCGTTTGCGGCAGGTGCTGTAATCGCTACTGTAGGATCAACATTAGCTGCCGGAGTATTTACATTGATATTTATAGCTGCACTTGTAGTGGTCGCGGCTTCATTATCTGTCGCAATTGCTGTCAAGCTGTGAGCACCTTCAGTCGCACCATTCCAAGTGAAGCTATATGGTGCAGTGGTATCTGTACTTAATAGTATTGCTCCATCATAAAAATCTACACTGGTAATACTACCGTCACTATCTGAAGCAGATGCTGTAATGTTTATTGCATCACCCACAGTGAATGTTGCATTCGCAGCAGGTGCTGTAATCGCTACTGTAGGATCAACATTAGGTGGCGGTGTTACCGTGATATTAACATCACCACTTACAGAAACATCACCATCATCATCAGTTGCAACCGCAGTGACTATATGTGCACCCTCTGCAGCACCATTCCAGGTAAAGCTATATGGCGCAGTGGTATCTGTGCTTAACAATATTGCTCCATCATAAAACTCTACACTTGTTACAGTGCCGTCACTATCTGAGGCATCAGCAATTAAGGTAATAGCGTTACCAAAAACAAATGATGCATTGTCGGATGGTGCCGTTAAATTTACAGTTGGTTCAATATTTGGAATTGGCTGATTGACGCTGATATTAACTATCGCACTTGTCGTTGCCGCCCCTTCATTGTCAGTTGCAACTGCAGTCAAGCTATGAGCACCTAATGATGCTCCATTCCAAATGAAGCTGTAAGGCGCATTAACATCGGTACTTAACAACGTGGCACCATCATAAAACTCAACACTTATAATTGAACCACCTGGATCTGTTGCATCAGCAGTTAATGAAATAGCGTCACCGACAGTATAGGTAGCATTTGCTATAGGCGCAGTAAGGCCTACTGTTGGCGCAACATTTTGAGATGGTTGATCTAGGATTAGTTTTACGTTACTTAACTGAGTACCAGATTCTCGATGGTAAAAAGTTACGACATGCTCACCTGCTGATAAATTAACAGTCACTGGATCAGTTTCACCACGATTAATGATCAGTAGAGGTGTGAAAGTATTCTGTATTTCCGTATCCCATAAATAAGGTGTATTTGGCACACCATCAACACGAATATAAAATGAATCCGACGTATCATCATTAGCTAGTACCGTTGCCTCAATCTGATATGTCCCCGCAGTCACAACATTAAATGTAAACTCTGCATAACCTGCACTTATTCCAAAGTCATAGGCAGGTTCGATATTTTGTGGAACCTCGATAAACTGATTATCAGGAGAAAGTGCAAATGCTCCAAATATAACTGCATCTTGAGCTGCCTGCTCTAAAACCTCTAAACCTGTATCGCCGAATGGTGTTTCATCAGCATTATCACCAATACCATCACCATCGGTATCTTGTGTTTCCGTTGGATCATTCGGGAATACATCACTGTTATCACCAACACCGTCACCATCGGTATCTTGTGTTTCTGTTGGATCATTCGGGAATGCATCTTCTGTATCTAGAACGCCATCACCGTCACTATCTATAAAGCTAGCTTGTTCTAGGTAAGCAGACAATTGATCAAGTTCTGTAGAACTTAAGGTTACAGTATTATGCGCACTAATCGCTTCAGCAACAGTTTGTGCCGAGCCGTCATGTAAATAAGGTGCAGTCTTAAAGATACCAAGCAATGTTGGAGTATCAAAGCCATCAAGAGTTGACCCTAAACGTTGGCCACTAGCGGTATCAATTGTGCCAATATCATGCAATAGAGCTTGCTCAGAATCTGTCAACAAAATCCCAGTATGGCAACTTGTACAACCACTATTATTAAATACAATTTCACCCGCGATTGCTTCAGCTGTCATATCAACCGCAGCAACGGCATATGGATTGGCAGGTATTTCAGTCAATGAATTCACGTAAGCGGCTAATGCATCAAGATCAGCACTAAGACCTGCCTTTGGAATACCCAGCGTGTCGCTAGTTGCAGTAAAATCAGCTTCACTCATCAAACCAGTGCCCGCCGATAGATCGCGAATTTGTCCTTCAAAGTCTTGCACTTCATCAAAGTTACTTGACCAGTGAAGTCTGCCATGACCTGCGCCATGACCTTGTAATGAAATGGTGTTACGTAGACCTTCACCAAATGCACTGATGTCCCAAACTCGACCATCACTATCACCTTCGTTATGACATGACGCACAACTCATGTAATTATCAAGTGCTAAACGATCATCAGCTGCATCATAAAATAGTTGCTTGCCTAGGAAGACATCAGATGTTAATTGCTCACCACCTACAACATTCACCGGACTAAGCAAATTCAATGCAGGCAGATCCGTTTCAATCATTTCAGTCAAGTCAAAGCGTGAAATACTTCTATCCATAAAGTTATGCACATACGCAATACTACTATCAGTAGATAACGCAACGCCTTGAGGTGCACGGCCTGTTGGTAAACGCATTACTTCAAAATTATTAACAATATCAAACACACCAAGTTCACGACTGGTCTCTAAAGCAACGAGCAAGTAACGACTGTTGCCTGTTATTGCAGCACCAGTAGCAACACTAGCATTATCAAAATCAATACTAATGTTTACACTGTCTTCAGTTTCAGTAGTTAGATCAATACGTGATGTATTCGCTCTAACAGTTGTATCGAATGTCATGCCTGGCTTGCCGCGCAATAGACCTGAATCAACATTATCTTTCTTAGAAGGAATAAACCCGTTCTGATTATCAAAAGAAATAACAGGCGCATTCAGATAGTTTGGCATGCCTGGTCCCTGACTCTCAGAGATGAAACGATTATCGTAACTAAGTGCGATAGTATTGGTTAAACTCATTGATGGTGGATCGATAACAAATACTTCAGCAGCACCATTTTGCGTATCTACAACCAATGTACTCTCACCAGGAATTGGTGGCGTTATAAAATTAGTAACTAACAAACGACTATCATCATATGTCATCGCAATATGACGCGGTGTGCCTGTCAATTGAGTACTCGCAATGACAGCGTGAGTCACAGCATTACGCGCTTCTACATGCGCCGTTGCTTCCAATACTAAGTAGTAGTTCGAACCAAGACTGTCGAAAACAATTCCGTGAGGTTGCGTGCCAAACGGCAAGCTAATTGTTTGCTCAACAACGAGTGTTTGAGTATTGATAACACTGATTGTTGCATCTTTTTTATTGGTTACATATACAAGATTTGCATTAGGTGCTTTAGCCAACGACCAAGGATTAAGACCAACAGGAATTTCTTGAATTAGATTTCCAGCTTCACTTGTTACAGACACCGAATTATTATCTGGGTTAACATTCCAGATACGGTCAGCACCAGTACTAGTTTCAACAATTAGTGTTGTCGAATTGCGGGGGGCTGTTGGTAAGTTAGCAAGATTTGAACCACCCGTAGGTGTTGAATCAATATTATCTCCATAACCATCACCATCGGAATCTGCTGTTTCAGTAGGATCATTCGGGAATGCATCTGCATTATCACCCACACCATCACCGTCTGTGTCGGCTGATTCAGCTGGATCATTCGGGAACGCATCTGCATTATCACCGACGCCATCACCATCAGTATCAACTGTTTCAGTTGGATCATTAGGGAACGCATCTTCCGTATCAATGACACCATCTCCATCGCTGTCAACTGGGCCATTTGCCTGTACTAAAATCAGCTTTAACTCACTTAATTGCGTGCCTGATTCTCGATGGTATAGCGTGACTACGTGATTGCCTGCTGAAAGATCTACCGCAACTGGGTCTGTCTCACCGCGATTAATTATTAGCAATGGTGTGAAAGTGTTTTGTATTTCTGTATCCCATAAATACGGTGTGCCCGGCGCACCATCGACACGTACATAAAATGAATCTGATGTATCATCAGTTGCTTGAACTGTCGCTTCTATTTGATAAATACCAGGAGTTGTTACATTGAATGTAAATTCAGCAGATCCTGCACTTTCACTAAAATCATAAGCGGGCACAACAGATTGCGGCACCTGAATGAATTGATTGTCTGGAGATAACTCAAAAGCACCAGACAGAACAGCTGCATTGGCTAACAACGCAAGCTCAGTATTGCCTCCACCATTATTACCGCTACCTTCTTCCACAACTATAGAGACTGGGACACTAGTGGCAATGGCACCGTCATTATCAGTTGCATCTGCAGTTAAAATATGAGCACCCTCAGTGGCACCATTCCAAATAAAACTATATGGAGCAGTGGTGTCAGTACCTAGCAATACTGCACCATCATAAAAGTCTACACTTGTAATATTACCATCACTGTCAGCTGCATCCGCAGTTATCGTTATAGCATCATCTTCTGTAAAGATTGCATTAGCTGCCGGTGCAGTTATGCTAACAGTTGGTAATATATACGGTGTTGGGTCAGAGTTGTCTCCGATACCATCACCATCTGTATCTTTTGTTTCGGTAGGATCATTAGGAAATGCGTCACTATTATCGCCGACACCATCGCCATCTGAGTCTGTAGTTTCAGTAGGATCATTAGGAAAAGCATCTTCGCTATCTGGCACACCATCACCATCACTGTCACCTGGACTTTGAGGATCTCTTAAAATTTGAATAGTCCTTCCAATCGATGGCGTATCATCACCGTTCATAGCAAATAACCAGTAATTACCTGCAATTAAAACGTTTGGATTAGAAAACATTGTCAAAGTAAATGTACCGTCACCATTATCGATAGAAGACACAGGGACAACACGCTGATCAGTATTCAAATGGTGAGTCGTTGCTGATAAACGAACCATTGAAAAACTTTGTGTATCAGCACTTGCGCTTACAGTTATCTCATCACCAGCTCCAGCTTGTGATGGAGCGTTTGTGATTACCGGACGCGTTGCGAGTGAACCATCATTGTTGTACAAATAGGGAGGAGAATAAATCTGTGCATCAAGATGATTTGCATCACAATTACCACACGCTCCACCGCCGGCAGAAAATACGCGCGCATCTTTCATCAATATAGCAGTTGAGTGATATGTTCTAGGAATTGTTATCGAATCAACAATTCTCCAGCTATCTGTTTCTGGAGTATATATTTCTGATTCAAAGACAGCGCCGAAGTCAGTAAAATTAAATGCGCTTGTATTTCCACCAACTACAATCACTTCACCATTTGGCAAGGTCACTGAGTTACTGTATGCACGTGGAAAAGTCATCGGCGCACCTTGTGTAATAACAGGTGTAGGACCATTCAGGTCAACAAGATGCACATTAGTGTTAAGGACTGGTGGGGTCTCGCGTGTGTCTGAACCACCAATTAAAAGAACTTTACCTACATCATAAGTAACTACATTTCCCCACATTCTTGCGCGATTACCTGTAGGTTGTCCCAAATCTTGGTTTGCAGTGTCATCTATGGGATCAAAAGAATGCAAGGTCGGTGTCGGTCCACCATGAAATACTCTGCCATTAGGTTGAACTGCTAAAAGAGCATACCACTCCATATTTCCGCCGCCGCCTTGGATATTATTATGCTCTTGCAATAAAGTTTGCATACTAACGTTTGGCGTCCTGATCCAAGAGTTTAAATCCGGGTCATATTTTTCAGAGCGATTGCCCGCACCTCTTGCAAACGTTGAAAATATTTGATTATTTGGCAGCGTTATATTTGTTCCATACCATCTTTCATCAAACATGTCCGGTAATGGCCCCCACGTTAAAGTATTTGGATCAAAACTACTTGTACGTGCATCTTGAGGATTTCCACCTGACGCAACTATGACGCCATTTTCTAAAGTAGATACACCAGTACAGAACATATCGTGAAAATTATTGTCAGTCGTTTGAAAAGTATTATTTGATGGATCAAAAACAGCTGAATGTGTATAAAAATTTCCCGCAGGAAAACTATCCGGCTCACTAGCCGACCACGTCAATATACGTCCATCAGTTAATGTAGCAGCGTAAATAGCAATATGAGGCCAATCAATTACTGGTCCCCATTGGCCCATTTCTTTCAGTGTGGAGAGATCACCATTTAGTGCACCATCGGCTGGAATCGCCTCAAATCCTCCACCAGCAACTCTATATTGGACGTCTAAAAATCCATTTGTACCTTTAGAAAAATATTCAACACGTAATTGATATACACCAGGGTTTAAAAACAATTGCCCACCTACCGTAATCGGTGCATGCAAGCCATCATTATCAACAATAAGATTGTTATCAATTAAAAGTGCCGAACCATCATCAGAAGTAGTTTGAAATTCATAAGTTCCAGCTGTAGTGACTGATATTTGATTTGTAAAAACTAAACCGAAGGTATCAGTTTGGGACGTCACGTTTAGAGAAATAGTATCGTTGGTACCTGTTGCTATAGGACTTAAAGCAGTAAAATCTGGCAATTCATCATAATCTCCATCGTACACACTGTAGTCGAACTGTGAATATGCTGTTGAGCAAAATACGATTAACAACAGTGTAAAAGCTGAAGTTAGTCTAACTAATTGTGACATAGTAAGTTTCTCAAAATTATTAGTATTTAAGCGGTAAATAAATTTTATTACCCTGATCTTATATAATGAGTACTACTAATTCATTACTACTATTACGTATTTGTGATCATCTTCTCCCTTTTATCTGGAGTAATGTCTTTTTTGTCTAATCCGACAGTTTTACTTGTATAAATTAGGATAAAGCAGAAAAGATAAATATTTTTGAGAGAATATTATGAGAAAAGATAAATTCTTTCTCTCACAATAAGTTAAGGTCTGAATTGTTCCGCAGTTATTTAACTGACAACATATTTAAAAAAGCGACTAAATGATCAAGCTGCTCTGATTGTAAATTCAGTGGCTTTAATTCATGAGCGCCATTATCAGTAGGTGGATGATTATAAAATTCCACAACCTCCTTTAATGTGTTAAATCGACCATCATGAAAATAAGGTCCAGTTAACTCAACGTTGCGCAGTGATGGAGTTTTGTAGGCTCCATGAAGTGGAATATGATTAGTGCGATTTAGAAATCTCAGCGCCGTGCAACTATCAGGTTTAGCATCACTATAAGCACCCAAGCAATTAAATTCATCCATCAACACTGCTTGAAGTCCAAAGACGCGACCAAAATCAAGCTTGCCTCCTTCAAATCTTCCACTACCAACATTATGAAATCCACCATTAGTCAATAACGCTCCATTATGGCACTGCATACATTGTGTTTTCTCAGGATCAATAAACAATTTAATCCCTTCTATCTCATCTTTAGTGGGTTCAATGACTTGATTATTTTTATCGAATAACTGATCAACATAGTTATCAAATCGACTAGGCTTAGGTGCTAACGTTCTTTCATAGGCTTCAATCACCTTACCTAGATTAGAGTACACTCTATTTATCTTTTTCTGCGTTAAAATAGGTAAACGATACCAGTTATCCTGTGTTTTCATATCACCAAATGGTCCAGCGTGTTTAGGCAAATCACTACTTAGAAAATTTTTCGGAAATTCACCAAAAATTGACTCGTACATGTCGCGATAGTTCTCATCTTGAGTGACAATACGTACCACAGCAAGGCGACTGCTGCCCATCTCGTCCTTTGCCTCAAATGGTATAAGCGCTTGTGCCCAAAGTGAATCTCGACGACCATCCCAATAAAACCATCGCAACCATCCACTACCAACAATCGTGGGAGTATTTCTTCCTGCAGTGTTTTTACTGTTTATATGAGGCAGACCATCTGTGAAATATTTATCTGGTTGATGACAAGTAGCACAAGATGTATCACCATTGCCACTTAAACGTTCATCAAAAAAAAGTTTCTCTCCAAATGATTTGGCTTGAGGAAGATCAGCAAAACGATTAGATGCGCTATCAGGCAAAGAAGGCAACGCAGAAAGTGATAGCGACTGCAATATAGATAACTCATATTTAGTCCACTGCCTGTCGCCTGCAAAACAGAATACTGGCAGGCAAAAAGTTATAAGCAAAGTTAACGCGTTAAAACGAGAGTTCAATATCAAAACGTGCTCGATCTTTATAAGATGAATTTTGGATATAAAAATTCAATGTCCATTCTCCAGACATATTAAACAACATACCTTCAATCAAATAGCTTCCATCACCGAAATATTCAGTGACAATTGGTTGCGAAGGCAACCCATGTCCATGTCCCAACATTCCGCCTTCCACAGTAATATTTACATCATCAATCGCATAACCAGAAAGATCTTTAACAACTATTATCCAATTATGGTACTGACCAATCTGATATTGCTCAGCTTGCGGTTGAATTAACACTTTTAGAGATCCGCTTTGAGAAAAAACTTCCCAGGAAGCTTTATCTGCATGCAGTACAAAACTGATGAGAATAATTAAAACTCCAAAAATACTAGAATTAAAAGCACGAAATTTATTCATAAACTAAAGCATATAGGTTGCACCACAACTCGACATCATTGGCATTTTCTATTCGTGATCATTATCACTATTTTATATGAATCAATATATTATTTGTCTAAAATCACTCACCACTCAGAGGGATTAATCGAGGAAAGTCATAGCATTCTCACAAAGACTAGACCTGTACTTAAAAACACACAATAATCGCCTATTATTATATTTATTTAGAGGGATTTCTTCATGTCTAAATTCGACAATGTTTCCATTGTTAAAGAAGCAAATGTTTACTTTGACGGGCAAGTCACTAGCCGTTCAGTGATTTTTCAAGATGGCTCTCTCAAAACTCTCGGTATAATGTTACCTGGCGAGTATGAGTTCAGTACCGATGACAAAGAGCTAATGGAAATCACCATAGGCTCTCTAAAAGTACTCCTGCCGGGCAGTGATTGGAAAAATATCAACGCTGGAGATAGCTTTGAAGTTCCAGCAAATTCAAAGTTCCAATTAAAAGTCTCAAAAACGACAGATTATTGCTGTAGCTTTATTAAATAATGGATTGGGTCAGCGCACTTCTAATTGGTTTATTAGCCTCCACCTTATTGGCTTACTTTTTTGGTATATTTCACTACCCCTATGGTGTTCTCATTCTACTCGCGTTATTAGTATCTAGAATTTTATTAATTAAAAGCAAAGGAAAGTAACAATGGCAGGAGGATGGTCACGAGATGGCGCAATTCAAGATCAAATTGATGCAAGCATTGAAGACGCAGTTAAGCAAGCGCGCAGTCAATTACCAAAAGGCTCAGGACTAGACTATTGCGAAGAATGTGAAACTGAGATTCCACAAGCACGTCGAGATGCTATGCCTGGAGTTCGCCTATGCATAAAATGTCAGGAGCAACTTGATGCGACTCAAAAAAATTTTGTCGGATTTAATCGACGTGGCAGCAAAGATAGCCAACTAAGATAATTATAAATATGAATCAAATAGCCTTTTGGGAGTTTTTCATTTGTACAACTCTTATATAAAAACTTCAATCATATTCAGTTCTTGTTTCAAAAGCTTGAGATAATGTATTGAGGTCTAAGTATTCTAGCTCACCTCCTATAGGCACACCTTGCGCTAATCTAGTGGTTTTTAAGCCATTTTTCTTCACCATTTCTGCAATGACGTGTGCAGTCACCTCACCCTCCATGGTTGAACTAGTAGCTAAGATGATTTCTTCAAGGTTACCCGACTTCAGGCGATCTTCTAATATATCCAAACCTAATTTTTCAGGGCCAATTCCATCTAAAGGTGATAATTTCCCCATTAATACAAAATAAACACCGTTGTAGATTGTACCATTTTCGATTGCCATTAAGTCTGTAGGAGTCTCCACAATACACATTTGAGAAGATTTGCGATTTGGACTATTGCAGATTTCACATACTTTTTCTTCTGTGTAGTTTCGGCATTGGCTACAATGCTTAATACTCTCCACTGCCTTACAAATAACCTGACCAAGCTTGATCGATTTATCTTGCTCAATTTTTAATAGGTGTAGCGCCATGCGTTGCGCTGACTTTTGACCAACACCTGGTAACAATTTCAGAGAATCTATTAGCTCTGTGAGCAATGGGGAATGTTCCGCCATTCGCAGTCCTTTTTAGAAAGGTAGCTTCATGCCTGGTGGCAACGACATGCCAGAAGTGAGACCTGCATATTTTTCTTTGGTAGTTTCCTCTAGCTTATGAACTGCATCATTCATTGCTGCAGCAATTAAGTCTTCTAACATATCTTTATCATCACCAATTAAACTATCGTCAATCGCAATACGTTTGACTTCGTGACTACCCATCATGGTGATCTTAACCATACCGCCACCTGATTGACCCTCCACTTCAATGAGCTTGATTTCTTCCTGCGCTTTTTGCATGTCTTCTTGCATTTTTTGCGCCTGCTTCATCAAATTACCTAACCCACCTTTCATTATTTACCCTCTTGTTTTGGTTGTAGTGATCCTGGCACTATTTCAGCCTGCATATCTCTCTTTAATGCCTTAATAAATTCATCTTGCTCTAAACCAACTTCCGCTTTACTTAAGCGCTCTGCTTCACGGTCCCTAGTATGCTGTGCTGGACTGTCAATGCTATCCGCTATCACTTCAATTAACACTTTCGTATTTTCACCAAATGTCTCTTTTAGTTTTTGCGTTAACTTCGACACTGTGGCTCCGGCCATTAAGCTTTCATGCTCACTTGCTAATAATAACTTCATGTCATTGCCTTGATAACTTTGTAGTGCGCAATGAGTGGCAAGGGCTCTTACCACACCAGCAAATTCGGCTTTTTCAATAATCTCCAACCAATCAGCTGGATCAGCTGTTACAGGACGCACTGCAGGCTGCGCAACTTTGACTGAGCCTTGTTCAGACGCAGATTGTATATCAATTGATTTCGGTGTTTCGACTTGTTGTCTAGATGATGGCGGTGCTGCTTTAGACGACGGATTATTTTCTGGAATAGCTCCAACCATCGCTGTAGCTTTACCTGACGGCACTGTAGATATTCTCTTAGCATGTGGTACTTTACTTTCACCGCCCGGCCTAAACATAATCATACGCAAGACTGCCATTTCAAAACCAGCACGCGGGGAATGTGCTAAATATAGATCTTTACGGCTATTCAATACAATTTGATAAAACAATTGAATATCTTCAGCCGTAAGTTTTCCGCTGACCATTTTTATAGTATCACCAAACAAGGCAATCTGTTCTTTATGTTCTGGGACAGCTTGCGAAATTGCAGATGCATGAAAAATCATGATCATCTGATCAAGTAATTTAGTAAAATCCACATTCAAGGTCGTTAATGAATGAATTAACTCAATTGATTTAGCTGGATCAAAATCACAAATAGCATCAATTAATGCATTAACCTGTTCACTCGGTACTGTGCCAAGCATTTGACTCACAGTTTGCTCAGAAACATCTGCACCTGAATAAGCGATTGCTTGATCAAGCAAACTCAAAGCATCACGCATACTGCCATCTGCTGATTCGGCCAATTGAATAAGTGCCGGTGTTTCATATTTAATCTCTTCTAACGCTAATACCTTAGCTAACTGTTCAGCAATTTTTTCGGTGGAGATATGGCGCAATGTAAATTGCAAACAACGAGACAATACCGTCACTGGAAGCTTTTGTGGATCTGTCGTCGCCAATAAAAACTTCACATGTTCAGGCGGCTCCTCTAAAGTCTTTAGCAATGCATTGAAACTATGCCCTGATAACATGTGCACTTCATCAATCAGGTATATTTTAAATCGACCTCTGGTAGGAGCGTATTGAACATTCTCCAATAATTCACGCGTATCTTCTACGCGCGTTCTGGATGCTGCATCAACTTCTATTAAATCAACGAAACGCCCTTCAGTAATCGACTGACAAGCATCACAGTTTCCACATGGTTCGCTAGTAATTCCTTGCTCACAAGTAAGTGCTTTAGCCAGCACTCTTGCTACGGTAGTTTTACCCACCCCACGAGTACCGGAAAATAAATAAGCATGGTGAAGTCGATTCGCCTTAAGCGCATTCACCAGTGCCGTGACCACATGGTCTTGGCCAACAATATCGGCAAACGTCTGCGGACGCCATTTTCGCGCTAGTACTTGATGAGACATTGATTAAATTTTGTTTTGGCGGCAACCTGTGCCAGTAGGAACTCAGCACCCGAATCAACTGTTACCGTTGCTCCCTTCCGGGCCTGGCGGGGTTCACAATTTATCGCTGCAAAGGAACCGACACAGATCACCAGTACACTTTACGTCATAGTAACATTTCAGCATCAAAAAGCCGTGTTTTAGCAAGCCCTATAAATTTGCTGAGACGTTTATATTATTAAGGTGTGGGCAACATACTTGGATTAAAAGTGAAGTCAAGATACAAATACTTTGTCATAATTATATCTTTACAAATCAATACTATATAAACAATTATTAAATTTTAATTTTCAAATACGAGATAAGTTAAAATTTTATGACAAGCAGAATTGTATGCAATTTGCTCAATAAAACGTGAATTACATGTATCTGAGAATGTAATGTACTCACAAATTTCTTGGTGATCTCACTATGAGGTTTGCAAATTGACCAACCAAGCGATAATAAATATTTGCGGAACAGTAATTAAAGGTAAAAATAAGGCTATCTTCCAGGAGCGTGTCGATTCTTTAAGCACCATTACTTCCGTATAGTCTGTGGAAACACCAGCCATTAAAAACGCAAAACTATTACCAGGAGATTTAGCACGTGTTAGTAAATCAGCAGCGATTGGTGCTGAACCTTCAGAACATACTTCTATTACCGTGGCTGCTATAAGGGTAAAAATTAGACCAACCATGGTCGGACCGAAATATTGCTGAAACAAAGATACGTCAACAAAGGCACGAATTAGACTGGCCAGTAACACTCCGAATAAAATCCATCTCACTACCATGCGTGATTCTAAAATCCCGCTTTTGAGCATATCCAAACATGTATTTGTGTTAAATGTTGCTAAGGACAACTGCATTTTGGCTTCATACCAGAAATTAAATTCGCTAGGTAATTCTATGGTATGAGAGTTAGCGGGCAATACACCTTTTTTTTCCAAAGAATCAAATAACCAACCAGAAAACAAGGCAATAAGCATTGAGGCAAAAATAAAAAATAATGTCCACTTCAAACCAATCAAAGCAAATAAAATTATTGTTAATGAAAATGAATTCCATGGGCTTGCAATTAAAAATGCCATCACTTGCCCAACACTCGCACCTCTTTCATATAATTTAGCACCTACCATCAAGATACCATGACTACATAAATCTAATAAGACGCCACCTATAGTTGCACGCATTATTCCACCAAAGCCTGTTCCGGTACCTAAAACACAAATAACAAATTCACGTGGCACTTTTGATAATAACGCCAGCATTACTATACCTAGCAATATTCCCCACCATACGATATTCAATAAAGAATATACGGATTGCGCCATTACTTCTAACCATTGCACTTGCTCTATAACAACTAAAAACTGCCAATGCAAAACATATAATATAGTGCAGAATAATATCGAACCCCATAGCAAATAATCCACTGAACTACCGGGCTCATGACAGCTACTTTCCTGTTTAGGTGAATTACAACAACTTGACATCAAATTCCAATGCAATAGGGTTAATTAACTTATGCTAAATAAAAAAGTTTAATCATTAAACATGTAATCTCTATATTACACTGATTCACTGGGCAATTCTCACAGCAATATAACCCGATTGTTTAAGCAAAAATTAATCACAGAATTGCGGGGATGTGCTTTTGATATTGTATTAAAATTTAATAGCACTAATTTATAATCTATTACTCAGAAACTGCAAATGTTTCCAGCCGAACCAAATGCATTAACTCTTTAAAATCATCAACAATAACATCAGGTCTATGTGGATGCGTGACTGTACCTGGAAAAATTTTATCCAGCCATTCTTTGCTCCAATCTGCCCCATTGTAGTAAATTGCTGTTACGCCAGCTTCTTTTGCCGCAATAATATCGGTAGTACTATCACCCACATACCAGCAAGACAAACTTGCTTCTTCATCTAATTCATGGAGTGCTTTTAAAATTTGGTCAGGAGCCGGCTTCCTCTTCGGCACATCATCTCCACAAACAATAACATCAAAGAAATGCTCCCAACCAGTTTCGTTAACCACCGAAACCTCATGCATCATAAATTCGCGATTTCGATTAGTTAGCGCCCCTACGGCCAAGTTCAATTCACGTAGATCTGTTAACATTTTTTCAACACCTTCCTCAAAAGGGTGTACATCACCAAAATAATCACGATAAGCATCATCAAATGCTTCATGGACCAATTTCTTTGCCTCTTCATCATCGCCAAACAGCACTTGAAAAATATCAGTACGTGAGACTTTACGAGCAACCTTTAACTTTGGGTGTAGTTTTTTATTATCGCGCACATACTTAACTAATTTAGCATCTTCCAGTGTTTTGCTATCCTCAGTTTTCACCATCCTATCCACTACACCCAGCTCATTTAGCTTAGGCAAAACATCATCAATAGCGTGATACATAGCATCATGCGTATCAACCAATGTGGCGTGCCAATCAAACAATATAATTTTTGGTGCCGCGTAAGGTATATCTACTATGCTCACTATATAATCCACCCATAATTTAATATTAGAATTTCAAACAAGTTCATTTAACAATTAAAATATCAGCATTGGTACGCATAAATTGTAAAAAAATGTTACTCAATTTACTGATGTGATTTAACTCACTTATCAATACCAACATTCTATTACAATTGCTTCTCTTGAAATTCAAAACAATAATAAATGGACTATCTAATCACAATTAATACAGATAAGCCCACAAAGAGACTCTACAATGATTGATGATCCAAATGACACGCTAACTACTATCGAAGCAAAAGTACTTTGCTTGAGATACGGAATTAAGAATATTGATGCTAGTAATAGCGTGAAAAAGCTAAGTACGCATCAAGTAGAAGAACGGAACCCAAGTCGCAGCATAACTGTTATAGCAAAAGCACTTGGCTCAGATAAAGATACCGTAAAGTATACAGAGCAAAATGCTCTCAGAAAACTGAACATTAGCAAATAATCATGATTTTCGAATTGGGCTAACCATATAATTTTTGGTCAATTAAATTCTAAATAGCATGCCATACAGCCCTATACTAGCGCGGATTATCCGTTTATTCGGAAATTTACCCCAATAAAGCACAGGAATTGGATATAGTTTGCCTACAATTTTCAAACTAAACCCAACTACATTTCTATCTAGCTACAATGTCTAGCCAAAAAAATAAAAAAGAACATTTCGCTGTGATTGGTATTCCATGGTATTCGGAAAGGTCCTGGAATAAAATGAAGGATATATCGGAGGATCAAGATAATTTCCACGCGTCTTATCAAATATGGTTGGCTCACGCAGACAAAAGTGTTGTTATTTTAACCAATCGTGGCAAGCTATTTGAACGCTTGAAAATTGATCCAACGAGTTATTCCTGGTGGTGCAAAAATCAATCTATTCCTCGCGACAAAGAATCGCGCCGATTGTACATAAAATATTTATTAGAAAATAAAATCAGTCAACAAGAAGCTATTGATTAATCATTTAATAAAATGCTGTTATTTTTATTATCTTTATAAGCAACGAAAATACTTAAAGGAATTCATTCATTTAAAGTCTTTAGCACAGTAATTATCTCTTCTGGAGTTGCTCTATTTTTATAATCCGCATCTAAGAATGCATATTCAACCACACCATTTTTAGCAATCACATATGTAACAGCTAACGGCAGCCTATTTTCATTATCACCATTATGAGCATTCAATTTAGATGACAAATCGTAATGGTCTACTACATAATTAGGCACGGTATAAGCAAGCTTATACCTATCTGCAACTTTATTTTTGGTATCACTAAGCACCTGAAATTCAAGCATATGTCGCTCTTTGGTAGACATTGTTTTGTCCGGTAGCTCTGGCGAGATAGCAATAACCTGTCCACCAGCCTGATGAATTTCATTTAATTTCTTTTGTATGTGTTGAAGTTGTAAATTACAGTAAGGACACCAACCACCACGGTACCAAACGAGAACCACAGGACCTTTCTCTAATTGATCATATAAACTGACATATTTTCCTATAGCATTAACGAGATTGAACTCAGGCGCATAATCACCAACATTTATTGCTTTATCTAGAATTCCTGAATATCTTACTTCATCAACCCCATTATTGAAGTCACTCTGCACATCCTCTGGCGCTGTTTCAATGAAATCTTTTACAAATCTATCAAGATCTTCAGACAGACTAGTCGTTGCATAAGCAATATTAGAAACACATATAGCTATTAATACCAAAATCAGTTTAGTCATGGATTTTCCACCCGCATAGAAAGCAAGTTAATGAATTTTATGCTGACAAGATAACATTGGCACCTTAAAACTTGCAACTTGATAGGTGCAGAATGGTGTTATTCATTTCAATAATTTTTGTAAGCTATTATTCAGAAGAGATATTCCTACTTAACAATCAAGAAACACTAAGAGATTCTTTAGGTATAAGCTTTAATCTTGATAATTTTGCGAGGCAGATTTTTTAGTACGATACAAACCCCATCTATTTCGTCGCATCCAAAGCGCTTTTCTGCCTATACCTAATAGTGATGCAAGTTGCTGTTCGCTGTATTCGTGCTGATAGTCTTTAACAATTTTTTTGGTAAACTCTTCAATAGACATAGGCGCAATTTCGCTTTCGTCCGATAATGTTGAATTTAAATTAGACGCATGATGACTCCTTATATGCTTGAAGTCTTTTATTTTCAATTCATCATCTGTGGCTAATATGATAGCCCTTTCAATTGAATTTTCTAGCTCTCTAATATTACCAGGCCATTCATATTCCATTAAATATTCAATCAACTCATTGTTTGCACTATTAACTTTTCTGCCTAATTTCTTATTGTGCATTTCAATAAAATGATCTACTAATAATACTAAATCATTTGCTCTTTTTCTTAATGGAGGAACTAATATCTGTACAACATTAAGTCGATAATAAAGATCTTCACGCATTTTGCCCTTACTAACTTCGTAATGCAGGTCTCTATTGCCCGCTGCAATGATTCTTATATCAACATTGTAATCTTTATTACTTCCAACAGGTCTAACAATTCTTTCTTCTATTACTCTAAGCAGTTTAACTTGAAGCGAAAGATCCAACTCAGCTATTTCATCCAGAAATAAAGTGCCGCCATTAGCTTGTCGTATTAAACCTTCTGTTTCATTCGTTGCTCCGGTATAAGCACCTTTTGCATGACCAAAAAATTCTGACTCCATCAGCTCCTTTGGAATAGCGCCGCAATTGACTGCAACAAATCTGCCTTCTCTTCTTGGGCTTGCTCTATGAATAGCTTGCGCAACAAGCTCCTTTCCGGTTCCACTTTCACCTTGTATTAATACAGTTGCTTCACAGGGGCCAACACGAGTAATCAATGACTTCAATTCAATCATCGATTGGCTTTCACCAATTATTTCTCTTTTCTGACGCAATGCTACATCTAGGTCACGTTTGAGATTTTTATTTTCTTTTTTAATACTTCTTTCATTGATTACACGTACAACAGCATGTAACAAATATGAATCTGTAAACGGACGCAAAATATAGTCTGCTGCACCTAGACGCAACGCTTGAGCTGCACACTTTATAGAAGTATAGCTTGTATATATTATAATAGGACATTCCAACTTTTCAGATCTAACTTTTCTAAGTAGATCCAAGCCAGATTGGCCATTCATATTAAGGTCGCTGAGTACCAAGTCGAAATGTTCAGATAACAGCATATCAACCGCGTTATCTACTTTTCTAACGTGTTTTACATCAAACTGTTCTTCCATGAGAGGTTCTAAGACTGTTTCAGCAAATTCTATATCGCTATCAACGACTAAAATTTTATGTACATGCGTAAAACCCATAATGATTTACCTTGATTCTTTAATTTTTTTCTTGTCTTGTACTTTAGCTATTAATGTCATAAAAGTGGGGAGTAATGATTCATTACAATATTTTAAGAAATTTATATAAATCAAATCTACTACTTGAAATTAACACCCATCATATTTTCAACAACATGATCTAATTGATTTATAAAATATCAGTCTTAAAATCCATAATATATAATTATGGATTCAAATCTAATACTTCCTCAATTTCTTCAAAAGGTAGAGAAGCCTCCTCATTTACTGACTTTACAGTAGCAGCATCACCCGCCTCGAATAAGCACGTACACTTTTCGCTACTTGGGTAAAAATTACTTCTAATATATTTAACAGATGTTCCTTTTTCAGAAAATTCATTGCTTTTTTCTATTGCTGCTTTTTGAGCAGCGCCAAGATCTTCCATTGATATACCCGCTAAGTTTCTTTGTACGGCAAATATAGGCATTTCTCACCTCCAATTATTTTTACGTAACAATGTGCCAGATAGAATACTCACTTATCTGGCACATTAAACTACTACAGTATAATTTTGCTTAGTGGGCATGAAAATGTTTTGCGCCTGCCCATGGCGAATCAGTTGTACCATCTTCGATAGATTCTTTACCTTTATATGAACCTCGAACTTTAGTTGCAGGATGATCACTACCTGTATATGGACTTGACGGATCAACCAGTTTCTCTCTAAATGTGCCTGGCGCATATTCTGTTTGTGCGCGTCCTCGCTTCACAAGTTCAGGCCTTACATAATCAATAAAGTCGGTGACAGATCCTGGAGTGATAGCATACGCAAGGTTAAACCCATCAACACCGCCGTAATCTACCCATCGCTCTAACTCATTAGCGACTTTTTCAGGCCCACCAACAAGTACTGGACCAAGACCACCAATGCAACGCTCTTTAATCACATCACGCACGGACACATTTTTTCCACCATCTTCAGTTAATGATTCAAGTGTTGTACGCAGAGCATCATTATCTAATGCCTTGAGTGGCTCATCAGGTTCTAATTTAGAGAAATCTATACCAGTCCAACCACCGTATAGTGCCAACATGCCTTCAGGATTTACATATTGTAAATAATCTTCGTATTTCTGTTGTGCTTGCTCATCGGTTGAGCCCGTCACAACTGTTAAAAGTGTAAAGATTTTAATTGAACCAGGATTGCGCCCTGCTTCCTTTTCATATTTTCTTATATCATCCGTAACTGTTTTCGAATGCTCAGGGCTAGTTGTCAAAATGAACATTGCTTCACAATGCTTGGCTGCAAACTGACGGCCACGACTAGATGCACCAGCCTGAAAGATAACCGGGGTACGTTGTGGTGAAGGCTCGCATAAATGGAACCCTGGAACTTTAAAGTATTTACCTTCATGTTTAATAGGATGAACTTTTGTAGGATCAGTAAATATTCCACTTTCTTTATCACGTTTAACAGCGTCTTCTTCCCATGAGCCTTCCCATAACTTATACATCACTTCCATATATTCATCTGCATAGTCGTAACGTTCATCATGTGCCATCTGTTGATCCATACCAATATTAAGCGCGGCACTATTCAAATATGAAGACACCACGTTCCATGCAACACGGCCTTTGGTAAGATGATCTAGGGTTGATAATCGGCTTGCAAGAAGATAAGGAGGCTCAAATGTCACTGCAGCGGTTACGCCGAATCCGACATTCTTTGTGGCAGCTGCCATTGCTGCAATTGCGCAAAATGGATCATTAACTGGAATTTGTGCTGCGTCTTTAAGCGATGCCGCTGCAGTACCACGGTATACATCATACATACCTTTAACATCAGCAATGAACAAAGTATCGAAAACTCCACGTTCAAGCTCAATAGCCATGTTCGTCCAATACTCTATATCATTATATCTTGAAGCCTGGCTATTTGGATGAGTCCACATCCCTGATGATTGATGGCTCACACATGTCATATCAAAAGCATTTAAAATAATGCGCTTTTTTGCACCCTTACTCATAATTCTCCTACCCTTCTTTGAATTGATGTTATCCAAAGTAGTACTGCAAATGACATGCCTAGAACATAACTAGTTAAAATATATGGAATATATTATATAGGTACCTCCCTATATGATTCGAAATGACACAAATTATCTTAAATTTATTTCACATTGTTTCTATTTGACTCATCATAAAATATTCTGCAGTGCATTTTCATTATTATTATACTTAATGAAACCAATTATGATTACCTAATATAAATTCAAGTAACAGGTAAAGTAAGTAAAGAGAACATCTGGAAACACTTAAAACCGCTTTTTAAATTGATAACATATAAACTTATGATAAGTATTGATCATTCATTATCTCTATTAAAAGACTCTTACTTACCCTCTATTAGAATCCTGGAGTTGGAATAATGTCAGAGGCTGTAGCCATACTTGGAGCAAGCAATCAACATTATAGGCATGCATATAAAGCTCAATTATCATTGATCTCAAATGGACACACTGCCGTTCCAATTAATCCAAAATACGACATCATTGATGGGATTCAGTGTCACCCTGATCTAGCATCATGCTCACACAAGATTGATACAATCACAGTGTATGTGCGTCCATTTATCTTATCGAACTTGGTCGCAGACATCATAGAGTCCTCTCCTGGCCGAGTTATTTTGAACCCAGGGACTGAGGATTCGAATATCATAAAACAATTGCAAAAGGCTGATATTCTAGTTGAAGTGGCCTGTACGCTTGTACTCCTTCGCACTTCAGAATTTTAATTTTATATAATTTTTCTCAATATCCTAAAAATACTTTGCAAAGAAATATTTAATATATTCCGGCACTGCACTCAAGCAAAAAATGATTGGATGTGCACACATTAAGATAAATAATTAACATACACTAATTATCTCAAAGCCAAGATTAAGCATGCATCTTCTTTTAAATTGCAGAGCTTTAATTTCGCCTTTTTCTTTTCTTAGGATTATCTGAGTTCACCAAGAAAACATTCTCTTGAATCTCTCTACCAATACGTGTGTTACGACGAATCACTTGCGCAAGAGATGTCTGCTCAATTGAACGTACTTGACGAGGTGACATGCTGTTTTCATACCAGAAGCGGTCACCATCACGCAGCCTTTCAAATTGGTCCTTTAAAATAGCAAAGAAAACTTCTCCCACTAATGCCCCGGCTACTTTATCTTCTGCGAGGCCACCTACCCAAAGATCAACTTCGTTAACGGTCGTATAAGCTTCAGCCAACTTTGCTTGTATGTCAGTATTCGATGAAATATCTGCGAAGTTCACAACAGGTGCCAGACCTAATGCGACGCGAGTATCATTATAACTAGCTAAACCATGATCACGCCCACGTTGTATATTGAGTGAAGCTAAATCAAACCCTCCATTACCAGGTAGACCAAATAAAAAATTACGAACATCATCAATGATAAGCACATCAAGGTCTTGGCAAGCCTGTTTTGCCAGCCCCCTTAATATAGGGTCAATACCACCTTCATTGATAATACTACCGGGAGAGAAGAAAGCATCTCGCAAGGAGAGATTTCCAAAAGCAATTTCATTACCACTTCGATCCAATCGCAGTATTTGTGGTGAAAGTAAACTATGTCCCAAGCGATATGCAGCAGTAGAAAATTCATTACGAATGCTTGCATCAAGATCGGGGTTATAACCACTGTATTCACTTAATGCATTTGGTCCAAGTAGCACGGGTATAAATTCTTTATAAGTAATGACCTGCATAAGCGCAGCTACTTTATTACGTGCACGTTGATAAATTTCATCACCGCTTAAATTGGATTGACGTCTAGCAATTCTTGTTGCCAGTCGATTATGCTCGCGAACAAATAAAGTATGCATAGCTGTGAGTCCAACTTGCTCATTAGCACGCACATCACCTGCCAAGAATAATGTCTCACTTGGACCACCAGCATTACTTAAACCCGCAGTATTAAATGGTAGTAGGTTGCCCTCACTGGTTTTTAATTTTCCGGTACCATCTAAAGTACGCAATTCAGCGGCACGCTCATCATCAGAACCATATACATTAGATGCATCAATCCAGCCGGTGATTTCGTTAACTTGTTGGCGTGGATTATCAGCATTGAGTCCTGTCAGTTCATCATAGTTTGATCGGTTGAATGGCAGCACCACATCACCCGCATCATTAGGATCAAAAAGCTCATCTCCAGAAGGGATAGCAATGTTAGCAGGTTCTGGTATCGGCACGCCTTCGGTTAAATCAATATCGTGATCTAGAAATTGGCCCCACTGCCAAAGAAAGTCACTGGCAACATTTGGGGTTTGTGTTGAGATGGCTTGCGCCAATACACTATTACTAACGACACGTGGATTGGGTCGTGTTGCTCCTGCTAATGCTGATATGTCATCACTATATGCATTTGGTGCAATGCGAGCCAACTGTGTGTGAGGCGTATTCATGTCTGGGACTGCAATATTATTATTCGTTCCATTAATCGAGCGAATAAATACTTCGATGTTATTATTTTTATTGCGTCGATTATGGTCACGTTCGATTCGTCGAACAGGAGAAGCATTTCGATCTTGTACGGTTTTATCCGCTTCTTTTAATAATTCGCCACCAGAAAGCCTTTGCCGTTGCTCTCCAATAACAACTGTTGATACAAAAAAAGCACCTAATATAATAAAAATAATTATACTTTTTCTTGTCATGCCGCCGCCTTATTTTCTTGATTAAGTTGTTTTACTCATAATTCACACTTTGTAATATGTGTTAATTCACACTTTTTAATATGCATTATTTTTAAATGATGTTGAATCAAGGCCAACGGTAGTCTGAGACTGACAAACGGTAGAGAAAGCTCGCTAATCAATTGAATTAATTTGAATTTATCTTTTGTGAACGACTTAACGTGCATTCTAAGCCCTAGAGTTGTTACTGGTAGGAAGCAGGCTTAATCCAATAACGCATAGCATGTTTTCAAGTAATGTCCACTTTCGACCCAAAACGACATTCAAGATTATAGTAAACCTTGATCTCGTTTTGCATTTTTGTCTATATTTCTTATATTTAAACACTGTTTTGGTTACCAATAACTTGTGTAATTATATAAGTAATTGCGAATGATATTAACTTGACTCTGCAGATTTATATAACAGCTGTTAGCAGCATAACGGATCAAATCGATGAACTATAATAATATTCCGAAACAGTCTTTAGGTTTTTTCCCAACACCGATTGTCGAACTTTCCAAGTTAAGCAAAATGTTTGGCGGCCCTAAATTATTTATGAAACGAGATGATAATACGGGTCTTGCATTGGGTGGTAACAAAACCAGAAAGCTAGAGTTTATTCTTGGAGATGCGTTGGCGTGTGGTGCAGATACTATAATTACTGCCGGAGCAACACAATCAAACCATTGTCGGCAAACTGCTGCCGCAGCTGCAAGTCTGCAACTTGAATGCCATCTTGTTTTAGGTGGAGAAAAACCTGAAATTATTAACGGCAATTTATTGCTTGATCAAATATTTGGCTGCCATATTCATTGGGCTGGAATTAATCGCAAGGGAGAAGACATTCCTCAAATTGTTAAACAACTACAACAAGCAGGAAAGAAGCCTTATGTTGTGCCATATGGTGGCTCGAATGAACTAGGAGCTTTAGCATGTGTAGATGCATTGAAAGAAATTATAGCGCAAAGTCATAACATGAATGAGTCGTTCACACATATCGTTTTTGCCTCAAGCTCAGGTGGAACACAAGCTGGACTAATGCTTGGCAAGAAGATACTTAATTCATCATATCAAATCATTGGCATAAATATTGATAAAGGAGAAACAGATATGGTTTCTTTTGATCAATTCATATTGTCTCTTGCAAACAGTACTGCAAATTTCATTGATTTTAATCAAGAATTCTTAGAAGAAGATTTAAATTTAAATTCTGACTATGTTGGCGAAGGTTACGGCGTGCTTGGTCACTTGGAGAACGAAGCAATTTCGTTGACAGCACAAACAGAAGGAATATTGTTAGATCCTGTTTATACAGGAAGGGCTATGGGTGGCTTAATTGATATGATCCGAACCGGAAAATTTGACAAGAGAGATAACATTTTATTTTGGCATACCGGAGGCACACCTGCTCTATTTGCTTATTCAAATAGATTGAATTCCATGGAATTTTAGCATAGCACTGCAGCAGACGAATTTAAATAATTAAATCTTAAAAATAATTTATGAGGAATTTTAGTGGATAAAATAGAAAGTTATAAAGCTAGTTGCAGTTGTGGAATAATTGAAGTCTCTATGCAAGGAAACCCAAAAGTAAAAGGATTTTGTCATTGCGAAGATTGTCGAGAACTATTAAATGTACCTTATCATTCTGTAAACGCATGGGATAATAATAATGTTACGGTCTTAAAAGGCAGTGTTTATATTAGAGAATATCAGCACTCTAAACTTAAAATGAAGAAGTTCTATTGTAGTGAATGTGGAGACACTATTTACAACTCTAATGCTATGGATTGGAAAGTATTTTCACAGTTGTTGATTAGCAAGTCTTATAGTGGAAATCTACCTAAAGAGCTTCATCCAGAATCCCATTTTTTTTATGACAGCCGTATTATTGATATTAATGATGATTTGCCGAAACATAGTTAGAAGAGAACCAATCTGAATGAAGGTGTTATTTAGCTCTATACAGCAGGAACCGGCCTCAAGCAGAAATTCGCAACTGGATAATAAAGAAGACAACTTAGTGATAGAATAACTTTCTTCTTGTTTTTATCATTAAAATCAAATAAGAGGTACGCCATTTTGGAAGATCAATCAGTTGACGCTTATAAACCTGCAAAAATTGCTGAACTAGTAGAAAATATTGGTGTGACTAAAGCTGTCATGCCTACTGTACCAACGATTATGTTGGGCTTAATGGCAGGTGCTTTCATAGCATTTGGTGCTATGTTTTACACACTAGTCATGACCAATAACGATATGGGACTAGGTCCCGCTAGATTGCTAGGTGGTCTAGCATTTTCATTGGGTTTGATACTGGTGCTGGTGGGTGGAGCAGAGCTTTTCACAGGTAATAATTTTATTGTGATGGCATGGGCCGAGAAAAAAGTAACAACGCTTCAGCTGTTAAGAAACTGGTCTATCGTCTATATCGCAAATTTTGTAGGAGCTGTTGGAACGGCATTATTAATTTTTTGGTCTGGTGTACTTACTATTGGTGAGAACGCTTTCGCCGAGAATGCATTAAACATTGCAGTCTACAAAACTAACCTAGACCCCTTACAAGCATTTATTAGAGGTATTTTATGTAATGCACTGGTATGTCTATCAGTTTGGATATGCTTTGCAGCACGTGATGTAGCAAGCAAAATTTTAGCAATTATTTTTCCTGTCTCAGCTTTTGTTGCATTAGGCTTTGAGCATTGTATTGCAAATATGTACTTTATCCCGCTTGGCATGATTCTAAGCGATGGACAAATAGGAATTACTGATTTTATGACAAACATAATTCCTGTAACCGCTGGAAATATAGTTGGAGGGAGTATATTTGTAGCATTTGTGTATTGGATTGTTTATGTAAGGGATTATAAGTAAGGAGACATCTACCAAATTTACTTTAAATGCTCAAATCCACTTGCACTTAACGAAATTTGATCTTCATGAATCTTGCAGAAATAGCTATTTTTATTGAAGAATTTACAATGTCTCTTAGCAGGTACAAGATTAATTCGCAGTATTAGGCTTATGAGGCGAGCCCTGCTCTACTCTCGTTTACCAGTTAAACAGTCAATACTAAATGTTTAATTCTTGAAGATGCTCAATTAGTGACTTGATATTATTTCGAGCCGAACCCTCATTAGCCAATCTTAATCTCTCTACCCCTAAGAAAGCAGCATTCCACTTTGCTGTAAAGGGCGTTGTGATTTTTTTATAAAATACTTCTTTTTTGGTTTCATTTTCCACTAAGGAATATGAAATTATTGTAGTGACTGTCATACTTGCACCAAGTATAGGCTGCTTAACTTCTATTAATACTGCTGAGAGTGAATAATCACTATTTACTGAAGATCTATTTAGAAATTGCGCATCTGCCAACGAATTAATCATCGCCTGCTTATAATCTTCGTTACTAATTTCTGATGTCCATAGTGGATTGGTACTTTTACCTCCGGAGACTGTATCCACTATTAAATTATTTTTTAAATTATCACTTCCTTTGTACTGCCCCCAATCTTCTGAGGGAATAGTCATATTCTCCATTTTTGCAGGAGAGGCACAGCCGCTTATTAGCAAAATAATTGCAAGAGCTAAAAAGTAAATTATATGTTGATTTTTCATATATGATTTATACACCTGTTTGATTTTTGTAGTATATCTATTTTATCTAAGGATTATTTGGCTGTGCAGATTTAGCTTTCTTTCTAGCTTCTTCCTCTTCTATAGCAATTTCGCGTTTAATTTCATCTACCGGATCTTCTGGCACAATAGATACATCACACTTATTTACAATAGTTACTCTTTGAAGCGCATCCCATTCGCCACGAAGCTGTGAGAATTCTTCTGCTTCAGGCCCATCACCCCCTTCTAGAGCCAATAAAGCAGGCCAAAACAAGAGACCACCGATCCATGATTGCGCTACATCATCATCGCGTTCTTGTTTAAGACTTCGATATAAATCTTTCGTACGACGGTGATTTCGCTCAAATTCATTTCCAATCATTTCACAATTATAGTCACTGAACTTATCAGAAGAGACTTGTTTTTTTTGAAGCTCATCCGGATTAGATGCACATCCAACAAATAAACATACAGAAAATGCTATTAAATTATTATTCAAAGACATAATTAATTATTTTAATATTTTATTGAAATACATAATCCCTTAAATTGATATAAATAACAATAGTAAAAATTATTAATTATTTTTTGAATGACATATGTTTAAATTTCAAGGTAATGATAAGTTAACCGAATTTGACTGACGATTTTTAAATGAATATCACCACGAAGTGAAAAGATCTCTGGCTTTGATAAACTTTGGCTATGAAATATACTTTATTGCCTAAACATAATGGCTAAAAAGGAATTGTAAAAATGACACATTATGATGCCATCATCATTGGCGCAGGTCAGGCTGGCCCTTCATTGGCTGCCTCTCTCACATCCAATGGGCAAAAAGTAGCAATAGCAGAGCGGCATTTATTTGGTGGTACCTGCGTAAACACTGGGTGTATACCAACTAAAACTTTAGTGGCCAGCGCCAAAGTAGCAAACATGGCTCGTCGTGCCAAAGAATACGGAATTATGTTGGATAGTGACATTACCGTAGACATGAAATTAGTCAAAGCACGAAAAGATGACATTGTGGCCAAATCGAATCAGGGTGTAACAGGCTGGTTGAAAGGCATGAATAATCTGGATGTATATGAAGGCCATGCTACTTTTGAAAGTGCAAATTCTGTATTAGTGAATGGAAAAACAATTAGCGCAGATAAATTGTTTATTAATGTTGGTGCTCGCGCGCGAGTTCCAGATATGCCAGGTATAGGTGATATAGAGTATTTTACTAACACCACCATAATGGATGTTGATACCTTGCCAGAGCATCTGATAATTGTGGGTGGTAGTTATATTGGACTAGAGTTTGCACAAATTTATAAACGTTTTGGCAGCAAAGTGACAGTCATTGAAATGTCTGACCGTGTAATTGCCAGAGAAGACGATGATGTCTCTACGAGTGTTCAGGAAATTCTTGAACACGAAGGTATTCAAATTGAATGCAATGCTGAATGCATCAGTTTTGAAAAGCAAGGCGACAAAGTAGTAGCTAGCTTGTCATGTTCAGATGAAACTAGAAAGATTGTTGGTAGCCATGTGTTGTTGGCAGTAGGCAGAGTGCCAAATACAGATGATCTTGGTTTGGAGAAAGCAGGCTTGGAAACGGATGTTCGAGGTTTGATTCCGGTTAATGATCAGCTTCAAACTAGTGTTTCAGGAATCTGGGCATTAGGAGAATGCAACGGTAAAGGTGCATTTACTCATACGACATATAATGATTATGAAATTGTTGCTGATCAGTTACTGGGTTCAAAAACACGCTTAGTCAGTGATCGTATTCCTTGTTATGGCTTATACATTGACCCTCCTTTAGGTCGCGTAGGAATGACAGAGCAACAAGTCAAAAATAGTGGAAAAAATGCATTAGTTGGGAAAATGATGATGGCAAATGTAGGACGTGCAAAAGAAAAAGGTGAAACTCAAGGATTCATGAAAGTGATGGTAGATGCTGACAGCAAGGAAATACTAGGTGCAAATATACTTGGTGTAGGTGGTGATGAAATTATACATCTTTTTCTAGATACAATGTACGCTGGGCAAAGTTATGAAGTCATCAAGAATGCAGTACACATTCACCCTACGGTTGCTGAGTTGGTTCCTACTATGTTGCAAAACCTAACACCTTTAAAACAATAAATAGAGTATTGAACAGATATCTAGTCAGTTCATTTTTAAAATTGACTGATTTAACTCGGGTATAGCCATTTAAAAAATAGCCTTGTCAACCAAGGCATTATCAGCCAAACCATAATAGGTACTGATAATATTATCGACAATAAAATTTGAATTAAGTAAGACCAGTCTGAAACAAAAGGAGATAAAATATAATCTAATAACAAGACTAGTGGGTACAAACCGAGAACCAGCAATATGGCTGTTTTATATTTTGGTGGCGCTTGGCTTATACTGCGATCGGGTAAAGTAAACCACTTCTCCATACCAGTTAACGTTGTAACTTCTTGTGAATCTAACGTGATGGTATCAAGCTTATTAATCCATTCTGCACGTAATTCAGAATTTAACCAGTTTTCTAAATTTTCCGTGGAATCAAACTGCACGACAGATATATATTCTAAATTATTTCCACTAGGCCTGATAATTGTTGTTCCTTGATTACCTTTAAAAGAGTTTGAAACATTAGTTATATCTTTGAGCCATTGTTCATAATCATTTTCATAGCCAGCTTTTACTCTTCTTGAGAAAATTGTTGTTACAGGACAAGGAAATTGCTTAGTCATTAGCAATTCTCAGCATAATAGAATTCCAACATGGTAATACAAAACTCTCGATTTCAATGGATAAGTTAATTTTATTATTACAAGGACGCATCTAGAATTCTCGGAATATTCGACCTACATTTTTAATTTTTTCATTAAAACCATTCTCTCTTAATGCATACCAAAATAGTGTAGTATTGATACTTAGCACCGGAATTTCGATAATAGGTTCAAGTTTCTCTGCCACATCTATCATACTCATATTCGTACCACATTGAACTATTGCATCAAGATCATCAGCTGCGAGCAATTCTGTAATTGCTTTTTCTTTAGCCTAGTTGGGAATATGAGCTATATGCAATGCATTAGCGCATGAAAATCCCACAGATGAAACAACTTTAAAACCCATATCCACAAACATGCGAGCAGCATTTTGATTTCCATTCTTGTCAAATGGAGTAATTAAGCCAATGCGCTTTGCGTTATATAACTTTAATGCGACTGGTATTGCTTCATGCCAAGTGGCCCATGAAAGACCAGAATAGCTTTCTATATCAAGCATTGGTGCATTAATCTCTGTGATGCCTTGTGCATGGCGAATTAGTATTTTTGCATAATATCACTTGAATTCGCAGTCTTGTTATTGATTGGAATCTAACTATGATAAGTCTGCATGAAGGATGTACTCTTACTTGCCATTCATTTTGTAACGCTACTTATCCGCCTGCTTCAACCCAGTGGAATAAAGGCAGTTGCGGCTGAAAACTTGACGCTAAAGAAACAACTGTTAGTCATTCAACGATCGAGATCGAAAGCACCCAACCTCACTACTATGGATCGACTGATCTTTGGGTGGTTGGCAATGTTGCTTTCTCCCAAACGAATCTCTCGATCTTGCATCATTTTAAAACCTTCGACCCTTCTCTCGTTTCACAAGGCACTCGTGAAACGAAAATACTTACAACTTTTTTCTTCTACTGGCAAAGGAAAACCTGGCCCTAAAGGTCCCAACAGTGATTTGATTAAAGCCATTATCGAAATTAAACAACGCAATCCCAGGTTTGGCTGCCCACGTATTGCACTCATTATTACAAATACATTTGGTATCGAAATTAACAAAGATGTTGTGCGAAGGATATTGATGAAACATTATCATCCAAGCCCTAATGACAAAGGCGGCCCTTCTTGGTTATCTTTTATTGCTAACATGAAAGACAGCTTGTGGAGTATTGATCTATTCTGTTGTGAATCCACTACACTGAAAACGCATTGGGTACTCGTCGTCATGGATATCTGGAGTCGACGGATGATTGGATGTTCAGTCAATAAAGGACCTGTCGATGGCCCAACTCTTTGCAGGATGTTCAATCAGATCATATCTAATAAAAGTGCACCTCATTATATAAGTACGGACAACGACCCTCTTTTTCAATTTCATCGATGGAAAGCCAACCTTAGAATTCTGGAAATTGAAGAAGTGAAATCCATTCCCTTTACGCCAATTTCACACCCTTATGTCGAACGAGTGATTGGCACTATAAGGCGCGAGTGTCTGGACCAGACATTATTTTGGAATGAAGTTGATCTGCAGAATAAACTGGATGACTTCATCGACTACTATAACAATCATCGCGTGCATGCTTCGCTTAATGGCAATGTGCCCGCCAATTTTGGCGAAGAAAGATTGCAATCAGTTGCGAATCTAAAAAAGTTTAACTGGAAAACACTTTGTCGCGGACTGGTTCAACTCCCAATCCCAGCTTAAATTACCAATTCGCCATGCACAACTTATTTAATCAATGATATCTCATGACATTCTGGTCATATTTCAATCATCATCAAAACTTTTTCTCATCGCAAGAATATGTTCTTGATATCTTTCAGAGTTGCCGAAGTCAGAGAATTTTAAGTAACGTCTATGTGGATCAAGTACTTTACGTGCATGCTTAATAGGACACCAATATTGTTCGGTTCTAGCCACTATTTCACGCATGTAGGATATTAATCCATTTATATACCCACAATACATACAATGCATTCTCTCTATCGCATTTAAATATTTCAAATGATGCCGATCAACTACAATATATTCTGATCTTTTAACTAAAGGAATTTTATATAAAGAAAAACATATAAGTTGATATATAGAAATAAATATATCAATCAATAAAAATGGAATAATCATAGAGTATATAAATGGAGCAGTAATTACGTTTCTAAGTTCACTATTTAGAAACCACTGTATAAGCCCTGTCTTTAATTGACGATGCGCATCTTCAATGAGCTTATCAAATTTGACTTTTGTACCTTCAATTTTATAAAAAAATTCACCTTCGTATGATTTAATTACTTCTTCTAACTCGTCTTCACGCTCTTTAATTTCTTTCAATAATTCAGTTATTCTAGAATTCATGTATTACTACCTTTTCATATAAACTAGTGAAATATATTTTTACATTATAAATATGGTGAAAAAAGCCAAGCAATTCCATCTCTTATTTTTATCATTAATGGTCTACGTTCCAGCTCATCTAACGCAACTCGACGACTAACTTTAATAATGCTATTCAAATTTTGAGTTAGCTTAAATGCCACAGGAGCATCATAAATCTCAACAGCCACTTCATAATTAAGCCTTAAACTTCTTGGGTCTATATTTGCGGATCCAATCAAACTATAAAATTCATCAACGACAAATATTTTAGAATGATCAAATGGTGGTGGCTGATAGTATATTGTCACACCCGAGGTAATAAGTTGAGACAACATGTGTCGACTTGCCCAATTGACAAAATTAAGATTATTTTTTAGAGGCAATACCACAGATACATCTACATTTCGCAAAGCTGCTACTTGCAGCGCATGCAGTAGTTCTTTACTAGGCAAAAAGTATGGAGTCATTATACAAATGCTCTTCGTAGCTGCATTGATAGCACTAAATATCACGAGCGATAAATGCCCTAGATTTTCTCCAGGACCATCACTAATAACTCGACACCAAGTCAGATTATTAGATGTAAAAAAAGGTTTATTTTGATTTTTATCAATACCACCATTAGCAAAATCCCAATCAGATTCGAATAATGCTTTTAATTGATAAGTTAATTCTCCTTTAATTTTAAAATGAATATCTTTCATGGGTGATACTTCAAGCATATATTCATTACATATATTCATACCACCAACAAAACACACTTCATCATCTACTACCAATATTTTTCTGTGGTTTCTTAAATTAACATTCATATTAAATGGAAAAAGCTTGGGCGGTAAAAACCTATCCACCTTAACGCCCTGCTTAGATAATATACGTCGCGCTTTAATCCTCGAGTAATGTTCGCCTATCCCATCAATTAATACATATACGTCAATACCACGGTCATTCGCTTCAATCAACGCCTGTACAAATTTCGCGCCAATTTCATCCACTTTAAAAATATAAGTTGATAAGTAAATATATTTTTTAGCGGCTCTTATTGATTCAAGCATTGCAGGATAGGTTTGTCCTCCAGAAAATAATACTTCTATCGTATTACCTGCAACCAATGGCAATTTGGTTAATTGATAAGAAATATGCTGGATATTGATTAAAGAATCAGGAATTTCTGATTGAAGATTTTGTGTGTAGGAATCAAATTTAAGTGGCGGATAATCAAGTTTTTTTGCCCTCTCATGAACACGATTAATACCAAATAAAAAGTATAATATTGGACCAAATAACGGAAGCAACAAAGAAATAGTAATCCAGCCAAACGCAGCTCGTGAGTCTGTCTTATGTAAAAGTGCATGAATCGCAGAGTAAACTGCAAGAAGGAATAATAGTAGGCTTACCAAATAATAATATGGCATACAAGTTAACATCCTTTAAACACTTGACTTGTAAGCCGTCAAGATAAAATATAAATTGATAATCCCACTGTTTTCAGAGTAGTCTGATCGACAAGATTATTATTGATGCAAATCAATCATCATTCGTCTTATTTCACTATATTACTACATATTATGTGCTAATTAATATTAGGAGCTGCTATGGACTTATTAAGACATGGTTTATCAGTAGGAATAGAACGGTCAGATAATAACTATTATTTATATATCAAGGCCATTGGAAAACTGACTCACGAGGATTATGGGATTATTGTACCAATGATTGAAGGTGCACTTGAAGGTATAAAAGATCCTAATATTATCGCATTAATAGATGGATCTGAATTCGAAGGCTGGGAGATAAGAGCTGCATGGGACGATTTCAAACTGAGTTTAAAGCATGGTAGCGAATTTAAAAAAGTCGCAGTAATTGGCAATAAGAAATGGTTACAAGTTGGCTCTAAAATAGGTTCATGGTTGATATCGGGAAGAGTTAGACAGTTTGAAGACAATAATACGGCTTTACAATGGTTACTCGACAAATAGAAAATTAAGATATTTATAACAGAAAGGGTATTATGCAATTTCGAGTAATGTCTTACAACATACATAAATGTATAGGTAGCATTGATCGCAAATATAGACCTGAAAGAATAGTAGAGACAATTCGCCACTATCAACCGGACATCGTCTTGCTTCAAGAAGTCGACAAAGGCGTGCCGCGCTCAAGACATGATAACCAAGTTAAATTATTAGCAAATAATTTAGACTTTAAGTATTCGCTGTTTCAAGCTAACGTTAAATTAAAATATGGCTGTTATGGTAATGCTATTCTTAGCCATTACCCTTTAAGCTATCATTCTAATATTGATCTCACTGTCCCACCTAAGAAAAAGAGACGCAGTTTAGCCACACAAATTAAAATAAAATCTGGCGGTCATGTAAGATCAGTTAAATTTATTAATGTTCATCTTGGTTTAGCTGCCTATGAACGGAAAATTCAAGTCACACGAATTGTAAACGACAATTATACAACGAGTAATCCACATAAATTACCCATTATTTTAGGTGGTGATTTCAACGATCTGTGGCAAAATCTATGCAGAAAAGTATTGTATGCAAATGATTTCACACCAGTTTTAGGCAAGACTAAAACCTTCCCTTCAATATTACCCTCTCGAGCACTAGATAGAATATTTTATCGAGGAGATCTAGAAGTAATTAACTCTTTTGCTGGACACATAAAATTAGCTCGCGCCGCATCAGACCACTTGCCAATTATTACTGATTTTTACCTGCCTATTTAATTTATAGTTTAATGGCTAATCCCACTCATGAATCAATGAGCAATCAATAACAGCACTATCATCCATCCAATCTACAAGACAATATTTCCCAATATATTTACGATTAACTGATTTACTATCCTTTTTGTCTTTAACAATATTTCTGTTGTCTGCAAATACTCTTTCGCTTAATGTATGAGTTGACAATAAAGGCTTGGTATAGACAATTACATTCTCAGACATACTAGCATCTCTCAATCACTTAATTAGTTATACATATAACAACTAGCCTATTAAAGATTATTGATTTAGCTCAATTAAATCAGCAAATTTATTCATGTGACTCTACATACAACTTAAGATGAAATCTTAATCTATCAATTTCTTCAATTAAATCTAAAGCTAACGCGACTCCTTCGATATTGATGCCTAAGTCATTCCCAAGTCTAATTGCAGCTTGGACACTCTTTAAATGAGTCGCGGAAAATTTCCAGTTTTCATAATTTTCGCCGTTCGGCTCTATTACACCTTCATCCACTAACTTTATTATCAAATCTTCTTCACTGTTACTGACCAAACATAATTCGCTTAATGTAAATTCAACCTGTTCATCTAACAATTCACCAACATGGAGTTTTTTCATCAGTTTTTACACTCCTAACGCTTTACGTGGATTAAACTGAAATGTCTGTTCCATCTGTCGATAGAGTGATTTTTCAGCGTCAGACTTTGCATTAGGAACTGAAACCTCCAGGACAGCAATAATATCTCCAGATGGTTTTCCAGGGATGCCCTGACCTTTTAATCGAAGTTTACTTCCACCAGACGACCCAGGCGGAATTTTTAATTCCACCTTACTAACTGGTGTAGGTAAAGTGATAGTTGCTCCTAATGCAGCTTCCCATGGGCTCACAGGCAACTTAATGTATATATCTCTATCTTCAACACTAAACATAGGATGAGAACTAAATTCAACCTCCAAATAAAGATCTCCTGCAGGACCACCACCAATACCTTTCGCACCCTGTGCTGCCAATCTGATTTTCTGTCTTTGTTTTACTCCCTTAGGTATCTTTACATTTAATGTTCTTTGCTTATTAACAAGCTTTCCATGCTCATCTATTTCTGGTGTTTTCAATACTAAATCTCTTATAATGCCATTATATGAGTCTGAGATATCAATCAATATTTTTGCATGGTGATCTTCACCTCGAGAGTGGCTATTAGAAAAGTGTTGATAGCCGGCTTTAGAGCGTGCAGCATGACCAAATAATGATTCAAAAAAATCGCTTGAATGCATATCACTATAATTAGTGTATCTATCACTAAACTCGAAACCAGCATCCCAGTTAGGTGGTGGTTTAAAATCTTGACCAGATTGCCAATTAGAGCCTAATTGATCATAAGCAGCTCTTTTCTCTGGATCTTTCAAAACCTCATAAGCCTCACCTAATTCTTTAAATTTAGCTTCAGCATCTTTTTCTTTACTGACATCGGGGTGATATTTACGGGCAAGTTTACGATAGGCACGCTTAATGTCATCTTGAGTTGCGCCTCGTTCAACACCAATGACTTTGTAATAATCTTTATAATCCATACACCCTCAACGTAATTTAGAGTTCATATTGACGTTGGGTAAAAACATAGTTATTGATACAAATCAATAATAAGCATTAAATTAATTAATCAATATAAAAATTGCTCTGAATCAATATATGATTAACCGTTAAATTGATAATTTGTGATAGTGATTAATAAATAGGATAGGTCTAATGGACAAACAACTACACACACTGATTCAATCTTATCAGACCACTTTTCCCAGAAAATTCGAAATAAACATCCGAATCAACTATGGAAGATTTCTTGGTGACTGTATCATGGTTACTTAATAATGATCCAAGTCAACCCAACAAGAGATCTAGAAACGTAGTTATAGAAATACCAAAGGACACTATTAATGACTATTCGAGTAAAAAAGATAACCAAAAAGACAATGATGATAAAAAATTATGCAAATAGGTTATAGAATTCTTGCATTTATTAAACCCAAATCATGATTCATTAGGTGATACTTGCGCACCCGAAGTGAAATTAATTGCATGCGGATCGGTACTGAATAGTTGATATAAGAAAAAAATTTATTAAATGGCCGCCGAATATAGATCAGAGGTAACATGTCAGATAAAAAAACCTGTATATATACACTAGTAGCTATAATATTACTTACAGCAACTATCTCATGGGTGCTCATTGAGATAGGATTATTAAGTATTACTTTCGGTTAGATCTTATAAATAATATACTTATGGTTCTTCAGGCTCAATGTGTATCACCACATCTTCCATACCATAAAGTTCTGCCAATTTATGTTCTATTTGATCTGCTATAGCATGTGATTCATTTGTCGATAAATGACGACCTACAATCACGATTATGTCTGCAAAGATACCATGTTCAATGACTCTCGAACGCATTCGCCTTACTTTTACAACACCGTGTAGCTGTTCAATATAGCTAATGACCTGTTCGTGATCTAAAGATGTGCTATCAACTAATATTGGGATGCACTTACTGAATAATGTATAAGCGAGGTATAACACAAATATAGAAATTCCTAGTGAAAGTAAAAAATCAAACATTGGATAGCCACGAGCAGCTAATTGCCAACCTCCAATCACGGCAACTGTTGTCAATATATCGCTAAGCGTGTGTCTTGCATCTGCTTTTAATATTTCCGAATCAAGACGCACAGCCCAATAATGCTCCCAACTAGATATGCCAATATTAATTACTAGTACTCCGCACATCAAAATAAAACCCCATTGACTAAGCAGTATTGGATTTCCAATTCGCTCAAAAGCTCGAAAAACAATCTCTATGGCAACAACACTTAAAAGCGTTGCCAATATAAATACAGCCAAGGTTTCAAATTTTCGATGACCATATGGGTGATTCAGATCCGGGCCATAAGAAGAAATCTTAATTAATGTAAATGCGAGAATATTGTTAAATAAATCTGACAATGAATGTAATGCGTCGCTTAAAATGGCACTAGATCCAGTATATATTCCAACCCAGGCTTTTATAGTTAAAATAATGAGGTTTGCAAACCCTTCTATAATTAAAATTGAACGAACTTTTCTATTCTTTTCAACGATGGATTTATGTTGAAGCAACTTGGTCATAATTAACTCGAATCTATGCTCTACATTGCAATTAAAATAATAGTGTTGTATTCAAAACTAATCGCTATACATTAAGAATTTTGGAAAATTTAATATTGCCAATTAAATTATTTGGAAATGAGAAGCATTTTTCTTAAAGAATGAATGATATTCCGAACGCTAGAATATTTGCATGTACATCATATTCACCGACAAGGTTACCTCTTGAAACATTTGGTTCTGAAGAGGTTGATAATACCAATGTAGGATCATCTAAATTTAGATGCGAATATGCACCATGGACTTTTATATGATTATTTATGGCATAAGTCCCTCCTAATGAAAACCAATATCGATCTGCATCAGGAACACGTGGTGATCTGAATTCATTTGATGACGCACCTTCTTCATAAGCAATACCTCCACGTAATTGTAGACGATCATTGGGACGATATTCTATTCCAAAAGAAGCAAACCAGGTGTCATCCCATTTCAAATTCGTAATATTATTACTTTGACTTGGATTCTCAAATTGTATAACAAGCTGATCCACTCTCGACCAACGTGTAAAATCAAATTCAGACATAATGGACCATGACTTATTTATATCATGACGAATTCCAAAAGTGATAAATTCTGGCGTTTCAATTCGGCTAAATGAGTCTGTATTTATGAAAGCATCGGTTGCACCACTGAGTGTAGCTCCAATCCCTTGCGGGTCTAATCTAAAATCTGCCTTCCCCTTCAATTGATAAGAAATTTTAGAACGATACGCTATACCCAGCTTAGTGGTTGGTGAAGTCTCAAATAAAAAACCTGCTGTCCAACCAAATCCCCAATCATCACCTTTTATACTTACGAATCCATCTTGGTTAGTGCTTGCTGGAATAGCTCCCGGGACTGAATTTAAGAAGCCCAAAGTGCCAAAATCAATAGCGTTATCAATTTCAACTTCTAGATACTGAGCTTGAATGCCAATTGAATATGAAAATTTATTATTAACTTTAAATGCAAGTAATGGATTAATATTGATTGAACGTAATTCAGATTGGATCGCGTAATAACGTCCCACCCAATTATGATCATAATTCGTTTTCAGTCCCCAAGGCGCACTGACGTTAATCCCGAATTTTAAATTATCAGCCCAGCTATAAACTGCAGAAATTGCAGGTACCCTCGATGTTTCATGTTTAAATGTCCCAGAACCTTCAATTAAGCTACCAGAAATTGTTGAGGAATTTCCATTATTATAATCGCCTGAGAAATGAATAACAGAAGCACTACTAGAAAGTGTATTTCTATCATATAGCGTCATTGATGCACCATTGAAAAAAATAGCATTGGCGTCATGGCTACCTGCAGCAATGCCAGCGAATGAATTTCCCTGTCCCAGTGCAGACTGCTCACGAATCTGAAAACCTGACGCATCACCATCCTGATGATGAATCAGAAATAATAACGCGAAAATACATAATTTTTTAGATCGAAGAATCATTTGATATATCAATAACTGTAATTTCAAGCCATTTAAAATTATACATTCAAATCGAGTTGTTTATCAGGAGATATGACTTATGACAAAAGCAACATCTAAAGTACCAGTAAAAAAGAAAAAAACAAATAAAACTAGTCAAAAAAAGACACTTGCTAAAGCAGCTGAGAATGTAACTCCATTAGCCAGTTTGCGTGAAGAAGTAGACAATTTGTTTGAACGGTTTGCCGACGATTGGCCAAGTTTACCTAAAATTTTTGGGAAAGGTTGGTCCTACCCAATTGCCAATATTGAGCGACAATTTAGTCACTCAGACATTCTACTGACACCGCGAGTCGATATAAGTGAAACTGATGATGCGCTTGATATTGAAATGGAACTTCCTGGATTATTAGCAGAAGACATAGAAATTACACTTGGCGATGATTCTCTGTCTGTAAAAGGAGAAAAATCTGAAAAACGATCTGAAACAAAAAAACATTATCATATCAATGAAAGAAGTTATGGCGCATTTCTACGTAATTTTCGCGTTCCTAACGGAGTCGATCGAGATAAAGTTGAAGCCTGTAATTCAAATGGAGTATTAAAAATTAAATTACCTAAAACCGCCGCCGCGATAAATGATAAACGATCAATAAATGTTAACGCTGCATAATATGATATTTATCTAAGAGATTGTCCACGACCAGGAAAGCAGCGTGACAAAAGTCCTAATTAGCCTCAGACTTATTTATTGCGGTACTAGATAATTCTTCAAGTAAACTAGATAGATCTTCCTCTACTAATGTTTCTTTCGTAAGTAACTGTTGTGCTCCATGTTCAAGCACATTTCGATGTTCTATCAAAATTGACTTAGCTTTATCAAATGCAGCTTGTATAAGCTCTCGAACGGAGCGATCTATTTTTTCAATAGTTTCATCGCTAACTTCATGCTGACGTGAGGATAATGCTTGATTATCTAGAAAGAGCGGTGCTTGTTGCTGATAAACAACATGTCCCAGATTTTCGTCCATCCCATAGCGTGTCACCATGCTTCGTGCAATGTCTGTAGCTTTCGCCAAATCATCGGCTGCCCCTGTCGACAAATGCTTAAATATTAAAAATTCAGCGGCTCTGCCACCAAGCAATACCGCCATTTTATCAGCAAGCTCCTCGCGAGTCATGAGGAACCGATCTTCTGTAGGCCGTTGTATTGTATATCCGAGAGCGCCAATTCCACGTGGAATAATTGAGATCTTATGTACAGGATCTACACCGGTTAATGACATCGCAACTAACGCATGTCCCATCTCGTGATATGCAATTACTTTTCTCTCTTCAGGATTGAGGATACGATTTTTCTTCTCAAGACCAGCCACAATTCGTTCAATTGCGAGTGTAAAATCATCCAACGTTATTGCGTCGGCTTCTCGTCGTGTCGCAAGTATTGCAGCCTCATTTACTAAATTCGCCAAATCAGCTCCAGTAAATCCAGGTGTTAATGCAGCAACAGTTTCTTCATCAAAATCTGGCGCCAGAGTGATTTTTTTTATATGTACACGAAGAATTGCAGCACGACCATTTTTATCAGGTCGATCTACTAAAACTTGACGATCAAATCGGCCAGCACGCAAAAGTGCTGCATCAAGGATTTCTGGACGATTGGTTGCTGCAAGCAAAACCACACCTTGACTAGGATCAAATCCATCCATTTCAGCTAACAATTGATTGAGTGTTTGTTCTTTTTCATCATGTCCACCACCTAAGCCTTGAATACTACGTGCTCGGCCTAGCGCATCAAGTTCATCAATGAAAATAATCGCTGGTGCTTTCAGCCTTGCTTGCTCGAACAAATCTCGCACACGAGCCGCACCAACACCAACAAACATTTCTACAAATTCCGACCCACTGATTGAAAAGAAAGGTACTTTTGCTTCACCTGCAATAGCACGAGCAAATAATGTTTTTCCTGTTCCTGGTGGACCAACCAATAATATACCCTTTGGAATACGCGCACCAAGTCGACCATATCGCTTTGGTTCTCGTAAAAAGTTAACAACCTCCTGTAATTCTTCTTTTGCTTCATCCACACCAGCAACATCATCAAACGTTACTTTTGTATCTTGTTCAACATAGACTTTGGCCTTGCTTTTTCCAACTGACATCGTACCACTTGTCGCGCTCATGCGGCGAATAGCAAAAAGCCACACCCCAAAAAATAAACCGATCCATAACACAGTTGATAGAACAGCACCTATCCAACGATGTTCACGCTTCCCAACATAACGGACCTTAGATGATTGCAGGTCTTCTATTAAATTAGGATCTTCAATCCGCACTGTTACAAATCGATACTTGCCAGCACTAACCCTATTCAATTTATTAATAGTCTCTGGCGGCAACAACTCACCAAGATCTTCAATATGTAAAACACCGGTAATTGTTTCGTTATTTAGCGTAATATCATCTAACTTGTTACTCTTAAGTAGTAATTTAAATTCGTTATAAGCCAAATTTTCAACATGCGCACTCGGCGTATATTTTTGTAGCATTAATATAAAAACAATGGCTACCAATACGTACCAAATAGAAAATTGATGTTTTGTGTCCATTTCAAATAATTTTATTTATATTTTATTCGTATACAAGTTAAATTAATGCAAATATTTTCCTTGTGGAGATAAAATGTGTTCTCACTTCAATTTGTAATTGAGCGTTTAGGGCCAAGTAACTACTATAGCAACATTCTCAATTCAGTTAATCTTCTAGTTCTTCAGCTCATCTTTACCCACCCCTCCATTAGCGTCCATCTTTATCATTCTATCTATATGCAAATTCACCATCACCACGCTTAACGATATAAATATTTATATACTTCACGAAACGCAATAGATATGTCATACATATATTACCACCTATCCTTATCTTAATTGATCTATATCAATACTTATTTCACGTAAAATATATAATTGAACTATTGTTAATACATCTAATTGGAATGATTTATGTTCATATCTAAGTTAATTACTATTTCATCAATACTGTTCGCTTTATCGCTATTTAGTCTTGTGAGTTATGCTGACGTAGAAGATATTATAGATTCGCAAGCAGAAATATTAAAATCAGATGAACAACAAAGAAAACATGAAAAATTTTCTTTAAAGAAATCAAAAAATGGTGTTGAACTCGGACGCCAGGAATTTATTGATACCTGTGTAATATGTCATGGTGACGACGCCAAAGGCAAAGGCCTCTTCAGTCCACACTTAGCAAACAAACCTAAAGATTTAACTTTGATTGAAATGAACAATAATGGAGTATTTCCTTTTAAAAGATTATACGAAATAATAGACGGTCGTAAAGATGAAAGTATGCATGGCACACGTACAATGCCTATCTGGGGAGATAAATATAGCGCAGAAAGCTGGTTAAAGGTTAGCACTCAACATGCAGAAACATTAGCGCGAGGTAAAATATTCGAATTACTTCTTTACTTGGAGTCTATACAAGATAATTAACATCTACATTATAAAATTATATGTTCAGTGTTACATTTAGTTAAGGTGTAATACTTTCGCCAAAATGCGGAATATTCGTATCCCAGTGAGCTGTAGAAATACATCCACCACTTAGCCATCTTGATCGACTGCACGCCGCAAATACTTTTGTTACACACGAATTTTCACGAACACTTCACCGATATAAAACGTATCGTCGTAGCCCTGATGCTTTCATTTCAATCGTCTGGCGAATTGAGGACCAAACATGTTGAATCACATGCGAATGTTGCCACATCTCATACTATACAACAATCTTATATCTTTTTAGAAATCTTACCTAATGCACAGCTTACAAAAGACGTCGCCTTGGTGACTAAGCAATTCGATCCTGTAGATCCAGTTTCTGGATAGCCTAATTTCGCAAGTGCAGCGCTAAGTGCTTCCCGTTGGCTATTACTTTGATCAGACTCAGCAATGACTCTGACTTCTCGATCGTCGACCTTCACAATGACATCTTCAACACCATCAATCTTGCGAAGTTTAGTTGTAATTATGTTAGAACATCCTCCACACTTGATATTTTCGACCTGAAAATCATACTTCATTCTATTGTTTCCTACTATTTTTACTCGCCTGGAATACGGATACCATTCTCTTAAAAAAATCCCAGAATGATCGGTATCATTCAGGCCAATCAACATCGACCCTAAGCGGACATTAACTATTATGAAACCTTCTAGAGTAACGCTATAGTTAATAGTTTCTTTTAATTATGTCTACTAGGAACCCACCCCCTTGCAAAGGACCTAGTGGCTTGGAGCTTTCGATCTTTTCATGTAATGCAGGGATGCCGCCGCTTAACTTATAAACAACAATATCTTTTTTAATTAAAATGACACCCTCAAATGTCCATCCAGTAATATTAGTTTTACGTTTAAAATTGAGTAAGTCTGAAAAAAAATTCCCATAACGTTTACTTCTTAAAAATTTTTCATTTACTAAATAGCCCTTGCATTCCGACTTTGCAATTATACATTCACTAATACCTTTGTCTGGTATATAGCCATGGATATAGCTACCTAAATCGAAACGATTTGCAATGTCTGCATAATTTAATAAAGTTATATTTTTGTTATTTTCAAGATTTAAATTTAAATTGATAAGCTCATCTTTAGTCGTAACATATGGAATAATTGCATTGAATGTGTTTTCTGCCTCTTCATATGTATCCCAGACACCTACAGTTAGATTCTTTTCCTTTGGCAACAAACTAGAACATCCGCTTAATAAATATAAGATTAAGACAAAGTTAAGGAAAAAATAATATTTTGAATTCACTGCTAAAATATAATATGTATTTTACTTGGTGGATAATTTATTAAACCCTTAATCACGTATTTTATACTTTTTAATTATCTCTTAATTGATATAAGTCACTTAAGGAATATCGGAGATTCACTTTGCCCCCCCATTTCAACAAGTTCGTAGTTGTTGCTAGTAATGACCGCTATTGAGCCATTAGTAGGAAAAACTTATAAGCAGATTATTTATAATTACTTTTGACTCAATGAGAATAAGTTTAAATATTATTCTGTATAAAATTACTCAAAGTTTTTAAATCCATTGCACCTGACTGCCTACTAATCTCTTTACCATTCTTAAAAATTAATATTGAAGGAATGCTGCGTATACCATATTGAGATGCTATTGCATGAGAGCTTTCAGTATTAACCTTGGCAAGTATTACTCTTGGCTCCAACTGATTTGATACTTGAGCAAAGATTGGTGCCATCATTATGCATGGCCCACACCAAGATGCCCAAAAATCTACGACCACTGGTATACTTGTCTTGTCGATGAATCTACTAAAGTTATTATCGGATAGCTCAATAGGCTTGCCTGTAAATAGCGATTGACGACACTTACCACAGACTGGGCCATCCTTTAATTTGCTGTTTGGCACTCTGTTTGAAGTAAAGCAGTATTGACAGACTATATATGTAGAATCATTACTCATTTACCTAATATATGGCTTGAATAAATCATTTCAAGACTCAGAATCTTTTATTCTTACCTAGGGATAAGTGATGACTGCCATTTCGCCGGAAGCGGACATAAATTTCACGAATTAGTGCAAGTTTGGAGTCTAATTATTGAAGCAATAGTTAACTACAAAAGGAACCGCGTTTTTGCGAAAGGAGACTTTTTACAGATCTTGCTCTAAATACATCAAACCCGATTCTCTTACTTGGATTCGAACTGCGCAAAGCCTGCAGAAATAGGCTATTTTTCATGTATTTACGTAGTCTCCGAACGGAGACAGACTCGGTGGCGGTGGTTGGAGTCTGTAGCGAACTCTACTCTTCTATAATTTCCCTATTAAACAGCTAATTTACAGGGAATATTTGAATTTTTGCCACTATTTTTTCTTCAAATTCCAAATAGTCTCTGAAATTACACGTACTTACAAAATTTTAGTCCAAATTTAATTTTTCAATAACAGGGAAAATACAGGGAATTCTACACAAATTTATATCAAAGTATTTCCAAAATTACTAATTCGCCATGCACAGTCATTTACTGGATCAAGTTTCGTAATATTTTTTCATAATTTTGTGATTTTTTAATATCACCTTGCTCTTTATTTATCGATACCAGTGCGCTCAGAATATCCGTATTTGTAGGATACTGGTGCTGTGCTTTTTCTAAAACCTTGAGCGCCTGCTGTGCTTTTCCAATAGAGTTTAGTGCTATAGCGTAAACATAAATATAACGATCAGTTGTTTCGGTGCTATCTGCTGCCAAATGCAGATACTCAACTGCAGCATCCATTTTTTTTTGTCTTACCTTTAATAAACCCAATGCATGATAAATAGTCGATTTGTTTCTTACCTGGGACAAAGCGATGTTTAAAACCTCTTCGCCTCTTATATCATTTCCTAAACTACGGTAATGATTCGCCATATTCACGTATGCCGGCGTAAAATAAGGTGCCAGTTCTATCGCCTGGTTATAATATTTTTCTGCTAGTTCTGGTTTATTTTGTTGCTCATAAAAATCGGCAAGATTGACTAACGACTCAGGTCGGTCAGCATTAAATAACTGTACGTTTTGGTATTCCTTGATCGCGTTGTTAAACCTATCTGCCGCATCTTCTGGTAGATCATTCAGCGAGACACCCAGTAGCGATCTGCCGGCCAGCATTCGTGTACTTCTGCTGTCATCGTATAGCAAGGGATAAGCAAATGGCAGGCGATGTTGTGAGGCGATCGAATCAAGCGCATTCGCTAATCCAAGGCCTAACAAAGGCTTTTCGTCATTAGCAGCTAATTGCAGCACAGGTGCAGTCTGCTGTGACAGATACGGTGGCAATAAAGTGACTGCCGTCGCACGCGCTATGGCAGGTTGAGTTTCATCCAAAATCAATTGTGATAAAAATTGCGGCGCTCCTGGCAGCCTGAATCGTCCAGCATGAATCGCTTCTGCAAAGTGTTTTTTAGTAGGCTTACCATTTTTATCTTTTAATATTGCTGCAGCCCATTCTGCCGTTTTATCACTATGACATTGACTACATGCATTGGGCACACCTAACTTAACGGACAAATCTGGACGTGGTATGCGCATGCTATGATCACTCCTTGCATCGATCACCATGTAATTTTTTTCAGGCATATGACAATCCACACACTGGCTTCCCGGCGTATCGTTAACATGTAAATGATGTTCTGTAGAATTATATTTATCTACTTGATGGCATTGCGCACACAACGCATTACCATTAGCTCGAAGTTTTAAACTATGAGGCTCATGACAATCACTGCACGTCACACCGGCATGATACATTTTGCTTTGTACAAATGAACCGTAAACATACACCTCACCATTAATCTGACCATCTGCGTGATACAGCGGTTCTGTAAGCAGTGATGGCATAAAATTATTCAGCAAGGCATGCTTAGGTCGCGCACCTGACTTGAGCGTTGTGCGTCGTGAATGGCACTGCGCACAAGCTTCGATCTCGATATTAGAATGTTTACCAGGATTGCGTTTTGCATTTCCGGTGACGGAATCGATCAACCAGCTGGCATTTTTACGCTCATTGAAAGCGACATCAAACCCTTTGTCGTCACCCTTATTTTTCTTTTCAGACCAAGCAATATGTCTTGATGCGGGACCATGGCAAGCCTCACAACCAACATCAATCTCAGACCAGGTGGTGGTGTATTCTTTCTTAACTACATCATAATTTTTCTGCAAGTTAGTCGAATGGCAATCGGCACACATATAATTCCAATTTTGGTTGATGCCGGTCCAGTGCAGTTCATCATCATGCTTAATATGCTCATTCGGGTATAAATGTAACCAGCGTTGCCCTCCTTCGGATTTGCTGCGCGTATCCCAGACGATATTCAAAGCCTGATAACGCCCTTTAGGGAATTTAATTAGATATTGTTGAAGCGGATATACTCCGAAGGTATATGCGATAAGATAATCCGTTAACTTGCCATTAGGCCCATCTGTCTGTATGTAAAAGAGATCCTCTTTTTTGTAGAATCTAGAAACTGTTCCAAAGTAATTGAAAGAAGTATTATCAAAATTCCCCAGTACCGTTTTTTCATCTGCATGTTGCATTGCCAGATCATGATGTGAGTTTTGCCATGATTCATATTGGTCCTGATGACAATCTAGACACTGTTTTGAGCCAACATAGCTGGCTGACTTCGGAGCTGATGACTTTAGCTGGGTACTCGTATCTGAATTAGAATTCTGATCGCTGCAGCCACAAAGTATTACTGTCAACAGGATAAGTCTACTTATTAATTTCACGATGTTAAAACCCAACCATTTAGGGTGTACTTTACTCTGTTTTAAACATATTGCTTGTAGTATGAGCAACAGTTCTTGTGAAGTCATGAAAATAACTATTAAGAATGATGATGCAGTATAAAATTACTACATCATCATTTAAAACGAACAAGATTTCAGATTTATTACTTTCGTTTTCTACAGTTTATGTAAATCTGATCTAAGTCTGGGTTAATGTGATCCAACAGAAGACTGTAGCTTCTCCATTACTTGATCAATAGAGAAACTTGCCGGTTTTTGCCTCGGTGGAAACTCTTTAAAAGTATACAAAAATTCTCCTACATATGCTTGTGCAGGCACTAAGAAGTAAGCTCTGTCGATTAGCCAGTCATAGTAGGTGTTTGACGTGCGGTAAGATCGCTCATAAGGATCTCTCCTAAGATTGAAGATCAGAGGTACACGCAATTCCGTCCAGGGTTCAATCCATGCTCGCAACGTGCCGTATTCTTTCTGCTCAAGGAAAATTGCTTTCCAGTCATTGTAGCGCAAGGCGGTTAATTCGCCTGTGTCTGCAAAATAGAAAATCTCGTTACGCGGTCCTTTTTCTTCCTCTCCTGTAAGGTGAGGCAGGAAGTTGTAGCCATCGAGATGAACTTTATAAGAGCGACCGATGGCTTTAACGCTGCCTTTTTTGAGCTTTTCTTTAACATCAGATTCACCTGCAGCTGCTAAATAGGTGGGCAGCCAGTCCATATGATGCATGATCTCGTTAGAAACGCTTCCTGCTTTAACTTTGCCAGGCCAGCGCACCATAGAAGGTACTCGCCAGCCGCCTTCCCAGTTGGTATTTTTCTCCCCAAAGAAAGGTGATGAACCTGCATCTGGCCAGGTATTCATATGTGGACCATTATCCGTTGAGTAATGCACGATGGTGTTATCAGCAATACCCAGCTCATCTAACTTAGCCAGCAATTTGCCCACATGCATGTCATGTTCGACCATGCCATCGCCATATTCATCCTGACCTGATATGCCACGCAATTCTTCTTTGACATGGGTGCGAAAGTGCATTCGTGTACCATTCCACCAGACATAGAAAGGTTTGCCATCTTTATGCGCGCGATCAATAAACTTAAGTGCCGCTTCTACTGTTTCATCGTCAATCGTCTCCATTCGTTTCTTGGTCAGTGGCCCAGTATCTACGATCTTGCCATTCGCAAATGAATGAATAACTCCGCGCGGTCCAAAACGTTCCTTAAATTTTGGATCTTTAGGGTAATCTTCATTCTCTGGTTCCTCTTCGGCGTTCAGGTGGTAGAGATTACCTAGAAATTCGTCGAAACCGTGATTACTCGGGAGATGTTCATCCTTGTCACCAAGATGATTCTTACCGAATTGACCGGTGGTATAGCCTTCTGCTTTGAGTAATCCCGCGATGGTCGGGTCTTCTTCTTGCAAGCCAAGATCTGCGCCCGGCAAACCAACCTTTGACAGTCCTGTGCGATAAACACTTTGGCCTGTGATGTATGATGATCGGCCGGCTGTGCAAGACTGTTCTCCATAATAATCTGTGAAGATCATCCCTTCGTTCGCGATGCGATCGATATTAGGGGTGCGATACCCCATCATACCCATGGTATAGGCACTGATATTGGATTGGCCAATGTCGTCACCCCATATCACCAGGATATTAGGTTTGTCTGCCGATACCGCAGCTAATGGCATGAGCAACAATACTAAAACCAACTTCACCTTCATCTTTAACCCCTTTTACAAAAAATAATATTATTTCATCAATACTCTTATTATTAATTAATCTACATCAATTAATCTACATCAATTAATAAACTTCGTTACAACAAACTTACTCTATATCTAAAACCTGTAAGAAACGCCTAACATCGGTCCTGAAAAATCTGCATCTATTTCAAAGCGGGACGTTCCAGAACCATCTTTATATTCAAAATGATAATGGCGATAGCCACCAAAAAGCTTTACGTTATTTTCGAATTTATAATTTACTAGGCCCACCAATTGATAAGAGTCACTATCTGAACCAGCACCAACATCTGCCCATCCTGTCAGACCCCAGCCATTGTTATAGCCGTATTGTGCCCTTGCACCCACAACACCATCTACCCAATCTTTCTTTCGACTTCTTGATCCTGACGTCATTAATCCTAATAGACTTGCTTCAGCACCTATATCAATTTCAACACTGTTGTATCGAACACCACCAAGGAAGTCTATGCCAAGCTTGGCATTTTGATAATCTTGTTCAATAACACGATACGCAACAAAAACTTCAGCCAAGATTTGCTTAACTTCTGCATCAAGCTCAACTGAGAGTATTGGCCCTGACGCCAAAACGCTGTCAGCTGAAAGATCGACATAAACAACATCACCTAAAAAAGACCACCGTCCATTTCGATGTTCGATATAAGCCATTGCGCCTAGGTCAAGGTTTTCCAAAATATCGCTAAAAGAAACATCTAAATCTGTTTCAATATTTCGAAATTGCGTTTCACCTTCTATATCCGCTGCAAATAGATAACCACCCACTTCTGTCCATGAGAATTGCGCATAAGAATTATTTAACGAAAAGATAACAATGAGATAAAATAATTTTTTCATTTTTTTCAGCACCTATATCTCAAAAGAAAAATTATTGAGCATTATCGAAACGACAGTTCTATTCAGCAAGTTCATATAATAATATTCTTCGTCACCAAATCTGTTTCCAGCCTAACTCAATTGAGCCATCTGTCAATCTATCTGGACCAATGCCTATTGATGGTCGAACATAAACACTACGCCCATCTAGATTAAAGCCCAAGTGGTTCAACATGACGCCCATCTCAGCTTCGACAGCACCACCTTGTGTATGTAGATTATGGTCAACAATATATTGCGGATTAACAAGAACCCATTTTTGTTTATCATCTGATTGTTTTAGAAAGAAAAGATCTAAAGCGCTCTGATTTAAACTCCTTACATCATCTTCTTCATACACGCTAAATCTGTGCTGATAAGCAGGTGCAATTAAACTGCCTTTGATGCCAAATGGATTGAAAAAGACCCCAAAAATTTGCGGGCCAAAGGAAAGTCTCTCTGATCCCACAACTGAATTTCCTGTCGGCAAAAATGTTTCCAATCCAACTGCAAGCGCAAACTTGTCTTCCATTTTTACAATAGGAACAGTCAATACACGAAAGTCAATCTCTCCTAATCCGTTAGTGTCTAAATCATCATCACCATCATCATTCAAGTCTGCTTTAGTCTCTACAAATCTAATTCTAGTTCTAAATTGCCATTTCCCACCAAGAAATGGTGTTCGATATTCAGCTGTTGTAATATTAATATTGCCATCACCTTCCGTATCCAACCATAGGTACTCATTATATAACCGAAAATCATTTGTAAAATTAATCGGATTGGTTCCTGTTTTATCCGATGTATCAGCAGCAAATACAGGTAAAGATACAAGTATTAATACAATAAAACTTTGTATGTATAGTTTCATTTTTTCTTGGTTAATCTTTTTATATTCTTATCTTAATATATCAGTTTCAAAATTACGGCTAGTGCCAGTTGCTTTCAAATGTCTTCTATAAATTAAAAGTTGTAACTTAAAATAGCTATAGTTATAGCTTAAATTCAAGCATTTAAGCACTATATGCATGACTTCAAAATTATTACAATTGTCATTACACGCCACTCTTAATTCAGCATATATAATTTTATAAGCTATACTATTGATCACGATAACTCATTGGCGTGACGCCGGTCCATCGCCGAAAAGCACGCATGAAATTGGGTGCATTTGCATAACCTAACTGCTCATAAATATCTTTGACTCTTAGCTCTGCATTCTCCAATAATTGAATGGCTTTAATAAACCTCCATTGATCAATCACTTTTGATATGGAAGTGCCTTCCTCAGAAAGCCTGCGTTGCATGGTACGCACAGGTGTTTCAGTTATTTGTGCTATGAGATTGAGATCGGCAATCAAATTTGGTTCTAACGAACTCAGTAAATTATCGATCTTACTTGCATAGGTTTTAAATTTTGGAAATTCTTCAACTAATTCGCTATGCACAGCTAGACCTAACATAGGCATAGTTAACATAGAAGTTGGAAAAACAATCGCAGTAGCAGTCTGACCTAATAGTATTTTTGTATGGCTGCTAGATGGTAATAGAACATCAAGATTAGGCGACGTATTACTTTGCAGATGAATTTCTAAAGGCGCCCAATCATTACCTGCCGCAAGTTGAAACCCCTTTAAAGCAAGCGCAAAACTTATAAAATCTGCTTGCTCTCTGCCATTTGATTGACTGTCAGTAAAACGCTGCCAATATTTAGATTTAATACCATTAATTTCGAATCCAGCTTGCTCATTAGTCGCTATCACACCATCATATTTTACTGCCAGTTGAATAGCAGAATACACATTCGGCCTATAAGCAATCATTTTACCCAGCTGAGATAATCTAGCCAGATGAATATAATTGCTAAATTGATCTAGCACATCAGCAATTCCTTCTTGACGATTAAGCTCATCAAAGAATGAATACATAGAATGTACAGGGACATAATTCTCAGAGTTTTCGAGATTAAATTTATTTAAGCTAGAAGAAATTAATAAATTACTAAGGTTAGCTCCAGCATCATTTACGCCTTCGAATATAGGCTTGATGAATCCTGCTTGCACTAAATGAAGTTGACCCATTAACGCTCCCGCAAAAAACTTTTTTATCCTTAGAAAGGATAGCAGTATTCACGATTTGTATACACACCAATATTATACGTATGCATGGCGAATTAGTATTTTGGCACAAATTAACTTGAATTCGCAGTCTTGTTCTCAATTAAAATCTATTTATGATAAGTCTGCATGAAGGATGCATTCTTACTTGCCATTCATTTGATTAGTTTAATCGTTCGCCTGCTCAAACCAGGCGGCATGAAAGCCGTTGCCGCTGAAAATCTATTACTCAAACAACAACTTCTTATTGTTCGCCGATCAAAATTAAAAGCACCCAACCTCACGACGAAGGATCGCTTCATCCTTGGATGGCTATCAATATTATTAACCCCTGCTCGTCTGGCTCGATCTGCAATTATCATTCGCCCCTCAACCCTACTCTCGTTTCACAAAGCCCTCGTCAAACGTAAATATCTACGACTCTTTTCTTCTACGGGTAAAGGAAAGCCAGGACCTAAAGGCCCTAACAGCGATTTGATCAAAGCCATTGTCGAAATTAAACAACGCAACCCCAGATTTGGTTGTCCTCACATTGCACATATAATTAACAATACTTTCGGTATCGATATCAACAAAGATGTTGTACGAAGAGTATTGATGAACCATTATCATCCACGCCCTAATGATAGAGGCGGTCCTTCGTGGCTATCATTTATTGCAAATATGAAAGACAGTTTATGGAGTATTGATTTATTTTGTTGTGAATCCATCACCCTGAAATCACATTGGGTACTCGTCGTCATGGATGTTTGGAGCCGAAAACTTGTTGGCCTTTCTGTTAATAATGGCCCGGTTGATGGTCCCACTCTTTGCAGAATGTTCAATCAGATCATTTCTAATAAAAGTACACCTCAGTATATAAGTTCAGATAACGATCCTCTTTTTCAATTTCATCGATGGAAAGCCAACCTTAGAATCCTAGAAATTGAAGAAGTGAAGTCCATTCCCTTTACTCCGATCTCACATCCTTATGTCGAACGAGTGATTGGAACTATAAGGCGCGAGTGCCTAGACCAAACATTATTTTGGAGTGATGTCGATCTACAGAATAAACTGGATGACTTTACGGACTATTACAACAATCATCGCGTGCATGCTTCGCTTAATGGCGAGATACCTGCTGAATTTGGTGAAGAAAGATTGCAATCAGTTGCAGGTCTAGGAAAGTTTAATTGGAAAACGCTTTGTCGTGGACTCGTGCAACTCCCAATTCCTGCTTAAATTACCAATTCGCCATGCACAGGAGACTTTTCACGAATTTTGCCCTGAATGCTTAAATCCCGGTGCGCTTAGATGGATTCGAACTGCGCAAACACTGCAGAAATAGGCTATTTTTCATGAATTTACGAAGTCTCCGAACGGAGACAGACTCGGTGGCGGAGAGAGAGGGATTCGAACCCTCGGTACCGATTAAAGTACACACGCTTTCCAAGCGAGCACATTAAGCCACTCTGTCATCTCTCCTGATAGATTTGCTGATATTACTTCTTTAGGATTTATCTATGTCATTCCCTGCTGTGTATATAGTGCCTGGAAATTGCGTTACTTTAGAATCTATATCGGAAATTTTAGAAACTCCCTGCTTTTCAACTTCATCGATTCTAATGATAGAGTGCATAGGAATATAGCATCTCTTCACTGAATCGAATTCAGTTTTTAATTTTTCCTCTCCAGGATCAACTACCACTGAGTCACGATCACTAAAAGTGATTTGCTCAATTGTAATAAAGCCATACATATCTGACTGATAAACCTCTCTGGCAAAAACTTCATATACTTTACCTTGATTATGGAATATCACTTTAAAAATTTCTTCACTTGCCATGTCTAATTTCTTTCTTCCCTTTATAATAGCTAAACGTTAAGCAATACCTGCAACTAACATATTTCTACCTGCTACTTTGGCTTCATATAATTTCTTATCTGCTTCAACTATCAATGTTTCAATATCCAGCGGTTCAGTAGGACGTGCTGCAATCAAACCAAGACTAATTGATACTCGCACATCTGCATTATTTACTTTTATATTATGAGCAACTAGATTTTTTCTAATCATATCTAATACTAAGTAGGCGCTATCTAAATCTGTATCTGGTAGAAGAACCAAAAATTCATCACCCGCATATCTGCCCACTACATCAGAGCGGCGCAAACGATTGTTTAAATAATCCGAGATGTGTCGTAAAACATAATCACCGACCACATGGCCATTTTCATCATTGATTTGCTTAAAGTGATCGACATCAATCATAGCCAAGCAAATACTTTCTTTTCTACGAATCGATAAACTAATTTCTTCATTCGCGCGCTCCAAGAATGCATCTCTATTCAGAGCTCCTGTTAATGAATCCATAATAATCAGATGATTCGCTCTTCTAAAACGTAAGATTCTTTGCTTTAGAATCAGGAATTGCTCATTTTGCAACTCATGCCCAAAAATACAATCATCAGCCCCAGCATGTAATGCTTCTAATTTTGCTTGATTATCCTCATCTTCCATCAGGAAGATAATTGGCATATTGAAATGCGACTCATGCAATCGAATGATACGCGCGCCATCCCGCCAATATGAATCATCTTTATCGTGTGCAATAAGAATCAAATCTGGTTTAAAGTTAACAAGTTCATCAACAATACCATCAATCATACTAATAGAACGACATTTTATGTTTTCGCATAATAATGCTTTCTCTATATAAGAAATACGCTTTTTATCTTTATCTATTAACAATACTCGACAACCATTACTACCACGGGACTCAAGTACAACATCCAAAGTGGAACTGAAATTATGAGCATTAATAGGAGTTGCGAAAAATGCTTCTGCTTCAAATTTTGCGGCCATTTTTCGTGTTTCAACATCATCTCTACGCGAGATCACCACAAATGCTGGCAGTTGGTTTTCAACTGCTTCAAATGCGTCTTTAGTTTTCTTATTAAGTTTAATCTGATTCGCATCACCTAGATCTAATACCACAATAGATGGTGCAACTGTTTGTGCCATTGCTTGCGCACGCTCTATGGTACTAAATGCAATGACAGTAAAGCCTCGCGTCTCAAGCAAATTCGACAGCAACGATAATTCTACAGAACGATGACTAACAATAAATATTACCAACTCTCGATGCGACAATTGCAATGCATCTAGTCGAGGAATTTTATCTTCTTCCTCATCACTGAAATTATAGTTCAGCAGTTGATTCTCCAACATATCAACTAATTGCTGAACCAGATTACCAGTAATTTGTTTATCTTTAACCCAAGTGGCTTTCTCATCAAGTATTTCGACAATTTTTTCTTCTACTTTTTTTGCCAATACATGAATATCATCAAAATCATGTGAACCACTAGAACCAGCTATTTTGTGTACTAGTACTCTTAGTGTTGAAAGTGGCTCAATATATTCTTGCGTAGAATTCAAATCAGCCCAACATTGCCTAAGGTCTTGAATTTTTTCTGGAAATGACTCTACATATATTTCGCGTATCCGCTCGAACTTTTCATTCTCCAGCGGCTTTAAATCTTTCACGTTCGAACCCCCATAGCTATGAAAATCATAACTCGCATCTATAAAAATTTTTGCAGCAATATTTAAGTTGGCATTTCACTTTTCTCAAGACGATAACCGTGCTGATAGATAGATGTTAACTTCCAGCCATTTTCTGGCCCAATAATCAATTTGCGTCGCAAGCGACTGACATGAGTATCTACAGTTCTCGTATTCACTTCAGCACTTCTTCCCCACACAGTTTCTAATATATATCCCCTAGACAAAACACGACCAGCATTCCTAAAAAGAAATAAAGTCAGTTCAAATTCTTTGCGTGTAATCTCAATATTTTCACCATTCAATTTTACTGTCTTTGATGAGCGCTGTAGTGTATAGGGAATAAATTCTAGCTCATCTTCTGAAGTGCCTTGTTGAGAACGACGACTAATTGAGTATATGCGTGCAAGCATTTCAGCTCGTTTAACTGGTTTTGACATATAGTCATCCGCACCTCCCTGCAACGCCTGCACTACATCTTCTTCTTTTTCTTTTTGAGTAATAAAAAGTACAGGAATTCGCCAATCCAAAGAATCGCGAACCCATTGAAGCACCTCCAAACCATTCATATCAGGAACTAACCAGTCAAGAATCAGTAAATCAAAACTCTCATGAAGCAATGACATAGTCATGTCTTTCCCTGATGCAAACACAGTACAATTATGGTCAGCATCTTCTAGCCATGCTTTTAATAATGTAGATTGATCTTGATCGTCTTCTAGTAAAGCTATATGCATTATAAATTTGATCGGTTAAATTGGTGCTACTTACATTTTTTATTTCATGTGAGAAATAATAGCCTCACTAAATCCTGATGTTGTCACTAATGTTGCCCCTGGCATTAGCTCTTCTAGCTGTTGCTCGATATCTTTAGCACTAGATGGCTTCGCTTTAATTTTAGTCGACATGCCTGCACGCGCACGTGCCAAGTCATAGGTTACAGTTTTTGCAGCAATTGCTCCACCGACTCCTTTCAAAATGAGATCTGCTGCGGCTTCCCAACCCATGTAGCGTAACATCATTTCAGCAGACAATATTATGGAACCAGGATTAACACGGTTTTTACCGGCATATTTTGGTGCGGTTCCATGAGTAGCCTCAAACACAGCAACCGAGTCGGCTATGTTCGCCCCTGGTGCAATACCTATTCCGCCCACCTGTGCAGCAAGAGCATCTGATATGTAGTCACCATTAAGGTTTAAAGTAGCAATGACATCGTATATTTCTGGTTTTAAAAGTATTTGTTGCAAGAAATTATCTGCAATAACATCTTTTATAATAATTTTCCGCTTTGTTTTGGGATTAATCAGCTGGCACCATGGACCGGAATCTATAAGTGTAGCTCCAAACTCATTCTGAGCTAATTCGTAGCCCCAATTACGAAACGCCCCTTCGGTAAATTTCATAATATTGCCTTTATGCACCAGAGTGACTGAACTCCTATCATTATCAATCGCGAATTGAATGGCTTTTCGAATTAAACGTTCTGAACCCTGCTGAGAAACCGGCTTAATACCAATACCTGACGATTCAGGGAAACGGATTTGATCAACCTTCATCTCATTAATAAGAAAATCCAACACTTTTTGTACTTCAGGAGATTTTGAAGCCCATTCGATACCTGCATAGATATCTTCTGTATTCTCACGAAATATGACCATATTTGTGGTCTCGGAATCCTTCATTGGCGTTGGCGTACCTGGAAAGTAGCGAATCGGGCGTACACACGCATATAAATCCATCTCTTGCCGTATTGCCACATTTAATGAGCGCATACCCTCACCAACAGGTGTTGCTAGCGGTCCTTTAATAGAGACAACATAGTCTTGCATAGCCCGGAGCGACTCTTCAGGCAGCCAAACATCTTGGCCATATAGTTTATTGGCTTTTTCCCCAGCGAAGATTTCCATCCAAACAATGGAGCGCTTACCTTGATAGGCATGCTCTACTGCAGAGTCAACCACACGACGCATAGCAGGTGTAACATCAATACCAATGCCGTCTCCTTCAATATAAGGAATAATTGGGCAATCTGGAACTTGTATAGAACTATCAGGATGGATGGTTATTTTTTCACCATCTGAAGGCGGTTGAATATGCAAGAATGAATCAGTTGTCATATTTTATTCCCGTGATTTACCACATGCTTAGTATTGTAGAAATACAACAATTACCAATGGAATAAGTGTATACGAAAACTGGGATGCTAGCTGAGATCCAGACATAGACATCAGCTAGACTTTCAAGTAATTACTCGGAACGGAAGCGCCGCAAGAAAAATAAGCTAGTATTGAACTTCTCTTCTTCTATAGTACCCGTTAAAACTGGTTAGACGTATTTTTCTCACCAGCCGCTTTCAGCGCATTTTCACCGGCAAAGTATTCTTTATGGTCATCACCCATATCAGAACCTGACATGTTTTGATGTTTAACACAGGCAATACCTTGACGAATTTCTTTACGCTGCACGCCTTCAACATAACCCAACATCGCTTGGTCACCAAAGTATTCTTTAGCAAGATTATCAGTGGATAATGCAGCAGTATGGTAAGTCGGCAATGTAATCAAGTGATGGAAGATACCCGCATCACGAGAGGAGTCTGCTTGGAAACTTCGAATTCTGTTATCGGCAAGAGTAGCTAACTCAGTATCATCATACTTAGCATTCATCAAATCAGCACGATCATAGCTAGAGACATCTTTACCTTCTTCAACCATTGCGTCATAGGTTTGTTGGCGGAAGTTTAAGGTCCAATTAAATGATGGGCTATTATTATAAACAAGCTTAGCGTTTGGTATTTCTTTACGCACACCATTCATCATAGCCGCAATGTCTTTAACGCTTGGTGTGGCAGTTTCAATCCAAAGCAAGTCTGCACCAGCTTTAATAGCCTCAATACAGTCAAATACACAACGCTCCGGGCCTGTGCCTTTACGAAACTCGTATAAACCTGAAGGTAGTCGCTTAGGGCGAAGAAGCTTGCCGCCTCGATTAATGCATACATCGCCTTCAGCCATATCACCGACACCAATTTCTTCTACATCTAAGAATGAATTATAAACGTCACCTTGATCACCCGGCTCTTTAACCACAGCGATTTCTTTAGTTAAGCCAGCACCTTCAGAGTCAGTACGTGCAACAATAATACCATTATCAATTCCTAGCTCTAAGAAAGCATAACGGCATGCTCGAATTTTTGCGTGAAAATCATCATGAGGAACGGTAACTTTACCGTCTTGATGACCACACTGCTTCTCATCGGCCACCTGGTTTTCAATTTGAAGTGCGCAAGCACCCGCTTCGATCATTCTCTTAGCGAGTAGGTAAGTCGCTTCTTCATTACCAAAGCCTGCATCAATGTCAGCAATAATTGGCACAACGTGCGTTACGTGATTATCAATTTTATCTTGGATTGCTGCTTTATCAGCGTCACTAGTTGCTGCGTCTAACTCGCGGAAAAGACCACCTAGCTCACGTGCATCGGCTTGACGCAAGAAGGTATAAAGTTCTTCAATTAATGCAGGGACCGAAGTTTTTTCATGCATTGATTGATCAGGCAACGGACCAAATTCACTGCGTAGTGCAGCAACCATCCACCCAGAAAGATATAAGTAACGTCGGTCTGTGTTGCCACCAAAATGTTTCTTGATAGAAATCATTTTCTGTTGACCAATAAAACCATGCCAGCAGCCAAGAGATTGAGTGTACTTAGAGCTATCAGCATCATATGCAGCCATATCTCTGCGCATAATGTCTGCAGTATATTGAGCAACATCTAAGCCTGTTTTAAATTTGTTCTGTGCTCGCATACGGGCTACTGATTCAGGGTTAATAGCATCCCAAGAGCTACCTGCTTTTTCTTTTATTGCTCTAACTGCTTCAATAGCACTTTGATAATTTGACATATCTCGATCTCCAATAGTTTTATAAATTCTTCTATGGTCTTATTAGCTTTAGCACTAGTAGTTAAATGTGTATGTCTGATGCAAGTACACTAAAAATATCTGTGCATTAGCCTAGCTAGCCACCCTCGTCCTGGAGGATGCCCAAAAAAAGGTTCCGTATATTAGCAAATACTTTTAAACGAGTCTTGTGATATCTAACCCATATCGGTACATTTATATGATGCCCCTTGCCTGCACCCTATTGGGCCCCTATTATTCAAACACCTAGTTAATCACCAGTCTAAATTATTTGCCTTATCAGGCTCCTATATAATATAAAAATTAACATAAATTACAAAGGCTTACAGAACATGTTTAAGACAGCAGATTTATGTGACGATCATTCCGATTCGTTATCTATTGCTCAACCTCTGTTTCAAGATTATGGGAAAAATATTTCCTTCAGCGGTGAAATCTCAACCGTAAAATGCTTCGAAGATAACTCACTGGTCAGAAAGCAACTAGAACAGGACGGCAAAGGCCGGGTATTAGTCGTTGATGGCGGCGGTTCTACTCGATGTGCCATGGTTGGCGATATCCTGGCTCAAATGGGAGCAGATAATGCGTGGAATGGGATCATTGTCTATGGATGCATCCGTGACTCTGGCGTCATCGCCACTATTGGTATTGGCGTCAAAGCCATAGGCACGCTACCTTTAAAAAGTGTTAAAAAAGGTGAAGGTGAAATTGATATTCCAGTTCACTTTGCTGATGTTGATTTTATTCCCGGCCAGTTTGCTTATGCTGATGAAGACGGCATTATTTTATCGTCGACTAAACTCATCTAATTTATAAACATATAACCAGTAGATCCTAATTGTGAAAAATTTTGCCGAATCATTAGCATTCGACATTCATTGTATAGATGTCGATTATATGCGCCCGCGTTTGGCATGTAGCTACCTAGTAATCCATCAAGGTAAAGCAGCCTTTATTGATTGTGGCACTAGTCTCACCGTGCCTCGCCTATTATCTGTATTACATGAGTGCAAACTCGACCTTACTGATGTTGAATATGTCATCCCTACACATATTCATTTAGATCATGCTGGAGGTGCAGGAGTTCTGATGCAGAAGTTTCCAAATGCTAAACTGGTTGTTCATCCAAAAGGTGTTCGACACCTTATTGACCCACAACGTTTAATTGATAGCGTACGACAAGTGTATGGTGATGAACTTTATGATTCTTTATACGGAGAAATCATTCCAGTTGATGAGCATCGTGTTATTGCTGCAGAAGATAATTACTGCATCGATCTAAATGGCCGATCCATACAAGTTGCAGATACGCCGGGACATGCTCGCCACCATTTCTGTCTATATGATGAACTCAGTAATGGTTGGTTTACTGGAGATACATTTGGCCTCTGTTACCCTGACATTAGCATCAGCACAGGACACTACTTATTACCTACAACATCCCCTGTCCAATTTGAACCCGACGCATGGCAACAGACTATAAAACGGCTGTTAGAGAAAAACCCACAACGGATGTATCTGACACATTTCGGCATGGTTGAAGATGTACAACAACTTGCAAATAAACTCAGCCAAGACTTAGTTGCATACACCGAGATTGCTTTATCACAAAAGAATCAAAATCATCGTGTTGATAAGCTAAAAGAATCACTAACTCAATATACATTGAATGAATTACGTGAGTTAAAGTGCTCACAAGAAGAAGCAATAATACTTGAACTCCTCAAAACCGACATCACGCTTAATGCTCAAGGCTTAGATGTCTGGCTACAACGCCAAGAAAAATCAAAATAATTGATTAACATTGTGGCTGTTTAAATAGATGCTAACACACTAAATCGGTACAATTATGCAACTAATCACTCAATCAAATAAATTCTCATACAGACATCTAGCTTATGCTCATTAAAGCCATCCTAAAAAAACCGATTGTTGCGTTGATTTTGATAATTGCAGTAGTAGCAAGTTTATCTATCAATATCCAATATATTAATATTGACGCATCACCTGACTCTCTATTATTAGACAGTGACCCTGATTTAGAATTTTACCGTGAGGTACACAGAGAATATGGCTCCGATGAATACATTATCGTCGGCTTTCAGCCTACTAAAGACCTATATCAACAAGAAACAATTGAATTCATACAAAAATTAACTGAAGAATTAAAAACAGCTCCAGGTATTTCAGGCGTTAATAGTATTACTAATGTTCCTCTTTTGCAGCAGTCTCGCAGCAAAGGTGAAGATGGTGTATCTGCTTTTCAGAATTTAATTAATCCAAACGTTGACATAGCCAGCGCCGCAGAAGAATTTGCTACAAGTCCGATCTACTCTTCTAACCTGGTTAGTCTTGATACCAAATCAACAGCAATAAAAGTTGACATCCAAAAGAACCAAGAATTGGTTTCACTTATACAACAAAAATATATCCTATTAGATCAGCTAGACGACTCAGCCAATCATGAAAACCAAGCGTTAGAAAATCAGCTAGATGATATTAATTCCAATATACCGATACAAAGAGCCATTATTAATCAGCGCTATAAAGATGCATTAGAAGACATACGATTAACGATAAGTAATTATGATGATCAAGGTAAATTTTATTTGGCTGGCGCACCATTAATTGCTAACGATATAAAAACATTTATCAATAACGATGTTCGTGTATTTGGTATCAGCATGATCGCTATAATGTTTATTGTATTATTTCTGTTTTTCCGCAGACTATCCTGGGTACTTTTATCTTTGGTTTGTGCATTTTTAAATGTACTTATGGTTTCTGGTTTAATTGGATTATTTGGATTGCAACTGACTATTATTTCTTCAAATTTTGTTGCTCTATTAATTATATTTTCTATCACACTCTCTATTCATGTAATCATCCGCTACCAAGAAGTATCAAGCAAAAACCCAGATGACTTAGACAACAATCTTGCAAACGCCGTAAAACAGATTGCCACGCCTTGCATTTACATGGTAGCCACATCAGCGATAGCATTTATTTCCTTAATTGTGAGCGATATTCAGCCAGTGATATTTTTTGGTTTGATAATGGTAATGGGATTACTATGCGCATTCTTACTGACTTTTACTGTGCTGCCTATTTTAATCCACTTATTTAAACCTATAGTTAATACCAGCCAAAGCAAAAACTCCTCAAGCATTCTGAATGACATACTAAACGTAATAAGACAAAGCAAACCAGTAATGGCTTCGTCTATTTTCTTAATTGCAGCAATAAGCATTTATGGCATTACACAAATAACTGTTGAGAATAGATTCATTGATTACTTCAAGGCCGACACCGAGATATATCAAGGATTAATATTTATCGATCAAGAACTAGGTGGCACAGTTCCTCTTGAGATCTTATTAGAGGCACCCGAAAAAAATATAGATGACAATGAGGAATTGGAAGAAGACGATGAATTTGCCGATTATCTAGAAGAAGAAGAGGACAGCTTCACGCAACAAAGTTACTGGTATAACAGACGAGGCATCAATAAAGTCAAGACTGTTCATGATTACCTTGAAAGCCTAGATCAAGTTGGCAAGGTATTATCAATCTCCAGCACTGAAAAAGTATTTCGTCAGTTAGCTAAAGGCGAAGAGCTAGAAGATTTTCACTTAGCTCTGATCCACAAAAAAGTACCTGAAAACATTAAAGATGTATTAATAAATCCATACATTTCCAAACAAGGCAACCAAGCAAGAATAGTTGCAAGAATTAAAGATTCCGATCACACGCTAATACGTAATGACTTATTAAACAAAATCGATAGCGATATTAATGCTAATTTAATTAGCAATGGCGAGAGTATTCGCCTAAGCGGGATCAGCGTGCTATATAACAACGTCTTACAAAGCTTATATCAATCACAGATACTCACATTAGGAACAGTATTTATATGCATACTGATAATGCTGCTAATATTATTCAGAAGTTTTTCATTAGCGGTAATAGGTACACTACCAAATATATTCACTGCATTTTTTATATTAGGAGCAATGGGTTTACTCAAGATTCCTCTAGATATTATGACCATTACAATTGCTGCGATCACTATTGGTATCGGTGTTGATTATGCAATTCATTACATTCATCGCTTCAAAAAAGAAATTAACAATGGCGCAAACTATCAACAAGCTATAGGCACAGTACAATTAACAGTAGGTAAAGCCTTATATTACACATCAATTACTGTAACTTTAGGCTTCATTATTCTGGTTACCTCAAGCTTCAAGCCTTCAATATACTTTGGTTTATTTACCAGCATCGCAATGATTGTTTCACTACTTGCAACTTTCACCATTATTCCTCTGCTAATTAATTGGATAAAACCCATAAAATTAACATAGCAGCATTAAGACCCTTCACATGAGTATTGCTGTTGAAGCACGTCAACCAACACATATGTCGCGCTACGCTCATCTGATTCCGCACTACTTTCCACCTCAAGCACATATTGATTAACCACGTCATTCAAATTAATCTTAGCTCTATCACATAAGCGCCCTGACAAATCCATAATCTCAATACCAGAAGCAATGTAACCAGAACATATACCGGCCTCTAACTGTTTTACCGGAGTCTTCAACTCAATCAACTTTATATACTCACGACAGTATTCAGCCATTGTGTCTGCCTGATAAAATGAAGCCAAACTTTGAGATGTAAAAAAAAGAAATATTATCGAGAAAATAATTGCAGAATAATTGCAAGGATACGCATACATAATATAGAAAACGCCTCTGTTGATTATTACCTAACAGTAGCAGAATATGACTGTTCTGAAAATTAAATGTTATCGCTTAACCACATCATAAAAAAAAACAGACATTTCATCGTCTGCACGACGTTTATGCATATCTATTTTAATGCTAACAGGGTAACCAAGTTTGTTATCGTATTGCACATCGATAGTGCTGTTTTCATTGTTAGCAACGCTTGATATTTTATCAAACCACTCTGAGATAGTGAGAAAACTATCTATAACTTTATCTGGGACTTTTTCATCCGAATTTAGATATAAAGCAGACACAACTTCTCCATTCACCACCGACACTTGAGTCATTTTCATATACTCAGGCGAACAGAAACAACTTTTTTTTATCGTATAAATATAGCTACTGAAATTTAACGCATCCCACTTTTCTTTATTTTTAACATTCCCAGCAGTAACCTTTTCACAAGCTACTGCAGGTACAAATACACATAAAATTATCACGTAAAAAAAGCACTTAGACATTTTTTTAATTTCTAGCTCTACTACATACATATACACCAAGCATGAATAAAGTAAATAGTATTCCTTGACTGCCACCACCACCTTCTTCAGCAATATTGTTGGTATTATTAGTAGGAGTGTTCGGAATTGAAGGTGGTGGAGAAGTACTACATATTGCATTATTACCAGCAATGCTGCATGTGCTAACTAATATATTATTAAACGAGTTTACTTCCTGCACATCTGCTGTATCTTCATTAATATTTTGGGTAAGCGTGATACTGCTTGCTGCAGCATTTACTCTCATGTTTGCTATTACTGGAAATGATATTGGCGGATTAGCAATAATACAGCTATATGAACCGCCACCTGCAGCAACTGTACAGTTAACACCATTTGCTATCACGCTCATCAGTACTCCTTCTGCGGGATTGATGGAACCTGTTAAATTTATTCTGTCTACTGCTTTAAAGCCATTTAATGTAGTCGCAGTAAATGATGATGTGAAATCTAAATTTGCATTAAGTATCCCACCATTACCAGAATTTTCAATAATTGAAACATCTACAGGAAAATCCATACACAATTCAGGTGTAACAAGTGCTGAAATTGTTGCCTCAATATCTTCTGCACTACATGAAGAGAAGTTAGTTAAGTTGAATGCCGGGTTAATAATTGGAGACATAATAAATGTGGAACTGGGACACAATACATTTGCACCTGGTCCATCATGATCTGATCCCAAGTTATGCGCTAATTCATGCGCCACAACCACAGCAGTAAGTGCAATATTTGGCGTGGCAAGGTTGTCGAAAAAAATACTTGATGTTCCAGTACTAAAGCCATTTGCTTCACAAACACTACCCAGATAAGCGACACCCAATGTACCTCCATTGAAATCGCGACCAGTGACTACATGTGTTAAAGCATTATTATTTGTAATGAAGGGTATTAGTGCATTATTTTTCTTCATCTCTATATCATCTAGTAGCACACCAGCATCTAATACTGGGCTTGCTGCAACACTTGTACTAAACAAATCATCTGTTAACATTTCTACTGTAATAGCATCAATAGAAATTTTCAGATCATTCATGTAATGACCATCTACTATATTTAATATAGACATTGCCTGAGCTGTCGCTTGACCTCCAAATACAGCTTGAAATTCTAAATCGAATGCAATTTCTATTTCTGCTATCACGCAAATACCATTTACTTCTTGGCTACAGAATTGAGCAAAAGTAGCTGACAATGGTGATGGAGATGATGCAGACGTCATACCGCTAGTTGCTGATAACTGTGCCACATGATCCAACATTGTGTCTGTACCATCACCACGCCCACATGTTCCTTGAAGGCCATCCATTTCAGCAACTGGCTTAGAGTTCATGACCTCATTGGTTGTAGCAGCTGCTGCTCCAATGGGTACTACTTGATGTTGAATTATGTGCATGGCGTTATTTACCGCGACAATGCCTTGCCATTGCCCATCGACTAGCGATACGCGCACCCAACTATTATTTTCATTTTGCAATACACCAACATAGTGCTTGCCACTTAGTTCTTCATCAATTCCAGAAATTTTCGATGCAAGATTTGAATTCTCAGAAATAACGGCTTGGTATGTTAGGCCTTGTATGTCAACTTGAAGTTGCATCTCTTCAGCTGCATATAATAATTGTGTATAAATAAGTATCAGAGTAACTAATGCAACATGAATTAATCGCATAATTGGGCGAGTCTCCTAGTGACATTGGAAGTAATTTGATGCCGTCAAATAATGTGAAGAGGATCTAATATTTAGAGAGAAAATCGTCTACATCGAGACAGAAGGTATAAAAAAAGGGATCAGCAGCATCAGTAATATCGAGACAAATGAGTAATTTAGTTTATTAATTGCATACAATTAGCATCAGCCATGCTTACTTTTCCTCACAAATCAATATTTGGAATTATTCTGGTTTGTTTCATTTTCATGTTACTACCAACGAATGTTCAAAAATTTTTCTACCTTAATATAGAAAGTTTTAAACAAGGAGAATATTGGCGCTTCCTATCTGCACATTTAATTCATTACTCATGGATGCACTGCATTAGCAATGTTGCAGGCTTAGTACTTTTAATAACAATATTCAAAAATTCCAAACTATATATATACTGGTTCTTGGCATCTGTTGTTATCGCCATCGCAGTAAGTAGCGGACTGATAATTTTTAGTAATCGGCTTATGTGGTATGTAGGATTTTCAGGTGTATTAACAGGCTTATATGCATACGCATCAATAAAAACATATAGCGAGAATATTAAATTATCAATGGTAGTATTAATAACACTATCCATATACGTGACAATACAGATACTACAAGGCGAGCTGATCAGCTCTATATTAATTCCTGATTTAAAAGCATCGTCATATGCTCACGCATACGGTTTATGTGCTGGAACTTTATTTGGAATTTTTGATAACTTTATTACTAACCACAAGGTCAAAGTTAGTACTGACAGGTAGTCAGATTATTTATAGGTCTATACCATGCAGGGCTTTCTGCGGTGATAGTACTTAACATCACTAAAGCTAACATCTTCAGCTCCACCACCCATATACATATCTTTAACGCTATCTGATTCAGATAATTCTTTTGCAGATCCTTTTAACACTACGCGGCCATTCTCAATAATATAACCTGTCTTAGCATATTTAAGCGCTATATTTGCATTTTGCTCTGATACCAAGAAGCTCACACCGTCCTGTTCGTTTAATGTTTTTACAATTTCAAATATTTCTTCAATTAACTGAGGAGCAAGACCCATAGAAGGCTCATCCAATAAAATCAAATTAGGCCTAGCCATCATAGCTCTACCCATAGCAACCATTTGTTGCTCACCACCAGAACACAGCCCACCTAAGTTCTTTCTGCGGTCTCTGATACGCTTGAATCTATCATAAACGTATTCTAAATCTTGTTTAACCGACGCAGAGTCTGCATTTCGAATAAATGATCCGGTTAAAAGATTTTCTTCTACTGTTAAGTGGCCAAAAATATGCCGGCCTTCCAATACTTGTACAACACCTGTTTTCACCATGTCATATGCCGACATAGTTTTTATATCAACACCGTTATACTCAATTGAGCCTTTGCTAACTTCACCACGTTCTGCTTCTAATAATCTTGAAACAGCTTTACATGTCGTTGTTTTACCAGAACCGTTAGCACCCAGCAGTGAAACAATCTCACCTTTTTGAACTTCTATAGATACACCGTGCAATGCTGAGATGACACACGCATAAAGAACTTCAATATTTTTAATCGCTAGTATGGGTGTTTCGGTACTCATTTTTTAACCTTATTTATGTCTTTAAATTAACCTACCGGACCATTATAGATCCGGTAGGGAAATATACTCTTACGACTAGGTCTCGATCTTAAAGGTCGAAGTCATCGTCGTTGTTGCTTGCATCACAAGGACGTCTCTCGATGCCATTGTCTGCTGCATACTTCTCTGCACCTGCATCAATGATTGCTTGTGATAATGGTACATCACCTTCAATCCAATCTGACACAATGTTCCACTGACGTGCACTCGCATCCCATTGCTGGAATTTCGCTAAGTGACCGCCTACATGGTCCATACAGCTCAAGTTCAACTCAGGCACTAAGCCAGTTGCGCCTAACTCTTCAATGCGTGCTGCAGTTAGAGTTAAGTTCTCAAAGCCCCAACGAGCTTCTGAGCTAGTTAACGCACGGTTACCAAATCGCTCTTGAGCAATTCTTAGTGCTTCTGTGTGAACAACACCAGCTAGTACACCTAAGTTCCAATATACAGAACCTAAACGTGACTTATCCTGAAGGTCGCCGTTACCTGCGCCATACACGTCAGAAATGATGTCTTGAACCACTTTGAAGTCTGTGCCCGCAGGGTGAGTTGTAATCGCTTGGTAGCCATCTGCTGCACTACCTGCTGGAATTACGTCCTCATCTGAGTTAGACCAGATGTTTCCGATTAATCGGCTTACTGGATAACCCATACGCTTAGCAGTCTGCATAGCCACTGGATTCATCACACCCCAGCCACGTAGTAATACGTAGTCAGGCTTTGATTTACGAATCTTCAACCATTGTGATTGCTGCTCGTTACCTGGGTGAGGTACTTCGATTGCTTCATGTGAACATCCGTGCTTCTCACACATGCTGTCCATGAAATCAATTGCTTCACGACCATACGGTGATCCGTGGAACAACATCGCAATCTTCTTACCTTTAAGATTGCTCATGCCACCTTCTAAACCACCAATGTAGTGCACCATAATTGAGTGCTCATCATATGTGTTGATGCCTGGCATAAAGTAGTATGGGAAAATATCGCCACGTTGACCGGCTGTTTTACCATGGTTCACTGCGATGATTGGCATCTTGTCTGCGCGACCTGTTTCGATCAATGCAGTTGAGATACCTACTGATAGTGGATCAAAAAATACAGCGCCACCTTCACGATCTTTCAATCGCTTGTAGCACTCTACTCCACGCTCTACTGAATACTCAGTTTCACACTCAGACCAAATTAGCTTAACTCCGCCGATACCGCCACGTGAGTTCAACAAATTATAATAGTCTAAGATTCCACCAAAATATCCTGTACCACCCGCTGCATATGGGCCCACACGATAACTTGGGATTGGAACGTACATCGTATCTTCTGCTACGACTACGCTACTGGTGCTGACCATCGCAAATAATGCGGCTGCCAGTATCATTACTCTCGTCTTCATATTTTTACTACTCCTTTAGGATGCTTTTTTGTGTTTCCCAACTACTTGTTCGGGAATTTATAATTCTGTTTACTTAGAGAATGGCCACACTCTTAATTTTTGTTTAGTGGTATTCCACAATGCTGCGAATCCACCTGGCTCTCTAATAAGTAGAACAATAATAATTGTTCCAACTACAATTTTAGAGTTGTTCTCTACGAATGCTGTATCCAGTGTACCGCCACCAAAGATTGCATCACCAAGTCGTGTCACTAATATTGGCCAGCCATATACGAAAATTGCACCTAGGAATGAACCTAGAATAGAGCCCAGTCCACCAACGATCACCATGAACATTACTAAGAATGATCTGCGCAGATTAAAGATCATAAAATCAAGATTGCCAATGTAGCAGTACGAATACATAGCACCAGCAACGCCACAATAGAATGTGCTAACAAAGAATGCCATTAGCTTTGTTTTTGCAACTGATATACCAATTACGTTCGCTGCAATATCCATATCACGCACTGCCATCCAATTCCGGCCAGTAGAGCTTCGTACCATATTCTTACAAGCAACGATTAATGCGATCGTGACTGTCAGAGTAATGATGTAACGCCCACGTGATGAATGCCAAAATGCATCATTAAGTGGAGTTAGCTCTTGGAATGGGAATACTTTGTAGTGAAATGGCGGTAAAGCAACAACACCAGAAGAGGTGTAATTCAAAAACCATGGATATGCATTAAATACCCACTCCGCGAAGAATTGAGCGGCTAATGTTGAAACGATTAAGTAAAAGCCTTTAATCCTTAGTGCCGGCAGTCCAAATATTATACCTACCAGACCTGCAATTATCCCTGCTAAAAAGAATGCGAGCGGGATGTACATAAAATCAACTCGTAGAATCAAGTTAAAGGCAGCAAATGCACCAAAGCACATAAATCCGGCTGTTCCTAAAGACAACTGCCCTGTATATCCAGTTGCTATATTTAATCCTAACGTGGCTACTCCAAGTACCATCATTGGAATAAATATGGCACTAAGCAAATAATCACTGGCTAACCAGGTCACCAGCCCGTACATAACAACCACAACAAACAATGTTGCTACAAAACGATCTTCCTTGAGTGGAAGCATGCGACGGTCGGCCGCAAAACTTTTTACTAATCTCCCTGCTTCACGATAATACATGCTTAAACTCTCTCAATTTCTTTCTCACCGAATATGCCGGTGGGTCGAATCATTAAAAATATCAGTGCAGTAGTATATGCCCACCAGTGCTCAATACCTTGGCCACCAAATAACTCAGCTAAATATATTTCGCCCAGTTTTTCACTCGCACCAATAATGAGTCCTCCCACAATGGCGCCTGGAATTGAAGACAAACCACCAATTAGAATGACTGGCAAACCTTTTAACACAGCAGCTGTTAATGTAAATGAAACACTGACACGATCACCCCATAAAAGGCCGGCAATCAGACATATGACACCTGTTACTGCCCATACAATGGCCCAAATACGATTAAGTGGAATACCGACAGCCATAGCAGCCATGTGATCATCTGATACTGCACGTAAAGATAACCCTGTTCTGGTGTACTGGAAGAATAACGTTAAACCCAGAATCATTGACCCCGCGATTACCGCAGCTGCAATATCAAATTGACTAATAATAATGTCTAGTCCTAGCCCCGGGAATTTATCGATTAAGAAAATTGGGTCGTTTGATATACCTAGATCTACACCATGTACAGCTGAATCCCATACACCTTGAGCTAATCCCTCTAAGAAGTAGTTCAGACCTACTGTTGCCATAAATAATGATAACAACGACTGGTTTGCTAAAGGCCGCATGACTGTTCTTTCAATAATAATCCCCATAACAACCATGATAACTAGCGTAATGGAGAACGCGACCCAGAAATTCACTTGTCGCTCAGTCATACTTACAAAAGTCAACGCTGCAAATAAAAGCATTGTTCCTTGAGCAAAGTTGAACACACCGGAGGACTTATAAATAAGTACAAAACCGATTGCTACCAAAGAGTACATTACCCCGGATAATAACCCTCCGACTAATACCTCAAGAAAAAACGGCAACCCTTCCCACATATCTTATTTTCCTCTATCCCTTAAACTAGGATTTTAATGACTAACACCTAAGTAGGCATCAATGACATCTTGATTATTCATCACTTCTTCTGGTGTTCCGTCACCAATTTTTTTACCGTAATCCATCACTACGACATGATCTGAGACATCCATGACAACTCCCATATCATGCTCAATTAACACAACAGTGGTTCCTAGATTCCTGTTGACCTCTTGTATGAAACAGGACATATCTAATTTTTCTTCCATAGTCATCCCTGCCATAGGTTCATCTAGCAACAACATTTTTGGTTGTGCTGCTAATGCACGCCCCAGTTCTACACGTTTTTGCAACCCATATGGCAACGAAGATACAGGCGTTTTACGAATTGACTGCAAACCCAAGAACTCAATAATTTTTTCAACTTCCTTTCTGCTTTCTAACTCTTCACGTCGTGCTCGCCCAATATTTAAAGCTGTTTCCCAGAAAGTCGCTTTCATGAAACTATTTCTGCCTGTCATAATGTTATCCAGAGTCGACATGCCAGCAAATAATGCGATATTTTGGAAAGTTCTACCAATCCCCATACTGGCCGCTGTACCGGGCTTCATTTTTTTAAACTGCTTACCTTCAAAAGTAATTGTGCCTTCTTGTGGAATGTAGACACCATTAATGACATTCAACATGGAACTTTTACCTGCCCCGTTAGGGCCAATTACCGCACATATTTCACCTTCATATACATTAAAGCTAATGTCAGTAATTGCCTTTACGCCTTTAAAAGACAGGCTAATATCATCTAGAACGAGGATAGGTTTTTTAGATTCTGTACTAGTATTCATCGTATTCGTTTAATTACGCTGTTTGTAATTTAAGCTGCACTACAAGTTCACCATTTGAATCAGTGATATCGTATTTATCTGCGCCAGAATATAAGGCATCAATCAATGACTTATAATTGTTTGCAATGACATCGCGTCGGATTTTACGAGACCTTGTCATTTCTCCTACGCTGGCATTTAACTGAGTATGCAATACCGTGTGTCTCATAATCTGAGGACAGTTATCACCGGCAACATGCTGCATACATGAATTAACTTCTTTCACTTTTGATGAAATTAATTCAGTGACCTCGTCTTTTGTAGCAAGATCGCGCAGACCGGTAAATTGCATTTGTTTTCTCTCAGCCCAAGCACCCACTGATTCAGAATCAATAACAATTAACGCTGCAATATGTTCTCTTTGCTCACCGATAACGACCGCATCTTGAATATATGGAGACGACTTAAGTGCGTTTTCGATTTGCTTAGGCAAGAAGTCCTCACCATTACTAAACTTACTAATACAATCTGCTCTTTCAATCACATGTATATGGTTATCTACCATTTCACCAATGTCGCCTGTCTTGATCCAACCATCAGCACTCACTACTGTATTAGTATGAGCATCATCACGATAGTAGCCTTTAAATGCGTTGCTGCCTTTAAAACAAATCTCTTTATTAGAATCCACTTTCACTACTACACCAGGCAATGGAGCACCCACCATAGTTTCGGCATGGTCGGAACTAATATCTTGTGCATCTTGCACACTCATACACCCAGCACTTTCTGCGCAACCATAGGTCGCTTTCAAGTTAATACCTAATGCTAGATAAAATTTAAATATATCTTCACTCAGTACATCTGCACCCACATACGCATGCTTGATATTACTTAATCCGTACAAATCTTTAATTTGATTAAACACCAATTTATCACCCAGCCATGTACGACCTTGAGTAAGCAAGGAACCCATGTGCTTTTTGATTAATGACGAATTAGTATTTTCTGCTCTTGAATTAATTTGAGAATAAATTGCTTTGTAGAAATGTGGAGGACCAAAGAATAAGGTCGGGCCGACTTCACGCATATCCGTAAGAATTGTTTCATTACTTTCAGGACAGTTAATGGTGTAGCCTTTAATCATCCATAGCGCATAGACAAAGAACAATGTATTTGCATAACACAGCGGAAGATAAGCATAGACTTCCTCATCTTCGCCTATACCTTCTTTATCGACAAATGCTTGGCCAGTAGTCAAAAAGTTAGAGTGCGTTAAAATAGCACCTCGGCAATGACCTGATGCCCCTGCAGTATAAACTATAAATGCTTCAGAATCGGGAGTAACTTTTGAGCTGACATCATCCATAAATGATGGGTGCTCTTTTGCAAACTGCTCACCACGCTCTTCGAACTCTATGTAGCTCTTAAGATGTGTATGATCATAATCTCTCATGCCTCGCTCATCGAAGTAAATTACTTCAGAAAGCAAAGGTAGCTCTTTTATGACTTCATAAATTGCATCAACTTGTTGCTGATCTTGAAGTACTGCAAATCGTGCTTCACAATTTTCTAATAAACCTTTCAATTCTTCAGTGGTTGAATCCGCATGCATGGGCACGGGTATTGCACCTAAACTTTGGGCTGCCAAAATTGAGAAGAATAATGGTGGGACGTTATTACCAATAACTGCAACTTTATCTCCAGGCTTTAAGCCTGTTGCTGCGAACCCACAAGCCAATTTTTGAACTTCATTTGCAACATCCTTCCACGAATATGAATTCCATATACCGTGTCGCTTCATTCGAAGCGCCGGGTGATTACTACTTTGTGTTGCATGTTGTTGCAGTAGACTAGGAAATGTTTCCATATTAATTTTTATGACAACTCTTAATATTAATAAACGTTTTTATGAGGCCCACACAATTAAAACTCAATAGCTAACAAAAATGCACACTGGTAGCGGACATAGATTGTAACCTTAAGTAAATATCGTATTACTTTGACCTATTGATTGATAGCTATCTTGACACTATTCATTGTTTTAATATGTGTCAGCTTTTGAGGGATCACTCCTCCACCCTTAGTACGACTTGTTAACCGTAATATGTGTAAACTACACCAACGGACTGGGAAATCCAATATTTTTTTTCATTTTCAACGCTTACTATAATCGTTCTAAATTATGCTTAATAAACAGCCGCTATCTTGCTGGATTTTATAGACTTTCAACCACTTCATAAATATAAATAATAGAGAAAGTTTCGATATATCATTGGCTTACAGTGGGAAACTAAGGGGATTTCAACTTTCGCGGTAATCTGATAACTCTCTTATAGCAGTACTGCCAGCTTGATCATTTTTAAGAATGCGTTCTTCAAACTCTTCAGCACACACGGGGCGACCAATATAATACCCTTGAATATAGTCACAATCTAATGCTTTCAAGAACTCCTGCTGCTGGCGAGTTTCTACACCTTCCGCGACTACTTTCAGACGCATGCTTTTAGCCAGAGCAATAATACTTTGAACAATTGCACGGTCATCAGCATCAGTTTCTACATCTCTCACAAAAGCAGCATCAATTTTCAATAAATCGATCGGGAAGCGCTTCAAGTAATTTAATGAAGAATAGCCTGTGCCAAAATCATCAACTGCTAATTGAACCCCCATATCTTTGAGTCGCTGCAATATTTCTATCACTCGCTCTGGATTATGCATTATGGTGCTTTCAGTTATCTCTAACTCAAGCAAAGAAGGATCAATTTGAGTCTCATCAAGCACTTGCTTTACTTGATTAATAATTTCACCATTTTCAAGTTGAACACCGGACAAATTAACCGCAATTGAATATGGCCCAAAACCTTGGTCTATCCAGTCTTTGATTTGCAAACATGCGCCAATCATTACCCATAAACCAATTTCATTAATAATGCCGGTTTCTTCTGCTAAAGGAATGAACTCTTGAGGGCAAATAATACCTTTTTGGGGGTGGTTCCAGCGTACCAACGCTTCCATGCCTACAATTTGATTTGTCTTTAAATCAGCTTTAGGTTGGAAATACACATCTATTTGATCACGACTAACAGAACGACGAAGATCAGCTTCTATTTCCATTTTGCGTGTCACTGCTGCTTCCATGTCGCTTTCATAAAAGAAGTAGCTGCGCCCCACTTCTTTAGCTCGAAACATAGCTGTATCTGCATGTTTCATAAGATCACCAATATTATCTCCATCTAATGGATATAGTGAGATACCAATACTGGTTGATACAAAAATTTCTTGTCCTGAAAACGAGAAAGGCTGTTCAATACTGTCACATATTGTTTGCGCTATCCTAGCTACCGAATCACGTGATTTTGCTCGATCTACAATAATGGTAAATTCATCACCACCTAATCGAGCCACCATGTCACCACTGCGTACACATCGCTGCAAACGATCTGCCACTGCTTTTAACAGAAGATCGCCTACGCTATGCCCTAATGTATCATTAACTAATTTAAATCGGTCTAGATCCAAAAATAACATTGCCACCATATCATTGCTGCTATACGCTTTACCTAGCAATTCATTTAGGTGTTTTGATAAAGTAGTGCGGTTCGGCAATCCAGTCAACGGATCAGTATACGCAAGTTGACGCACATGACGTTCAACGCTTGCCGCATGCAGTAACCGAGATATACGTTGTCGCAAAACTGCAAAGTGAACTGGTTTAGGCAAGTAATCAGTGGCGCCTACTTTGAATGCGCGCTCAACCGACTCTTCATCATCTAGTGCTGTCACAATCAAAATAGGTATATGACTACCATTTTCTAGTGTTCGAATTTCTTCGCAAGCAGTAAACCCGTCCATTTCTGGCATCATGGCATCAAGTAACACCAAGTCTGGCATATTATTTTGGCAGTATTGCAGCGCTTCCTGCCCATTTTCTACTTCGTGAAGTTCGTAACCATCTGAGTCCAACACATTCATCAATGCAAGACGCATACTGCGATCATCATCAGCGATAAGTACTCTATCCACCTGATCACTTGCTCTTACTTCACTGGTTGGCAACGTTTGCGAATATTCTGGGTCAATCAGTTTATTTAAATACTCTATTACGCGATCCACTTCTTCAAATAATGCAATTAACTGAGTATTAGCATCTTGTAATTCATTAGCTCTTCCCATGTCTTCAATTTCTTTAGACACATTTGCTAATTCAACTGCACCAAAATTTTTACTACTTCCTTTTATACTATGAGCAAAATGCTGAACTTGCTCCGCGTCTTTTGAATTCACCGCATCTTCCAATGACGTTACTAAGATTGGCAGATCCTCAACATAAGCTTTTACCATTTGGTCAAATGCAGAAGCAACACTGTCACGCAGTTCTTCAATTCGTTCTTCATCTATTGGACCAGTTACCCCAGGCTGGGCTACATCAACTACTGGAATACCATCAACTGTATTTTCATTCTCGTCAACATCAGGCAACCATTGTTCTAGTTTTGCGCGAATTCTATCTAGCTTTAAAGGCTTTGATAAATAATCATCCATCCCTGCTTGCAAACATTTCTGTCGATCACCTTCCTGTACATTAGCGGTCATAGCAATGATAGGTATGCCGGCACTTTTCCCTCCAGTTGTACGAATTTTTAGTGTAGCTTGATACCCGTCCATTTCAGGCATATTGCAGTCCATAAAGACCAAGTCAAATCGATTCCTCTCCAGCAAGTTAGTTGCGTCTATGCCATTGCTAGCAACAATTACAGAACAACCCAGACGCTCCAGCATACCAATAGCAACCTGCTGGTTTGCAGCATTATCTTCAGCCACTAAAATATGCGCGCTAATGGAATTATCATTATTATCAACCTCCTCAGTAAACAATGGATTGATAATATTCATACTACCCTTCATAACTGTTGAGATTGAATCATAAAGGCTAGATTGCAGAACGGGCTTTTGCACAAAGCCATCGATTTCCACAAATCGCTCTAGGAAAGATTCTGCATGCGCTTGATTTGTCATTAATAACATTTTCACCAGACTCACTTCTGGGTTTCGACTGATTGAACGCATCAATTCGATACCATTACAGCCCGGCATTAATTCATCTATAAGTGCCACATCAAATGGTTTATTAGTGTGAGTGGCATGACGCAATTTCAATAAAGCAGAATCACTGCTATCAGCACATTCAACATAAGCACCCCACTTTTCAAATGTTTGCTGTATATTAAATTGAACGATTTCACTATCATCAACAACCAAGACACGTAGATCCATGGAGCCTTGAGCGTCTCGCGTCATCTCGCAATTAGTATTTGATAATCGCATAGGCAACTCAAACCAGAACGTACTGCCTTCTCCAACCGCGCTATCTACACCGATCTTACCATCAAGCACACTGACCAGCTGTTTACAAATTGCAAGACCCAAACCTGTGCCACCAAATTTTCGAGTTGTTGAACCATCTGCCTGTGAAAATGCATCAAAGATTTTTTCTTTTGCACTTTCAGCAATTCCTATCCCAGTGTCTTTAACTTCAAATCGCAAACAGATATCACTACCACGGGCTTCCATCAAATTAACATGAATACCAATTTCACCCGAGCTAGTAAATTTAATTGCATTACCACATAGATTAAGCAGCAGCTGACGTATTCTGCGAGAATCCCCCATTACTGAGTTTGGCACACTAGTGCATATCAAATGCGCAAGATCAAGGTTTTTACTCTGTGCCTGTGAAGCCATAATGCTGACTACATCATCAAGGAGTTCACGCAGATTAAATTCTTTAGAATCGACCACTAACTTGCCCGAGTCGATCCTTGAAAAGTCTAAAATATCGTCAATCAATGCAAGCAGCGCATCACTAGAATTGCGCGCAATATTTACATATTCTCTTTGTTTAACGGTAAGCCCCATGCCTGACAATAACTCTAGCATTCCCAGAATACCGTTAAGGGGTGTACGCAACTCATGGCTCACGTTTGCAGCAAAATCTCCTTTAATACGAGCTGACTGAATAGCATCATCACGGGCAGTTTCAAGTTGCACCTCACGATCCTGAAGAGATTTAATCATTGTATTAAACGCAGCTTCCATTTCACGTATATCACGCGGACCTGAAAGTTCTGCGCGCACATCCGTTTCACCAGATTGGGCACGCCGCATTAAACGCATCAACTCTTGCAAAGGTTTTGTTACACGCTGTGTAACCATTAATAACAGCACCATCAATGCCGCTGCTAATCCTAAAGATATAATAATATTAACTTTACGAATTTTGCTAATTAATAGTATTAAACCTTCTTTACTTTGGACGACTCTTACATGCCCTAAAAGCTCGGGTTGCACCTGTTCATCAAAAGCATCTTCTTCTAATTCTTGCAGGTAATATACGGGTGCGACGAAATACCAAGCCTCATCAGTTTCTTTGACTAAGCCTACTTCATTGCTCCACACTGGTTGATCAGACGTTAAAGTATCTTTACCCCTTTCTACTAAAGGTTTTTTATCAAGATCATAGACTCCTACACCCTCCACTCCAGGAAAATTAAGAATAGCTGTCACTGAATCTTCGACATTCTCAACATTACTAACCAATAAACCTAAAATACTTTGCGATGCAAAGGTCTCTGTAATCTTTTTTCCTTCTTCAAGTAGATTTTTACTGACCGCACTTGAAGTGAATTCGGAAATGAAAAATGTAGAAATAATTGCCGTTGAAATGATGCCGCCAATAAGCACCGCAACCAACTGCCGACGAAAGTCAGGCGGTGTAATTATTTTTTTTATATAAGTTAAAAATTTCATTTCAATATTTAGTTTGATAATGGAAACACTACGTCAAATTCTCTCAACTCAGACCTTGAAACAGATAAACCTAGATGTTCAGCCGTGCGAGAATTAATTGCATCTTGCAACCCTTCAGTCGGGTACAAGCCATTATTTAGTGACGATGCAGAATTAGAACTCGCCTTAAGCATCAGTTCTGCTAACTGCTTACCATGCAATTTATTATCTGGATACATAGAAAAAAGCACGCCCTTTTTCACATGACTTAGCGCGCTAGAAAACACTACAATTTTCTTTTGCCATGCCTTCTCCAGAATAAATGGCAACACTACTTTTGAGTCCACTATCTTTCTATCTTGCAACAACCAAATAGCAGTTTCATCTAACTCACTGCCATCAAATACTTTATCGTAAATAATTGCTGACTGCTTGATATCTATCGCTTCATAAGCAACCAGTCGAACCCCTTTTGCTGCTGCCTGTCGCTTTGCTAAATCGACTAGCCATTGGTTCTTTTTAGGGTTATACACGACTACAATTTTTTTCCGTTTATTATCTAATCTTTTTAAAAGATTGAATAATGATTTTGGATTAGGAGTTAAAGCAACCCCAGGTAACTTATTTGCCGGACCTGGTGAAGATAATAATGCCCCCAACACGATCGGAATATTTTTTGGTACATGTACTGAAGCTTTCCGACCAACACCGCCCAAAGTAATTACAGCTCTGATTTTTTCTTTTTCAATCCAGCGATTGATTGATTGAGGATCATAGCCTTTCTTGAGTAATAATTTTGATGATTTCTTATTAAGGCGATCATCAACACCCATACCCACAGTTTCGAAAATTACATTAAAGGGTGCACGCAACTCTGGAATAATTACACCCACTCTAGGTTCCGCATAAGCCTCTAAAGACAAAATCACATATGAAAAAATTACTGCTGAAATTGCAGTACTTAGGTTTTTAAACCGCGAAAACACTTTACAATCCACCCAACCGTGAAATTGATTATTATTGAAAGTCTATTCTTAATTCTGCAAATGCAGATCTTCTCTCAAGCGGCAGATCATTAGATATATTCAAACTGGCATCTGTTGGTTCTTCGGGAGAGGAATTAAATAAATTACGCACCCCCGCTGATAATTCCCATTGATCACTGAAAGCTTTACTTCTGAGTGTTAAATCAAATACAGCGTAATCGTCTAGCTCATCTCTTGTATCTAGTGGAGGCCTGTCACGATCTATCACATAGTTAACTGCAGGAGTAATAGTCCAGCCGGGCAAGAATTCCCAATCAGCGCGCGCATAGATTTGATGATGAGGAGCATTTCCTGAATCCTCATTAGAATCTTCATCCTCAGAATCTTGGAATGCATAATTTGCCAATAATGAAAATGTACTGTTCGGGTTCCACTCCATTTCCAATTCGAAGCCATAACCAGTTTGCTCACCTGCATTTTGCGCTGTAAAGGTTGTTGCAGGAAGCGGATCCGCCACAAACGTTATAATATCGTCCCATTCATAATAAAATACATTAGCGATAAAATGTAAATCTTCGAAAGGCCGATAATCAACAGCAAATTCTATTGTTTCTATTTCTTCAGGATCAAGATCATCATTGCCAACGGCAACCGGATTAACGGGACGATTTCTAAACTCTGCAAATGACGGAGCACGAAACGCTTGACCATATAAAAGCTTTACAGTCGTATCATATCTTGCTGACCAAACGAGTGCGGCACGTGGATTCCAAGTGTCACCAAAGTCATTATAATCATCATAGCGAATGCCCGCTGTCAGCTCCCAATCATTTGCAATACTCCATACATCCTGAATAAAACCAAACTTGTTATCACGATGCTTCTCAGGTAAGAATGCAAATGGTGTATCTGAAACATCCATCACTAGACCAGTCATATTGAAGTTATTGTTATCTTCAACTCTATAAATTTCACTGTGAGTATAACCAGCACCAACACGTATTTGATGATTTTCAAATCCAGTGAAAAGCGATGTCGTATTAAAGCGCCAATGTCTCTCCCATACTTCAGGATTTCCAATCAACCCTATCGGAGGAGTCATAGGAGCACCCGGAGGTAAAATGAAGGTATCTTCACTTACAATTTGCGAAGTATTAAAGAAGCTAGCTTGCACTTGAAAATCTAAATTATCTGCAATTTCTGGGTTTAGATAAGTTAGATCTGCATTCCATCTATCCGATTCGTATTCTGCATTTGTATCTAATGCTTGCCCCACTCCAAACCCAATCTCAACATTACGTCTTCTTTGGAGTCCACCGCGAAAATTCCACATACCCTTTTCTACGTCTAATCTTAGATCAAGATTATCTCTTCCATTTGTTGTGGAACCAGGCGTTAATGACGCGCCACTCCCTGTTAACACATCTGAATTGACATCTTCATGATGCCCATCTGTCGATTTAATTTCGGCCATCAAGCCGACTTCAAAACCTGCATAATTACCACCATGCAATATCCAACTTTCTTTAGTATCGAAAGATCCGTAACGTAATCCAACCTCAGTGCCATTTATTTCACTACCTGTCTTAGTTACTATATTAATCACACCAGCAAAAGCATCGGCACCATAAACTGCTGAGCCAGGACCTCTTATCACCTCAATCCTAGAAATTGACTCGACAGGCATGCCTCCCCATACTTGATTCCTGTTTCCTGTAAACAAATTGGATATTGAAATTCCATTGATCAAAATGAGTACTTGAGGATTTTGTGAAGCATAAATTCCTCTAAACGTGTAAATTGGAACACTACCAATTGGACTTCTTGATACATGAAGGCCTGGCACTGTTTCCAATACATCATCAATATCACGTGCACCTATTTCTTTGATATCAGCCGCGGTAATAACAGAGGCCACTGCCGGCGCCTTAGAAATTGGTTGCGCTGTACCTGTGGCGATACTTACTAACTCTTCGTCACCATATAACTCTAACAATGCTTCCTCTTCCTCTTCATCTGCAAAAGTTAACGTAGAAAACGTCAACGAGATTAAAAGCATTAGATATACATTGATCTTAAAAATTCGTGAATCCATGTTTGGCCTTCCTTTATATATATTAATGGAGCAATTAACTCCATTTCCTATTTTCAATTCCATCATAATCAATACGATTACAACGAAGTGGAAATAATGTTCCCTCATCTTTACTTGACGCATCGGCGAAACAAGCAGTAATACCCGCATTAAAACCATTAACGGCATACAGGTAATATTCTTTCACCGAAAAACCCATATCCGCTCCGATTGCAGCAGCCAAGCCAGTAATATTCATTTGAAGCCGCCAACGTCCGGACATAAGGAATTTTTCCACTTCATTAGCTAACTGAACATGTTTACCGTTGTCGAAGCCATTCTTTACCATCAATTCCTTAATAGGCTGTATTCGCTCATCACCATTTGCAATAGGTCTTCCATAACCATAGATAGCCCTATTTGTTTTTAACTCAGTCTTTATTAGATCTTCTAACTTTTCGCCTGCATCAACTTTCTCAGAACACTCTTTTATAAAATCAATTGCAGCAATATTTGCCTGTCCACCATAAATTTTGGCCTCACTCACAGCTGCGCCAGCACCGACACCCAAACTTCCTGTACTCCTAGCAGTACCTGCAAGCGCTCCTATTCGATTGTTCCAAACACGAGGATCAGGGTAACTTATTGTCAACGCCCAAATCTTATCTAGTAGTTCTACAGCGTTATCTTCAAACTCACGACCCGTGATCATAAATAACAAAAGCTTAAGCCAAGAGAAGTCTTTCAATTCCGAAAACAAATCCCTACCACGCACAACAACTCGCTCTCCTGGAATCGAGCCCCCTAGATCTGTCTGCCAATTTTCTTCAGATTTAATTAAATCAATTTTAGATTTCATTCTCATTCAACCAGGATCATTTGTGATTTTTAATGCGGGCCCAAAGAAGGGATATTTCTTCCACCCCATTTTCTTTTGCTCTAATGCGTGAGCCGCAGCACCAGGTAATTTCAAAAACAGATAAATCATTTCTGCCTGCTCACATGTCAGATCTAATTCCGCAAAAGCACACGCAATTACACCTGTCATCGATAATGGGCTTTTTGTTAATTTTTCAAGTTCTTGTCTATTCTCTGCTAACCAAAAAAGTTTTCCATCATCGCTTATTGATTTCAGTGCTTCTAATGTTTGCAGTACAGGCTTTGCACAAAATGAGCTGTGAGGATCGAAGCCTGGAAAATGTTCAATATCATCCCAAACAGATGCTCGTTTCAATTTTGGAGGATTGATTATTTGCACTTTCCACTCATTGATGTCTTTTCCACATTTAGCCCACCATTCCATTGCAATAAATATTTCTCTAGCACCATTAAGCTGTCCTGCTCCGACAGCTAATGCAGCCATTAATGCTGACGCCGAAGATGACCCACCAACACCCGCATTCATTGCCGCTCTTACGCTATGATCCCTAATCCCAGGATTTGCGACTGCAATTGCAATTTTTTCAAGTAGCTCGGCTTGCCATCTTTCAGGCTTTTCCAACTTGAACAAAAGCCAGATGTATTCGAACCAAGATGCTTTATTTAACAATTCTCCATAAACGTCATAGCCGGAACAAAAGCACTTATCTGCCACAAAAGGGTTATCGACACTAGGTTCTTCCTGCCAAATTTTGGTATGGATGACCTCTATCTTTTCGTTGTCATTTTCCATAGTTTACAAATACAAAAAACTCATGACTTATTAATAGCTTACTGTTAACGAGAACCGTTAATAGTGTAATGTAGAAGAATCTGCATCAGGGATAATGCATCGGCGGTTTACCACCGTGAGTCAGGCTATAGCCGAGGTATTTATACTTAATCTACGGCACCTAACGCTTGTAGGCGGTTTCTAATCGGTGGAATTTCTTCAGAATCTATATATACATCAAGTATTACTGGGCCTTCGCTAGACAATATGTCCGCAAAATTTAGACTTTCAAGGTCACTAACAGTTTTCACATAAAATCCCGGAATACCCATACTTTCACCCCATTTAACGAAATCCACCTGAGTTAGAGTATGAGCTGTTGGCTCACCTGAACCCATACGTTGTCCTTGCTTCACCATGCCATATTCGGCGTCATTTAGGATTAAAAAGACTACGTTAAGCTTTTCTTGAAGCGCTACCGTTACTTCTCCACCGCTCATTAAAATAGACCCGTCTCCCGTTATACACACAACGGGATCATTTTTATTTGATAAAGCCGTACCAATCGAGGATCCAATCGCCCATCCCATAGAACCATATTCTAAACAAGTCCAGAATAAACTGCCTTGCTGTGAACGCCTTCCATTGGTTCTTTGGTGATCCACTACGCTACTTAACTTTATTACTGATCTTCTACTCTTAACTCGCCGATCATAGGGGTGCAAGTAATGAATACTCCACACCATACTATTGCCTGAATCACACAAGTAATGAGTATTAGGTGGAAATAGTTTAGGTAAACTATTCATTAATCTTTGTGGTTTTAAAGGCGCGCTATCATCTATACATTTCTCATCATTTTCCATTGAAAAATGATAGTTAGCTATTTCACCTTTTCCACCTAATTTCTCAAGTTCTTCAACTTTAGATCTACGACTCTCAAAAGACGGATCATAAGTTAACTTCACATTCAAAAAATCGAGGACTTTTTCAAAGACTGCATCTATATCGCCATGCACGTGCAGCCTTGCCATGGGAGATCCAGCAAAATTGCAATCTGCAGCATCAACGTGAATAAGCTTACTATTCAGAACAGATTCATCCCAGTTGTTACTAGCAGTTTCACTAAGAGTTGTTCCAATCGCTACAATTAAATCTGTGTCTTTACGATTTATAGTTGACACTGCTGATTGATGTCCCGCGAAACCAATGACTCCTCGGAATAAAGGATGATAAGGACTGACCAATCCTTTTGCATGCGGGGTCGTAACAATTTCAATGTTAAGCATCAAGGCAACATCTAAAATATAAGAAATTGCATCAGCACATTGCTCTCCTACAATAAATACAGTTCTCCCATTTTCAAGCAGTTCGTGATTAAGTTTATTTAAACTATCATCATCTACTAAAGAAGTTTTCTTAAATAAATTATTCAATTCATATGATGGTCGTTTAACAGAAGCATCGCTTCTAAACACATCCAGAGGAATACTAAGATGCACAGGCCCTTTTGGAGACTGCAGAGCTTTCATTATTGCCGATGTTAATTTCCGTTCAAATTGGTCAGCATGTGAAACCAAAGTACTGTAGTGAGTACAGTGCTCAAACATTGCTACTGTGTTTATTCCCGTATCACCTGATTCTTGAGCTGCGCGTTTACCAAAATTTGTAATGGCTGTTTGAGCAGTAATGACTAACAGAGGGGAATGGTTATCGTAAGCGGATGCAACGCCTGTGATTAAATTAGTAGTACCTGGACCAGCCGTACCACAACAAACACCGAGCTTTCCACTATTGCGAGCATAGCCATCGGCCATGAATGCCGCACCTGTCTCATGGCGTGCTACAACAGATCTGATTCCTCCGCGACGCTCACTTCTCGCTAGAGCGTTAAACAGTGGCTCAATTGCTCCACCAGGTATTCCAAATACATACTCAACACTAAGCTGCTCTAAATAACTAACCAACAAGTCGCCGAGTTCATATTTTGTCTGAATTAATTGAGTGACACTTTCTTTGGTAGATTTAACAGGAACATCAATAGTATCTCTGCTTTGTATCATGCGTCTTGTTTGTTCACTGATAATTCGCGTTGGAGTACTCATTGATTTCTATTTATTAGGTTTAAGAAAATCTCAATATTAGAAGTTAATAAATCACTTTAACTATATTATTGAATTTAAAGCTTTTTCTTGGCTTTGACTTATAACTTATATTAGATTAGTACGTTAAGTGACTGTTTTAATGCTAATAATAGACCCTTACCTCTAGTTTTGTCTAACTTTTTGTAATCCAGTAGTTTATATACTTAGAATCCAACAATTGATAATACTAGTCAATAATTATTTATCACCAACTAAAAATTGATAAATACCTGATATTTATGACATGTTGTTGAAATTATTATACGAATTTTATAGTTAAACCAAATCGATGGATTTAGCTATATTTTTAATATGGAAGGATATTTTGAGCAGATACAAGAAGTTGGAAGACATATCTAATATAGAAGCAAAATTATACTTTTATTTATCTTAACTTAGCAGTTAGATGAAATTTACTTTTGAATGGTAAAAAATTTACCAATACAATTGCGTAGTAGCGATGAATTCATGAATATTTAGCATTTGTTAATTGAATGCATTTACGTGCATAAAGACTATCCAAAACAGGTATAGACATCACACTTATCATCAAAATCCATAAAATTCATGCTATTAGCCTAATCATTGCAAGCTATCTCACAACAACTTATAGAGATTTTTATACCATTAATCAGGAAATTCGTTACCCTGTATGAATATTTATGTTTGCACGCACTTACCAAAACATCTTTGTCCTCGGCCTAATAATATGCGGCTTAGGTTCAGTACTGCAATTTGAAAGCAGAGAGCTTCATACAACTGACCTTGAAAGGATACAGCGTAGTGGTGAAATCATCATCATCACTCGCAATACTCCTACAACATATTACATAGGCGCTGAAGGACCCACTGGTTTTGAGTATGAGTTAGCAACTGAATTTGCACGCTTTCTAAATGTTTATCCAAATGTAATTATTAGTAACCAATTTTCCAGCATACTGCCATCTATTAGCCGCAAGTCTGCCAATGTGGCCGCTGCTGGTATTACAGTGACTGAATCTCGAAAAAGACTAGTTAATTTTTCTGATAGCTACCAAGATATTACTCAGTTAGTTATTTATAAAGCCGGAAACAAGAAACCACGTTCGATAGAAGATCTAAGAGGTGTGACTGTGCACGTCATACATGGCAGCAGCCATGAAGAGCAGATTAGCGAACTCCATAAGCAGTATGATTTTTTAACATGGCAGTCACATGACAAGATTGACATTAGCACCCTGATGCAAAAAGTCGAAGATGGTGAGTTTGAATACGCCATTAGCGATTCCAACGATTATGAATTCAACAGAAGGTTTCACCCAAAATTACGTAAAGGATTTGAGATAAGCGCACAACAGTCTCTCGCGTGGGTGTTTCCAAAATCACGAGACAACTCAATTTTAGTAGCTGCAAACGAATTTTTAGCACAATCAAAAGCCAATGGATTCATAGATCGTTTACATGAAAAGCACTATAGCCACGTTCCGGGACTTAATTACGCAGGCGCACATACTTTTAGAAAACACATTAATTCACGTCTAGAAGATTTAATCCCAATTTTCAAACAAGCTGCTGCAGAACAAGATATCGACTGGAGATTCTTAGCCGCAGTCAGCTATCAAGAATCACTATGGAATCCAAAAGCAGTATCACCAACGGGTGTTCGTGGTTTAATGATGTTAACCAAAAGAACTGCTCGCCAACTTGGTATTGAGAATCGCACTGACCCTGTAGACAGTACTAAAGGTGGCGCATCTTATTTAGTAAAACTAAAAAAGAAAATACCTGAGCGCATTGCTGAACCTGATAGAACATGGATGGCACTAGCTGCATACAATGTAGGCTTTGGACATTTGGAAGATGCACGCGTATTAACTCAAACTCGTGGCGGAGATCCAGACCAATGGTCGGATGTGCGTGAATCTCTACCATTATTAACTCAAAAAGAATGGTACAAAAAAACTAAGTTTGGTTACGCTCGCGGACACGAACCTGTTTTATATGTCAGAAATATCCGCAATTACTATGACTTGCTAGTATGGAAATACAATGACAATCAAGGCCTGCAAGATTCAATTACGCGTATTCTTCCAAAAGTAATGTGAGCTAACTTTTGGCATCCAATCTTTTTTGCTTAAAAAAGTTCTGCAAAAGTGAACCACATTCTTCTTTTAAAATGCCGCCCTGCACTTTAATTTTATGCACTTGCATTTCATCATTAATCCAGTCACAACAACTTCCTGCAACACCAGTTTTCTGATCATAAGCGCCAAACACTAATCGTTCTATACGTGCATGCAGCATTGCACCGGCGCACATCATGCATGGCTCTAATGTGACATATAGAGTTACTCCTGGTAAACGATAGTTATTTAGCGCTATCGACGCCTTACGAATTGCCAGCACTTCAGCGTGAGCACTAGGATCATTCAAACTAATAGGAGAATTACTTGCTGTTGAGATGAGCTTGTTACTATCAACTAGTACAGCACCAACTGGAACCTCGTCATTTCTTTCAGCTTCACGTGCAGCAGCTAATGCTTGCTGCATCCAATACTCGTCATTTTTTAAGTCAGCTATTCCCATTCGATGGTTGCAGGTGGCTTACCTGAAATATCGTAGGCTACACGTGAAATTCCATCAATTTCATTAATAATTCGACGAGATACCAAGTCAAGAAATTCGTAAGGCAAATGCGCCCAGCGTGCTGTCATGAAATCAATAGTTTCAACTGCTCTTAATGCCACGACAAACTGATATTTTCGGCCATCACCCATGACACCCACTGATTTCACTGGCAAGAATACGGTGAATGCTTGCGACACTTGGTCATATAAGTCATTACGTCGCAATTCCTCTATAAAAATATGATCCGCTCGACGCAAAATATCTGCATACTCTTTTTTAACTTCGCCGAGTATTCTAACTCCCAAACCCGGACCTGGAAATGGATGACGATGAATCATCTCATAAGGCAAACCAAGCTCATCACCCAGTCGCCTCACTTCATCTTTGAATAATTCACGCAATGGCTCAACCAGGGATAACTCCATATCATCAGGCAGACCACCTACATTGTGGTGCGACTTAATTAAATGTGCTTTACCTGTTGTCGCCGCGGCGGATTCAATCACATCTGGATATATTGTTCCTTGAGCTAACCAACGCGCATCTTTTATTTTTCGTGCTTCTTCTTCAAAAATTTCTATAAATAAGTTACCAATTTTTTTACGCTTAAGCTCCGGATCATCGATAGCATTCAATGCAGATAAAAAACGACCTTCTGCGTCTATACGAATAACTTTTACACCCATATGTTTACTAAAAGTTTCCATTACCTGGTCACCTTCATGTAAACGCAATAATCCATTATCAACAAATATACAAGTGAGTTGTTTACCAATAGCCTTATGCATCAAAGCGGCGACAACTGAGGAATCAACACCGCCAGACAACCCTAAGATGACATGTTCAGAACCAACCTGATCTTTCACTCTATCGACAATATCTTCAACAATATTACCTGCTGTCCAATTTGCATTACACTCGCAAACACCAACTAAAAAAGAACGCAGTATTTCTTCGCCATTTTTAGTATGTGTTACTTCTGGATGAAATTGTAAGCCATAAATATTCTTATCTTCGTTTGCAATGGCTGCAAATTCTGCGCTATCAGTACTTGCTAAAGTAACAAAACCTTCTGGCAATGATGTAACTTTGTCTCCATGAGACATCCATACATCTAGCAGCTGTTGATTATGTTGATTTTTATTATCACTTAAATCTGAAAATAATTTACTTGCTTGCTTAACAGAAACTTGCGCAAAACCAAACTCACGTTGTGATGACTCACTAACAGTACCACCCAGTTTTTTTGCTATCGCTTGCATGCCATAACAAATACCTAACACTGGGAGATTTGCATTTAATACATAATCTGGCACATAAGGCGTGTCATCCAAAGTCGCAGACTCAGGTCCACCCGATAAAATTATCCCCTGTGCGGTTTCTGCAAATTTTTCAGCGTCGGGGAAATCCCACGAGAAAATCTCGCAATACACACCTATCTCTCGCACACGTCGTGCAATTAATTGTGTGTATTGAGAACCGTAATCGAGAATTAGAATACGTTGTGAATGTATGTCCGCATTATTTGCTGGATTCATTTAAGCAATGTTTTAGTAAAGGGGTCAGAGCCCTTTTTAAATTTTACAATAGACACAAAAAGGACTCTGACTCCTTTTTATCATTCTACGTGATAGTTTGGTGCTTCTTTGGTAATTGCAACATCATGCACATGGCTTTCGCGCATTCCTGCGGAAGAGATTTTCACGAATTCTGTTTTAGCATGCATTTCATCAATGTTGTTGCAACCTACATAGCCCATGCTAGAACGCACACCTCCCAGTAGCTGCTGCAATATTGATGCGATAGATCCTTTATAGGGCACGCGTCCTTCAATACCTTCTGGGACTAACTTATCTTTTTCTGCTACTCCATCTTGGAAGTAACGATCACTTGATCCTTGCTGCATTGCACCGATGGAACCCATTCCACGATAAGTTTTATAAGAACGTCCTTGATACAATTCTACGTCGCCTGGAGATTCTTTAGTGCCTGCAAACAAACTACCAACCATAATTGTGTTAGCGCCTGCTGCAATTGCTTTAGCAATATCGCCTGAGTAACGAATGCCTCCATCAGCTATAACTGGAATACTTTTCTTATTAGCTATACTCACAACATTATCAATAGCGCTTATTTGTGGCACACCTACACCTGCAACGATTCTAGTGGTACATATGGAGCCCGGACCTATACCTACTTTTAACGCATCAGCTCCACTTTCAATAAGAGCAAGGGCTGCATTTGCGGTCGCGATATTGCCACCAATCACTTGTACTCCAGGATATTTTTCCTTAACCTTTTTTACGGTATCTAATACTGCTTGAGAATGGCCGTGAGCTGTATCAACCACAATAACATCGACGTTAGCTTGTATTAACGCATCTACTCTCTCATCAGTATCTGCTCCAACCCCGACTGCTGCACCTGCACGTAATTGACCTTGTTCATTTTTACATGCATTAGGATTCTCAGATGATTTTTGAATATCTTTGACTGTAATCATTCCACGTAGTTGGAAATCTTTATTCACTACCAGCACTTTTTCAATACGATGTTTATGCAATAACTCTTGCACTTTATCTAAGCTTGCGCCCTCCTCGACCGTCACCAATCTTTCTTTTGGTGTCATTATTGTTGTGACAGGTGCATCCAAATGAGTTTCAAAACGTAGATCACGACTAGTAACAATACCCAGCAATTGTTCTTTATCGACGACAGGCACTCCAGAAATATTATTTGCACGCGTAATAGCCAGCACTTCAGAAATACTGATATCAGGTCCCACAGTAATAGGATCCTTAATAACGCCACTTTCATATTTTTTCACGCGTGTTACTTCTTTTGCCTGCATTTCGACAGACATATTTTTGTGGATAATACCCATGCCACCCTCTTGTGCCATCGCAATGGCCAATCGGCCATCGGTGACTGTGTCCATAGCAGCTGACAATAAAGGGATATTTAGGCGAATCTCTCGCGTGAGTTGGGTGCTAAGATCTACATCGCGCGGAAGCACACAAGAATGTGCTGGTATAAGTAGTACGTCGTCAAATGTAAGAGCTTCCTGAATAATGCGCATTTCGATGTCCGGTGTTCGAGATGGCGGCTAATTATAGAGACTGACTTCAACAGGGTAAACTGCTAGCAAGTAATATAACTCCCTAATTATGGATGGACACATGCCGACCGATTCAACCAATGCACGTGAAATATATTCTGTTTCCGAGATCAACCAGCAGCTAAAGCATGCAATTGCATCAAATTTTGCTCTATTGTGGGTTGAAGGCGAAATATCAAATTTGGCTCGTCCAGCCTCCGGACACCTGTATTTTTCAATCAAAGATAAAAATGCACAATTACGTTGTGTGATGTTTCGAAACAGTAATCAACGCGTCCCTTTTGAAATTATAAATGGTGTCCAAGTAATTATACGCGCTAAAGCAAGCCTGTATGAGGCCAGAGGCGATTTACAATTAATTGTAGATGGCATGGAGGAAGCCGGCTTTGGTGCACTTCAAAGGCAATTCGAAGCATTAAAAAGCAAGTTATCAGAAGAAGGGCTATTCGATGAAAGCCAGAAAAAACAAATTCCTGCCTTCCCTGGTGAAATTGCCATAGTTACTTCACCCTCAGGTGCCGCCATTAAAGATTATTTACAAGTAGCACAGAGACGCTATCCTTGTTGCAAGAAAACGATTTATTCAGTGCCTGTGCAGGGCGAGCAGGCTGCTGATAAAATTAGCAACGCAATACGGGCGATTAATACTCAGGCAAGTGCAGATATTATAGTACTCATAAGGGGCGGTGGTTCCATAGAGGATTTATGGTCATTCAATAGCGAAGTTCTTGCTCGCAGCATTTCAGCTTCAGATATTCCAATAGTTTCGGGTATTGGCCATGAAATAGATTACACAATTGCCGACTTTGTTGCTGATTTGCGTGCACCAACGCCTTCTGTTGCGGCAGAATTAACCTGCCCTGAAACGGATGTTTTATTCGCCATGCTGACCAATTCTCAGCGCAGATTGGAAAAGCTATCAATCGAACTAATAAATACCTGTGCCCAAAGCACAGATTGGCTCTCTCAACGATTGCAACGCTCGCATCCCTCTACGGTTATCAATGCTCAGAAACAATCGCTTAAGGGGCTATTAGATAGGCTACAGCGAAGCACTCTAACTCAGACTATAAATAATAGTTACCAACTCCAGAGTTTGACACAACGTTTTCTTACTCAATCCCCACAAAAATGGCTAGAAACAAAGAAATCGCATGTCAAGACTATTAATTCTCGTCTATACGAGACAATACGCCACCTAATTGACCAAAAGACCCACAATTTAGAATTACAGTCCACCACAATGAATGCCGTCAGCCCTCTTAATACTCTTCAGCGCGGGTATTCCATTACCGTAATGAATAAACAATCCTCACAACTCGTTACTGATCACACGCAAGTCAATCACGGTGATCAATTAACCACCTATTTAGCTAGCGGTGAAGTAGTTAGTCGCGTGGAATCAACAAGTTCGAAAAACATAGTAGAAAAAATTTCACCATCCACGAAGGACACAAATTAACTAATTTCTTGCAACTACTGATTTATTCTGATAATAAAGCGGGCTTCTTTTATTAGGGCTAACAACATGGCAGTTAAAAAAGCGGTTTCAAAGAAAAAGGCAGCTCCGGCTAAGAAGAAAGCAGCAGCGCCTAAGAAAAAAGCCCCTGTAAAAAAGAAGGCTATAAGAACTAAGAAAAAAGCAGCAGCACCTAAGAAAAAGGCAGCAGCACCTAAGAAAAAGGCAGCAGCACCTAAGAAAAAGGCAGCAGCACCTAAGAAAAAGGCAGCAGCACCTAAGAAAAAGGCAGCAGCACCTAAGAAAAAGGCAGCAGCACCTAAGAAAAAGGCAGCAGCACCTAAGAAAGCCTCATCAAGTGCAAGTGCTGTCAAAAAGAAGATCATTGCCAAAAAGCCAGTACCTAAGCCTAAAACTCGCTTAATCCCTGATGAGCCTATTGTTGGTATGACTTTACCTGTAGAAGGTATCGACCCTTATATGCCGAGCAATGGCGAGCTTTACATGAGTGATGGTCAATTAGTCCATTTCAGACATATTCTGCTCGAATGGAAAAAACAGTTAATGCAAGAAGTTGATCGAACTGTAGACCACATGAAGACTGATGCAGCTAACTACGCTGATCCAGCTGACCGTGCCACCCAGGAAGAGGAATTTAGCTTAGAACTTCGTACTCGAGACAGAGAACGCAAATTAATTAAAAAGATTGATGAATCTGTTATAACTTTAGATACAGGCGACTATGGCTACTGTGAGTCATGCGGCATAGAGATTGGTATAAGACGCCTTGAAGCAAGGCCAACAGCAACTCAGTGTATCGATTGCAAAACGTTACAAGAAATTAAAGAGAAGCAAATTTATTCATAAGTCAGGAAGATATCCGCACTAGAATTTCACAATACGGCCGTTATCGCGGCCGATTTGCACCCTCTCCGACGGGTCCTCTCCATTACGGTTCATTAGTAACTGCAGTCGCCAGTTATCTACAGGCACGCAGTCAACATGGCCAGTGGTTTATTCGTATCGAAGACATCGACCCAGACAGAGAATCTAAAGGTTCCATTCAAGCAATATTACAAACATTAAAAGACTACGGTTTTCAGTGGGACCACAAACCAATTTTACAAAGCAAACAAGCAAACCTTCACAAGCATATCGCTTTAGAATTACTAAATAGCAATCAAGCTTATGCGTGCAGTTGTAGTCGCAAAGAGTTAGCCAAAATTGCAAAACATGGTGACATGGGATCGATTTACCCTGGCAGCTGTTCTAAGAAAAAATTGATTTATCAAAAAGGTACTTCACTACGTGTACGTGTTGATGACTCCAATATTGAATACACAGACAATAACTTTGGTGAGCAAAAATGTAACTTAAAGAAAATTAGTGGTGATTATATTATCTACCGAGCAAATAAATTACCTAGCTATATATTAGCAGCAAGTATTGATGATTTATTCGAACAATATACTGAAGTTGTAAGAGGTGCAGACTTGTTGGCTATAACTCCCAGACAGATTCACTTAAGCAAGCTAATTCAGAATAGGTCTCCAGCTTTTCTGCACATACCTATAATTACACACGAGAATGGAGACAAACTAAGCAAGCAAACTCACGCTCCGGCATTAAAAAAGCATAATGCACGCACCTGGTTAATTAACGCGTTAACTGATTTAGGCCAGGAACCGCCAAACAATCTTAACTGGAGGCCAATCTGGACAATATGGGAATGGGCAATTAATCATTGGCAACAAAATAAAATTCCAAGACTAAAGACTCTTCCACTGAAATACTAAATAAAAAAGCCGGCATAGAAGCCGGCTTTTTTATTTATTCATCTATTTAGCTTTATTCGTTATCAGAATCTTTAAACCATGCCCATGGCTCTTCTTGTGCAATTCCGATGAACAACCAAACATTACCAATTAATGTTACTACCAAGAATAGTGCTCCACCAATTGCCCAAAGCAGGTTCTCATGATGGTTCTGGAAACCAATAAAATTAAAAATTGAAATCATAGCAATCGTAAATAGTGCCATAACTCCTAATGCTTTCATTGTCATAATATTATTCTCCTAATTTTTTATAATAAAATCAAGGACCTAGCGCCCACCAGGTATTGAGCTAGCGTCTAAGAATTTGTCGTAATATATACTTTCTTCATCAATTCCACCAGCTACAAGAATCTTTATCGCAGCGTCAATCATTGGAGGTGGCCCACATAAGTAGCCTTGTGCATCCTTCATATCAAGCGCAGATGTATCGATATATGACTGCTTAAAATAGTCTGTCACAAATCCAGTAGGTCCTGTCCATGACGAGCCTTCTATATCTGCAGATAAAACTTCTACAAATTCGAAAGTATAGCCTTTGTGCCATTGTTCTTTAATGCGCTGCATTTCTTCTTGACAGTATAAATCTCTCTCGGCTTGCGCACCGAACAAGTAGATACAATTACGTTCAGTTTGCTCTAGCACACATTCTTCTAGTATTGCTTTAATAGCACTCATACCGCTACCACCTGCCATGCATATCATTTGAGAGCTCGCTGGTCGATGATAGAACTGGCCATATGGTGCTGCAAGGTTAACTGGGGTACCCACTCTATCTTGTGCATATAGCCATTCTGTAAACTCACCGCCAGGCACTTTACGAATATAGAAGCTAAATTCATCTTTGTTTTCGTTTCTTGGTGATTTTGCAAATGAATATGATCTTGGTGTGGGAATATCATCAACGGATATCTCTGCATATTGCCCAGCCATCATGTTGCGACTAAATTCACCATCACATTTTACAACTAACTCTTTAATGTCATAGGTTAAGTCATTTACTCTAGCTATCGATCCTTTCAATTGGAGCAGCTCAGTTGCGGGCGCATCTCCCATTTCAACTTCAACTTCAATATCATTTTTCAATACAGTCTGACACGCAAGCGCAGTACCAGCTTTCAACTGATCACCATCAAGTACATAAGAAAAATCTGTTAACGCTTTAATTTTTCCTTTTTTAATAACGCATTTGCATGTTCCACAACTTCCCACACGGCAATCGTGAGGCCATGCCAGCCCTGCTTCTAAAGCAGCCTTTAGTAAGTTATCACCCGCCTTGACAGTAACAGTTGCTTCACCGTTATTTATGTTTGCAGTGTGCTCTTGTTTCTTATTTCCAAATAATCCAAACATGATTTCTTATGGTATATAAAATGCTATATACGTAAAAAGCGCGCAGACTTTAATCTGCGCGCTTTTCAATTTACGTCAACATTTATGAGTTTATTGAAATTCCGTTTAATGTACCTGATGAGATATCTCCTGCGGAAGGTAACACTGTGAATGGAATGATTTTTTCTTTACTTGTACTTGGGTGCGATTTCACTTTATCGTACCATTTAGCCACTCCCGGACGAGAACTTATCAAGTCTCCAGCACCACCAATTTCGATCAAGTTGCAGCAAGATGACCAATGAATATCTGCCAGTGAAAAATCACCACAAATAAAATCACCTTTTCTTGGAGGATTAAGTACTTGCTTCTCAAGACCATCAAACAAAGGAGCTAAAGCATCTTTGTTAATAGAGTCACCTAGATTAGGAGCAACACATTCGGTCGCAATGATTGCCCACTGATACATGATTGCACGGCTCACGCCATTACGAGGAACAAGTGACGGACCGAAACCCTTATCATCTAAATATGACATTACTGCAGTAGTGCCATAAACAACAAAGTCTATGTCCTGCAATACCGGGCCTATTCCATAAGGGGAGACAGCACGAAAATCGCTTGCATCAAGATCTGTAATCACTTCAGTCTCAATGTCCACTCCCTTTTCTGCGGCAGCCTGCAAACACTTACCTGTGTTAGGGCAACTTGGATGCCCACGCAGAATCATTTTTGTTCCTAATTTATCTCCGATCATAATCTTCCCCCTAATTCAATAACCTCATCTAATAATCATCTAGCGATGAACTTTTGGTTTTTTGCGAGGTTAATGATTAGCTTTCTTAGTTAATTTTTTGGTTAATCTTCTATCTTTATTGCACCAGATGGACATTGTGCAGCTGTTGCACGAATCTCATCTTCAGGTGCACCAGACTCATCAATGACAAAAGCGCCATCAACAACCTTGAAGACATTTGGTGAACCTTCAACACATTTACCAGCATGAATACAGGTACTCTCATCCCATGTTACTTTCATAACTACTCCTCTTAAAATTTATTATTTAGTTCAGTTACACACCAACAATTTCACCTTTCATTGAGTACAAAATACATAAGACTTCGTCTCTTTCTTTTGCACCAACATTATTTTTATCTAACGCAGCAAGCACATCATCACAAACAGCAACGAATTCTTCATCACTAATATTCATACCAGTATGTGCAGTTAACATATCTTGGCCTGTATATGTCTCTGGCCCACCGATACCGGCACCAAAAAACTCTCTTACTAAACGCTTTACATTTTCTGGGTCACTTTGTGCGTAGCGCTGTTTAATTTTTGGATTTGAAGTATGATTTATCCAGATATCCTCAACCACTGCTGCAATACCATCTGCACCACCCAGGCGCACGTATAAGCTAGCTTCACTCATTTTATTTACTCCTCAATTTTACCACTGATTTATATGTATATTTTTTATTCAACCGGGCCTTACAGAATATAAACTATAAGACCCGATATAAATTTTACAGATTAAGCGTAGCCAGCGATCTGATTAATCTTGGCCGCGACCTTACGCTCGCCTTCTGAGGCCATTTCATCATCCCACTTGTTCATCTGCTCATTCATGTACTTATGCCATATTGGCGGTAACAATGCCAATGCAAATAACGTGAAATAGCCACGTCCGCAGTTCGGTGATCCCACTTCGTCTAACTCCCAAAAGTGGGTCTCTCCACGGTCATGGTGATCTCCTTGACGTCCAATCTCGATAAAGAACCAACTCGTGAATGCCGTGCTGTTATCCCAGCTATGACGGTAATCAATCGGTTGCCCTTTCTCGCGAATTAAACCGTAGTGCTCCAGGTAGTTCAATGCTTCTAACTCAAAGTTAGAAATTAACCACACAATCGCTAAACAGCCTATGCCAACCCAGCCGCCGACAAACCAGAACAAAAATACTGTTGGCAATGCCATGAAGTATCCGCGTATCCATCGGTTCTGCCATGATAAGAATGGCACTCCCAGTCTCTCTAGACGTTGCTTCTCCATCACGAATAAAAATTTACTTTGCCCAATCCCAGATAATGGATAATGCTTGTACAAGCTTCTTCCACGTGGTGATGTCGCTGGATCATCGACATGACCAAGCTCTAAATGATGGTTGTATACGTGGGCGTAGCAGAAGTGTGCCTTGCCTGATAACGCCATCATCCAACGCGCTATTACAAAGCTGAAGCCTTTCGTATGCGCTAACTCATGACCATAGATAATGCCGATGCCGGCAAATATTCCTGTTGAAATTGTTGCACCAATTAGCTGTGCGCCTGTAATGCCATCTTGAATAGACATGCCTAGAAGCGTTGACGGAGCAATTGGAACACCTGTCATGTACTGGAATATGCGCCAGGCCAACACTATCTGTAAACAGATAAACACGCCTAGCATGCCGTACATCACACCATTGTGTAAGGCAGGAATACCATACAGTTCGCCGTCTTCATCAAAACCCGCACCCGGGGTTTGTGCTTTGGTTAATGTGTCAATAATAATCCCAACACCCAATAATGCTACGCCCGTCCATACCCATGGACCGCCAGCTAGCACGCCAAACAATGCTGCCAGTATTAGCAACGGAGCTAAAAAATAGCGCACGTTGATTAAAAATTTCTTCATATGACCTCCTATTTACTTACAGAATACCTGAGCTATCGTATGCAGACCTTATTTTTATATATTATCTATTTTTAACTATTAATCATTATATACAGTTAAAACTACCAAAATAGCCTCTGGAATGCGGAGATTATAGCACCCAAACTTAGTAAAACCACTCTGAATAACGCATCCTGACTAGCTAATTTATAAGCAATTTATTCAATCTTTAGTCACTTTCTGGGACAAAGTCTAAAGATAGTGAGTTAATGCAATATCGCTTGCCGGTAGGTTCAGGACCATCTTCAAATACGTGCCCCAAATGTGAGCCACACTGATTGCAACATACTTCAACACGAGTCATACCATGTGAATTATCTGTAATATAGCGAATCGCTTGATCTGATGCGGATTCCCAGAAGCTAGGCCAGCCTGATCCCGAGTCAAATTTTGTTTCTGATGAGAACAATCGGCTCTTGCAGCAAACGCAAACAAAGGTTCCTGCGTTTTTTTCGCCTAAATATTGACCGCTATATGGTGGCTCAGTCCCCTTTTGCCAACATACGGCAAATTGTTCAGGGGATAGTTTATCTTTCCAGCTGTTGGGGTCGTCTTCGCCAGCCATGTATATTTTTTTACTCTACGACAGCTTTCATGCTCAAGCGAATTCGATTTTGTTTATCTACTTCTAATACTTTAACAGTAACCATGTCACCCTCAGAAAGTTCATCAGACACATTTTCAACGCGCTCATTTGAGATCTGAGAAATATGTACCAAGCCATCTCGGCCAGGAAGGATTGTGACAAATGCACCAAAGTCCATAATTTTAGCCACTTTACCTTCGTAAGTAGCACCAACTTCAACATCTGCAGTAATTAACTCGATACGCTTCTGCGCTTCTTCACCCGCAGCACGATCAACAGAAGCAATCTTTATGTTTCCTTCATCATCAATATCCACTGTAGCGCCAGTTTCTTCAGTGATCGCACGTATAACTGCGCCGCCTTTTCCGATCACATCACGAATCTTATCCGGATGAACCTTCATAGCTAATAAGCGAGGTGCAAACTCAGACATTTCTGCAGGATTTTCAAGCACTTCATTCATCTTTGAAAGAATATGCATGCGGCCTTCTTGAGCTTGAGCAAGCGCTATCTTCATAATTTCTTCAGTAATACCCTGAATTTTAATATCCATCTGAAGAGCAGTAATACCTTCACTAGTACCTGCTACTTTGAAATCCATATCTCCAAGATGATCTTCATCACCCAAGATGTCAGATAGGACTGCGAAATTATCGCCTTCTTTTATTAGACCCATGGCTATACCAGCGACCGGAGCTTTAATTGGTACACCTGCGTCAAGCAAAGACAAACTCGTACCACAGACTGAAGCCATAGAACTGGAACCGTTAGATTCCGTAATTTCAGATACCACGCGAATCACGTATGGAAATTCTTCTTGTGTTGGCATAATGGCTTGAACACCACGTTTGGCTAGTTTTCCATGACCAATTTCTCTTCGCCCTGGAGAACCTGTCCTGCCTGCTTCACCCACTGAATAAGGAGGAAAGTTGTAGTGCAACATGAAGGTATCTTTAAATGAACCTTCAATAGCATCAATAATCTGTGCATCTCGACCTGTACCAAGTGTTGTGACTACTAATGCTTGGGTTTCACCACGTGTAAATAATGCAGAGCCGTGTGTACGCGGAAGGACTCTAGTACGAACATAAATAGGTCTTACAGTCTTTGTATCTCTTCCGTCTATTCGCGGCTCACCAGCAATGACTTTTCCACGAACAATGCTCTTTTCTAATTTACCAAACGCACCACTAACATCGGCTGCTGAAGGGCCATCTTCAGAACTAATATCTTCAACCGCTTTTGCTCTTAATTCACCAACGGCCTCTTGGCGAGATAGCTTTTCTGAAATTTTATATGCGTCACTTAAAGGTTGCTCAAATGCTGCAGCTACTTTTTCAGCTAAGGGTTTATCTTCTTCTTCTGCAGTCCATTCCCAACGCGGCTTACCGATTTCGCTGGCAAGTTCTTTAATAGCATTAATAACCGCTTGCATTTCTTTATGGCCGTACATGACTGCGCCTAACATAACGTCTTCTGACAATATGTTCGCTTCAGACTCTACCATCAACACAGCGCTATCTGTTCCGGCAACGACTAATTCAAGATCTGATTCCTCAAGCTGGCTAATAGTAGGGTTTAACACATACTCACCATTTATATAACCAACTTTTGCAGCACCAACAGGGCCATCAAATGGAATGCCTGAAATTGATAACGCTGCTGATGTACCAATTAAGGCAGGAATATCTGAGTCAATATCCGTATTCATTGATACAACTGTCGCAATCACCTGGACTTCATTCTTGAATCCTTTTGGGAATAGAGGTCGTATCGGACGATCAATTAGACGACAAGTAAGCGTTTCTTTTTCTGAAGGCCGGCCTTCACGCTTGAAAAATCCACCAGGAATTTTACCTGCTGCATATGTTTTTTCTTGATAGTTAACAGTAAGCGGAAAGAAATCTTGCCCTTCTCTAGCTTGTCTTACTCCAACAGCAGTCACAAGAACTGAGGTATCGCCCATACTAACTAATACAGCACCGTCCGCCTGACGAGCTATTTCGCTTGTCTCGATAGTGACTTCATGTGCCCCGAATTGGAATGATTTCTTTATGCTTTTCACTCAAGATTTCCTATTTGAATTGTAAATTTAAATACGTGAATACGACACTATGCCGACAAGTATAGTGTTAATAGATTTTCCTAGATAAAAGGCATGGCTAGGCAATGTTTGCTGAGCCATGTAGGTATTATCGACGCAGACCTAATGAAGAAATCAGCTGCTGATAGCGTTGCTGATCTTTACGCTTAATGTAATCTAGTAATTTGCGACGTTGATTGACCAACTTCAATAAGCCATGTCTAGAATGGTGGTCATGCTTGTGATTACTAAAATGATCACTAAGGTACTTTATTCGAGCAGACAGTAATGCCACCTGAACTTCAGGTGATCCAGTGTCGTTTGCTGACTGTTGATACTGCTTGACGATGCCCGACTTATCTTCCGCTGTTAGTGCCATTTTTTATAAACTTTCTAGTAGTATTTTCTGGGTGGTATTCTTAAGAGAGCGCGATTCTACCATGTGTCTGCAAAGGCACAATACCTTAATTGCCTTAACCCATGTAAAACTTACTAAAATGGACAAATCCATCGTCTTTCTTCTCCCCTAAGCCGCGAAAAATCCTATTGGTGTCATATATACGTATATATTTACTATTTATAGCCTCTGGAAATCTAATTTTACCACCCTGCTCTAAAGACAAAAGTAGCCCATTTTTCATCTCAAATCGAGGATATCCAACAAAAGCAGCCTGCACAGGAAGCATGGTTTTTTCTAGTTCATTTACTCCTGTTGAACTCAGCTGCTCCAATTGCTCATAGGTATACATTTTATAAGCTAACCCAAACTCGCCCACAGACAATCTACGCAACTCATCCACATGAGCAAGGCACCCCAATTTCTTACCAATATCTTCAACTAAAGTGCGAATATAAGTCCCTTTTGAACAATGTACCGTCATAGCGACTCTTTTGTCTTGAATATTCTCAATAGCAATAGAGTGAATGTGTACTTGACGAGAAGCACGTTCGACTTGCTTGCCTTGCCGAGCAAACTTATACATTGGCACACCATCTTTTTTGATCGCAGAGTACATTGGCGGTATCTGTTCAATGTCTCCTTGAAAAGATTTGACTGTTTCTACTAACACATCAAGTTGCTGTTGATTAACTTTTTCACTAGCGACCACTTGGCCTTCTTTATCACCAGTATCAGTTTGCTCACCTAACTTTGCCACCACGTAATAAGATTTTTTAGCTCCCATGACATGATCAGCAATTTTTGTTGCACGACCAAAACATATCACTAGCACCCCTGTGGCTAGGGGATCTAGCGTGCCTGTGTGCCCTGCTTTTTTAGCATTAAACAAACGCTTCACTCGTTGCAAAGCATGGTTTGAACTAAGCCCAAGAGACTTATCAAGCACCAGCAGACCATGAATATCACGGCCAAATTTATTTTTCTTTGCCAAGTGAGAATAATTACAAATTCTGTTTCAACAATATGACTGAGTATGTACTGAATTATCGAAATTTAATCCAGCTTCTCTTTAGACAATATGTCGTTCAAGCGCGCGGAACGTTCCAAGGTGTCATCATAATGGAATGACAACGTCGGAATAACTCGCAGTCGCATTAACTTTCCAAGCTCTTTCCGCAAATATGCAGAACAACTATTTAGTCCGATCTGCAATTCTTCAATATCGGTATTTTGCGCGTAAGGAGAAAAATATATTTTTGCTGCAGACAGATCTTTAGTAACAATGACTTCCGAGATAGAAAAGTCTTTAACTCTAGGATCATTGACCGAATCTCTAATCAATACTACTAATTCTCTTCGAACCTGTTCTGCAACACGTAATGCACGAGGAAAGTCTTTAGGCATTACAATTAAATCGTACGTGCGACTTCAGTACGCTCGTAAACTTCAATATTATCGCCAGGCTTTACGTCATTGTAGTTCTTAACGGCAATACCACATTCTGTTCCGGCACGAACTTCCGACACATCATCTTTATGTCGACGCAAAGATTCTAATTCACCTTCGTAGATAACGACATTATCTCGCAACACGCGAATAGGATTACCCTTCTTAACTAGTCCATCTATAACCTGACAACCGGCCACTGCACCTAATACCGAAGACTTAAATACATCCTTCACTTCTGCAATACCAACAATTTCTTCGCGCAACTCTGGTGACAACAATCCGCTCATTGCACTCTTAACATCATCGATTGCTTCATAAATAATGCTGTAGTAACGCAAGTCAACACCATTTTCATCGATAGCTCTACGCGCACTTGCATCTGCTCTCACATTAAATCCAATCACAATCGCACTAGAAGCTGCAGCCAAATTAATATCCGATTCAGTAATACCACCAACACCAGCACTGACAATTGTCACTTTCACTTCTTCTGTAGAAAGATTTTCTAATGAATCACGCAACGCCTCGGCACTACCTTGCACATCCGCTTTAACCAAAATATTAACTGCAGCCACTTCACCTTCTTGCATTTGATTGAAGATGTTTTCAAGTTTTGCAGATTGTTGCGCGGCAAGTTTTGATTCACGAGTCTTACCTTTACGCACTTCAGCCACTTCACGCGCTTTGCGTTCACTCTCGACGACGATAGCTTCTTCACCGGCGTTCACTGTGCCTGACATGCCTAGTACAACTACTGGTATCGAAGGCCCGGCAGACTCAACAGGCTTACCCTGCTCATCGAACATAGCACGAACACGACCATACTCTTCACCGCATAGAAGAATATCTCCGCGAGATAACTTACCTTCTTGAACTAAGATAGTACTTACTGGCCCACGACCCTTATCTAATGAAGACTCAATAACAATACCTGTTGCTGGACCATCAGGCACACCCACTAATTCCATAACTTCTGCCTGCAGGCTGAGAGCATTAAGAAGATCATCAACTCCTTGGCCTGTTTTTGCAGACACATTAATGAACTGCACATCACCACCCCATTCTTCAGGGATCACTTCTAAGCCAGATAAATCTGTGCGAACACGGTCAGGATCAGCGTCTTCTTTGTCAATTTTATTCACTGCAACAACCATCGGCACACCGGCTGCTTTTGAATGTTTCACTGCTTCAGCAGTTTGCGGCATGACACCATCGTCAGCTGATACAACTAATATAACAATATCAGTCGCTTGAGCTCCTCGCGCACGCATTGCAGTAAATGCTGCGTGTCCAGGAGTATCTAAGAAAGTGATCACACCATTTGGCGTTTCCACATGGTAGGCGCCAATATGCTGGGTAATTCCACCTGCCTCACCGGCAGCAACACGTGAGTGACGAATATAATCTAGCAAGGAAGTTTTACCGTGATCAACATGACCCATCACAGTAACCACTGGAGGCCGAGTTACTGAAGCTTCAGAATCGTAAACATGCTTAACAACTTTTGATTCAATATCATTTTCTTCAAATGGCTTCGCAGTATGCCCAAGTTCTTCTACTACTAGAATCGCAGTGTCTTGATCAATCACTTGGTTAATGGTGGCCATTGCCCCCATATTCATCATGACCTTAATTACTTCGGCAGCCTTAATCGCCATCTTTTGCGCAAGGTCTGAAACAGAAATACTTTCAGGGACCAATACTTCTCTTACAACAGGTGCTACGGGTCGCTCAAAGCCATGCTTACCAGAGGCTTCAACTTTTTGTGTGCGTGCCCGTGATTTTGGTTTACGACGACCTCGTTTATCACTAGCAACATGTAGCTCTTTGCGCTTGGCGTGATCATCATCGGTCTTGCCTTTCTTGCGACCGGATTTTTTCTCTTTAGCAGGGGCTTCTTTAACCGGCGCCGCAGGTGCTATAGTTACAGCTTGCTTCTCTTGAGCTGCTGTCGCAGCTTCTGCTGCTAAACGCTGCTCTTCAGCTTCTTTAGCAGCGATTTCTTCTTGAGCTTTGCGCTCTTCTTCAGCAATACGCGCTTCTTCAGCTGCTTTTATATCTTTCTCTTTTTGTTCGGCTTCGAGTCGTTGTTGCTCAACCTCTTCCTCTTCTTTGCGCTTTTGTTCTTGCTCTTCAATTAATTCACTACGTTTAACGTAAGTTTTCTTGCGCCGCACTTCAACGTTAACAGTCTTAGTATTTGCAGTACGTCCTTGCCCACCACTAACCTTCAACTGAGACGTGCTCTTACGTCTTAGAGTTATTTTCTTACCTTCAGTGGCTCCGCCTAATTTGGCACCCTTGCTTTGGCGTAAATGCTCAAGCAATTGCAACTTCTCGCTATCAGAAATTTCCTGATCAGGCGCGGAAAAACTTAATCCAGCGTCTTTTAGCTGCTCCAGCAATTTATCAACCGGAGTACCAACGACTTCTGCTAATTGTTGTACAGTGACTTGTGCCATGCGCCCTCTAATATATTGCTTTTTTAATTTATGACTTCTTTATTTTGCTTCTTCTTCAGCAAACCATGGTGCACGAGCCTTCATTATCAGCTCGCCCGCCTTTTCTTCTGTCAGCCCTTCAATACCTTTTTCATCTTCCTTCTGTCCCTCTATCTCAGCAATATCATCAATGCCTTGTTCTGCTAAGTCTTCCATAGTAATGACACCTCTAGCTGCTAACTCAAATGCTAAATCACGCGTCATGCCTTCCATTTCGAGCAGGTCTTCTGCGGGCTCAGCATTGTCATCGCCACCACCCGAAATAGCTTGTGTTAATAGCGCGTCACGTGCACGCCCTCTTAACTCTTCTACAATCTGCTCATCAAATTCTTCAACTTCTAGTAATTCTTTAGGCGGCACATAAGCTATTTCATCAACTGTTGAGAATCCTTCTTGAACTAAAATTGCTGCCACTTCTTCATCCACATCCAATTGATCCATGAACAGCTGTTGCAACACTTTCATTTCACCATCATTCTTCTCTTCCGCTTGACCTTCAGTCATTACATTAAGCTCCCAGCCTGTCAGTTCACTTGCAAGCTTAACGTTTTGACCGCCACGACCAATGGCTTGAGATAATTTTTCTTCTTCAACAGCTATGTCCATACTGTTGGATTCTTCATCGACAACAATTGACAGCGTCACCGCCGGAGACATTGCATTAATCACAAATTGGGCAGGATTCTCATCCCACAAAATAATATCAATTCGTTCACCGGCTAGTTCATTTGATACTGACTGAACGCGTGAACCACGCATGCCGACACAAGCACCTACTGGATCAAGCCGTGGATCAAGAGAACGCACTGCAATTTTTGCACGCAAGCCTGGGTCACGTGCAGCACCTAATACATCAATGACATTCTGCCCCACTTCAGGCACCTCAAGCTTAAACAATTCGATTAAAAATTCTGGCGCAGTTCTAGTCAAAAACAATTGTGGCCCACGCACTTCTGAGCGTACGTCCTTTAAAAATGCACGGATTCGATCACCCGGACGAATAGACTCTCGTGGAATCAAATCTTCGCGAGGAATAAATCCCTCTGCATTGCCACCAAGGTCAATATAAACTCCGCTATGTTCAGCACGTTTAACGACACCCATCACTAGTTCGCCAACACGATCTGCATAAGCATCAACTATTTGTGCACGCTCTGCTTCTCGTACTTTCTGCACAATCACTTGTTTAGCGGTGTGCGCAGCAATTCGACCAAAAGCAACAGATTCAATACTTTCTTCTACGTACTCACCCACTTGAATTTCTGGATTATTTTGTATGGCGTAGCTATATAGAATTTGCTTATCTGGAGATTCAAATTCAGGATCTTCATCATCCATCACCAACCAACGCCGGTATGTGTCGTAATCACCAGACTCACGATCAATGCCTACACGCACCTCAATATCTTTTGTATAGCGTTTACGTGTCGCTGTTGCCAACGCTGCTTCTATGGCCTGGAAAATTATATCTTTCTCAACACCCTTCTCGTTAGAAACAGTATCCGCCACCATTAAAATTTCTTTATTCATAAACTTATGCGTTCCTAAAGTGCCTTATTTAAATTCGCTATAAATTAAATTTGCGCGTTTTACCGCATTCAAAGGAAACTCGACCAATTCACCATCGACTTCCATAGTGACCTCATCTTCACTTAGATTAGAAAGTGTCCCTAAATAATTTTTCCGCTCTTGTACCGCCCAACTTAACCTTACTTTTATTTCTCGGCCCAGATACATTTCAAAGTGTTCTCGCTTCATTAATGGTCGTTCAACTCCCGGTGAAGATACTTCTAGCGTATAAGCTACACTGATTGGATCCTCTACATCCAAAATTCCGCTAATCTGATGGCTGACTTCTGAACAGTTATCCACTGTTATGCCGTCTTCATGATCAATAAAGACCTTCACCAAGGCATGATGCTGCGAGCTTCTAAGCTCAACACCCCAGAGGGTAAAGCCCAATCCCTGCACAACCGGTGCAATTAGCGCCTCAAGACCATCCGAGTCTAGCTTCACGTCCGTCCTCCCTAAAACCGCAGAATTTTCGTTCGGCCAACAAAAAAGCCCCAAACGGGGCCTCTATCCAACTTCCTATGCTCACCACAACTCCTACCAACGCGGGGATTATATTTTACAGCGCTCAATTCAGCAACAGAAATAACATCAATCTAGCCTCCTTAGTTCCATCTATATTCAAGATCTAGCCATTCTAAGCAATTCATTAAATCCCGATACTTCGGCTTCGAACTCTATTTGGGATACGCGCGAACTATCCAAGATTCTCGGCCATGCGAATAATGGTGACTTCTCATCGACCAAACCTGTTGTACAAGTTGTTGCAGTGAGCACATCTTCCTTTGCTAACGCATCCCAATGACGCTCAGTCCAAACACCACTGGGGTAACAGAAATGTTTCATTGGTTTAGCCAACAAAGGATCCACAACAAATTTGTTATCTTGGATCTCTTTTATAGCAATTTCATGGTCAACTGGAAAAGTATGGCGGTGGGTATGAAGCTGAATATCAACACCGTATTCTTGCAGTTCTGCTAACTCTTGTTTAGTCACCAAATTAAAAAGTCTCTGTTGGTTTAGCTGGTCATAATCAACCTGCAAAATCTCACCTAACCTTTTAAGCAGTTCCACTCGATGTTCATTTCCTTTTAAGGCTTGACCATGCTCTTTAAAAATTGCCTCAACTTTATTCTTATTATATGAGGTTAACTGACAGTCTTTATAGGCTTGTAAAGCAGGTATATCTAGCTGTGAGAAATCTGCTTGGCTAACCTTAGATTTCCAAAATATATAGCCTGTCGCTAGAGGAAAGACTGGACAATGCTTATCAAAAAAATATGAGGTTAAATATAATGTTGAAGGAAATTCATATTGTTTTAATATAGGCGCAGCCTTTCTCAACACACTAACAAAACCGTCATCAATAGTAATTACGACACGGTTATCCTTACTGACTCCCTTGCTAACATCTTCATAGGCCTGATCTAGCTCAATAACCTGATACCCATTTCGCTTCAAATAACTCATCCTTTTATCAAAAATTTCTGGCTCAATAAAAAGACCGGGCACATTGTGATGCTCGTCAATAGTTGTAAATCCGTGATAGCAAAGTACACGAATCTTGTTCCTCAACAACCAGCGCGACATCGCAAATAACCCTAGATATTTGCTGGCAAGAAAAACAGAATTTTTTACTAAGGGAGACATTTTAGGGTGTATAACAATATTCTAATTACACAAGTGTACAATTAGAACTTATATTCGCTTCGGCCGCTGTGTAATCAGCCACAAACTCGGCTAAAAAGAAGACTTAAGGAAGATTTTGAAAGGTGGAAACCTAGACACAGAGATTTTGGTAGCGGGGGTAGGATTTGAACCTACGACCTTCGGGTTATGAGCCCGACGAGCTGCCAGACTGCTCCACCCCGCATCAATTAGGCAATTTTCAGAATCAGAACAAACTTATAAAACTAATGTTCGCGTTAATCTGAGCGGGGGAGTTTACGCAGCTAAGCGTTATATTTCAAGGAAGTTAAAAACGGATATTATCTGATCAACCTATAGCATGCTTACAGAGATCAATTAATATCTGAGGAAACACAAATAGGCCTACTACCATTAAAGAGTGGATACTCAACACACTTATATGGCCGGCGGGCATCATTGTCCTTTGAGCAATATTACCCTCTTCAAAATACATCAGCTTGATGACACGTAGATAGTAGAAAGCGCCTATAACCGAGGAAACAACCGCGATGATAGCCAGCATGACGCTTCCATTGGCCACTAACGCTTGAAGCACATTCAGTTTCGCATAGAAACCTACTGTCATCGGTATACCTGCCATTGAAAACATTAACAACAACATTAAAAATGCCAGCCAAGGATAATTCTTAGATAGACCCTTTAGGTCGTCCAATTCTTCTAACCGATAATTCATTCTTTCGGCACACAATAATATACCGAATACAGCTGAACTCATTAACGCATAAATTAAGGTATAAAATAATGCAGCAGAGTAGCCAATTTTATTTGCGATTAGCAGACCCAATAAAATATACCCAACATGCCCTATCGTTGAATAACCCAACATGCGTCTCAAGTTAGTTTGCGCAATAGCAATAATATTACCTGCTACAAGAGACAATACTGCCAAAACGACAAGAGACTGTTGCCAATATTCATGCATGAATTGCAATCCGTCCATCAATAATCGTAATGCTAATAATAAACCTGCAATTTTGGGTACACTTGCAATAAGCAATGTGACTGACAATGGAGCACCCTGATACACATCAGGAAGCCACATATGGAAAGGAACTGCTCCGAGTTTGAATGCCAGACCGATAACAACAAAGATAACGGCAGCAATAATCCCTATGCTCATATCATTTTCTACTGTCAGTTCTGACAAATACAGTGTGCCCGTCAATCCATAAATTAAAGAAATTCCATATAGTAAGAACCCAGAAGCAATTGCGCCCAACACAAAATATTTAATTGCCGCTTCTGAACTTACAGAATCATCTCGATTCATAGCAACCAAAGCATACATAGATAACGAAAGTAGCTCTAAACCCAAATAAATCATTAACAAATGATTCGCAGAACTGATCAACATCATCCCCAGTAAAGAAAATAATGTTAAGGCGTAATACTCTCCACGTGGAAAGTTATATGAATTTATAAATGCGCGTGAATAAATCATGACAATAATCATAAACACACACATAGAAGATTTTGCCAATACTGATAGATCATCGCTAATATAAAAGCCATTAAACAACTCAACAGCTTGACCTGTAAATGGTTGTATGCACAAATACAGCGTTGCAAGTAACACCATTTGAGTCAAGACATATGTCCAATGGCTTTTTGCAGAGATAAAAGCACCTGCTAACAAAACGACACACGCACCTAGCAGTAAAACAATCTCTGGTACAGCAATAATATAATCAACAATAATGGTTTCAATTTGCATATCAGGAAATTTTTGTCGTCAGTGCATAGTTAAGAACTCTTTCTAGTGAAGGCTGCAAATAATCCACTAGAGGTGCTGGCCATACACCCAATAAAATCACCATGACCGCCAAAGTCAGTAATATTAGAAACTCTCGCGAATTAACATCTTGCAAAGCTGTCACAGTGTCATTTAATACCTCACCAAATATCACTCGTTTCACTAACCATAAAGAATAAGCTGCGCCTACAATTAAGGTAACAGCTGCTAATGCCGCATACCATAAACTGGCATCAAAACTGGCAACAATCACCATGAATTCTCCAACGAAACCAGAAGTACCAGGTAAACCTGAATTAGCCATTGCAAACAACACCATAAATGCTGCGAAAACCGGCATGCTATTTACGACACCTTGATAATCATCAATATTGCGCGAATGCATGCGATCATAGAGAACACCGACACATAAAAATAAAGCACCCGATATAAATCCATGCGAAATCATTTGAATCATTCCACCTTGCAAAGCCAACATTTGAAAATCAGTATTACCAAGACTAATCTGATATATAACAAAAAATCCTAAGGTAACAAAACCCATATGAGCGATTGACGAATACGCGATTAGCTTTTTCATGTCTTTCTGAGCAAGCGCTACAAATCCGATATAGACAATTGCAATTAACGACATCGCAATCAGCAACCAATCTAACTCACGACTAGCATCAGGTGTAATTGGAAGATTAAATCGCAAAAATCCATAACCACCAATTTTCAACATAATTGCTGCCAATATTACTGACCCACCAGTTGGAGCCTCAACGTGCGCATCAGGAAGCCATGTGTGAACTGGCCACATAGGCACCTTGACCGCAAAGGCAATTAAGAAAGCTAAAAAGATTGGTATTTGGATATGTAATGGAATAGCCACCTCATACAATCGTGCTATTTCAAAAGTATTAGTTTGCGAATATAAATATAACAATGCAATCAACATAAACACCGAACCAAAGAATGTGTATAAAAAGAATTTAATAGTTGCATACACACGTCTCGGGCCACCCCAAATTCCTATAATTAAAAACATAGGAATAAGCATTGCCTCAAAAAATACATAAAACAGCATGGCATCCATTGCACAGAAAACACCAACCATTAGCCCTTCGAGCAGTAAAAATGCAGCAAGGTAATTATGGACTTGATGTTTTATGTTAGTCCAACTTGCAATTACCACTATCAGTGTCATGAATATTGTTAACACTATTAATGTGATCGACACTGCATCAGCGCCTAATGCATAATATATATCAAACGACTCAATCCAATTGCGCCTTTCAACAAATTGCATTTCAGCACTAATATGGGATTTAGAAATCAGCAACACACCGAGAATCATTTCCACGACGGAGACAAGCAAGGCAAACCACTTCATCCCCTCACCGATCTCTCTACCCATTAACATAATCAGGACAGACGCCAAAATTGGCATCCAAATGAGTAGACTGAGAATAGGAATTTCCATGAGCTCCACTCTAATTCTGGAAATATAAATAAGTTAACAAGCCTAACGACCCAATAATCATTGCAAAAGCATATTGGTATAAATAGCCGCTCTGGAATTTACGCAATTGCGTTGAAACGCCCCGTACCATACTTGCCGTTCCATTTACCATTAAACCATCAATCAATATTCGATCACCCAATGCAGATGCAACTTTCCCTACTCCCACACCGATTCCTGCAAAGCCTTTTACAAACAACCAGTCGAATCCATATTTTCTGGTAAGAATGAAATTTGGAATTGCAAATATTGGCGATAGTAGTTTTGGAATATTTGGGAACAACCAATAACATAAGCACGCAAATACGATTCCGCCCATCAACAAATAAAATGCATAGGTGACAAAGCCATGCTGGACCATTGCTAGAACACCATGAAAGTGCTCCGCCATTGCACGCATAACACCATGTGTTTCATTTACATAAATGGAGTCAGCAAAAAAGTCTCCGTAAATCATTGGTTGAATAGTGTAGCCAGCAAATACACTACAAATAGCTAAGATAATTAGCGGCACAGTAACAACTCTAGGTGTTTCATGCACATGCGTATAGGCTTCATCACTCATACGAGGTTTGCCATGGAACACTAGAATAAACAATCTTAAGGAATAAAATGCAGTTATAAATACACCAGACAAAACCATCCAATAGACATAATCTGCGCCTGGTAGATCTGATAAATGCACCGCCTCAACAATCGACTCCTTGGAAAAGAATCCTGAAAAACCTGGGAAACCAATTAGCGCCAATGTGCCAATTAACGACGTTACATAGGTAATTGGCATCCGTTTCCATAAACCACCCATTTTGCGAATATTTTGCTCATGATGCATAGCAATAATGACAGAGCCTGCCGCCAAGAATAATAATGCTTTAAAAAATGCATGCGTATAAAGATGAAAAATTGCTAAGGAATAAGCAGAGACGCCAAGCGCCACGGTCATATAACCCAGTTGTGACAAGGTAGAATATGCAATAACTTTTTTAATGTCGTCCTGAACAGTTGCTACTAAGCCCATAAAGAACGCTGTGATTGCACCAATAAACATAATGAATAGTAACGCGGTATCACTCAACTCAAACAATGGGGACATGCGAGCTACCATAAATATGCCTGCGGTTACCATGGTAGCTGCATGTATTAATGCTGAGATTGGTGTTGGGCCTTCCATAGAATCTGGCAACCACACATGCAATGGCACTTGCGCCGACTTACCCATCGCGCCAACAAATAATGCAATACAGATAAATGTTACCAATGGCACTTGAATTGCGCTTGTGATTTGCAATTGCGAATCTACCAAAGTTGGTGCTACTGAAAATACTTGTGAATAATCCAAGCTAGATGTGGAAACAGCAATTGCAGCAATTCCCAAGAGAAATCCGAAGTCACCAACACGATTAATTAAGAATGCCTTAATATTTGCCAATATCGCGGAAGGTCGTGTATACCAAAAACCAATAAGCAAATACGACACTAAACCTACCGCTTCCCAACCAAAGAATAACTGTAAGAAGTTGTTAGACATCACCAACATCAACATTGAAAATGTAAATAATGAGATGTAACTAAAGAAACGCTTATAACCTGGATCTTCATGCATGTATCCAATAGTGTAGACATGCACCATTAGCGACACAGAAGTGACTACTAACATCATAGTAACAGTCAAGGAATCGATTAAAAATCCAATCCCCATTGAAAAACTACCAATACTAGCCCACTCATAGACAGAGAAATTTTGCGGCTCAAAATTTGTTTGAAACAATTCATAAAAAATTATGCTAGATGCAATTAACGAAATTGTCACACCGCCAATGGTGATCAGGTGAGCATGAGAACGAGTTAACCATCTGCCTAGCAGGCCTACGAGGGCTGATCCTGCCAAAGGGGCAAGCACAGTGATTAAACATAAATGCAAGACAGACATGCGTTAGCCCTTCATCTCGTCAAGATCTTGCACGTTAATGGTTCCACGATTACGAAATACCACAACGAGTATGGCTAAACCGATAGCAGCTTCAGCTGCAGCCACTGTAAGTATAAAAAATACGAACACTTGACCAGCTAAATCATTTAGATAATACGAGAATGCAACAAAATTTATGTTCACAGCTAACAACATTAGCTCTATGGACATTAGCAATACGATTAAATTTTTGCGGTTCATAAAAATGCCTGCTACCGCAAGAGAAAAGAGAATAGCACCAAGAACAAGGAAATGAGTAATTGTAATCATATCGTCAGCACTTAATACTCTTTCTTATTCTCACTTGGCAAAGAAACTATTCGCACACGATCTTTAGCTTTTACCTTGACCTGCTCTGAAGGATTTTGACTTTGCGTTAGAGGGCGTTGGCGCAGCGTCAGCACAATCGCCGCAATAATTGCAACTAACAGAATTACAGCAGCCGTCTCAAATGGTAGCAAATAATCTGTATATAAAATCTTACCCAGCTCGTGAGTATTTCCCAGCTCTTGAGCACTGTGAGATGCGCGCTCAATCCTAAATTCTTTAGAAATAACTATAAGTACAAGTTCAGCAATCATAACTAATGCAACTACAATCGCGACCGGCATAAATTTCACAAAGCCTTCTCGTATCTTTGCTGTATTGATATTTAACATCATCACAACAAATAAGAACAACACCATTACCGCACCAACATAAACCAGTACTAACGTAATCGCTAAGAACTCTGCTTCAAGTAATAACCATATTGCCGAAGAAGTGAAAAACACTAACACCAAGCTCAATATAGAGTGCACAGTATTTTTTGCTGTAATCATCCGCAACGCAGCCACAACCATAATGGCAGAGAAAAAATAAAATATGATTAATTCAAATGACATAAAAAATAATCAAACAATTAGCGATACACGGCATCGGTTTCACGGTCTTGGGCAATTTGTTCTTCATATTTTTCTCCAATTGCCAGCAAATCTTGTTTCTTCATAATTTGTTCGCCGCGGTTTTCAAAGTGGTATTCAAAGTTTCTTGTCTCTACAATGGCATCTACTGGACAAGCTTCCTCACAAAACCCGCAGTAAATGCATTTAAATAAATCAATGTCGTAACGTGTGGTTCTTCTTGTGCCATCGTCGCGCTCATCTGTATCAATGGTAATCGCTAGCGCAGGACATACTGCTTCACATAATTTACATCCGATACATCGTTCTTCACCACTGGGATAGCGTCGCAATGCATGCAACCCACGAAAACGAGGAGATTGAGGTGTTTTCTCTTCTGGATATTGAATAGTTATTTTCTTTGCACCGAGTTTTCTGCCTGTCACAGACAAACCTTTGAACAATTCCCACAAGGAAAAACTTTTAAGAAAATGTATCATTGATATAACTTCCTAATTACTCGCAATTGCTTATATGCAGTTAATCGAACCATGGCCCAACCCCATAAGCAATTGCTACACCTTCAACGAAAATCCAAACTAATGTCACCGGAATTAACACTTTCCAACCCAAGCGCATAATCTGGTCGTATCGATAACGTGGGAATGTAGCGCGAAACCACAAGAAGCAGAATATAAAGAACGATGTTTTCATGAAGAACCAGTGCGGGCCAGAATCGAACACCGCACCAATAACAGGTGCATTTACCAGTCCATTCACATTTTCAAATGGACTCAACCAGCCCCCCAAGAAAAGCAACGCAGTCAATGCAGAAATTAAAATTATGTTGGCATACTCAGCAAGAAAGAAAACCGCAAACCCCATTCCAGAATATTCCACATGAAATCCTGCAACAATTTCTGACTCGCCTTCTGCCACATCAAATGGTGCGCGATTAGTTTCAGCAACTCCCGAAATTAAATACACTAAAAATAGCGGTAACAATGGTAACCAATACCAGTGTGTAACACCGCCGCTTTGCTCATTAACGATATCCGTTAGATTCAAACTACCACTGGCCATTAATACGCCAACCAATGCAAAACCCATCGCTATTTCATAAGAGACTATTTGTGCTGCAGAACGCAATGCGCCTAATAAGGCATACTTTGAGTTCGATGCCCAACCAGCAACAATCACTCCGTAAACACCCATTGATGTCAACGCAAGTACATATAGCAATCCTGCATTGATATTTGAGAATTGAACACCTTCAGTCAAAGGTATTACTGCCCACGCACCTAAGGCGGGCACGATAGATAATACTGGTGCTACTCGAAATAAAAATTGACTAGATTTTCTTGGAAGAATCATCTCCTTAGTCAGCAACTTCAACGCATCAGCAATTGGTTGCAACCATCCTCTTGGACCAACACGATTAGGCCCAATACGAACTTGTATGTATCCTATAATTTTACGTTCAGCAAAAGTTACATAAGCCACAGCACCCATTAATGCCAACAAAAATATAACAACCAATACCGAGGTAATAAATAAATCTCTGTACAGTTCTGGAATGGCATACCAATAAGACATCATCGTTAAGCCACCGATAAATTTTTAAGTTCTACTGCTACAAAGAAACCACTAAGTTTTTCACTCCTAGGCAAACCTCTTGGTATATGAACAGTGCCGGGTAAAATATCATTATTAATGACACATTTAAAAATACCACTATAATCTCCTTGCGAGACCTTGACCCACTTACCCTCAATCAAGCCATGCTTCTCTACATCAATGACATTTACCATCATGACTGACTCGTCAAGATTTTGCGCTTGCTTTAAAGAACTGGCATTTCTGACAATTGCATCTATAGAATAAATTGGTGTAGCACCCGTACTAAATATTACATCGGACTCCCAATGCTTGATATCCACATCAGGAAAAGAAGGCAATACGTTGCTAAATTCAAAAGAACTATCTAACTGCTGAGAAATTTCCTTACGAACATCTTCAATACTGAGGTAATCAAACTCTTCAAGCTCTAATTCCGAACCTAACATGCGAAGAATTTTCCAGCCATCTTTCACATCTTCATCTGCCTCAACAACCTTTGAATAAGATTGCCATCTTCCCTCCATATTAATCTTAGTGCCTTCCGCTTCGGCATAGCATTTAATTGGCAACATCCAATCACAGTATTGCTGCATGGCTTCAGTTGTAAATGAGTTAATTGCAATTACTTGTTCTGCTTGCTCAAGCGCTCTTAAAGTTTCTACAGGTAATACACAGTCCCACTCCGGCTCAAGACCTATTAACACTAAAACTTTTCTCGGTGACTGAATCATTTGCTGGTAAGTCATACCAGGTTCGTCAATCGCTTGAGACATAATGGCCCTATGCGGCAATACTCCCAATAATGATGCACCACTAGCATTTGATGCTGTCGATATGTAACCAAATGTTGATTCAGTTAATTGCGCCAAACAAAATGAAACAGCCCTTAAATTTGAGTATTCATAATGATGCTGCATTAAGCTGCCTATCAACACAGTACTATTTTCTTTATCTAATAATGCTTTTGCGATGCCAGCCATATCATCATCGAATTTAGCGCTTGACAATAATGATTGCCATTCACTAGGAGCTTTATGCTTAGCACTGTTATTTAATCCGGCCAACAGGCCTATTAATCTCGCCAACCATTCTTGTGGCTTCACAATAATATTGCCAGATAAGCTCATGTGGAATTCACAATGATGCGGATTTACTACAAAGACCTTAGCGCCACGTGCACTTGCCTTACGTACTTTATGTGCAAGCATTGGCTGCTCATTACGCAAATCAGAGCCAATAATTAAAATCGCATCTTGTTTTTCCAAGTTTGCGATATTTTGTCCGAGCCAAGGAAATGCCGGATCTGAATCTTGGTGCTGAAAATCAATTTGATTTACTCGATGATCAATATTGTTAACACCTAATGCACGAGCAATCTTTTGAGTTAAATATAATTCTTCATTACTTTGATTTGGACTAATCAAAAATCCAACATCATCAGCATCATATTTTTTCAAAATTGCCGCAATCGAACTCAATGCATCTGACCAATGCAATTGTTTCCACTCTTCGGCGTCTTTATACATCACATGCTTTAATCTATTATCGCTATACATACCTTCATAGCTAAAACGATCTCTATCCGAAATCCAGGTTTCATTAACGTCAGGATTCTCTTGAGGAACAACACGAATTACTTCATTACGTAGTGTATGCATTATCAAGTTGGAGCCGAATGAATCGTGCGCACTAATATTACTTTGCTCGACCATCTCCCACGCACGCGCTTTCATACGCGATGGTTTTGCATTCAGCGCACCGACGGGACATAGATCAATCACATTTCCAGACAACTCAGACGATAGAGACTTCTCAACATAGGTACCAATTTCCATAAACTCACCACGACCTGTCGCGCCAAGCTCACTGACACCTGCAATTTCATTACCAAACCTCACGCAGCGCGTACAATGAATACAGCGTGTCATGTCTGTTGAAACCAGTGGCCCAATATTTTTATCTCGCACAACTCGCTTTCTTTCATTGAAGCGACTCACATCACTACCATAGCCCATCGCAACATCTTGCAGTTCGCACTCGCCACCTTGATCACACACCGGGCAATCTAAAGGATGATTAATTAATAAGAATTCCATCGTGCCTTTTTGTGCATCTAATGCTAACTCTGAACGAGTAAAAACTTTCATCCCATCACTCACAGGTGTTGCACAGGCAGGTAACGGTTTTGGTGCTTTTTCAACTTCGACCATACACATGCGACAGTTAGCAGCAACGGATAAATGTTTGTGGTAACAAAATCTTGGAATACTTACTCCTGCTTGGTCTGCAACTTCGATGAGCATTGCATTACGTGGTGCCTGTACATCCACACCATCGATTGTGACTGTGACCAAATCTTTTTGGTTTTGATCCGTCATAGTCTACGCCGCATTTTCTTGTTTTGTGACCATACTGTGACCATGCTTTACATAGTGAACAAATTCTTCACGGTAATGCTGTATAAAACTTTGCACAGGCATTGCAGCCGCATCACCCAATGCACAAATAGTTCTTCCTTTTATTTTCCCGGCGACATCATCAAGTGTATCGATATCTGACAACTTGCCTTCACCTCTGACGATTCTTGTTAGCATTCTATAAAGCCAGCCGGTACCTTCTCTGCACGGTGTGCACTGTCCACACGATTCAGAAAAATAAAAACGTGAAATACGCCGCAGTACTTTCACCATGTCTGTTGCGTCATCCATCACTACTACTGCACCAGAACCCAAGAAAGAACCTGCCGCTCCGATAGAGTCGTAATCCATATTTGTTTGCATCATGATCTCACCAGGTATTACTGGTACCGACGAACCTCCTGGAATGACTGCTTTAAGCTTTCCACCATTCCATACGCCACCTGCCATATCTAGTACTTCACTAAATGGAGTGCCTAGTGGTATTTCATAATTACCTGGCTTAGCTACATGACCAGACACAGAAAAACATTTCACGCCACCGTTATTAGGAATGCCCAAATTTGCAAACCATTCTGAGCCTTTATTAATAATAGAAGGCACAGAAGCTAAACTTTCAGTGTTATTTATAGTAGTTGGACAACCATACAAACCGAACGCTGCTGGAAATGGCGGCTTAAATCTAGGCAGACCTTTTTTACCTTCTAACGATTCAAGCAATGCAGTTTCTTCACCGCAAATATAAGCACCAGCACCTAATACATCGTATAACTCGAAATCAAAACCAGAACCTAATATGTTTTTTCCTATATATCCTTGTTCATACGCTTCACTGAGCGCTTGCTTAAAACGTTTATAAGGTTCATCTATAAATTCGCCACGCATATAGTTGTAACCTGCGTTAGCACCAATGGCATAACCCGCAATTATCATTCCCTCAACTAATGAATGAGGATTAAAACGAAGTATGTCACGGTCTTTACACGTGCCCGGCTCTGACTCATCTGAATTACATACCAAATAAGTTGGCTTCTCCGTATTTCTAGGCATAAAACTCCACTTCAAACCAGTAGGGAAGCCTGCACCTCCACGACCGCGCAAGCCGGAAGATTTCACTAACTCCACCACATCTTCTGGTGAAATTTTTTCGTGTAATATTTTTTCTAGCGCTTTATACCCACCCACTTTCTTATATGTTTCAAGCGACCATGGCTCAGTTAAATTACGAGTTTGATATACGACGTCGTCCATTCCCTAATCCAATGCATCCAAAATCTCATCGACTTTGGCTTCGGTTAAATTTTCGTAGTAGACATGATTGACTTGCATCATGGGCGCACCACAACAACCTGCCAAACACTCCTCTTCTTGCTTCAAAAAATATTTTCCATCAGGAGTACTTTGGCCGCATTTAATGCTCAACTTATTTTCAATATAGCCCAGCATCTCTTCACCTCCACGCAACATACAAGATAAGTTTGTGCAGACTGCAATTGTATGTTTGCCTACAGGCTCAAGCTCAAACATGGAATAGAAAGATGCAACTTCATACACAGCAATTGCAGGCATCTGCAATTTATCTGCCAAAGCATCCATTTGCTCAACAGGCAAATAACTATACTCGTGCTGAATGGCATGTAAGCCACCCAATACTGCCGATTGTTTTTGGTCATCAGGAAATCTGCGCAACCAATCTTCAACTTGATGCTGCACTTCTACCGATAAATTTCTTTGTGTTGTTTTAGTCATAGCGTTATCGATCAATTTCACCGAACACTATGTCTTGAGTGCCAATCACTGCAACCACGTCGGCAATCATATGACCTTTAACCATTTCATCTAAAGATGCAAGATGCGCAAACCCTGGCGCCCTAATTTTTAGACGATAAGGCTTATTTGCTCCATCAGATACCAAATACACACCAAATTCGCCCTTTGGATGTTCAATTGCGGTATACACTTCACCTGGAGGCAAACAATAACCTTCAGTAAATAATTTGAAATGGTGTATTAGCGCTTCCATATCATCTTTCATGTCAGCTCGAGGCGGCGGCGTGACCTTATGGTCATCGAGCATCACAGGACCTTTATTATTTCTTAACCACTCTGCACACTGTTTAATTATTATATTGGACTGACGCATTTCCTCTATACGCACTAAATATCGGTCGTAACAATCTCCATTAACACCCACTGGAATAAAGAAATTCATCTTGTCATAAACTTCATAGGGTTGCTTACGTCTTAAATCCCACTCTACTCCAGAACCTCTCAACATTGGCCCGGTAAATCCAAGTTGAAGCGCTCGCTCCGGTGACACAATTCCTATATTAACTGTACGCTGTTTCCATATTCGGTTATCTGTTAATAAAGTTTCGTATTCATCAACGCATGAAGGGAATCGCTGCGTAAAAGAATCGATAAAGTCGAGTAAAGAACCTGACCTTTCCTCGTTTAACTTATTTACTTCTTTATCGTTACGCCATTTAGAAGTTTCATACTGAGGCATCGTGCCAGGCAAATCACGATACACACCACCCGGACGATAATAAGTTGCATGCATACGTGCGCCAGATACAGCCTCATAACAATCCATTAAATCTTCGCGCTCTCTAAATGCATACAAGAACATTGACATTGCACCGACATCAAGCGCATGCGCACCAAGCCATAACAAATGATTCAAAATTCTAGTTATCTCATCAAACATGACACGTATATATTGCGCACGTTCCGGCGCCTCAATCCCAAGCAACTTCTCAATTGCTAACACGTAACCATGTTCGTTACACATCATCGACACATAATCGAGTCTATCCATGTAACCAATACTTTGATTGTATGGCTTACTTTCTGCTAATTTTTCAGTACCTCGATGCAGTAAACCCACATGAGGATCAGCTCGCTCAATTACTTCCCCGTCTAATTCTAAAATTAAACGCAACACGCCATGAGCAGCAGGATGCTGCGGGCCAAAGTTCATAGTGTAATTACGTATCTCAGCCATGACTACGACTCTTCTGCGTTAGGTTCTTCGCTATCTGAATAACGATTATCTTCGCGAATTACCTTAGGCACGAGTACTCGAGGTTCGATAGAAACAGGTTCGTATATTACTCGCTGCTTGGATGGCTCATAACGCACTTCTACATGACCTACTAAAGGAAAATCTTTTCGCAGCGGATGTCCAACAAAACCATAGTCAGTTAACAGCCTTCGCATATCTGGATGACCATTAAAAACAATGCCGTATAAATCAAATGCTTCACGCTCATACCAATTAGCACAATTCCATATTGAACATACAGAATTGACCATCGGCATTTCATTGTCTTGGCAAAATATTTTCACGCGTAAACGTTGATTTTTAACAACTGACAATAAGTGATACACCACAGCGAAACGAGGTGTCTGCATATCATCATCAATAGGATTATCGTCAAACTTAAACCGGCCAAAAGTATTCTCAGAAACTCCACGGCTAAATCCTGAGCCTGTCGCTTGCTTTGTTTTCCATTCAGTTTTGCCATATTCCAAATAATCAATGCCTGCGACATCCATTAATTGATCAAACTTAAAACTTGACCCATCACGTAATTGCGTAAGCAATGAACTTGCCTGATCATTTTTAATAATCAAAGTGAATTCATTACGATCCAACTCAAGCTGGCACTGTTCTTTATCAGCAAGTACACGCAAGGCCGATTCAAAAGTATCTGTCTGGCTCATACGATTTTGATTAGCGTGAAATAGAATTGCTGCGACGTATTTTGTTTTGCAATTGCAATACGCCATACATCAATGCTTCAGCGGTAGGCGGACAACCAGGAACATAAATATCAACCGGGACAATTCGATCACAACCACGAACAACAGAATAGGAATAATGGTAATAACCACCACCATTGGCACATGAGCCCATAGATATCACCCATTTTGGTTCTGGCATTTGGTCATACACTTTACGCAATGCAGGCGCCATCTTATTAACCAATGTACCTGCCACAATCATCACGTCAGATTGTCTGGGGCTCGGCCGAAACACCACACCGAAACGATCTAAATCATAACGAGAAGCACCTGCATGCATCATTTCTACTGCGCAGCAGGCAAGTCCGAATGTCATTGGCCACATTGAACCTGTTCGCGCCCAATTAACCAGCTCATCCAGTTTTCCAACAGCAAAGCCTTGCTGCATTATTTGCTCAGTATCCATTTCTCTCCAAGCATTCCCTGATTAATCCCAATTTAGCGCACCTTTTTTCCATTCATAGATGAATCCAATGATAAGTATGGTAAGAAAGAATGCCATTGCCAATAAACCAGGCATTCCAATATCGCGAAGTGCTACTGCCCATGGAAATAAAAATGCAATTTCAAGATCAAAAATAATAAATAGAATTGCAACGAGATAATAACGAACATCAAATCGACTGCGTGAATCCTCGAAGGCTTCAAACCCACATTCATAGGGCGAGTCTTTAGCTGCTTCGGGCACTCGCTTGCTAAGCAACATACCGGCAATAATTGGCACCACACCTATAACCAGGGCTATGGCCAGAAATATAAGGATTGGAACGTAGTTCTGAAGCATATCTGTAATAATTTTTATAAGTGTCGATTATGCCGCAATCTGTGCACTCTTATGGATCGCCTACAGATATTAAGCCCCCGATGAAGGGAACACAAATTGATGAATTGTATGGGACGATAAATAGGCTAGAACTGAGTAAAATATATCCAAAATGTAAATTTCTAGCCAATTATTACGTTCTAGAGGGAAAATCTAGATATACATCCCGCTGCAAACAAAGCTACTGGAGCATTGATGGAAGAATCACCGTGATATTTGAGGGGTACACCGCGCCACGGACCTAGATATTTCCGCTTTCAGCGCAATAGTAATGATGTGAGCAATATTTTATTATTAAATATTGAAAGTTTATTATTTCAGAATATAGGCTATAAAAAGACTATCAATATATAGACAGCGACAACTGAAAAAAGGCCGGCTGCCATGCATCCAGCCACAATTAATCTATCATCTGCACGGAGTTGCCTGAGCGCTCTAGGCGATGAAATTACTTGTGAACCACTCACACTGACTTCTTTTTGTTGACTTTCTGCTGCGACCAAATCTGCTTCATCATTAGCGTCACAACTTTCAGGCTTTTCAACTGACTCGGGCGCTGGTTTATCCAGAGTTAATCCAGCATCTTCTTCATTGTATTCAATTTTCGGGTTTACTTGCATATTGCCATTTCCTTTTGGGATCACCTGCAGTTAATAAACTTAAAGAAACAATTCAAGCAACACTGTGATCACATCGAAGAATTAAAACATGGCAGGATGGATGGCTTGATACGCCGATAAATGGTAGTTGCACCTTTAGGCGCAAAAGCCGTCACTGGTTATGTTCAGTTATTTGATAATGTCGTTCAACATCTACTGTTGCTGCACCCCAGCGCGAACTACCAACTCGTTTTTGGTGTCTTTCAAATGATTCACTATCTATAAATTCTTCATAGACATGATAAATGTTTTTGTTTGCATCATCCTGAACAACATTAAATACTAAGCAACCTTCTTCTTTCATTGACTGTTCAATATGCAGAGGAAGCTCTTTTTGGATTTCTGGAAGATCACCGTCAGAGACTAGGATATACCCTTGAAGAATAATTTTTGACAAAGCTTCATTCCTAGTTTCATACGTCTGCTTTCGACTCAAAAGCAAGTATGGTGCCGATGGCCGGAGTCGAACCGGCACAGCTTTCGCCACAGCCCCCTCAAGACTGCGTGTCTACCAATTCCACCACATCGGCTAGTTTTTTTACGCTGCAGGAAACAGCTTAAAGAATTACTGAGGAATATCAGACGGTATTGCTTGTTCAGCTTTATCGATCGTATCATCCAACGCTTCTCCAGCAGCTTCAGGGATATCCGAAGCCTGATCTGCTTTCTTCTCTATTTCTTCTTTGATGATATCGAGCATCTCTTCCCCGGTAGCATCTTCAGGCAAGTCAATTACATTTGGCAGATCTGAAGGTGTTTGAGGAATATCAATCTGCTGTTCTTGTGTAACGGACTCCATGACACTCTCTGTTACATCGCGATTACTCGCAAGATAGGCAAGCACAATACTATTCACGAAGAACGCAGCAGCAAGTATTGCAGTTGCACGCGACATAAATGATGAAGAACCTTTTGCACCAAATACTGTTCCAGAAGCACCGCCGCCGCCACCGCCGCCACCGCCGCCAAATGCTGCGCCTGCGGCCGCACCTGCACCTCGTTGCAATAAAACTAATCCAATTAACCCAGCCGCAATAAGTACATCTACTGATACTAAAATACTATATAACATTCGTCACTACCGTATGTGTGTTAAATCTATTTAGAAGAACCCGCAGATACAATCGCATTAAATTGCCCTGCGTCCAAAGAAGCGCCACCAATGAGGCCTCCATCAATATCCGGCTGAGAAAATAATTCAGCCGCATTATTTGCTTTCACGCTACCGCCATAAAGTATTCTTAAACCTTGTGCAATATCGTCAGACTGCTTAGCTATTTCTGATCTGATAATTGCATGTACTTCTTGAGCTTGTTCAGGCGAGGCAGTTTTACCTGTCCCAATCGCCCAAATTGGCTCATACGCCAATACTGCGTTTTCCATATTAGCTATACCTGCTTCATTCACCACTGCATTCACTTGTCTCACAATGGTGTCTTGCATTATTCCTTGTTCGCGCTGTTGTAAACTTTCACCCACACATAATATAGGCACAATTCCAGCCGCTTGAATGCGCAAATACTTAGCCGCCACAATAGCATCGGTTTCGCCGTAATATTCACGTCTTTCGGAATGACCAACAATGGCATATCGACAACTCATTTCAGCCACCATCTCAGCGGATACTTCTCCTGTATAGGCACCGTTTTGATGCTCAGCAACCGACTGTGCACCTAAATACACATTATTTGCAGAAATGTGTGTAGCAACATTACTCAAATAAGGGAATGGCGGACAAATTACCGCATCGACACCCTCTAGACCGTCACAATGGGTATCAATAGCTTTAACCAACGATTGAGCCATTTCAAGGCTGCCGTTTAACTTCCAATTTGCCGCTACAATGGATCGACGCATAAAATTATTAACTAGATTAGGATGGAGCGCGCAAGCTTACCTAGCGCGCATAAGAAATTCAATCAAGGAGGAGTATATGAGGCGGCTATTTTAGCCTTGAACATTATAACCTCTAGGCAGCACACTCATCTGAAACTGCCGAAGCAATCTGCTCAGCCAGAGTACGCACTTGTGGTGCATCTACTCCTTCAACCATGACACGGATAAGTGGCTCTGTCCCAGATGGCCTTAATAATACTCTACCCGTATCAGCCAATTGTGATTCCGCATCACTTACCGCTTCACGAATACCTTTGGATTTAGAAATATCGATTTTCTGCCTAATTGGCACATTCACCAAAGTTTGCGGATATTTACTCATGCCGTGCTTAGCTTCACGTAAGTTAATGCCTTCATCAACCAACACTTCAAGCACCTGTAAAGCGGCCACAATGGCATCTCCGGTTGAAGTCCTATCCAGACAGATTATATGGCCAGAAGATTCTCCACCTAACTCCCAGGCCTGTTGCTGAAGCATTTCAAGGACATATCTGTCTCCAACTGCCGCTCGCAAAAATTCGATATTTTGCCGTTGCAATGCGTGTTCAAGTCCTAAGTTGGACATCAATGTGCCTACTACGCCACCTTTCATATAATTCTTACGTTTTCTAGCAGCGCCAATAACATAAAGCAGTTCATCTCCATCAACGACTTCGCCATTTTCATCTACCATAATAAGACGATCACCGTCACCATCAATAGCAATGCCTAGATCCGCATGGTGCTCAATCACTGCCATGCGCAATTTCTTTGGGTCTGTTGCACCGCACATATGGTTGATGTTTAAACCATTTGGCTCAGCACCTATAGTGACAACTTCTGCACCTAATTCACGAAATACGTTTGGAGCGACGTGATAGGTAGCGCCGTGAGCACAATCAATTACCAATTTAAGATCGTTTAATCGTACCTTTGCATTAATAGTGCTTTTACAAAATTCAATGTAACGGCCTGATGCATCACGGATTCGCTCTACTTTACCTAACTGATCAGAACTGACAGTCGTTAGCGGCTTTTCCATTTCTTCTTCAATGCGCTGCTCGATATCATCCGGCAGCTTTGTTCCCTCTGAAGAGAAAAATTTCACGCCATTATCATAATATGGGTTATGAGAAGCACTAATGACAATACCTGCAGAGGCTCTCAATGTTCTGGTTAAATAAGCAATCGCTGGCGTTGGCATTGGCCCAAGCAAACGACTATTTACACCTGCTGCCGATAACCCGGCTTCTAACACCGATTCCAGCATATAGCCTGAGATACGCGTATCTTTTCCTATAAGAATCAAGTTATTACCTTCTTCGCATAAAACTTTGCCGGCAGCCCAACCCAGTTTCAATACAAATTCCGGCGTCATAACGCCATCACCTACGCGACCACGAATTCCATCTGTACCAAAAAATTTTCTTTTCATGCCCGATTCCAGGTTTCTTCTAATAATTGGTTCACTTTACCCAGCTAAGGTACTGTTTTCTACACAGCTCGTCAGTGATCTAGATAGCACAAATAAAAACGGCTCGCATTTGCGAGCCGTTTATTACCTAACTTAAGTACTTGCCTAGTGTAGGCTAGCCGGACCTCCGATTGGACCTGGCTCATCGACATCTGCTGGTGCAGCACTGCCGCCTTCATCGGGCTCATCATCTTCCCAATCTTTAGGAACTCTAGGTGTTTTACCTTCCATGATGTCATCGATCTGATCTGAATCGATGGTTTCATATTTTATTAACGCTTTTGCCATCACATGAAGTTTTTCTAAATTATCCATTAGAATGGTTTTGGCACGATCATAGTTAAAGTCGATAATCTTCCTCACTTCACCATCAATAGTATGGGCAGTCTCATCAGACACTGTTTTACGCTGTGCAACAGAGTGGCCTAGGAAAACTTCACCCTCTTCTTCACTATAAGCAAGGGGGCCCATTTTTTCGGACAATCCCCATTTCGTTACCATGCCTCGCGCAATGTCAGTCGCACGCTCAATATCATTAGAGGCGCCTGTAGTTACTGCTTCAGCACCAAAGATAATTTCTTCTGCAAGACGCCCACCAAAGAGTGTAGAAATTTGGCATTCTAATCGTTGCTTGCTGTGACTGTATCGATCTTCTTCAGGTAAGAACATAGTGACACCTAGAGCACGCCCACGAGGAATAATCGTTACTTTATACACAGGGTCATGTTCTGGCATCAACCGACCAACAATGGCATGACCCGCTTCATGATAAGCAGTCAGTTTCTTTTCATCATCACTCATCACCATGGATTTGCGCTCAGCACCCATAATGATCTTATCTTTTGCGCGTTCGAACTCATTCATTTCTACACTACGTTTGTTTGCGCGCGCAGCAAATAAAGCAGCCTCATTAACAAGGTTAGCTAAATCGGCGCCAGAAAATCCTGGTGTTCCACGAGCAATTAAATCGGCGCGTACATCTTTACCTAGTGGTACTTTACGCATATGTACTTTTAGAATTTGTTCTCTTCCACGTAAGTCTGGCAATGGCACAGTCACTTGGCGATCGAATCGACCAGGTCTTAATAAGGCAGGGTCTAGCACGTCTGGGCGGTTAGTCGCTGCAATGACAATCACACCTTCACTACCTTCGAAACCATCCATTTCAACCAATAACTGGTTAAGTGTTTGCTCACGCTCATCATGACCACCACCTAGACCAGCACCACGATGGCGGCCCACTGCGTCAATCTCATCAATAAAGATAATGCATGGTGCATGCTTTTTAGCTTGTGAAAACATATCGCGAACTCGCGAGGCGCCAACACCTACAAACATTTCGACAAAGTCTGAACCAGAGATTGTAAAGAATGGCACTTTGGCTTCACCAGCAATGGCTTTAGCTAATAATGTTTTACCAGTACCCGGCGAGCCCACCATGAGTACACCGCGTGGAATTTTTCCGCCTAGCTTTTGGAACTTACTTGGGTCACGCAAGAATTCAACTAGCTCACCGACTTCTTCTTTTGCTTCTTCAACACCTGCTACATCTGCAAATGTGACTTTAATTTGATCTTCACCCATTAAGCGCGCTTTACTTTTACCAAATGACATTGCACCGCGCGAACCACCACCACCTTGCATTTGGCGCATAAGGAATATCCATACTCCAATCAACAACAGCATGGGGAACCAACTAATAAATATATCAACTAGTATTGATCGCGACTGCCCAGGGTTAGTTTGAATGACGACATTATTTTGCAATAACTCATCGACTAACTTCGTGTCATTTGGATTATATGCTGTGAATTTCTTGCCATCTGACCTATAACCATGAATTGTTCGGTTATCTGCTTCTATGGTCACTTCCCTGATTTGACCAGAGCGAACCTCTTCAACAAATTGCGAATAAGACAACTCAGCAGTTGGCTTATTTGTTTTCGTGAAGTTATTAAAGACAGACATTAGTACAACGACTATGACTGCCCATAAAATTAAATTTTTCACCATATCATTCATTCAAAATACCTCAATGAGCACACTGCATCCTTGTGAAACTGATCTTACTATAACTCAAAATCGCGAGCGACCGCATACATCTCTCTGCTTTCTTTTCTAGATGCTTGCGGCTTAAAAGTCGCTACACGTCTAAAACTAGTCCTTAATTCCTGGATATATGGTGCATATCCTTCACCTTGGAATAACTTAACGGCAAAAACACCGCCTTTTGTAAGGTGTTGTCTAGCAAAGTCTAGCGCGAGTTCAGCCAAATACATTGATTTAGGCTGATCGACGGCCTTGTTACCAGATATATTGGGGGCGATGTCTGACAATACAAGGTCTACTGGGTGATTATTGAGCGAACTAACTAATTGAGCTAGTGTTTCGTCCTCAGTAAAGTCTCCTTGTATAACACACACACCTTCAATAGGGTCCATCTCTAGTATGTCTAGGCCTATGACCTTACCGGATGTGCCTGAAATATTTTTCACTACATACTGGCACCATGCACCTGGTGCTGCACCAAGATCGACTATAAATTGGTTAGGATGAAATATCTGGTATTTGCCATCAATTTCTTGCAGTTTATAAACAGCGCGAGAACGATAACCTTCTGCTTTTGCTTTTGCGACATAGTGATCCTTACTTTGTCGACTGATCCAGCGCGAACTGCTTTTACTACGTGCCACTAATTTGTATCAATAACGCGGTTAACAATTTCAGATAAAATGCACATCTAAAATTTCGTATTCTTTTTCGCCACCTGGTGCAATCACAGTGGCTATATCACCTACATTTTTGCCAATTAATGCACGTGCGATCGGAGACGTTACAGAAATTAAATTCTTTTTTATATCAGCTTCGTCTTCACCAACAATTTGATACGTGACTTCATCTCCAGTTTCCTCATCCGCCAAGTCAACAGTGGTACCAAAAACTATTCGCCCACCAGTATCTAATTTAGTCACATCAATAATTTCGGCATTGGAAAGAATTCCATCAATGTGCTGAATGCGGCCTTCAATAAAACTTTGCTGTTCACGCGCTGCGTGGTATTCAGCATTCTCTTTTAAATCACCATGTTCGCGTGCCGTCGCAATTGCTTCAATCACTCGAGGACGATCAACTGATTTAAGCTGCTTTAATTCATCACGCAAGCTTTCTGCGCCACGCGCTGTTAAAGGAACTTTATTCATATAAACTCTTATCTAATTTGTTAATGTGCCAATTGAGCATGCAAATCTTGTAAAGGATAAACATCATTAGAAGAGCCTTGTTTAATAGCCTCTATCAATGCCCACGCACCTGTTATTGTAGTCGTATAGCAAACTTTTTTCTGCAATGCTTTTCGTCGTATTGTGAATGAATCAGCAATCGCTTGCTTACCTTCAGTAGTGTTTACAATTAGATCAATTTTTTGATCAATAATCATATCAACAACATGCGGCCGACCTTGTCTTACTTTATTTACATGTTGACAGGCAATTTTTTCAGATTCTAGAAAGTTCGCAGTCCCATCCGTAGCAACAATTTCAAAGCCAAGCTTAATTAATTCTTTAGCTACTTTAGCAGTTTGCTCTTTATCCACATCACGCACACTAACAAAAACTTTCCCACTTAATGGCAAGTCCACTCCTGCGGCAAGCTGTGATTTAGCAAATGCTTCACCAAATGTTTTACCTACACCCATAACTTCTCCTGTGGACTTCATCTCTGGACCAAGAATAGGGTCAACACCAACAAACTTCATGAACGGAAATACTGCTTCTTTTACTGAATAATGCTCAGGCACTATCTCGATCTTTACATTCTGTTCCGCCAAAGATACTCCTGCCATACAACGAGCCGCTATTTTAGCTAACGGCAAACCAATTGCCTTTGACACGAAAGGAACTGTTCGCGAAGCTCTTGGATTAACTTCCAGCAAGTAAACATCCTGGCCTTTAACAGCATATTGGATGTTCATTAAACCTATCACGTTAAGCCCAAAGGCTAATTTATGTGTAATTTCTTTAAGCGTGTCTTGCAGCTCTTGGGAAAGCGTGTGCGGCGGCAAAGAGCAGGCAGAATCACCAGAATGAATGCCAGCTTGCTCAATGTGCTCCATTACGCCCGCGACGAATACATCTTTCCCATCACATATAGCATCAACATCAATTTCTATTGCATCTGACAAGAAACGATCCAGCAATACTGGTGAATCATTGGAAACAGAAACAGCTGTAGTCATGTAATGCATTAGGTCATCATCATTATGTACTATTTCCATGGCACGCCCACCTAATACATATGACGGCCGAACTACTAAGGGATAACCAATTTCATTTGCCAAAGGCACAGCTTCTTCTGCACTACGTGCAGTTGCATTGGGCGGTTGCAGTAAATTTAATTTATTAACCAGCTCTTGGAAGCGTTCACGATCTTCTGCCAAATCAATTGAATCAGGGCTAGTACCAATAATCGGTACCCCAGCAGCTTCTAGATCTCGAGCAAGTTTTAATGGCGTCTGTCCCCCAAATTGAACTATCACTCCAACCGGCTTTTCTATTTGGCAAATTTCCAATACATCTTCTAATGTTAAAGGATCAAAATACAATCGATCAGAAGTATCGTAATCAGTAGAGACTGTTTCTGGATTACAGTTAACCATAATGGTTTCATAACCATCTTCACGCATCGCTAATGCTGCATGCACGCAACAGTAATCAAATTCAATCCCCTGACCAATTCGATTTGGTCCGCCACCCAGCACCATGATTTTCTTTTTATCTGTTGCTTGTGCTTCACACTCTATTTCGTACGAAGAATACATATAAGCAGTACTAGTTGAAAACTCTGCCGCACAAGTATCTACACGCTTAAATACAGGTCTAATGGAATTTTTCCAACGATATGAGCGCACATCTGCTTCTGTGACACCATCAATTATCTGCGCAATTCGTTGATCAGAAAATCCTTTCTGTTTAATTTCAAATAATTCTTCAGCAGTGAGTTGATTTAATGTTTTTGATTGAATATGTTGCTCCCAATCAATTAACTGTTTCATTTGCGCTAAGAACCAATGATCAACCGCAGTCATTTCATAAAGTTTTTCTATGTTGTAGCCATTGCGCATCGCATCAGCAATAAACCATACACGACTTGGGCCAGTTTCCAGAAGACGTTCGTCTAATTCATGCTCCCAGTCAGCATTGGTTTTATCAATGACAGGATTCAATCCATCCATGCCCGTCTCTAAACCACGCAATGCTTTTTGGAACGACTCCTGAAAAGTACGACCAATCGCCATAACTTCGCCCACAGATTTCATTTGAGTACCAAGTATTGCAGGTGCTTGCGGGAATTTCTCAAATGCAAAACGAGGAATTTTAGTTACGACATAATCTATCGTTGGCTCAAATGAAGCAGGTGTTGCACCACCAGTAATTTCATTATCCAATTCATCCAAGGTGTAACCTACTGCAAGTTTCGCCGCCACTTTAGCGATAGGAAAACCAGTTGCTTTTGACGCTAATGCCGACGAACGCGATACGCGCGGATTCATTTCAATAACAATCAAACGCCCATCTTTAGGATTAACCGAGAATTGAACGTTAGATCCTCCGGTATCGACACCAATTTTGCGTAATACTTCTACCGAGGCATTTCGCATTATTTGATATTCTTTATCTGTCAGGGTCTGAGCAGGTGCAACTGTTATAGAGTCTCCCGTGTGAACACCCATAGGGTCAAAATTTTCTATTGAGCAAATGATAATGCAGTTATCAGCATGATCACGCACCACTTCCATTTCATATTCTTTCCAACCCAGAAGAGATTCTTCCAACAATACTTCGGTCGTTGGAGAAAGATCTAAACCACGAGCAACAATGGTTTCAAACTCTTCCATGTTGTAAGCAATACCACCTCCGCTGCCACCCAACGTAAAAGAAGGACGAATAATGGTTGGGAAACCTACTTGTGGTTGAATTTGCAATGCTTCTTCTATGCTGTGCGCTACAGCAGATTTAGCAGACTCCAGGCCAATCTCACCCATCGCCACTTTAAATTTTTCGCGATCTTCTGCCATATCGATTGCATCTTTAGAAGCACCAATCATTTCTACATTGAATTTTTCTAGCACACCTTCACGATCCAGATCCAATGCACAATTCAATGCTGTTTGACCACCCATAGTAGGCAGCAATGCATCAGGATTTTCTTTTTCAATAATCTTTGCAACAGTTTGCCATGTGATTGGCTCTATATAAATCACATCAGCAGTATCTGGATCAGTCATGATAGTGGCAGGATTAGAATTCACTAAAATGACTTTGTAACCTTCTTCACGCAACGCTTTACATGCCTGAACCCCTGAATAATCAAATTCACACGCCTGACCAATAATAATGGGTCCTGCGCCAATCAATAATATCGATTTTATATCTGTACGTTTTGCCATAACAATTATGCTTCGCGCCTTGAGTCCATTGCGTCTACAAATGGTTGAAATAATTCGCGCACATCATGTGGACCAGGACTAGCTTCGGGGTGACCTTGGAAACTGTATGCAGGAACATCGCGATGCCTCACACCTTGAAGGCTGCCATCAAACAAAGAACGGTGTGTAGGAATCAACGTGTCAGGTAGTGAGTTTTCATCAACTGCAAAACCATGATTCTGGCTACTAATCATTACTCGGCCTGACTCTAAATCTTTAACAGGATGATTCGCTCCATGGTGACCAAACTTCATCTTAACTGTACTCGCGCCGCATGCTAAACCAAATAATTGATGGCCCAAACAAATTCCAAAAGTAGGAATGTTCGCCTCTATGACTTTTTTAATCATAGTGATTGCGTAATCACAGGGTTCTGGGTCACCCGGACCATTTGAAAGGAATACGCCATCAGGATTTAGAGCTGACAATTCTTCAAATGAAGTTTGCGCAGGCAACACGTCTACTTCACACCCTAAATCTGTGAGTATTCTCAAAATGTTATGCTTTACTCCATAATCAAGTGCGGCCACTTTATAAATAGCTTTACCACTGGCAGCATATCCATCTTTGATCGACCAAACACTCTCTCGCCAAGCATAAGCTTTATTGGTAGTTACTTGCTTAGCCAAATCCATACCTTTCAATCCAGCAAATGACTGAGCCCGCTTCAGCAGTTCATCAATATTTACTTCGCCTGTTGCAATCACACCATTGAGAGAACCCTTCTCTCTAAGTCGGCGGGTTAAACTGCGTGTATCAATATTGGCAATAGCGACAATATTGTGGCTAATCAAATAATCCTGTAAAGATTGCTCGCTACGCCAATTAGAAGTTGTAACAGGCAAATCACGAATGACTAAACCTGCAGAATATAACTTTTTTGATTCCCAATCTTCTTGGTTAGCGCCTACGTTGCCTATATGAGGATAAGTCAGAGTAACAATTTGTTTGCAATAGGATGGATCAGTAAGAATTTCTTGATAACCTGTCATCGAAGTATTGAAAACCACTTCACCTTCAGTAGCGCCGTGAGCACCAATCGAAATTCCTTGGAATATGGTTCCGTCTTCAAGTACTAAATAGGCCGGTGTAGCCAAACTCTTCCTCCTGGACGTGCATGTAAAAAACGGGACATCGATGATGTCCCGTTAAGAATTTTGTGTTTTGACTTGAGGCCGTGACCTCGGGCGTTGATTGTACTGCAACTCGTGCTGTCCCGGTAGGGCTAGCACTCAAATAAATTCAAGATAAGCCGAGCACATTATGCATATCATATAACCCAGCGGGCTGATCTTGTAACCAAGTCGCTGCACGCACTGCACCGCGCGCAAAAGTTAATCGACTGGTTGCACGATGAGCAATTTCAACCCGTTCGCCAATGCCTGCAAAGATTACGGTATGTTCACCCACAATATCCCCAGCACGAATTGTCTGAAATCCAATAGCGCCTGGCTTGCGAACACCGATATTTCCATGACGGGTATATTCAGCTTTATGTTCTAAATTAATTCCGATTGATTCTGCAATCACTTCCCCCATACGTAATGCAGTGCCTGAAGGCGCATCTACTTTGTTCTTATGGTGTGCTTCTACAATCTCTATATCGTAATCTTCACCCAGGGTTTTCGCTGCAGTTTGAAGAATGTTTAAGCAAAGGTTTACACCCACACTCATATTGGGCGCAAAGACAATGGGAATTGTAGTCGCTGCTTGAGTAATTGCCTGTGATTGCGATTCGCTTAATCCAGTCGTACCAATCACCATAGGAATATTATTCGTTAGACAATAATTAAGCGCGTCCATCAATCCCTCTGGCAAAGTAAAGTCGATCCAAACATCAACGCTAGGCAATTTACTTCGTTCACTTTGCATTAACACTTTCGTAGGTGCAATACCTGCCACAGTGCCAGCATCGCTACCCTCGTATTCTGAACCAACACGGACTAGCGCTGCAGCCAGACTAGTACTCGAGCATTCCACACAGGCTTGCACCAAGGCTCGCCCCATACGCCCACTTGCACCATTGATTGCGATTGCTGTAGTCATTATTTCAGTTTAGTCCGACCAAAATTTTAGATCTTCAAAAAAGCTTTTGACGCCATCACCCCATCCTTGGGATTTAGGGCTATGTTTTTTACCGCCCGAGAGCAATGAAGTATTAAGCTCTTGCAATAATTCTTTTTGTTTCTTGGTTAAGTTTACCGGTGTTTCAGTGAGTACATGTACAAACATATCACCTTGAGCACCGCCTCTTACGGGCTTTACACCTTTGCCTTTCAGTCTAAACTGCTTTCCAGTCTGAGTCTCGGCCGGAATTTTTAAAGTAATCTTTCCATCCAGTGTAGGAATTTCTACTTCCCCACCTAGAGCAGCATCGACAAATCCAATAGGAATTTCACAGTGCAGATGTTCTCCATCTCTCTTGAAGATAGGGTGTCGCTTAACGCTAACCTGAACATATAAATCTCCTGATGGGCCACCATTTTCCCCTGCCTCACCTTCATTGGCTAGTCTAATTCTGTCTCCAGTATCCACACCACCGGGAACTTTGACGGATAATGTTCTTGGTTTCTCAACCGTCCCAGCTCCTCTGCAAACGGTACAAGGATTAGCAATTACTTTTCCTTTGCCACGACACTTCGGACACGGCTGCTGTATGGAGAAGAACCCCTGTTGCATTCTAACTTGTCCTACACCGCCACAAGTTTCGCAATTTTCAAGTGTTGAGCCGGGTTCAGCGCCGCTACCAGAACATGTCTCACATGACTGTCTTGATGAAATATTTATTTCAGCGTCTTTACCAAAGACTGCTTCTTCTAAACTTAGTTCTAAATTGTATTGAAGGTCTGCACCTCGATAAGCACGATTTTGTCCGCCACGACCTCCTCCTCCGAAAATATCACCAAAGATATCACCGAACACATCTCCAAAATCAGCACCTCCTTGCGATGAAAATCCACCTTGTTGTTCTATACCCGCGTGGCCGTACTGATCATAAATTTGGCGTTTTTGCCCATCTGACAATACATCGTATGCTTCTTTAGCTTCCTTAAATTTATTTTCAGCATCTGCATTATTTTCATTTCTATCAGGGTGATATTTCATAGCCAAACGTCGATACGCTTTTTTCAAATCCGCATCGCCGCTGTCGCGTGAAACCCCCAGTACTTCGTAATAATCCCTTTTCGCCATCTGCAACTACACTAAATTTATTAATTCCCAGATAAAGTAAAGTCCAAAGTCAGACCCCGCAATTATATTGCGAAGCCTGTTACTTCGGACTATTGATACCGCGCTTAATACTGATGCTTAAGACTTATTTTCTTTAACTTCCTCAAACTCTGCATCAACCACATCATCGCCATTTTCTTTGCTTGCATTCTCTGCTGTAGGCTCACCTTCAGCGGCGGCACCTGCATCCGCATACATTTGCTCAGCCAGCTTTTGCGATATCTCAGTTAATGCTTGCGTTTTAGATTCAATTGCATCTTTATCATCCTTGTCTAACACTTCACGCAAATCAGCAATCGCCGCTTCAATACGAGATTTTTCATCCGCATTCACTTTGTCACCCATTTCGCTTAATGTTTTTTCAGTCGCATGAATCATGCCATCTGCTTGATTCCGCACACTCACAAGTTCCTGGAACTTGCGGTCTTCTTCTGCATGCGCTTCAGCGTCTTGAACCATCTTGTTGACTTCTTCATCTGACAATCCGCTAGATGCTTTAATCACAATGGACTGTTCTTTATTTGTCGCCTTATCTTTTGCAGATACATTTAAAATACCGTTGGCGTCAATATCAAAACTTACCTCTATTTGTGGCACACCTCGTTGCGCAGGAGGAATGTCACTCAAATCGAAGCGACCCAAAGATTTGTTCCCGACTGCTTGTTCTCTCTCACCCTGCAGCACATGTACCGTCACAGCTGTTTGATTATCTTCAGCAGTTGAGAACACTTGCGATGCAGTAGTCGGAATAGTTGTATTCTTATCTATCAACTTAGTCATCACGCCACCCATAGTTTCAATACCAAGCGATAGAGGAGTCACATCAAGCAATAAAACATCTTTAACATCGCCGCCTAATACACCTGCTTGAATCGCTGCACCCATTGCCACTGCTTCATCAGGGTTCACATCTTTACGTGGTTCCTTACCAAAGAAGTCTTGTACCGCTTGTTGCACTTTAGGCATACGGATCTGGCCACCGACTAAAATAATATCGTCAATATCAGAAGCGCTAAGACCAGCATCTTTTAATGCCATTTTGCACGGAGCAATAGTGCGTTCAACTAAATCTTCGACCAATGACTCAAGCTTGGCACGTGAAACCTTAATATTAAGGTGCTTAGGACCATTTTGATCTGCAGTAATATACGGAAGATTTATTTCAGTCTGCTGCGATGATGAAAGTTCGATTTTGGCTTTTTCTGCAGCTTCTTTAAGTCTCTGCAAAGCAAGTGGGTCGTTATGTAAATCAAAACCTTGCTCTTTCTTAAACTCATCAGCAAGATAATCAATTAAACGCATATCAAAATCTTCACCACCTAAGAATGTATCACCATTAGTTGATAACACTTCAAATTGGTGCTCGCCATCAATCTCAGCTATCTCAATAATCGATACATCGAAAGTACCACCACCAAGATCATACACAACAATCTTACGATCGCCCCGTTGCTTATCCATACCGTATGCAAGCGCTGCCGCAGTTGGCTCGTTGATAATTCGCTTCACATCTAAACCAGCTATTTTGCCTGCGTCTTTAGTTGCCTGACGTTGAGAGTCATTAAAATAAGCAGGTACTGTAATAACAGCTTCGCTAATTTCTTCACCCAAATATTCTTCTGCAGTCTTCTTCATTTTCATAAGAACACGCGCAGAAATTTCTGGTGGAGCCATCTTCTTTCCATGAGACTCAAGCCATGCATCACCATTTTCAGCCTTAATAATTTTATAAGGTACTAACTTGATATCCTTTTGCACAGCATCTTCTTCAAAACGTCGCCCAATCAAACGTTTAACCGCAAAGAATGTGTTCTCAGGATTAGTCACTGCTTGACGTTTAGCTGACTGGCCTACTAATACCTCGTCATCTTCACTAAAGGCAATAATCGATGGAGTGGTACGATCACCTTCAGCATTTTCAATCACTTTGGCAGTACCGCCATCCATGACCGCAACACATGAGTTGGTGGTACCTAAGTCAATTCCTATAATCTTTCCCATTTTTGCTACTCCAAAAAAATAAATATGTTCAAGTTGTTAATCTATGCACTCATATATGAGGCCAAGCTTACTAATTTCAAGGATTTAATTTAATTTATTTAGCCTATCCTCGACCAAAGGCCTAAAAATGCTTAAAAATTCTTAAATACACCTCTAGGAAGGGGCCTTTGATACCATCACCATCGCGGGACGCAACAAACGGTCGTTCAATACATATCCTTTTTGCATGACAGCAATGACTGTATTGGGCTGATGTTCAGCAGATTCTTGCATACTCATTGCCTGATGAAGATTTGGATCAAATGCTTCACCAACAGGATTAACTTCCATAATGCTAAATTTTTCCATGACCTGAGTGAGCATTTTCAACGTTAGATTTGTCCCCTCTTTGAGTTTGGCAGCATCGCTGTCTTCGACGCTCAAACCCAGTTCGAGACTGTCTTTAACCGATAGCAATTCCATACCAAATTTCTCTAACCCAAATTTATGCGCATTCTCCACATTCCGATCCGCACGTCGCTTAGTATTCTCTAACTCTGCCTGAGAACGCATATAAAGCTGCCAATTCTCTTCAGCTTTGTTCTGCGCTTCGACTAGCGCTTGCTCTATATCAGCTTCAGCAGTTGCTTCATCAGAAGATTCTTTCTTTGCTTCTTGTTCCACTGCAGCTTCAACATCTTCTTGATCAGATTGTGACTCTGGATGTGATTCTGATTGTTCTGACATTGTGTACTCCTACACGAAAAATAAACTGGTATTTAGATGCATGATTAAGTGGGGGCAACTCATTCCGAGTTCAAGGCTTCACTGAGCAATTTAGCTGTGACATCAACAATAGGGATGACGCGATCATAAGCCATACGCGTGGGACCAACCACAGCCAACACACCTTTAACATCCTCATTGATACTGTAAGGGGCGGATACTACGCTACAATCATCAAAAACGTCATATCCTGATTCACTACCGATAAAAATTTGTACGCCCTCGGCACATATGCAGCGATCTAGCAAATGCAGTATTTCTTTTTTCTGGCTGAATGCTTCGAACAAACCACGTAATTTCCCTACATTTGATAACTCTTCAAATTCCATCAAATTAGTTTGGCCATCGACAAAATAATTTTGCGCAGAAGAAGATTCCTCTTCTTCAGCAAATATTTTCTCACCTAGAGTAATCGCTGTACGCATTAAGTTATCCATATCTTGGCGCACACTATCTAACTCTTTAAGCAATAATTTGCGAACTTCTTGCAAGCTTCGCCCCGCCAGGATGTCATTCAAATAATTAGCTGCTTCTCTCAATTCACTAGATGAGTAATCTCTATCTAAATGAATAATCCGGTTATGTACTTCCTTTTGGTCAACCACCAGAATAGCTAGTATGCGTCTATCAGAAAGACTCAAAAACTCAATTTGTCTGAATGCTGCTTTATCATATTGTGGCATAGTCACTACACCAGCCATTTGTGTCAGTGATGAAAGTAAACTTGATGCGGTTTCAACAACACTCTGCTGATTTACACTCGTATCAATCAATTGCGACTTAAGACCAGTAACAACTGAAGAATTTAGTGGTTTCACCTCTATGAGTGTGTCCACGAATAACCGATAACCCTGTGCCGTGGGAATTCGCCCTGCGGATGTATGGGGAGAATGCAAGTAACCTAACACCTCCAGGTCCGACATAATATTGCGTACAGTCGCCGGACTGACATCAAGATCTGACACACGCGCAAGGGTGCGAGAGCCGACTGGCTGCCCATCATTAATATAATTTTGTACAAGCACTCGAAATAAGTGCTGTGTACGTGCATCTAGCTGATTGTCCATTTAATCGACCAAATCTGTTTTCTGCATTAATATCATCCTCAGGGACACCAATATAAAATCTTGGCACTCAAGATCCTAGAGTGCCAATATACACCATCCTAAAATTCTAGGGCAAAATTGGACTGATACCGGATTAACGGTAAGCTGCGCATAGATTGCAAATATACCCACTAAAACCTGAATACTATTTAACCTGTGACTAATAAATTCAAATCTGTCGGCATTATCGCTAAACACAATGACATGCTTGTTTTCGAGACGGTTCGTAGCCTGCATGACTTTCTGCAGTCTAATGATATTCAGATCTGTGTCGACGAAGATGCCAAACATTGCCTTGAAAATACAACGGCCAGCTGTGTTGATATTAAAGATATGCATAAACACATTGATTTAGCCATTGTTGTCGGTGGTGACGGCACTCTTCTAGCTGCCGCCCAGTCGATGGTGGAGCATGACACCCCGATTATTGGCATTAATCGAGGCAGGCTCGGTTTTCTTACTAATATTTTGCCTGAAAATATGCATTATGATCTGAAGCAAATCTTTAATGGCGAATTTACACTAGAAACACGCACCGTCATGACTGCTAAGCACATGCGAGGTGATGAACAATTAGCGGCTTGTCTTGCCATCAATGATGTCGTTTTGCATGCACGATATGTAGTACGCATGATTGAATTAGAAACACGGATAGATGATGAATATTTAAACACCGTAAGAGCAGATGGCCTAATCGTTGCCACGCCAACAGGCTCCACTGCCTATTCACTATCTGGGGGCGGTCCGATTGTTCACCCAAGTGTAGCAACGACATTATTAGTTCCTATTTGCCCACATACTCTAAGTAATCGCCCGATTGCGGTCGACGAAAATAGCCGCATTGAAATTGTCTATTCGACTCACAATGAATTAAATGGCATTGCCTCAATTGACGGCCAAATGGAATCTGAAGTAATTCCTGGTGACCGAATCATTATGCAACGATCGACCAAGCCACTGACACTTGTTCAACCTAATAGCTATTCTTTCTTTAAAGTATTACGTGAGAAGCTAAATTGGAGTCAACAACCGTAAGTATTATGCTGAAGTCACTTCATATTCAAAATTTTGCAATTATTGAAAAACTAGAGTTAGATTTTTTCTCTGGCATGAGCGCTCTCACAGGCGAAACCGGGGCGGGAAAATCCATCATTATTGATGCAATTGGTTTAGTACTTGGTGACCGAGCAGACAACAATCTAATTCGCGCTGGCAAAGAAGCCGCAGAAATTATTTTGGTAATAGAAATAGAAGCCAAATCTAACAGCGCACATTGGCTAAAAGAGAATGACTTCGAATTTGAATCAGAATGTATCCTGCGTCGAGTTGTACGCAAAGATGGCAAGTCTAAAGCCTACATTAACGGTATACCTGTTCCACTAAAAACACTCAAGGAATTAGGCGAATGTGTTATCAATATTTATGGGCAGCACGCACACCAATCTCTAATGAATGTCACCACTCAACGTGAATTAATTGACCAATTTGCCGGGCAAAAACAAAACTTAAGCAAGTTAGCACTATTATTTACAGACTGGCGTAAAAAAAATCAACGCTATGAACAGATCAGCAAAAATTCTAGTGATATACAAGCCACTGTTGAGCTTTTGCGCTACCAGGTTGAAGAATTAGACCAATTAGGATTAGAAGTCAATGAAGTAAGCAGTCTAGAAACAAAACATAAACGCTTGGCCAATGCAGAAGAATTAAAAAAATCTACACTTCAAGCAAGCCATCAATTGAAAAATGATGAAAGCTCTGACGTATACACAATGCTGAATCAAATATGCACACAAGTCAGCGCACTACTAGATAATGACAAAGATTTGCAAGCTACAAGCCAATCACTTGAAGAAGCATTTACTATTATCAGCGAATGCGCAGACGACTTACGCAATTACGCAGATGGAATTGAAATTGACCCCGAAGACTTATTTCAGACTGAAGAACGTCTAGCCAACATCGATCAGATATCACGCAAACATAAGGTATCTCCTGACGATTTAATCGCCTTACACGAAAAAATCAGCCAAGAACTAACATCACTAACACAACCAGAGTATGACTTAGACACACTCCTAACTATGTTGGAGAAAACTGAAAGTGATTATAAAGCACTCGCTAAAATAATTAGTGGAAAGAGAAAGTCTGTGGCTAAAAAACTTAGCACTGATATTACCAAAGCTTTAGCAAAACTCGGCATGGAAAAAGCACGTGTTGAAATTGCTGTTAGTCACGATGGCAATGCTAATCCAACCTCCTATGGGCTGGACTCAATTGTGTTTAACGTACAAACCAATCCCGGACAGAAGATGTTACCACTTTCACAAGTTGCCTCAGGTGGGGAGTTATCTCGTATAAGTTTAGCTATTCAAATGATTGCTGTTGATAAACTAGATGTACCAGTATTAATTTTTGACGAAGTTGATTCTGGCGTCGGCGGCGCAGTGGCAGAAGTTGTTGGCAGGGAATTGCGAACAATTGGCGAAAAAAGACAAGTAATGTGTATTACACATCTTGCCCAAGTCGCAGCAAATGCACACCATCACTACCGTGTTAACAAGCAATCTGAACAATCAGATACAGCTTCTGCTATCGAATATTTAAGCCAAGCAGACAGAATTACTGAAATTGCACGCATGATTGGCGGAGTAACATTAACTGAAAATACGTTCTTGCATGCTCAAGAAATGTTAGAAGCAGGCATTCAATAATATTAATTCAAAAAAAAGATGACCATTCCATGATCAAATCACCACTAAAATTCATTTTAATTATACTGTTAATAACATTAACAGGATGCAGTGGACGACTTTTCACTGTTCATAAAATTGATGTTCAACAAGGCAATGCTGTTGATCCAGAAAAAGTAGAACAATTGCAAATTGGCATGAGTGAAGAGCAGGTTAAATTCTTAATGGGTACCGCATTAATCAATGATTCATTTCATCCCGATCGCTGGGACTACGTTTATTATTTAATCCCAGATTACGGTGATACCGAAAGACGTCATGTAGCGGTATATTTTGAAAATGGAAAGGTAATTAATATTGAGAAAAGCGACATCCCATTGCCGCAACAAGAACAAGTTTCAGATGCAGACACTGAACAAGAAAACAGCAAAGTAGCACAAGAATAAACTCGTCAATCAATCACTCCAACAAATACTTCCAGGCGCCACTAAAGATAAAGACTCGCGAAATCACATCGAAAGTATTACAAATTTCTTGTAATTTAAAAACCACAAAACAGTTTCCCAAACTGTGACCTACTTAAAATTGTAATAACTCACATCGCCGTTAGGTCTGTTTTGATAACAGCTCATCATTAAAATTTACATTTTACGACAATTTTTTACTTTCGAATGAGAATTTCAACAAAGAAGTAAATTGAATTAGCACATAAAGTAACGGCAACAATAAAGCTTCAAAAGTTAAGGAAACTAGAGTTGAAACAACTAGCAGTCAAACAGTGTGCATGGTTAAAATTACTTTCGCCCGCTAGCGCCATCCTAGGCTTTGCAATTATCTGCTTATGGTTCAGTGCGCCTGTGCATGCAGGCCTTCATTTCACATTTATGGGTACAGGCTCTATTCCCCAGCCTGCAGAAATTAATATTATAAACGCCATAAAAACATCTTCATTGCCACTCAAGAATCAGCTAAGTAATTTATACCAATTAAGAGACTATGAACTAATCTGGAGCGATGGGAAACAATACAACGAAAATGCTAAACAGCTTTTTAGCGCTGTCAAGCAAGCACATGAATATGGGCTCAGCGCCTTTGATTACGATGCAGAGTTGTTGCAATCTTTCCTAGAAGCAACTTCAGTAGACCCAACACTATTAAGCAAGTCTGATATCGTTTTTTCACATGCTTTCGTTAAACTTGCAAGCCATGTAAGCAAAGGGAAACTAATTGAATCAGAATTCACGCTTCATGAATACATCCCTTTACTTGAAACTCTAAATGAAGCCGCAAATAACAATGCTATTCAGTTAACGCTAGAAAATTTACAACCCAAACATAGTCCTTATAGAAATCTAAGACATGCATTAGCCAAGTACAGACAAGTTGAACAGAAAATTGATCATCATCATGAGCCATTAAAGCTTTCTAAACGTTCGTACCAAATTGGTGATCGATCTTCAGAAATACCCAAACTAAGAAAGTTGCTGAATAACTATGGCGACTATCGAAATGATGATTTATCTAGTGAGTTATATGATGAATCCTTGATGCTTGCGATTAGCGAGTTTCAAACTCGCCACGGCCTAGATGCTGACGGCGTACTCGGAAAACAAACTGTAAGCGCATTAAACATTCCAATTTGGGAACGAATACAACAACTAGAACTTAATTTAGCAAGAGCGCAATCTTTGCCTGACATATCATCGGGACGTCACCTACTCGTTAACATACCTGCATACAAATTGTATTTATACGATAATCAACATCTTACATACCAATCCAATGTCGTTGTAGGCAAGAAAAAACACAAGACGCCTATAATTTCTTCACAGTTGACCAAAATTATTCTTAGCCCTTACTGGAATGTACCCAAATCAATCACCAATAATGAAATCATTCCTGCTATTCAACGAGATCCAAATTATCTCGCGAAAAACAACATGAAATTACTAAGCACTGATGGAAAATATGCTCAAGTGATTAACCCAAATACGATAGACTGGTTTAATATTGATCAATCAAATATTAACTTTAGAGTTCGCCAAGAGCCAGGAGTAGGAAACTCTCTAGGAAATATAAAATTTATATTCCCAAACCCTCATAGTGTTTATTTACATGATACACCTTCAAGACGCTTATTTGCTTTACCGCGACGCGCTTTCAGTCATGGATGTATACGTGTTGAAGACCCTTTCGGGCTAGCGGAATCATTGGTATCAAATGATCTTGGCTGGTCAAAATATGACTTACTCAATCTATCAAAACAGAGCAAATCTAAATCAGTTCCGCTGGATGAAGCAGTACCTATCCATATTACCTACATGACTGCATGGGCGGATGAGCAAGGAATCGTTAATTTTAGACCAGATATCTACAATCGGGATTCCCAATTGCTGGCGAGCTTGTATAATGCTAAAAATTAAAATAATAAGCATGTATACAGGGGTAAATTTTGGCTCAGCATTCCAATGCGAAGACTCTAGCTCATCTCAATAGACGCAAATTTCTAATTAACGCTTCTGCCGCCGCGTTAGCAGCTTCTTGTCCGCAAATAATTCTAGCAAATACAAATATTGCAGATGACAAGATTCTGTCTTTTGTAAACCTGCATACAAATGAAACATTACAATGTTGCTACTGGAAAAATAACCAGCTAAATCAAGACGCGCTTACAAAAATCAATTACATCTTGCGCGACCACCGCACACAAGAAGTTGCACAGATAGATCAGCAACTTATCGACATGCTTTATAACTTGCATTCATTAACTAAATCAAATTCACCATTCGAAATTATTTCAGGTTATCGTTCCCCCAAAACTAACGCATCACTACACAAAAGCACATCAGGTGTTGCAAAACGCAGTTTACATATGCAAGGCAAGGCTATCGACGTACGCCTTCCCGATATTGGACTGAAAAAATTCCGCGATACTGCCATTTCGCTACAAGCCGGCGGTGTTGGTTACTACTCAACAAGTGGTTTTTTACATTTAGATACAGGCCGTCCTCGCAACTGGTAATAAGCTCCAATTCAAGCATCAACTTAACGATAATTTTCGAATATGTGAGCTACCCCTCAATTCAATATTAACCTTTCCCTCTGCAGTGCCAATAATAGATTGTATATAAGCATACGATCTTAATGGTCTAACGTGAGGTAAAGTAATGATTACAAACAGCCTATTGCACTCAATCGGCATAATGTCCGCATTAGCCACTGTGTACTTTATAAACGGTGAATTCTATTTTTATTCATGTTTATGCACTGTTAGCTTTAGTTACTGGATTGTCTATAATTTAAAAACATTAATGAGCGTACACAAAATAAAATCAAATAAATAACTATCTTTAATGTAAGCTCAATTACTAAACACCGGTCTAGTTAAGACACTATCGTGGAAGTTTTAACTATATGGCCAGACAATATCTTTTATTGATAGCTTTAATCTCTGCAGTTACCGTTTGCTTAGCAAATAATACTGACAAACATAAAGCTACCTATCAATACGCCATTGATCTATACGGCACCTTTGAAGAACGCACCATCGCTCGAGAATGGATAAAAAAAAGAAATAAACCAGATATAGTACCAGCGTTAATACGAACACTACGCTATTTCCCAGAAGACTCTGCCTATACATTACCATTATTAAAGCAACTAACAGGACAAGAACTAGGTAAACGTTGGTTCAACTGGGTAGTCTGGCTAGAAGCAAACCCAGTAGATAGCTATGAGAATAATGAATTATTTTTAAGTCATATTTTTAGCCGAATAGATCCACAATTCGAAGTATTCTTTTATAGCGACATAGAACGAAAAATTCGTTTAAATGAAATTATTTGGGGCGGTGTGCGCAAAGATGGTATCCCCGCACTCACTAAACCCACTTTAGTTTGGCCGCAAGAAGCAAGCTATCTTAAAGAAAAAGATCTAGTGTTCGGCATTTCAATTAATGGCGACACCCGCGCTTATCCTTACCGCATTATGGACTGGCATGAAATGTTTAATGATGTGATTGGCGGAATACCTGTTTCACTAGCGTATTGCACATTATGTGGCTCTGGCATTTTATATAAAACACAACTTGAGACAGACAAACCAGCAATAATATTTGGCTCTTCTGGTTTTTTATATCGCTCCAACAAATTAATGTATGACCAGAAAACACATACATTATGGAATCAATTTAGTGGCAAACCGGTGGTTGGCCCATTAACAAATAACGATATCGAACTAGAAGTACTACCCGTTGTCACCACGACCTGGGGAAAGTGGTTGGCAAAGCATCCAAATACAAAAGTACTAAGCAGTAATACAGGCTTTAAACGTGATTATTCGCCAGGCGTAGCTTATGGCGCCTATTTTGGCAGCGATGATTTAATGTTTCCGGCACACCTAAGAAACGATTCATTACAAAAAAAAGAACAGGTGTTTGGCCTACGCATCAGCGGCGCAAAAAAAGCCTGGCCATTAAAATTATTTGCAACGCCCAAAGCAATTAATGACAAAATTGGCATTATCCCCATTGTAATAATTGGTGATGCTTCGACGCAGACCGTCAGAGCTTATCGCTCCAAAGGGAAAAAATTCATATTGAGCAACGACGGGAAATTACTCGAAGATGATATACAATGGCATCTTAGTGAAACAGAATTAATCGGGCCGAATAATGAAAGTCTAGCTCGATTGCCTGGACATATCGCTTATTGGTTTGCATGGAGCGGGTACTTCCCTGATACGCTTTCAAAAAATTAGCATCCAAATAATTACTTAGAAACAAAAAATTTAGACTCAAATTAATCATGCTGCGCACGTAATCTGCGCGCTTCCATTGGATCTATTGCTAACGGGCGATATACTTCAACTCTATCGCCCTCTTGCAATACTGTTTCTAGCGACACTAGCTCACCAAAGATACCAACCTCATGCTTATCCAGAGAAATGTTTGGATATTCTTCTAATAGGCCTGATTGTATTATCGCATGTTGCACTGATGCACCTTTGGATAACTCCATATCAGACAAAAACTGAGAATTTTGATTTATATATATGACTTGAATTTTCACTAGCAAATAATTTATGTATAAATTTAGTTCGCACTGTAAATACAATAGGCAACGTATTTAGCATTACTCATCTGTAAACATCATTGGCACGCTGCACAAATGATGTCACCAAACGGTCACAAATTTGACTGAAAAAAGTTTCCAATGCAATTTTAAGCATGCGATTAGATATCTCAAATTCTAAATCTAGCTTTACATGCGAGCCATCTCCATCTATATCAACAAACTTCCAGCTACCATGCAACTGACTAAATGGACCGTCCACTAAATGTAACTCAATACTCTCATCAGGCGATAATGTATTCCTAGTTGTAAATGAAGTTTTAATAGCTCCTCTCGAGAAATATAATGCTGCTTGCTTTTCATTTTCCGAAATTTTTTTTGAGCTGCTTTTTGAGCACCATGGGACAAAGTTTGGATAACTTTCAATATCATTCACCAACGCATACATTTGCGTTGCTGAAAATGGCACTATGGCACTTCGACTAACACTAGACACAGTTTCAAAAAATCCCGTTTAGATAATTCCTATTACTCGAAGGAATATAAGCAACACACCTAGTGGCGTAACGAAACGAATTAAGAATCTCCATAGCTGATACAAAATAGGATTTACGATAGCTATCTCATCTTTCACCGAGCTCTCTCTCATACTCCAGCCAACAAATACCGCGATTAACAAACCACCAAGGGGCAACATTATATTTGAGGTTAAAAAGTCCAATAAGTCGAATACAGTCTTATCAAATACGGTATAAGTCTTCCATATGTTAAATGAAAATACTGTTCCCAGACCGGCCGACCAAGTAACAAAGCCACAAATTATACTTGCTCTAATTCGAGTGAAACCACGTCTTTCAACTAACCAAGCTACTGCAGGCTCAATCAAAGAAATCGATGATGTCCATGCAGCAAATACTAACAATACAAAAAACAAACTGCCAAAGAAAATGCCGCCAGGCATTTGTCCAAATGCTAGCGGTAAAGTATTAAAAATCAGCCCCGGCCCCTGTGCCGCTTCTAGCTGGTATGCAAATACAATTGGGAAAATTGCTAAGCCCGCCAGTATTGCTATTGATGTATCCGCAAACGCAACTGCAAAACTTGTTCTTGCTATAGAGGCCTTATGTGAGAGATAAGAGCCATATATCATAATTGCACCCATCCCTAAACTTAATGAGAAAAATGCTTGACCCATTGCATCTAATAATACTTCTTGATCAATTTTTGAAAAGTCTGGTGTAAACATAAATTCCACACCTAACATAAAATTGCCTTGAGAAATTGAGTAGCCTATTAGCACAAATATTAATACTGCTAGTGCCGGCATCAAATACTTAACTGCAGCCTCTAATCCATTACTAACACCTCTTGAAACGACAAACATGGTCATCACCATAAACAATGTATGCCAAAAAATTAAAGTTAATGGACTAGCAACGAGATTTGAAAATAATTCGCCTGCTTGTGTTTCATTAATTCCCTGAAGAGAACCAGAGATACTTTCAAGCACATAAGAAAGTGACCAACCAGCAATGACACTATAGTAAGAAAGTATTAACACACCTGCCAGTACGCCACTCCAACCTAATAAACCCCAAGCTTTATTTGTATTTTCCTGCTGGCTAAGTGATTTCATTGTATTGATCGGACTTTGTCTACCGCGACGTCCCAGCATGACTTCAGCCATCATTATGGGCAATCCAAATAATGCAATACACGCTAAATAGATTAAAACAAATGCACCCCCTCCATTTTCACCAGCCATATAGGGGAACTTCCAAATATTTCCGAGTCCAACTGCCGAACCTGCTGCAGCCAAGATAAACGCTAGCCGCGAGGACCATTCGCCATGTATGGAGGTATTTTTAGTAGGCATACTTACGATGTTTTATTGTTAGACTCCGCATTCTGATCAATTTTGCAGTTAGTCTCAAGTAAACTGACAAAAATAAGCGTACGTGCCAACAGCTGTTTATAATGACCTTATGAGTAAGAAAAATAAATCATCATCCGACAATACTATTGTTTTAAACAAGAAGGCTCGCCATGACTATTTCATTGAGGACACATATGAGGCTGGCATTGCACTAGAAGGATGGGAAGTAAAAAGCTTGCGTGCAAAAAGTATCCAGATCAAAGAAAGCTACATTTTATTGAAATCAGGAGAAGCTTGGTTACATGGCGCCCACATCTCTCCATTAGCCACCGCATCAACCCACATTAAACCAGACCCAGTGCGCTCACGAAAATTATTAATGCATAGAAATGAAATAGACAGACTGATTGGTGCGGTAGAACGCAAAGGATACACTATCGTTCCCGTTAAACTTTATTGGAAAAGAGGACGGGCTAAAGTAGAAGTCGGATTAGCTAAGGGTAAACAGCAACACGATAAGCGTAACACAGAAAAAGACCGCGACTGGGATAGGCAAAAGTCACGCATTTTAAAACATTCAGACTAATCGTTATCAGTTTTTAACATCTCTGACCAGAGTGTCGATTGCTTATCATTATTTTGAGCAATGTGCAGTAGCATTTTTTCATGCTCAGCCATTTCTTCCTGATTAGCAGAGACCACCTTCAAGTTACGCGTCTGAATTGGCTGATTTTGTGGATTTTTATTTTGTTGTGCTTGCGTAGTTGCTGCTAGACTCAAAGACACCTGCCCACCTGTCATCGCCAGATAAACATCCGCTAGAATTTGCGCATCTAATAATGCTCCGTGCAATTCTCTATGCGAATTATCGATTTCGTAACGCTTACATAATGCATCTAAACTATTCCGCTGACCAGGATGAAGATTACGAGCTTCTTTTAACGTGTCCGTGACTTTACATATTTCGTATATATCTTTTAATTCATGCTCTACACGATGCAGCTCATAATTTAAAAACCCAATATCGAATGCTGCATTATGAATAATTAGTTCACTGTCGCGCACAAAGCTTAGAAATTCTTCACATACATCATTAAATTTTGGCTTATCTTGCAGTGATGCCAAACTAATGCCATGAACCTCCTCTGCACCAGCATCGATTTCACGCTCTGGATTTAGGTATTGATGATAAAAACGATCTGTAACCTGCCTATTTATTATTTCAATAGCACCAATTTCAATAATACGATGTCCATCTGAGGTCTCTAAACCTGTGGTTTCTGTATCAAGTACGACTTGCCTCATATTAATTTCACTTCATATATTAACAAGATAATTAAACATTCATTTCATCAATGGCGTCATTCGCTAACTGATCAACTATTTCATTTTCTCTGTGACCACTATGCCCTTTCACCCAGTGCCAATCAATTTCATGAACACTAACAAGTTCATCTAGTTTACGCCACAAATCTTCATTCTTGACTGGTTTTTTATTCGCTGTTTTCCAGCCACGTTTTTTCCAGTTAGGCATCCACTGCTGGATACCATCCATTACATAACGCGAATCAGTTGTCAGTTGAATTTTACATGGCCTCGATAAGCTTTCTAAAGCTGAAATTGCAGCTTGCAATTCCATTCTATTATTAGTCGTATCATTGACTGCACCTTTAAGCATCTTTTCCGAATCATCAAAACGCAACAATACTCCCCACCCTCCTGGACCAGGGTTACCACGGCATGCACCGTCAGTAAATATTTCAACGTGATTCGACATCTTCATGCATCCCTACAGTTGGTTTGGGTAATTTACCTGTCAATATTTGATTAGTTGCAGTCGGCCATACACGCTTAAGAAGGGTTAACCTTGCTACACGCTTACGCGCTACAAAAATATAAACACCGCCAATATTTGATAAATGATATTGCAATATCCGCCCCAGTGATTGCATTTTTTTCCATCCCTGTATTCGCTTGAATGGCGGCAAGTGAGCAGTAAAATGCAATTCAACTTCTTCAAACCCTAATAATGATGACCAGTCTCTAAGGCGTCTAACACTATAAAATTTAGCACTCCATGGCGCTTGTTTCTTGCGTGAAAGAAACAAGCGCCACAGCCCATAAAAAGAATATGGATTAAAACCAACAATAATCATATAACCTTCTGGAACTAAACATCGTTCGACTTCTCTCAAGATTTCATGAGGTTTTTCAGTAAAATCTAGCGCGTGCGGTAACACAAACAAATCAATACTGTCACTGCATATTGGCAATGCTGCAGGGCTACTTATAATGTCTGCACTACTAGATCGGTCAATTCTTACCTGCTCAGATATCGTACAATTTTTCAGTAGCTCGCAATTAGCAAATGTATCTCCCACCTGAATTGCGCTATAACCAAATATACACGAAGTGATCCTCCACACATGCTGCTCGATGGCATGGGAAATTATCTCGCCTGCATCAGTTTGATACCAATCTCTTATGCCTTTTAAATCAAACACTCAACTATTTAACCTCGGCTAATTAGTAATAAAAACTACTCGTGCCATTCTACGCAAATAGCAGCCTGACTGAAATTGTGTAACCGATCACAAATCCACGAAAGACTATGAAAATACACGTATTTCATCGCCTGAGCAGAACGCTTAGTTCGCTACAATCACACTTGCCGTGTTTTCTATTGCTAATATACGTAATTAACTGAATTTAGATGAAGTCTAGCGCCAGAAATGACCATAACCCCGCAAAAATCACGCCTTTTTTTATACCTGTTCATAGGTACTGCTTTAGTCGTGATCGCATTATTGGTGAAACTTAATAGCCTAGAAAACAGTTTACAAACATCATTTTTAATCATTGCAACCATTCTCACTGTAGCACTATATTACGCATCTACTTATTTAGGAATTGACTACGAAACTCCTCGAAAAAAACAAGACGACCTAGATTATAAAAATATTCGCTTAGCACTTAACTTCCAAGGCCAAGGAAAACTTGATGCGGCTTATACATTATTTAAGCAATGCAAACCTTCAGAAAATTTAGTGAAATTATTAAAAAATCTTGCGCAAGATTATGAAATCACCAAGCAAACAGATACTGCCAACAAAGTTTATGTTCACATAAGTAACCTTCAAAATGAACTGCATAATAAAATTAACCAAACTATAGATAAGCCCGAAAAGAAACAATCTATCCAAAAGAAAGAGCCTACAGACTCTAGTAGCTCTTTATTCAACGACCGATATGAAATTGTACGCAATATAGGCAAAGGCACAGGAAGCACTATATTTCTAGCCAAAGATTATATGCAAGACAAACAACCAGTCGCACTAAAAATTCTAGAAATTAATTATGATGAAAAAAATGCTTTAGAAACAGAATTACTTGCGCGTTTCATGCGTGAAGCTGAAACGGCTGCATCGTTGCATCATAAGAATATCATTGAAATTACAGATTCGGGCCACGCCAACAATGTAGCCTATATTGCAATGGAGTACATTCAAGGCAAATCATTACAAGATTATAGTCAGCCAAAAGCATTGCTACCCAAAGCACTAATTGTCGAATTAATTGCTCAATGTGCTGATGCACTTCACTACGCTCATGGAAAAGGTATTATTCACAGAGATGTGAAACCTGCAAATATCTTATATGATCACAAAGCATCACTTGCTAAGTTAGGAGATTTTGGTATTGCACATATTGCGAATTCCACTCAGACATTGGCCGGTTCTTTTTTAGGCACGCCTTTTTATATGTCACCTGAGCAATTAGGCAGTTTAGAATTAGACGCTCGTTCCGATATATTTTCTCTAGGAGCGACGTTGTATAGACTTCTAACTGGTGTTCCACCATTCTCTGGAAATTCAATGGCTAAGCTGATGCAAACTATTGTGAATGAACCACATCAAAATATTCTGGAAATCAGACCGAATCTACCTAAAAACCTTGTAAATGTGGTAGAAATAGCACTGGCTAAGGACCCAGAGCAACGGTTCCATAATGCTGAAGAATTTTCTGAACAATTGCGCGCTTGCTCGTTACAAAAACAATAACCAAAAACGCACTTAACCAAATGAATCTAAAAGGAATTTTATCAGTTGCCGGACGTACTGACACAGGAAAAGTACGCTCCCACAATGAAGATTTTCTAGGCGAAAACCTCGATATTGGTTTGGTTGCTTTAGCCGATGGCATGGGTGGCTATAAAAGCGGCGAAGTAGCAAGTGAACTAGCCATTTCAACGGTTTTATCTGAATTAGAAGTACGAATACCCAAGTTAACTCCTGGTGACTTAGACCCTCAGACCGGATATTCAAATGAAAGTCTAGCTGTTCGTGAAGCGATCATTAGCGCTAATGAAAAAATATATCAAAGGGGAATGGATGACCCAGAGTGCCGCGGTATGGGCACAACCCTAGTGCTGGCGGTAATGTATAACAATCAAGTCACAATTGCCCATGTTGGCGATTCTAGAATGTACCGCTTTCGTAGCTCAAAATTAGAGCAAGTCACTGTCGACCACACATTTTTACAAGAATTAGTCGATAGAGGTTACTATACACAAGAAGAAGCTGATGCCTCTCTTAACCGGAACCTAGTTACAAGAGCTCTTGGCATCCAGCCAACCACTGCAGTGGACATCCGTGAGGACATGGTGATTCCGGGCGACATCTATTTACTATGCTCCGATGGTCTGACGGATATGGTAGATGATCAAGAAATATCTAATATAGTGAGTGAGTTCCGTGATAATCTCGACAAAATAGCTGAAAATCTGGTGGAATGTGCAAATGTTAAAGGTGGCCGAGATAATATTTCAGTATTATTGGCTCAACCGACAAAGGCATTCCCAGAGAAAAAACGCTGGAACACTAATTTAAAAAAGATATTTGGACAATAGATGGTCATGTCACACTTAGTAGTCACACTTGAAGATAAGCTGGTTGGCGAATTTCCTATTACTAAAGAAAAAATGACAATAGGTCGCAAGCCTGATAATGATATATGTATCAATAACTTAGCTATCAGCAGCTACCATACCCAGATAATCACAGTATTAGATAGCTCTTTCCTTGAGGACTTAAATAGTACCAACGGGACTTATGTTAATGCGCGTCTAGTAAAGAAACACGCTCTAGAAGATGGCGACTTAATCGATGTAGGTAATCACCGTATACGCTATGTAGGCAATGAGCCTCAAGAAGCGGATGACGAGGAAAATGATATATTAGAAAAAACGATCGTGCTATCTCCTGGTGACGCAGGCTCAGTTGATGAGTTCCTCAAAAAAGAAGACACTCTAATTGAACCTAGACCAACAAGCCCTGCAACAAATCATCCCGCACCTATTATTGATACGCGTGATGAAGCTGAAGTCAAAGAAACTTCATCGCAAACATCTAAAGTGTCAAAATCAGCTGATTCAACCAATGATGAAGTTGAGCCCAAACCAGCCGCTGCACCAAGCCCTAACCCAGTTCCACCAAGCAGTGAAAGCACCCAAGATCCTGATCGCCTTGGTAAGCTACAAGTTCTAAATGGTAAGAATGCTGGCTTAGTATTAGATCTGAAGAAATCCCTGACAACATTTGGTTCGCCAAAGCTAGCTGTCGCTGGTGTAACTAAACGCGCTAAAGGCTATTTCCTAATTCACGTACAAGGTCAGGATGGACAGCCAACATTATTAAATGGCGAGCCTCTTAAAGACAAGGCAACACAACTAGAAGACAACGACATAATTGAAGTCGCAAACATTAAATTAGAGTTTTTTACAGAATAATATTTTAAGAATCAATTTAATTTAATGTAAATGCAGTTTTGGAACTGCGGAAAGTAGCTTTTTAGTGTAATCATGCTGAGGATTTTGAAGTACATCTAAAGCAGTACCGCTTTCCACAATTTCTCCGCCGTGCATCACTGCAACGTCGTCTGCTAAATAACTCACCACCGACATATCATGAGTGATAAATAAGTAACTCATGCCTAACTTTGCTTGTAGGTCTTTTAATAGATTCAATACCTGTGCTTGCACTGATACATCCAGAGCACTAGTAGGCTCATCACAGATAATTACTTGAGGTTTAACAGCTAATGCCCGCGCTATACAGATGCGTTGTCGTTGCCCACCTGAGAACTCATGCGGATATCGATTACTTGCATCTTCAGGTAAACCAACCTGACCTAACAACTTTGCCACAGTCAGTCTGCGTTGACTTGCATTATTTTCAATACCCAGCGACACCATACCCTCTTCAATAATATCGCCTACCAACATTCGAGGATTTAAAGATGAATATGGATCTTGAAATACAATTTGTAATTCACTTCGACGAGCACGTAATGCTTCGCCATCAAGACTAATTAAATTTTGACCTTGGAAGTTAACATCTCCATTAGTAACTTCAAGCAACCGTAAAATACTTTTACCTACTGTTGTTTTACCGCACCCCGATTCACCGACTAACGCTAGCGTTTTACCTGGATACAGCTTCAGAGAAACATCATTCACAGCTTTCACATAGCCAACCACACGCTTAAAAATACCCTTTCTTATTGGGAAGTGGACTTTAAGCTGGTGTACATCCAATACAGGATGATCGTGTTCATCGGGTTGCACTGAAGGACTAATACTATCTATAGCTTGCTCACCATTGACCGATAGACGAGTCCCCCTCTTGTGAATACTTGGCACCGCGTTAAGTAACTGTTGGCTATAAGCATGTTTGGGAGATAAAAAAAATGCTTCACTAGAAGCAGTTTCTACAATTTCTCCATAGCGCATCACCGCGACCCGATCAGCGATTTGTTGAACTACCCCTAGGTCATGAGTGATAAATATCAAACCCATTTTTAATTCTTCCTGAAGCTTTTTAAGCAGCTCTAGCACTTGTGCTTGAATTGTCACATCTAGGGCAGTTGTTGGCTCATCCGCAATTAACACATCTGGACTTGCTGCCAATGCGATTGCAATCATAATACGCTGACGCATGCCACCAGATAATTGATGAGGATACTCTTTCATATTACGTTGAGCATTAGGCAGCCCAACAGCGTTCAATAAATCCAAACACCTTCCACGTGCAACTGATTTCGATATACTTTCATGGTGAATCATAGATTCAATTATCTGGTCACCGATTTTTATAACCGGATTTAACGAGGTCATAGGCTCCTGAAAAATCATAGAAATTTTACTCCCCCGCACTGAACGCATCTCTCGTTCACTATGGTCAAGCAAATTATCGCCGTTCAATAATACCTGCCCTTGAGAGATTTTTGCTGCATCTGGTAATAGCCTTGCAATAGATAAAGCAGTTATAGACTTGCCAGAACCCGATTCACCTACTAGCGCAAATGTCTCGCCATTATTAACCTCGAAAGAAATATCCTTAACAGCATTAATAGTTCGATCTGACAGTTTTATATCAGTGCATAAGTTATTTACTCTCAATAATGACATAAGAATTATTCCGAGCCTGATACACGCGGATCTAATGCGTCTCGTACAACATCTGCAAATAGATTCGCGAATAATACTAGCGTAAACATAAACACAAAGGCTGCAGTTAGCGACCACCACACCACGGGATCACGCGCCATTTCAAGACGCGCTTGATTAATCATATTCCCCCAGCTATTAGTTGCAGGATCCACCCCAATATTGATATAAGACAACACTGCTTCTGCCAACACTAAACCACTAAAATCAAGCGCCACAGTAATTAATACAATATGCATAAAATTCGGCATAACATGACGCGTGAGGATTCTAAATTTTGTTACCCCAAAAGCGGTTGCTGCCTGAATGTATTCCATTTCGCGCAACTTAAATGTTTCAGCACGTAATAAGCGACACAATCCTGTCCAACTAGTGACACCCAAAATTAAACAGAGAAATAACAAACGCACATCCGCGCGTTCAATTAAACTATTAAAGTTCTCCTCATTATTACTCATATAAATTTGCACTAGCAAAATAGATGCAGCTATGAGTAACACACCCGGAATTGAATTCAATGTTGTATATAAATACTGAATGACATCATCCACCCACCCTCTGAAGTAACCAGCCATTGCGCCTAGCGATATCGCCACTGGCAGCATCACAATAGTAGTAAGAGTTCCAATCAAAATTCCTGTACGAATGCTTTTAATCGCTTGATAAAAAACATCTTGGCCTACTTTATCTGTTCCAAACAAATGATAGTACGAACCAACCACCATACACACAGAGATAAATATGATTATCAGCCCCGTTGTTATTGCTATTGCTCGCACAGGATAGTCATGATTAGCTACAAACAGCTTAGATAATGACTCAGGAAATGATTGCTTATATCTCTTCGAATTCACCAAGCATATCAATGCCCACAGCACACACCAGGCAATAAATGCATAAAACAATCCCTTGATAACAAGCAAAGTAATATCAGAAATTTTATCTTGTTTGGAATAATCTAAATGCGCACCCCCAAACTTGAGTGGCGGATATATTTGCTGCATAGATCCATCTGCTTGCTGCACCATTTCTTTAGAAAACAAATGTGTCGCAAGCGGTGCAGAAAATGTTTTCTCTACCTGGATTCGCATGGGCGTCATTAAAACATCTAGCACACTCAATATTTCATTAGAGTATTGATTGTGTTCAGCCTTTGCATTTTCTAATCGCGGGTTAAAATGCATAGAATCTAACAGTGCAATGCTGTAGTAAGTTAATAACACCAATAAAGAAACAACCCCTGTAGTACGTTTGAATACTTTTTTCCATGGTCGATTTATATGTTCGCGCTTACGTGCGAATAATACAAACATCAACAACAACGCAGTTAAGAAAAAGAATAATGCATCTGTGATTAATATGACGGGCTGAAATGGCATGATTAATTTAAGCGAATACGTGGATCAACCAATGTGTAAGAAATATCTGTCAATATCAAACCAATAATGTATAAAACAGAACCCAGATAAACCATAGATCTTACAATTGCAAAATCCTGGCTGTTTATTGCATCAATCGTATAACTACCCAGCCCAGGAATACCAAAAAAACTTTCCACCAACAAACTACCCATAAATAACATAGGCAAAACAACTACTACACCAGTCAAAATTGGAATTAAAGCATTTCTTAAAACATGTCTGAATAAGACTAGTTGCTCAGACAAACCTTTTGATCTAGCGGTACGCACATAATCTTTGTTTATCTCTTCTAGAAAGATAGTACGATACCAACGAGTACTAGAACCAATCCCCCCAATAACTCCTATGATGACTGGAAGAATCAAAAACTTTATGGCTTCAAATCCTGTGTCATAACCAGATATCGGCACTACTTGCAATAATTTTCCTATGACAAACTGCCCGCCAATAATGTAAAACAAGGCAGAAACTGACATTAAAGCGACACATATGATGACCGCCCAATAATCGATATATGTGGCGCGAAAAAATGCGATTAATAAAGCAAACGTAATTGTAACCAACAAACCAAGAATTAAATTAGGCACTGCTATTGCCAAGCTTGGCCACATGCGATTACTAATGTCATAACCGATATTTCTTCCACTATCAGAACTTCCAAAATCGAATATAAATAATTTTATCGATTTTTGGAAAAAAATAGTTTCAGTTAATTTGCTTACTCCTATTTCTTCCCCATTCACAAGTAAAGGCAAATGATAACCTCTCTCGCGTTTCCACTCTTCAATTTGCTCTGCGGTTGTATGCTTTTCACCTAGCTGACTAATTGCCATATGATCAGGTGAATTGACCACAAAAAATAATATAAAGGTAATTATATTCACGCCAATTAGAATCGGAATAGCATACAATAATCTTCGAATAATATAGCTAATCATAATGCTTTAGCTTTTTCACGTTGGTAGTAACCCCGAATTGCTGGAATGACTGTAACAATTAATAAAATTGCAATTAAATAGATTGGCCACAGTATAGGCTTATTCCATTTCTCACGTAGTTCAGCGCGCACCCCAGGTTCAATGCGGCGGTACTTGATATAATTATTTGCCATCGCATTCGGCTTAACATTTTCATACCAACCATGGTACAAAGAGTATCCTTTAGGATTAAATGCCCAAACCCATGGCGCATCGGCTCTAACAATCTCGTTCATTTGACGGATTAGCGCTAGACGTTCTGGCCCATTTTCCATATTTTTCATTTGATCGAATAATGCATCAAACTCAGGGTTACTATAGTTACTGTAATTCTGACCCTTGCTATCTAATACTGAGTGCGGGCCGTATAAAAGAAAGAAAAAGTTTTCTGGATCAGGGTAATCTGCATTCCAACCTAGAGTATAAATTTGCACACTACCATCACGAATTTTATCGTAGTAACGGTTGACATCAGTACCACGAATAACTAATTCGATATCAATCTTCTTAAATTGTTTCACCATCCAATTTAGCAATGCTTTAGTATCCGCCCCTCGACTCACAGCATCATAGTAAAGAATTAGAGGTCTCCCTGAATCTTGATCAATTCCATCTGCATAACCAGCATCCACCATAATCTGCTTCGCTTCAGCAATACTTTTTCTTACTGGACGATCATTCTCCCAGTTGTACACATAAGGATTAATACCGGCTTCACCTTTTTCGTAACCATAAATACCCGGCGGAATTGGCCCTTGTGCCGGAATGCCACGGCCATTTTTAAAAATAGATATAAACTCGTCATAATCAACAACAATTGAAATGGCGCGCCTTAGTAAACGTGCGCGCTCAGAGTCTCCACCAAGCACTGCATCACGCATATTAAAACCTAGATAATATAAACTTGGCTGTACGGCTGAGGCGAGCTCTATATCTTTTCCTTTCATTTCTTCAGTTAAACCAAATTCTCCTTGTGAATTAAGTTCAACTGATTGATCAAAACTATCTGAAGTGATACCCGATGTATCATAATAACCCTGAAGGAATTTATTAAAATATGGGATGCTTTCTTTTTCCAAACTAAAAACAACTTTATCAACTAACGGTAAAGATTTTCCTGCATCATCTAACAAACCCGCTTCCATATCACCTGGCTCGCCTTCGGTCGGATAGGTTTCACCATGAAAATTTGGATTACGATCCAACACCATACGTAAATTTGGATTGTTTTCCGTTAGCATGAATGGCCCCGTACCAATTGGGTACCAATCAAATGAAATATTTCGTTCTTCCATTCCAGGCTGAGCATAAAATTTATCTGCCTCCCAAGGGATAGGTGAGAAAAATGGCATGCTTAACCAGTATATAAACTGCGGATAAATCCCTTTTACTCTAATTCGGTAACGATAATCATCAAGAACTTCTAAACCTGCCATATCTATAGATCGTAAATCTAACCACTGAAAACTATCATTCTCATTTAAGGACGCTAATATTTTTTCACGATAATCTTTAAAGCCAACAATATAGTTTCCTAATAATCCCGCGAGTGGCGAGTGTAAATTTGGATGTGCCAAGCGTTTAATTTGGTATACATAATCATAAGCAGTTAGTTCTCTGCTACCTTGGCGCGCAAAATCACTTAACTCAAATACATCATTTAGGCCTGCATCTGTCAATTCATGGTAATAATAGCCACCTGCTTTGTTTTTAGCTAAAGCTGGATGTGGTTGATATTCGATATCTTGTTGTATTTCGACAATATAATCGGTAAACGCAATATCTTCAGGATTTGCATCAGTGGGTAATTCGTTTGCTTGTTCATCAAGATATATCTTCGTTGGCATATGTGCCGCAGTTAATGGAATAAGTTGATAAGGACGTTTCAAGTAATGATATTGCAGAGGTGGCTCGTAAATTTGCGTAATAAAGATATATTCACTTGCACTATAAGATTTAACCGGATCTAATTCTTTAGGACGCTCTTGAAACGCTGAATAAATTATCTCTTTGTCGGCATCTATATCCCGATAAGGATTATTCCACTGACTTTCTTGACAGCCATATAGAAGCACGCCCGATAAAATTATCAGCAAAAAAATTTTAAAAGTATATCTACCTGCCATCAACTTATCGGACAATGTATAATTATGAATTCAATCGCACCAGTATAGCGATTAGCACGTAATCAGGCGAACTACTTTTACAGGAGAAACCATGGGTTTTCTGGCGAATAAAAAAGCATTAATAATTGGCGTTGCGAGTAATCGATCAATTGCTTGGGGAGTGGCCAAGGCCATGCATGAACAGGGCGCTGAATTAGCCTTTACTTACCAGAATGATCGCCTCCAGTCACGTGTCGAAAAATTAGCCAATGAATGTGGAAGTAATATAGTGCTTCCTTGCGATGTTGCCACCGACGAGAACATTTCCGACCTGTTTAAGCAATTAGGAACTCACTGGACAGAATTTGACATCTTAGTCCATTCGGTCGCATTTGCTCCTAAAGAAGAGCTTGAAGGCGACTTCGTTGAAAATACTACTCGCGAAGGATCAAAACTTGCTCATGACATCAGCAGCTATAGTTTAACCGCACTGGCGAAAGCTGCACGCCCGATGATGAGCGGACACCCTAGCGCAATCATTTCGCTCACCTATTTAGGCGCAATGAAAGCAATGCCAAATTACAATGTTATGGGACTCGCTAAAGCAAGCCTAGAAGCTAATACGAGGTATATGGCTTATGCATTAGGCCCTGACAATATTCGTGTGAACTGCATTTCTGCAGGTCCAATAAGAACTTTAGCAGCAGCAGGAATTGGGGACTTTCGCAAAATGCTTGATCACGTAGAACAAAATGCGCCTTTACGTAAAAATGTAACTATTGAAGAAGTTGGCAATGCTGCTGCATTTTTATGTTCCGACTTAGCCAGTGGCATTACTGGAGAAATTACCTACGTGGACTCAGGATTCAATATTGTTGGAATGACAGGTTATTAAGTTACAAGACTAGTTTGCTCTCCTTCAGAACGAGCAATGATCACCGCACCGCATGAATCACTAAACACATTCACTGCGGTACGACACATATCCAATACTCTATCCACTGCTAAAATCAGGCCTATTCCCTCTAGTGGAAGACCCATTGCAGCTAAGATAATTGTAATAGCAACCAAGCTTGCAGCAGGCACACCAGCCACTCCAATTGATGTCATTAATGCGAGAATGACCACTGTAAATTGCTGCACAAAGCCCAACTCCAAGCCATAAGCCTGAGCAATAAATAAGGCAGCGACACATTCATATAATGCAGTTCCATCCATATTAATAGTCGCACCTAATGGCAAAACAAAACTAGATGTCTTATTAGACACACCTGCACGATCTTGTACGCAGTCCAAAGTAACTGGCAATGTTGCAGATGACGAGCTAGTTGAAAATGCAGTTAATAATGCGGGAGACATTGCTTGAAAATGTTTTATAGGGCGAACACGCGCAATCAGTTTTAACAAAATTGGCATCACAACAAACATGTGAATAACAAGTGCAGCTAAAACTACAAAGAAAAACTTCGCTAATGGTATAAACACATCGATACCAGATGTCGCAACAATTTTAGCTACCAAGGCAAACACGCCAATAGGTGCAAAACGCATGATTAGATCAGTCATTTTCATCATGACTTCAAACATGCCTTCGAAGAAAACCTTCATCGTTATATTATGCTCATTTTTGAGCTGAGAAATAAAATATCCAAACAATAGACTAAAGAAGATCAACCCCAACATTTGACCTTGCGCGGCTGCATGAATGATATTAGGTGGAATCATGCGTAGAAATATGCCGGCAATATCCCCTGTACTTGCATCTCCTACTTTCTGAGTGATTTCTGCTGTATCGGCATGAAGCCCGAGCACTTCTTTTGCTGGCACATCATTAATCAATCCAGGTTGGAATACCATCACCATTACCAAACCAATAATGATTGCAATAGTACTGGTTAAAACATAATAGAGAAGCGTTTTACTTCCCATGCGTGCAAATGAACCATCTTGTTCAATGCTGGCAATACCAACAATAATAGAAGAAACAATTAACGGAACAATAATCATTTTTAGTGCATTAAGAAATAATGCACCAAAGAACTCAAAAATGGGGATAAGATCAAAACCAGAAATGGTATTAATTGATGTAGTTAATGAACCTACAACAACCGCAAAGGCCAACGCAATTGATATTTGCCAATGCAATTTCATCAATTTATTAATAGTTAAATATTCTCAGGAAACACGGTAACATCTCCCGTTTCTCTCAATGCATTTAACATTGCTTGCATTTCTCTCCGACCATATCGACCTTGCACAGAAATCCATTCTGCAGTTTCAATATTTACATCAGAATCAGCGACGCTCAACACTTCGTTTAATCTTATTACTGCAAACTGCCCATTATCAAGCTCAACACCATCAAACAGAGGATAGCTACTTGACGTTGAAAGAGAGAATACATGATCTACAATTCCATCAGGCACCGAATCATCATCGCGCAATAGAGCCCCAGCAGATTCAAGAGAAACATCAAATTGCTTAACCACATTGTCAATATTTGACGAATTGTCATTTAGTTTTTCTATTACATTTTTGGCTTTAGATATCAATTGATCACGCGCTTTGATGGTTTTCACAGTCCGTATAATATCGTCTTTAACTACGCCTAAAGGCTGAATTTCTGAAGGCTCATGCTCAGCAACACGAACAACGATAGAATATCCATCTGCCACTTCCAAAAGAGCACTATTTACGCCTTTATTTAACACTTCGTCAGAAAATGCAGCACTAACTACACTTGGGTAAGAAGCAATACCTTCTAATTCTGCACCAGATATCCAATCAGAAGTCTGCACTTTCATACCCAGCTCATCTGCTGCCGAGTCTAAATTATCTTCGTTCACATAGCTTAAGTTCGATAATCGTTCAGCAATCTCTATATATTCCTTATCAGAAGCATCGGCACGTAATTCATTTTCTATTTGTGTACGTACTTGCTCAAGCGCTTTAGTTTTTGGAGAGGTAATATCTTCCAATTTAATTAACTGCACACCTAGACTAGTTTTAATCGGGGCACTCACATCGCCTTTTTGCATAGAAAATAATGTCTGAACAAAAACAGGATTATCAAAATCTGTACGAGTAATATAACCAAGACTTCCACCTTTATCGGCGGAAAATTTATCTTCAGAAATTTCTTCCGCTAAATTGGCAAAATCTTCACCATTTTTGATTCGATCAGCTGCAGTTTTCATATTACTTAGCGCCAAAGCAACTTGGTCTTCAGATGCATTTTCCTCTAACTTCAGTAATATGTGGCTGGCTTTTCTTAGCTCAGGCGTTTGATATCGACCAGGATCGTCATCATAAGAAGACTGTATTTCATCTTCTGTAAATGTAAGCGCATCACCAATATCTTTCTGTTTGACTTCCAAATATTCCAACTTAACACGCTGCAATGTTTTAAAAGACTGCTTATTAGATTGATAATAGTCATCAATTTCTTTATCTGTGACTTCAACAGAATTTTCATCTGCGTTAATCAAAAAATAATCGAAGTTGCGTTTTTGCTGTTTAAGAGCAGAATATTTTTTCTTGTCTTCACTTGGTAGGAAACTAGAGTAGACAGCACTACCTTGATACTGATTAATAGCCTCTTCTAGACGCAGTTGATTTTCAAACTCAACAGGACTTCGTCGTTGAGATGTTAATAGCTGTTCATATCTTGCAGAATCAAATCGACCTGCATTCTGAAACTGAGGTACCGCCTGTATACGTTCTGTTAATTTGTTATCGCTGATACGGTAGCCAGCATCATTAATTTCATCACTGAGCAATGCGTTTTGTATCAATGAATCAAGAACACTTTGCTTCAATTTACTTTCATCGCTATAGACAGAATCAAAGGAACTACCCAGAATTGATTTCAAGTAACGGCGCTGATCTTGAACTTGAGCATCAAACGCTCGCTTTACAATTTCTTCATCATTAACAACGGCTACTTTTTGATCGTCAGGACCGCCGAGATATTCATGAATCCCCCAAAATGCGAATGGAATGGCTATCAAACCGATAATAATGTAAGCGATGATACCGCTCGCTCGCTCACGAATTTGCATCAACATAAAATTAACTCAATTAGATTTATATTTAAAATTGGCGGGTATTATACAAGATAGGAGAAGATGAAATCTTCCCCTATTTGTATAAAAGATGGCGGAGTGGACGGGATTCGAACCCGCGACCCCCGGCGTGACAGGCCGATATTCTAACCAGCTGAACTACCACTCCATGTATAGCTATTTGCTATTGGTGGGTGCTGAGGGGATCGAACCCCCGACCCTCGCCTTGTAAGGGCGATGCTCTACCAGCTGAGCTAAGCACCCATGCAAAAGGCGCGCTAGTTTACGGCATCCTTCAAAGCTTTTCCAGCTTTAAACGCAGGAACTTTTGATGCTTTAATTTCCATAGGTTCGCCAGTTCTTGGATTTCTGCCAGTGCGAGCCCCACGCTCACGAACTAGAAATGTTCCAAACCCTGCAATCGCTACTTGATCACCACTTTTAAGTGCACCTGTGATTGCTTCGATGACTGCATCTACTGTTCTACCTGCTGATGCCTTAGAAAGATCAGCGGCACTTGCAACCGCTTCAGTTAACTCAGTTTTATTCATTGAATGATTTACCCCTGAATTGATTATTATAGAAGTCTAGTACGGTGTTGATTAGCACAAAGATATATCGATACTTATGATTGATATTACTAAAAGCTCAAAGTAAATGTAAAAGAATACACACTTTCATTTTCATCAAGTGCATACAAGAACAACCTTTAATGCGCAGAGAAGTTATACCAGCAAGGGATTCACACTGTCAATAAAGGACTAGTGGTGTCTCACTTCTTCTTTTTTATTACCGACAGCAAGTATTTTCTTTTTCAACTCGCTTAAGTTCTCACCACCTTCCAAAGGTGTAGGCTTTTCAGTTAATGCTATTTCGAGCACTTCATCAATCCAACGAACTGGCCGAATTTCTATTTGTGCTTTAATATTATCTGGGATCTCAACTAGGTCTTTTTCATTTTCTTCAGGTATGACCACTGTTTTAATTCCGCCTCGATGAGCCGCCAATAATTTTTCTTTTAGTCCACCGATAGGCAATACCTCACCTCGCAATGTTATTTCACCTGTCATTGCGACATCAGCACGCACAGGAATATGAGTTAATGCTGACACCAATGCAGTAGTCATCCCTATACCAGCACTTGGTCCATCCTTTTTCACAGCGCCCTCAGGGACATGTATGTGAATATCAACTTTATCGTAAAATTCCGGACTAACGCCTAATGATATAGCACGACTACGAACAACAGTTTGCGCTACTTGAATTGATTCCTTCATCACATCTTCAAGATTACCAGTTGGCGCCATCATCTTGCCTTTACCTAAGACAATCTCAGATTCTATACTTAGCAGCTCACCACCTACTTCGGTCCAAGCCAGTCCTGTTACCTGGCCAATTTGATCTTTCTCGTCGGCTAAACCATAACGGAATTTACGCACACCCAAGTAGTCATCAATATTCTCTGGTGTAACTATGATTTTTTGATTGTCTTTTCCTAAAACAATCGACTTAACCACTTTACGGCAAATTTTAGAAATTTCTCTTTCAAGATTACGCACACCGGCTTCACGCGTGTAGTAACGAATAATATCTTGGACAGACTCTTTGCTGATTTCTATTTCATTTTCCTTCAAACCATTAGTCTTAATTTGCTTAGGCAACAAATAACGCATGGCGATATTTAATTTTTCATCTTCTGTATATCCCGGAATACGAATAACTTCCATACGGTCTAATAATGGACCTGGAATATTCATGCTGTTTGATGTAGCAACAAACATTACATCTGATAAATCAAAATCAACTTCTAGATAGTGATCACTAAAAGTATTGTTCTGCTCTGGGTCTAAGACTTCTAACATTGCTGATGATGGATCACCGCGGAAGTCTGCAGCCATTTTGTCAATTTCATCCAACAAGAACATTGGGTTTCTTACACCTATCTTTGAAAGATTTTGAATAATTTTTCCTGGCAAAGAACCTATGTAAGTCCGACGATGCCCTCGAATTTCGGCTTCATCACGCACTCCACCTAAAGACATGCGGGTGTACTTTCTTCCGGTTGCACGTGCGATAGACTTTCCAAGAGATGTTTTACCCACACCTGGAGGTCCCACTAAACATAGAATTGGTCCTTTCAGTTTTTTCACACGTTGTTGCACAGCCAAATACTCAAGGATACGTTCTTTGACTTTGTCAAGACCATAGTGATCTTCTTCAAGAATGTTTTCCGCATTGGCAAGATTGCGATTTATCTTACTTTTCTTCTTCCAGGGCGTACCGACCATCCAGTCAAGATAATTTCTTACCACAGTAGCTTCTGCAGACATTGGAGACATTAACTTTAATTTATTCAACTCAGAAGTAGCTTTTTCTTTAGCCTCTTCCGGCATACCAGCATCTTCTATTTTTTGTGCAAGCTCTTCGACTTCATTTGGCGCGTCTTCCATCTCACCAAGTTCTTTCTGAATCGCTTTCATTTGCTCATTAAGATAGTACTCTCGCTGGCTCTTTTCCATTTGCTGCTTAACCCGACCGCGGATACGCTTTTCAATCTGCAATACATCTAGTTCAGCTTCGATTAAATTCATCAAATGCTCTAGACGCTCGTAGGTTGAAACGATTTCTAAGACATGCTGTTTTTCATCGAGTTTCAAAGACATATGTGCAGCAATGGTATCTGACAATCGACTAGGATCATCTATACCAGCTAACGAAGTTAACACTTCAGGTGGCACTTTTTTATTTAGTTTTACATACTGCTCAAACAAGCTAACAATTGAACGAGAAAGTACTTCAAGTTTTTTCTCATCTTCAGGCTCTTCGTTATCAAGGACTGCAATTTCAGCAGTAAAATATTCTGACTCTTCCGCAAATCGGATAACTTTTGCACGCTCGGCACCTTCTACTAATACCTTGATAGTGCCGTCTGGAAGTTTTAGCAATTGCAAAATTGATGACAATGTCCCAATGGTATGGAAATCGTCAAATGATGGCTCATCAAGCTCTGCACTTTTTTGTGCAACCAATAAAATCTGTTTGTTATTTGCCATAGCCGCATCTAATGCTTGAATGGACTTATCACGACCGACAAATAATGGGATCACCATATTTGGATACACGACAACATCGCGTAATGGCAATACAGGGACATTAGAAATGTCTGTAAGATCGATAGGATTATTTTCTTGCTGGTCAGCCATAGAGACTCCTTTGAGTCTAATGAGTAGAAGTTAAATGTGAATTGATATTCACACTATATATGGACACCCAACACCAATTTCAAGTGAGTATGGGCAAAGCCTGTACAAGGAAGCTTATTCCTCAGCAGCTGCTTTTTCGTAGTCTGTGCTCTCGTAGATGAGATAAGGCTTGGCGTCACCCTTAATAACAGCTTCATCTACAACTACCTTAGTCACACCATCAATTGATGGCAAATCATACATAGTGTCTAGAAGCACATTTTCCAGGATAGTACGCAAACCACGTGCGCCTGTTTTGCGCTCCATGGCTTTCTTAGCAACAGCGGTTAATGCATTTGGACGGAATTCTATTTCTGCATCTTCCATCTCAAATAATCGTGTGTATTGCTTAGTTAAAGCATTTTTAGGCTCAGTAAGAATTCGAACTAATGCATCAGAATCTAATTCTTCTAGTGTTGCCACCACTGGCAAGCGACCTACAAATTCAGGAATCAAACCGTAACGCACAAGGTCTTCAGGTTCAACACCGTGCAAGATTTCTCCCACCGAGGTATCGTCATTGGTTGCACGTACTTCAGCAGAAAAACCTATACCTGTTTTCTCGGTACGATCAAGAATCACTTTATCTAACCCTGCAAATGCACCACCGCACACGAACAGAATGTTACTTGTATCGACTTGTAAAAATTCTTGCTGCGGGTGCTTACGACCACCTTGAGGAGGAACTGAAGCAACCGTGCCTTCAATGAGCTTCAATAATGCTTGCTGAACTCCTTCACCAGACACATCACGAGTAATCGATGGGTTATCAGATTTACGAGAAATCTTGTCGATCTCATCAATATAAACAATACCTGTCTGTGCTTTTTCTACATCGTAGTCGCACTTTTGTAAAAGTTTTTGAATAATATTTTCTACATCTTCACCTACATAACCCGCTTCAGTTAATGTAGTAGCATCGGCAATCGTGAATGGCACGTTAAGAAGTCGCGCTAATGTTTCTGCTAATAAGGTTTTTCCTGACCCGGTTGGACCAACCAACAAGATGTTGCTTTTCGCCAATTCGACACTATCTTTAGAGCCGTTGCTAGCTTCTAGACGTTTGTAGTGATTATAGACAGCAACCGACAATACTTTTTTTGCACTGACTTGGCCTATTACATACTCATCTAAGATGGCATTAATTTCTTTAGGCTTCGGAAGTTTATTTCCACTAGCAGGTGATTGTTCCTGCATCTCTTCACGAATAATGTCATTACATAATTCAACACACTCATCGCATATAAATACTGAAGGACCAGCGATAAGTTTCCTTACTTCATGCTGACTTTTGCCGCAGAATGAACAGTAAAGTAGTTTTCCGCTATCGGTTTCTTTCTTTGAATCATCACCGCTCATATTGAAATCCTATCAGTTCTACGGGTAGTTTTTATCAGCGTTAGTTTATGACGAATTACCTAAAGGAAAAAGCGAATCTATTCCCAGAATGGTACTTTACATCGGCATTTAAAAATCGTCCAATTATATTGTTTAATATCAGTGCTTTATATCACTATTTTAAATGGTTCTCAATGCTAATCAGCGCCACGGGTGGTCAAAACTTTATCAATTAGTCCATATTCGCGCGCTTCTTCGCTATCCATGAAGTTATCACGCTCAGTATCCTCGCTAATTGTCTCCATTGTTTGACCAGTATGCTTAGATAACACACGATTTAGCTGCTCACGGATTTTAAGAATTTCCTTAGCATGGATGTCAAAATCTGAGGCCTGGCCTTGAAAACCTCCTAACGGCTGATGAATCATGACTCTCGAATGAGGTAATGCATAACGTTTGCCATCAGTGCCACCAGCCAACAAAACAGCTCCCATGCTCGCAGCCTGACCTATGCATAACGTACTAATATCCGGCTTAGTAAATTGCATGGTGTCATAAATGGCCATACCTGCTGTGACAGAACCACCTGGTGAATTAATATAAATGGAAATGTCTTTATCTGGATTTTCTGATTCTAAGAATAATATCTGTGCAACAATCAAATTTGCCATATGGTCCTCGATAGGACCGACAATAAAAATGACACGTTCCTTAAGTAATCGAGAATATATGTCATAAGCTCGTTCGCCTCGCGCGGATTGTTCAACGACCATTGGCACAAGATTCATCATCGGCTCTTGAGAGTTTCCATTATCCATAGCACTTTTCACCTTCATTAATTTATTGACGTTGTTTCACAATACTATCAAATGACTCTTTGTTTTCTTTCTTAATAACCTGCCCCATGATCCACTCTACAACTTGATCTTCCATCACTAATGACTCAACACTAGCACGCGCTTGATTATTCGTAGAATAATACTGAATGACCTGTTCACGATCTGCATACTGACTAGCGAGCTGCTGTATACGCTGATTGACCAATTGCGTATCTACTTGTAGCTTCTGCTCACTGACAATTTCACCAATCACTAAACCCAATTTAACTCTACGCTTGGCTTCTTCTTCAAATAAGTTGTCAGGCAATTCTGAGTCTGTTTCCATTTTGAAATTTTCTAACGCTTGTTTTCTTAGTGCCGCTACTTCCTGGCTTACCATGGACTCGGGCAATGACAGTTCATTGTTATCGAGCAGCACTTGCATTACAGCTTCTTTAGATTTTACATTTAACTGCTGCTGCAACTCTCCTTCTAAAGACTTTCTTATTTCAGCCTTCAGTTCATCTATAGATCCATCAACACCGAAGGAACTTATGAATTCATCATCAATTTCAGGCAATTCACCCTCTTCCACTTTTTTGATGATTACGTCAAAAGTGGCTTCTTTACCAGCTAACTCACTATTTCCATAGTCCTCAGGAAAGGTAACGGCAAAACTCTTGTTTTCACCAGCTTTTAGACCCAATAAATTATCTTCAAAACCAGCAATCATGCCGCCATCGCCCATTACCAACGGGAAGTCTTCCGCTTTACCACCCTCGAATTCCTTCCCATCCAATTTGCCAACGAAGTCTAATGTGATTCTTTGTTCATTCTTGCAAGCACCATCAACTTCATTCCACTGCATACGCTGCTTTCTTACACGTTCCAGTGTGAGATCAACATCTTTGTCCTCTACTTCAGAAGTTGGCACCGTCACTTCAAGTTTACTAAAGTCACATAATTTAAAATCAGGGAATACATCAAACAAGGCAACAAAAGTTATATCTTGCCCCTTTTCAATATTTTGTGGCTCGATACTGGGTGATGACGCGGGACGTAGTTTTTCTTGAAGCACAGCATCTCGATAGCTCGCTTGCATTTCATCAGCCATCACTTCTTGATTTACCTGTGCACCATAACGCTGCCGGACAACATTCAGTGGTACCTTGCCTGGTCGAAAACCATCTATTTTTACTCGACCTTTTAGTCCATTAAGGCGCTGATTTACTTCTTTCTCAACTTTATCCGAAGGAATGGTGATGGTGATTTTTCTTCCGAGCTCACTTGTCTCTTCAACCGATACTTGCATTAATCATTAGCCCTCAAAGAAGTATATAAATAGATTTTGTATTTTGCTTATGCAGTCTTGATTTGAAATTGATGATGGTGCGAAAGGAGAGACTCGAACTCTCACGGGTTGCCCCACTGGAACCTAAATCCAGCGCGTCTACCAATTCCGCCACTCTCGCTTAATCATCACAGACATCAACGTGCTAGTATAACTTGAAATACGCCCGATAGTTAGGTGCTATCCCACTAGAAATATAAGACCCATAAAATATAACAACCTTGGCTAATCCATAGCCAAACACTACTCTTTCGAAATTATATAGATCAAAGCAAGAAGCAATTATCATGTCTCGAGTCACTATTATTGTTATCTATTTTTGCACGATTTGCATAATAGGCTGTTTACTCGCCTATCCAATATTCCTATTAAGCGGTGCTAATCTCGAGCGTATCGTCTCACGAACAATATTATTTTTTGCGGTATTACTATTCTACCCAACATGTCGAATGTTAAATATAAACAACTTTTCATCACTAGGCTTTAGCCGTAAACACTTCACTAAAATAGCAGTACGCTCATGGCTATTCGGGTTGATCATGTTGGTGCCAATCTCAATTTTGTTTTTGTCTTGTGGATTTAGACTATGGGAACCAGTTCCACAAAGCTTATTAGAGCCATTGTTAGTTTTTGCCAGTGCCCTTGTTTCCGCAAGTATCATAGGCCTTATAGAAGAAACATTGTTTCGCGGTCTACTACAATCACAGCTGACATCAGTAATGAATTCATTATCGGCAATAATTATTGTCAGTATCATTTATAGCAGCGTTCACTTCTTACAGGCACCTGACTATGATCTCAGCAATGGCATTCATTGGTATAGCGGTTTTATTTTACTGTCTACAGCATTTGCTAATTTTAGCAATGCAGGTATGTTTTTAGATGCCTGGTTTGCACTATTCCTTGCAGGGATATTTTTATCACTTGTACGATTACGCACAAATAATATTTTATGGTGTATTGGTATACACGCAGGCTGGGTCACACACATTAAAGTATTTAAAGATTTTACAGATCGAGACAATAGTGCTGAGTGTGGGCAGTTTGCTAGCAACTATGATAACTATGTTGGTGAATTCAGCGCGATATGGATATTATTCGTTATTTGTGTTTGGGCATTATTATATTTTCGAAAATCTTCTACTACCTAACCACTCTTTTCCAACCTATCAAATAAGCATCTAGGACCCATATCTCTTGGTTACGCTTAATGTAAGGTATATCGCGTGCAAATCCACCGTGCCATTTATTGTTATCAAAATTCTGCTCACCCAAATATAATTTTTGATTCTCCTCATCTACTTTCAGTATTACCGCCACATGACCAGTACCATGAAACTCTTGCGAATAAATCAGCAAATCTCCTCGTTGCACACCATGCTGTTTATCACCGTTTACAATACTTATAAATGGCTTCTGGATGTTTTTATTTGGCGAACCTACCTCTTTTAAATCCCATATATCTGCAGCTATATCTACATCACCATATACAACATCGTAATTTGTTAGCAGCCACCGACGTGCATACTCTACACATTGCCACTTAATTCCTGTAAATGTATCACTTACAAAGTATGGCGTAGGATTTACGCACGTATTATTACAATTAGAATAAGCTTTCACGCCAGATATAGATTCACCTAGCGTTTCTCCGTAGTAAACTATGCAGTCACTAGAACAATCCTGCGGCAAGTCATCAGCATGAGCTGCGACGCAAAAAACAATAACACAAATTACAAACACCAAGCGCATCAGAATCATCTTTATTTACTCACTCAAGATCATTAATTGCGAATACTATTTGCTTTTTAACTTTATCGATAGCTTTATCTATTTGCTTGTAACTATCATCTTGATTTAATGCAATTCCCGGAGAGTTCTTTTGCCATATCTCAGACAATGCAACAGCATCTTTTTGCACAGACTCTGGCATAGCATAGCTAATATCCTTAACTGCCAGCACATGTGACCAACCTGATTTTATATCGCCTCTATCATCATCACGATCAAAACGTGCATATAGAACTACTTCTTGTAATTCCGTTAACTCTTGCATCATAAAGAAGCCGGCTTCACGAATATTTTTATTTGATTCAGTAGATTCATTACGCCAGGTATTGTAACCCAGCCCAGACAGGGCCACGATTAAACTAATAATTGCGACCGCATTTGTTCGAAGTTGTTCTGAAATCACCAATACTAACCACCAACATTTACGTTATTGTTGGAGTCATTATACGCGAGTTAAACCACACCCATACTTTTTAACAAAATTTGCTTTGCATTTTCGGCATTAGACTGAAGCACAGATGCATCACCAACATCGATATCGAATAATGTCGCCATCTCTTGGTATTCCTCGGTCAATTTACCTATTAATGAGAGAAAATCAGTAATATCCAATCCAAATTCCTTCTCCGCCATTTCTGCAACATTCATATAATTTTTAAATTCTTCATCACAATAAATGCAATCTGCAATTGGTCCTGAAAATCTAATACATTGAATAAGCTTTGGATCTAACTGTGTTTCCACTAAATCACTATCAGCATGACTTAATCCCACCACCTCCGTTATCTTTTGCGGTATACGCCATGAGTCTAACAACCATTGGCCTATAGCCGCATGGTCTGTTTCCAATTGACTCATTTCTAATGCACATAAATACCGGTGATCCTGCTGCCTCTCATCAATACCTTTATAAACTGAAGGAACTGCCTTATCAATTGCAAGCATTCCCAAGTCTTGCAACATGCCAGGTAAAAATAGCTCTTCCTTCATTGCATATTTTGTGACTTCACCTAATTTACGACATGCCACAGCAGTTGCCAAAGAACGTTTCCAAAACAAGTCATAATCCAAGCCTTCAGAATCGGTATGTTTTGCACCACCCACTAAAGAAAAACTAAGCGCAATATTTAACGTTCCAGTCCAACCAAACATAGACACTGCCTGCTGCACACTATCAGTTTCTATTGCACGCATATAAAGAGATGAATTTGCCATGCGAATAATTTTTGCTGATAACACGGGGTCCATACTGACAACTTGTGCAAGCGTATCAATATCACTTCCGACATTCTGACTGAGATCAATAATCTGGGCAGCCACGCCCGGAGGGGAAGGAAGCTCTTTACACTTTTTTAATTTATCTAGGACTTCTTGCTTAATACCACTCATATGAGGATTCCAAATAGATAACTAGTTACCCTTCAAATATCGGCTTATATGGACAGGACTTAAGTGAATAAAGTCAAAATATTAAAACAAACGACTATTTTGACCAGAGAATGAACAAAATTATGTAAATCAGGGAATTAGAGACGATAATTGGTTTACTAGGCGGTGGTGGGGTGAACGATGGGACTCGAACCCACGACGACTGGAATCACAATCCAGGGCTCTACCAACTGAGCTACGCTCACCATAACAACCTGGTCAACAAATTTGCGAGTCTCTCTACCTAAACGCAGTGGTGGCGCGCCCGGCAGGACTCGAACCTGCAACCCCCGGCTTAGAAGGCCGATGCTCTATCCAGTTGAGCTACGGGCGCAGAATATATTTACGTGCCGTGTTTTTACCGCTGTCACATGGTAGACATACTGGCGTACAAGTCAACATAGAAAGCCAATTCTAAACGATACAAAACAGTGAAACACTTACATAGGTTTTTGGTCGGGGCAGAGGGATTTGAACCCCCGACCCTCTGCTCCCAAAGCAGATGCGCTACCAGGCTGCGCTATGCCCCGAACTGATTACTCAACCATTCATCTAGAATGGTCAAGTGCGCGGAAGGATACGCGTATTGGGCGGCTACCGTCAACCAGTTGTAATCAGATTCTAAGCGGACTAAATGGCTTTTCCAGTCAGGCTGTATTCATTATGATACACAATTCAAATAAACCACCAAATAGGCACCGAATGAAAGCGATTTACCTCACTAGTATTTTTATGTGCTTGTTACTAGCCATATTAGGAAACACAACGATGAGTGAAACAAACCCCAAAGTTCAATTTCAAACCACTAAAGGCAATATCGTCATACAATTAGATGCTGAAAAAGCACCCAAGACGGTAGAAAACTTTTTAGCTTACGTAAAATCTGGTCACTACGATGGCACTATTTTCCATCGTGTAATTCCATCATTCATGATTCAAGGCGGTGGCTTTGATGTTGATATGAAGCAAAAGACCACTAATGCGACTATTCAAAATGAGGCAAATAATGGTTTAAAAAACATAAAAGGTTCCATTTCTATGGCGCGAACATCAGCGCCACACTCTGCTACCGCACAATTTTTTATTAACGTAGTTGACAATGCAATGTTAGATTTCACCAGCGAGTCCCCACAGGGTTGGGGCTATGCAGTATTTGGTCAAGTGACTGAAGGTTTAGATGTAGTATTGACTATCGAAGAAGTTGCAACCGGGAATCACGGCGGACACCAAAATGTACCTCTTGAACCGATAGTTATTGAGAAAGTAACGTTACTCGAGCAATAAATGTCTGAGACTTTATTTGTCTCAGACGTTCACTTAGATGTGAAGAGGCCGGCTGTCGTCGACCTCTTCAATCTATTCTTACTTAAACGCGCTATACATGCAGATGCTTTATATATTTTAGGTGATCTATTCGAATACTGGATTGGCGATGATGCTCCATATGATGAATATCAGTCAACATTTCAAGCATTAAAAACAGTTAGCGAATCAAATACACCTGTTTATTTTTTACATGGTAATAGAGATTTTTTAGTCGCCGAAAAATTTGCTAAACAAACTGGCATACTTCTACTAACTGAAGAGCATGTGGCAAATATATATAACCAAAAGATTTTGTTAATGCATGGAGATACACTCTGCATTGACGACATTGCATACCAACGCTTTAGAAAAAAAACACAAAATAAATGGTTGCGATGGATTGTATTGCAATTACCTGTATCTACACGTCAATCACTTGCTAAGCGATTAAGAGATACTTCAACACAAGCAGTAGCTGAAAAATCTGACGATATTATGGATGTAAATCAAATCGCAGTTGAAGCTGCCATGCAAAGAAACAAAACCAACTTGTTGATTCATGGGCATACACACCGGCCCAGCATTCACGACTTCGAAATTGACTCGAAATTCTATAAACGTGCAGTGCTTGGTGACTGGTACAAGAAAGGCAGTGTCATCAGTGTCAGCCCTGAAGGAATAGTTTTAGAAAGTTTTACATCAGTATAGAGCTTAGGACAAAGCTTTTAATTCTTCTTTACTAAAGCCCGCTTGTTGTCTTGCATCTATATGCAAAGGCCCATTAGCCACAGTTACATTATATTGCTTCAATAACGAGATAAATGTTGCTTCGGAATCGAGATTTTGCTGCTTACATGCATGACGGAACCACCTTGTGCCTATTTCCACATGGCCAATTTCATCCTGTAAAATTATTTTCAATATATTCACCGTATCGATATCTCCCGCGAATTCTAGTCTAGATATCATCCCTGGCGTGACGTCGAGGCCTCTAGCTTCTAAGACACGTGGCACCAGCGCCATACGCTCAACAATATTATGTTGTGTTTTTATTGCCATCTCCCACAATCCATTATGTGCAGGATGATGGCCATAAGCAGAGTTTAGCTGGTTCAATCGATCACTTAGCAGCAAGAAATGCTTAGACTCTTCAGCTGCAACTTTCATCCAATCAAAATAATAATCACGTGGCATATGCTGGAAACGATACACTGCGTCCAACGCTAAGTTAATCGCATTAAATTCGATATGACATATAGCATGAACTAGCGCTACGCGACCTTGTTCAGTATTCAAATTGCGCCGCGCAACTTTACTAGGATGGACTAATTGAGGCTGGCTTGGACGGCCCGGAATTTCGACCGTTTCGACAGTACTGTGTACAGACAGATCGATTTGATCTGAGGTTAACTGAGTATAGAGTTGATCGACTTGCTTTGTTTTTATAACAGGATCATTTTGCATCAAAATCTTTTTGACCTGACCAAAAAACATTTTACAAATACTTACGTTACTTCTTTAAAACAACTACTAAATCCATCACATTTGTTCCTGTTGGCCCTGTAGTGACCAAGTCGCCTGTCTTGATCAAGTAATTACCTACATCTGCCGCGCTAAGGTAATCATTAATATCTAGATTATACTTATCTCCACGCGATACAGTTTGCCCATCCACTAGACCTCCCGCGTCAGGGGTCGGACCATCTGTGCCATCAGTACCAGCCGCAAGAAATACAATACTATCATTACCTGACAATTCGCGTGCAGCAACTGCTGCCAAATGTTGATTACGTCCTCCACGACCAGGATTATCAGGAAGTATTAGTGAAGTTTCTCCACCCCATATATGAACACCATACGCTGCATCGTTAAGCAGATGACAAATTTCAACTGCTTTTTTTTCAGCATCACCCTGCATAAACTCATCATGAACTTTCACTTCAAACCCTAAAGACTGCGCACAAATTTTTGCTGCAACTTTTGCATCATCCAATGTCGCAATCACATGGGTAGTTATATTAGAAAATAATTCTTTGTTTGCAGTAGGCGTAAAACTCACGCCCTCTAGTATAGAGGTAATTGATTCAGGCAAATCGAGTTGACTAATATCTTCTTGTACAGGGGTAAGCGGTCCTGAACCTATCACAGCAGGATCATCGCCTGGCACATCTGAAATTAGTAAAGCAAGCGTTTCTCGACCATTGATAAAATTCGCCAAACGACCACCCTTAATATGAGAGATAGCTCTTCTTATCTGGTTCATTTGAGTAATGTCATAACCAATCGATAACAGTACTTTATTCAGCTGAGCTAATTTCTCTAACGTCATTCCATCTGCCAACACTTCCATCAAACTGGAAGCGCCACCAGAGAATAACACTAAAAATCTTGCGTCTTGAGGAGCATTTTCTACATAATCAACTAGTGCTCTGCCCGCTGCCAAGCTTGGCTCTCCAGGCACAGGGTGATCCGATTCTATTGCCGTGATGTTCTCATAAGTACGTAGCTCGTCCTCAGTATGATCATGTTTAGTAATCACTAAACCGCTAACAATCTGATCTTTAAGTACTGACAGCGCACCGATTGACATCGAAGAAGCTGCTTTTCCGACTGCAATCAAATGGTATTCACCTGACAAAGAGTTATTCTCTAAGAATTCTATAACTGCATTATTCCCTTTGACGCGTGAAACTCCAGCCTCAAATATTTCAAGCACTTGATCACGCGCTTGTTCAAGTTGTTTTGCGTCCATAAGATTACTTTTTACTAATTATAAGAAAGGCGCGAGAATACAATAGAATATAGCTAGGTGCGAATAGTTTTAATTATTGTTAGAGAAATTTTAAACGATATACACAAAAGTTCCGACAGATACCTGCTGATAGAGGTCAATAATATCTGCATTGGACATACGAATACATCCATGTGATGCCGGTGTGCCTAACAGGCCTTCTTCGTGAGTACCGTGTATATAGATATAGCGTTGAAAAGAATCTACGCCTTCTCCACAGTTTTTATTTTCTTCCAATCCGTGAAGCCAAAGTATTCGAGTTAGAATTAAATCGCGCTCGGATGGTTTAGCATCGTCAATGATTTCTGCAGTCTCACCCGAAGCTACTCGACCGACAAATATTTCATTAATTTGTTGCTGATCACCAATTTTTTCAGCGATTTGATGCGCGCCTAGTGGCGTCATAAAGCTATCCTGATGACATCCCATACCATACTTTGAAGTTGACACTGAGAACTGGCGTAGCTCAGCAGCATCTGCGATCATATAAAGAAGTTGACCGCCTGAGTCCACCAATAACCATGGTTCAGTGATTTGATTGGAAAATTTTTCCTCTAGCTTTAAACGAAGATTCTCCAAATTAGCCGGCAGTTGCATCAAAATGCGAATCTACTTATAAATTATTAATCAAATCTACACTTGTATAGTCTTGCTGCTTACCCTGTTCTTGCTCAGCTTTACTTGCATCACTACGCACAACCTCTAAAGACCGGAGATATTCATCGCCGATCCCAGTGACATATTTTCCAGTAAAAACAGAGGTCTCAAACTGTTTTAGCTTTTTATTTCCTTTTCGTACTGACCAAATTAAATCATCTATATTCTGATAAAATAATTTATCTGCACCTATCTCCTCACAAACCTCATCGACATTTTTCCCATGTGCAATTAACTCGGTTGCTGCAGGCATATCAATACCATATATATTCTGATAACGAACTGGCGGAGAAGCAGAGGCAAAGTAAACATTTTTGGCACCAGCTTCTCTAGCCATTTGAACAATTTCTTTTGAGGTTGTTCCACGTACAATAGAATCATCTACCAGCAAAACGTTTTTATTTTTGTACTCCAACCCAATTGGATTAAGTTTTTGACGCACAGATTTTTTACGCTGAGTTTGTCCAGGCATAATAAATGTTCGGCCTATGTATCGATTCTTAATAAACCCTTCACGATACTTGCACCCTATTACATGAGCCATTTCCAACGCTGCAGTTCGACTAGTATCTGGAATAGGAATCACTACGTCTATGTCATGCTCAGGCCAAGCTTTAAGTATTTTTTCCGCTAAACGCTGCCCCATACGCATACGTGCTTTTTGCACATAAACATTTTCAACTATCGAATCAGGTCGAGCAAAGTACACATACTCAAAAATACATGGTGAATATATACCTTCATCGACACATACTTGAGAATGAAATTGTCCCTGCTGATCAATAAGAATAGCTTCACCAGGTTTTACATCGCGCACTAACTCGTATCCCAGCACATCTAACGCGACACTTTCGGATGCAACCATATACTGAACGCCTTTTTTAGTTTCTTTAACACCATAAACTAAGGGGCGTATACCATAAGGATCGCGAAATGCCAAAATTCCCATACCACAAATCATTGATACCACGGCATAGGCACCTTCACATCGCCGATGCACTCCTCGTACTGCATCAAATATCGTCCTGGGTGATAATTGTCTCTGCCCAGAATAAAGTAACTCATGCGCAAGTACGTTCAATAATATTTCTGAGTCTGAGTTAGTATTAATATGGCGGCGGTCATCAAGATACAATTCTTGTTTTAAATCTTCAGCATTTGTCAGATTTCCGTTATGACCTAAGCTCAAGCCGTATGGAGAATTTACATAAAATGGTTGTGCTTCTGCTGAAGAAGAACTTCCAGCAGTTGGATATCGAACATGTGCTATGCCCATGCTACCTTGCATCTGCTGCATATGACGATCCTGGAATACGTCTCGCACCAGGCCGTTGCCTTTACGTTGATAAATGCGGTTACCTTCCGAAGTAGCGATACCAGCAGCGTCTTGCCCGCGATGTTGTAATACCGTCAGACCATCGTACAACTCTTGATTAAGCTGTTGACTACCTATTATTCCTACGATTCCACACATATTAGTTCTCTATAGCTGAATATCGGCACTGGGTACTTCAGCAGGCAGTCTAAACTGCTGTGCATATCGTTCAGGTAACTGAGCGACTACCCACACTGCCGCATGTTCAAACGGTTTAATAAATCGCGATGATTGCCAGGATGTCGTTTGATGCAATGTGGTAAACGCTGAAGCTGTCATAATCAAAATAGTTGTAATCACGGAGGCTCGTAACATACCAAACACCATCCCAAGCATACGATCTACACCTTTTAGTATCTGTGCTTTCATAATTTGACTGAGCACAAAGTTAATTAACGCACCAAACACCAATACGCCTACCATGATTAACACAAAGGCTATGCCAACACGAATATTAGTGCCAAATTCCTTTTCGCCAAATGACAGGCTTGTACTATCAATTGCCTCAGGAAGCAAAAATGAGACTTGTTCAGACTGACTAAGCGCCAACCAAATAGCAGCTACCCAAGTCACAATTGATACTGCTTCACGCACAAACCCTCTTAACAGGGCAATAGTTGTCGAAATCAAAAAAATGACAACAATGATTATATCTATCCAAGTGATATCAGCCATGTATTTATTATTTTTTAATTATCCAGCTGTACGTGGATGTCTAGTTACAAACGCTGCCTCTAACTTCATTTTCTTTCGCAAACTATCCCTAATCTTTGTTGCCTCATCTTGCGAGATAACAGGACCAACTTTGACTCTATAATAGTCTTTACCGTTATTCGAGCCAACCTCAACCAATGCATCATAACCCGCATCAACAAGTTGTTTTTGCATGGCCAAAGCTTTTGTCTTTTCACCAAATGCACCTACTTGGACTACCCAACTTAACAGCTCTGATTTAGTATCAGCACTCACAACCACCTCTGGCACAATATTATTAGCTGCATCCGTGTCTTGATGGCTGGCTGTAGTATCTTGACCAGAATAAGTATGTTCTGGCGCTGGCGTTTGCACCTGACTATCAAGCTCATCAGAAAATACCAGCGTGGGTTCTGGCGGCATTTCCATATCGATCTTTGTCACAGATTCTTGCCCAGAACCATCTAGAATCATGGGTATAAAAATAACCGCCAATGACAACAATACAGTGGCACCAACGATTCTATATTTAAGCGTTGAATCCACTATTTTAGTAAGTTTGGTAAATGCAATTCATATCCATATTCTACATAAACCATGTGACACATGCGAAGCTTGTATGAACTATCGTTAATATTGAAAAATATTTATGATTCACTAGCAAGTACTTCAGAAACAGTAAAAATCGAACCAAAGACTATAATTCGATCACCCTCGCAGGCATCTATCTGTGCTTGCGAATACGCATGTTCCACTGATTCAAACACTTTCACACTGATATCTGAGCTTTGTTTCATAAGTGACTGTTCCACCTTATCTACTTGCATACGTCGCGGTGAATTAACTTGCGATATATACCAATTATCTATGTGAGAGTGCATCAATGAAACTATTCCATCAACATCTTTATCACTTAAAATTGCAAACACCGCAATTGTCTTTTGAGGCCTAGGTAGCGCCATTAGATTCTCAGCCAATATCTTTGCACTATCGAAATTATGTGCAACATCCAAAATAATTTCACAATCCTTTACAATGCGTTGAAATCTTCCTTCTAGGGTCACTTCACGCAGGCCAGTCTCTATAGCATCTGCATTCAAAGGTAACTTATCGCTTAAACAATACAAACCCATAATCACGCTAGCCGCATTTCTGATTTGTACTGCGCCAGAAAGATTAGGCAATGGCAGGCCATGAATCTCATAGCCGTCCGTCAAGAAAGACCACGATGTTTTTGCAACTTTATAGCTAAAATCTGCATTCAACTGAAACAAGTCAGCGTTAATTTTTTGAGCTGACTGCGAAATCGAATTAGGTGGATCTATATCACCACAGATTGCAGGCGTGTTAGCGCGGAAAATTCCTGCTTTTTCGTAACCAATTAATTCTCTGGTGTCACCCAGCCACTCAGTATGATCCAAGCCTATACTTGTAACGAATGCCAAATCGTTATCAATAATATTAGTCGCATCTAAACGCCCACCCAAACCAACTTCTAGGATGGCTACATCGACTTTATTTTCATGGAAAATATCTAACGCAGTTAAAGTAGCAAATTCAAAAAAACTTAAACTAATGTCACCTCGCGCACTATTAATTTTTTCAAAGGACTGACACAACTGCTTATCATTAACACATCTCAAACCAATTCTTATACGTTCATTATAGTGAACAATATGTGGAGAAGTGTAAGTGCCGACTTTATATCCGCCGTGATGCAGTATTGCACTTAACATCGCTACAGCAGAACCTTTACCATTTGTACCCGCAACAGTAATAACGGGAAAAGGACACTCAAGAAGATTTAGACGTTTTGCAACAGTTTCGACTCTGTCTAGGCCTAATTCAATTTCACGAGCATGTAATGTTGTTTGCCACGCCAACCAATCTTCTAAGGTGTTATATTTCATTGCATCAAGCAATTCAAAATAAGAACTAAAATTGCCATGCTAATTATAACGGCAAGAATTTATACGATGCGATCAGTTAAAATATGCAGCAAATTATGAATACGATCGCGCATGTCTTTTCTTTCAACGATCATATCAATTGCTCCGTGCTCTAATAAGAATTCACTTCGCTGAAAACCTTCAGGCAATGTTTCACGCACGGTTTGTTGAATTACTCTTGGGCCAGCAAAGCCTATAAGCGCATTTGGCTCTGCGATATGCACATCACCCAACATCGCAAAGCTTGCAGAGACTCCACCCATTGTTGGGTCAGTTAATACAGAAACAAAAGGCAAACGTTGTTCCGATAATCGCGTTAGTGCAGCACTTGTTTTAGCCATCTGCATTAATGACATTAATGCTTCTTGCATGCGCGCACCACCACTAGTAGAAAAGCATATAAAGGGAATACTTTCAGCAATACTCTTCTTAACCCCCATCAAAAAGCGCTCGCCAACAACAGAGCCCATAGACCCACCCATAAAACTAAATTCAAATGCCGCAACAACAACAGGCATCCCTTTTAGTTTTCCATGAGAAACAACTAGGGCATCTTTCTCACCGGTACTTTTAGTAGCCGCAGAAAGGCGATCTTTATATTTCTTCGAATCCTTAAACTTCAGAAAATCTTTAGGCTCTAATTCGGAACCTATTTCTTGTTGGTCTCCATCATCAAGAAAGTAACTGACACGACTACGCGCACTGATTCGCAAATGATGACCACACTTTGGACATACTTGTAGATTACGCTCTAGCTCCGCACCGTATAGTACTGCGCTACAACTTGGGCATTTATCCCATAGACCTTCAGGCACTTTTCGCTTAGACGTACTTTCAGTACGAATTTGCGACGGCATTAGTTTCTCTAGCCAGCTCATATTATTTTAATTTTACCAGATAAATTGATTAGGGAAATTAAATTGAAATTTAGTTAAGCTATATTTTGAACAGATTGGCTATTATCCAACGCATTCTTAATATCGTGCAACAAAGTTTTAACCTTACCGACCGCCGTAGGTAAATCATCCCCATATTCTGCAATAATTGAGACAATAGCACTGCCTACTACCACCGCATTACTACAGTCAGCAACCATACGTGCGGTTTTTGCATCTTTAATTCCAAATCCAACGGCAACTGGAATATCTGTATGTTTTCTAATCTGGGTGACTTTTTCTTCTACACTCGCTACATCAATCTGACTAGCACCTGTAATTCCCTTGAAAGAGACGTAATAAAGGAATCCCGAAGCCAGATCAGTAATCATTTGCACACGTTTATCTTTTGTTGTTGGTGCTAATAAATAAATGGTGTCTATATTCTGCGCTTTATAAATTGAAGCCATTTGCTGACTTTCTTCCGGCGGCAAATCAACCGTTATAACACCATCCACCAAGCCTGTAACAGTTTGCGCAAACTTCTCTACACCAAATATCTCTATTGGATTTTGATATCCCATTAATACAATGGGTGTAGTCGAATTCGTTTCACGAAATTGCTTAACAATATTTATCACATCATGTAACGAAGTCTCATGTTTCAGCGCACGTTCACAGGCAAGTTGTATCACAGGACCATCTGCCATTGGATCAGAAAAAGGTATTCCCAATTCAATTATATCGCTACCAGCATCTGTCAGAGCATGCATCAACTCTAATGTATGTGATGGGTGAGGATCTCCAGCAGTAATATAACTAATAAGTGCCTTTTGGTTGCTTTGTTGAAGTTGCTCAAAGCATGTGTGTATACGACTCACAACTCAATCCCCTCTATGCCTGCCACAGTATTGATATCTTTATCTCCACGTCCAGACAAATTAACAATTATAGATTGATCTTTATCCATCATTTTTGCCAGTTTTTGGGCGTAGGCAACAGCATGACTACTTTCTAATGCAGGAATAATACCTTCAACGCGTGTCAACTCATGGAACGCAGCAAGAGCTTCCTCGTCAGTCACAGAAACATACTCAACACTACCCTCATCTTTTAACCATGAATGCTCAGGTCCCACACCTGGGTAGTCTAATCCCGCTGAAATTGAATGTGTTTCAATAATTTGACCATTATTATCTTCCATAAGATAAGTGCGATTACCATGTAACACCCCAGGGCTTCCTGCATTTAATGGCGCAGAGTGACGTCCAGTTTCTATCCCATCTCCACCAGCTTCTACACCATATTTTTTAACTTCCTTGTCTGATAAAAATGGATGAAATAAACCTATTGCATTTGAACCTCCACCCACACATGCAACCAGAGCATCAGGTAACTTACTTGTTTGCGTTAAGCTTTGCTCACGTGCTTCGCGACCAATAACAGTTTGGAAATCACGCACTAATAATGGATAAGGATGTGGACCAGCAACAGTACCTATAATATAAAAAGTATTGTCGACATTAGTCACCCAGTCTCGCAGCGCTTCATTTAAAGCATCTTTCAATGTTCTCGAACCTGATGTGACAGGAACAACAGTAGCGCCCAACAAGCGCATGCGAAAAACATTAGGCGCTTGCCGCTGAATATCATCTGCACCCATATAAACAACACACTCTAAACCTAGGCGTGCGGCAATAGTGGCACTTGCTACTCCATGTTGACCCGCACCCGTTTCTGCAATGATTCGAGTTTTACCCATACGCTTAGCGAGCAATGCTTGGCCTATGGTATTGTTAATTTTATGCGCGCCCGTGTGATTGAGATCTTCTCGCTTAAGATAGACCTGAGCGCCTCCCCAAAGCTTTGTTAATCTTTCTGCATGATAGAGCGGGCTTGGACGTCCCACATAATAAGCAAGGTCATCATCAAACTCTTTTTGAAATGCAGGATCATCTTTGCTAGCAAGATAAGCTGTCTCAAGTTCCTCCAAAGGAGTCATTAATGTTTCCGCAACAAAACGTCCACCGTAAATACCAAAATGGCCATCCTTATCAGGCATCGTGGTTGCGTTCACTGTGTTTTCTTTTACGTTAACGTTCATCTGCTTCTCGCACTGAACTGACAAAATCATTCATTTTATTAATATCTTTTATTCCTTTGGCTGATTCAATTCCACTACTGACATCAACAGCATATGGGCGAACTTGCTTAATCGCGGCAGCCACATTTTCAGAGCTTAGGCCACCAGCAAGAATTATTGGCTTTTGTATTGTTGGGATATTTTCCCAATTAAACTGCTTACCAGAACCGCCCGGCTGCCCTACTTCATTACTATCAAGCAATAAAGCTGAGGCGGAAGGGTAGTCCAGCTCAGACATTGCCTGATGATCGCCACCCATAGCTACACTCTTTAAGTAAGGCAAACCAAACGAAGCGCAGAACTGCTCTGGCTCATCTCCGTGAAACTGGAGCATATCTAGTTGGATTTCGCCCAATAACGAGTTAATTGTACCCGCATCTTGATTCATGAATAACCCTACACTAGTAATAAATGGCCCACAGCGATCAATTAACGTACATGCGTGTTGTACATCTATAGAACGTGGGCTAGTAGGGCAAAACACCAAGCCGACTGCATCAATACCCAAATCTTGAGCCACATCCAGATCTTCAGGCCGAGTAATTCCACAAAATTTAATACGTGTGCGCGCCATCTTTTAGCTTCTTAATTGTTAACTCAAATAATTTTAGATGAATTTCATAGCTGATATTTTTGCTCATACAATACAGACATAAAATACAAACCCTGGGCAGGTGCCGTTACCCCACCACAAGCACGATCCTTTTTCATTAATACTCGCTGCGCCCACTGTGGAGAATTTTCATTCTTACCAATACTCATCAGCACGCCTGCTAAATTTCGTACCATATGATGCAGGAATCCATTAGCTGTCACATCCATAATAATTAATGCCCCTTCTCGATGAATACGAAAATTTGAGATTTCTCGTATTGGACTTTTCGCTTGGCAAGATAATGCTCGAAAGCTTGTAAAATCATGCTCCCCAACAAGGTAGTTAGCACCCTCTTGCATTAGATCTGCCTGCAGAGGCAATCTTTCCCACACTGCTCTCTTAGCAAGCAATGCGGAGCGCACTTTTTCATTTGCTATAATATAACGATAAGTACGTGAAAGTGCAGAAAAGCGTGCATGAAAATCTTCAGGCATAGGTTTAATTGACCTTAACACCACACTGGGTGGTAAATTTGCATTTATTCCTAACAACCAGGAACGCAAATCTCTGTTAGCATTAGTGTCAAAATGCATTACCTGTCCAAGCGCATGCACACCGGTATCTGTACGGCCTGCACAAGCTATTCCCACCTCATGGTTAGCGACTAGGCTGATTGCTCGCTCAACAGTTTCTTGCACTGATGGCACATGCAACTGTCGCTGCCAGCCACAAAAATCACTACCATCGTACTCAACGATACCTGCAAATCTCATATTTTTTCTATCACTGAAACCAAGAAAGCCTCAGTGTATACACTGAGGCTTTCTAAATCTTGTAGCTTAAAGTATAAGTCTAGCTTAGCTTATCCAACAAATCCTTAGCTTGTTGAATTTGAGTCTGATCACCCTGCTCCATCACTTCGGTTAATGTCTCCTTTGCAGCATCCTCATCACCCATATCGACAAAGGCTTTCGCCAAATCAAGTTTAGTCCCCACTTCTTCAATCACAGATGGATTTTCTAGTTCATAATCATCACCAAACTCGCCCAGATCTGTCATTGTTGAGTCAATATTTCCAACATCAAACTGCTCGGTAACATCTTCGGTTAGCATATCCTTTTCAAACGTGCCCGTTTCACTAGCAGCTAAATCTTCACTTAAATCATCAAGATCTAAATCCGGTTTACCCAATTCAGAAGTTTGCAATGTCGGCAACGAATCTTCTTCGATTTTATCAGGATCAATATCATCTGAATCAAAGCTTAAGGTCTCAAGTTCCGCCGTTAAATTTTCCTGAACTTGCTCCAAACTAACTGTATCTTCATCGACACGCTCTGAATCACCCGCGAAAGCTTTTGCTTCCGGGCTATCAGCATCAAACAATGAGCTATCAAACATCTCTGTTTCAGGATTATCACCATCAAGCATCTCATCTAGATCATTATCAACTTTAATTCCTGAGCTCTCTGATTTGTCATTCAAATCATCATCAAGATTAATTGCATTATCAAGATCAGCACTTGCAGCTAGAGAAGAATCTAACATCTCTGTTTCACCATCATGGCTGACAGAAGAATTCAATTCATTTTCCAGTGAATCTTCATCAAAATCTAAAAATACATCATTACTATCGCTTGAATCATCAGCTGACGCTTGATCTGTACTTGTTTCATCCAAATCAAATGCTAACGTTTCCTCATCAGAGCTTGAATCATTTTCAGTACTAGACTCAACTTCTGAATCAAAATCTAAACTCGCTTCCAATATAGCAGTCGAAGACTCTTCCAATTCATCTTCTTCTAAATCATTAGCAAAAGTTTGTGTTGCTTCTTCTGCAGAATCCTGATCTATTTCATCACTTAATTCACCGTCATCGCCAAAGCTAAAGTCTAGTGAGTTATCATCAAGATCGTCACTTTCAAAGTCTTCCATGTCATCAGAGTCCATACTGAAATCATTAATATCATTGGCCTCCATTGCTTCAGTAGCAACTTCATCATTTACAACAACCTCGGATGAATCACTAGACGTTGACTCTGCTCCAGCAAATAAAGCATGAGCAGGAACTAATGCTGCGCCCATGGATACAATTTTAGCCCACTCAGGTGATTGCTTATCAATGCTTGATTCCATAGCTTCTACATGTTGCACGAACGCATCAGGCTTCTTATCTCCAGAATAAATTTCTGCAAGCTTGACCTGATACTTTGCATTGCCCGGCTCTTTTGCAAGTCCATCTTTCAAAAGTTCTTCTGCTTGCTGATATAAACCATAAGATATATAAACATCGGCCTCAGCTAATACGTCATCGCTATCAGCAGTAGTATCATCACCTGCAAATACACTTTCTTCTTCTACCTCATCCTCCGCATTGACCGTTTCAAGATCATCCAACGCTTCATCAATACTATCAGGAGTCGCGATCACCGTTTCATCAAGCATTTGATCAACGGAAGGTTCATCTTCAAAAGCAGGCAATCCATTTGCAACTAGTTCAGTATCTTCGACATTTGCATTTCTTCGTTTCAAACCTAGCCAGCCGAGTAAAAGTGCAATTAAAGCGCCACCTGCATAGAGCAACGACTTACTTTGGTCTTTAAATATTGAAGTGATTTTTTCGACAAAAGAAACTTCGGCGGCAGTCTCAACTGCAGCTACTTCAGGAACGATTTCTGGAGTTATCTCTGCTTCAGCAACTAAACTCTCAGGCTGTTCGACTTCAGCTTGTTGCTCTGCAGCTAAAAATTCTTCTGGTATTGGACCAGAAAAATCAGGTAACGGCTCAACCGTAGCAGCTTTAATCGCTTGCTCAGGTTCAACTTCCATTTCAGCTGCAATATCGGCTACTTGCTCTTCAGCCAAGGCCAGCGCTTCAGTAGCAGCATTCATAGCTTCTTCATCAGAACTGACTTGCTCTACTATCGAATCACCGTTATCCGCAGCCAATGTATTTTGTAATTGAGCTAACTGCTCATTCTGCAGGCTAATTATGTCTTCCTGCTTTTTAATCATAGATTCGAGTGACTCTATACGGCCTTTTAGCTCTGCATTTTCTTGACCTTTAGACTGTGTACTCTCCTTTAGCAAATTCACTTGCCTACGTAATTCTTTTAAGGTCGCATTTGCATCGTCACCGGTTTTGCCATCTGTAGCATCACCATCGCCTAATATAGACAAAGAAGAACTAGAATCTTTTGTTTGTTGCTCAGAAGACTCAGGAGTCTCCATGGCTTCCGCCTCAACCATTTCACCAGCATCTACATTTACCGCACTATCTGTTTGCGTCACTTGCTTCCAGACTTGCCATTGACGGCGAACTTCTGCGAGTGCATCACGTGCAGAATATTTAGATAAATCTTCAGCAGGTATGCGTAGTACTACGCCAGACTTAAGATTGTTAATATTATTTCTTGTAAAACCTTGAGGATTGGCTTCTTGTATCGCCAACATCATTTGATTAACGCTTACACCATTTTCACGCGCATAGGGTTCAGCAATACTCCATAGAGTATCTCCGCGCCTAACTGGCCTGGTGGAAGATTTTGTTTTTTTTAAAGGTACCGGCTTAGACACTGTACTGGGTACAGCCGCCTGTTTTGGTCGCACACTAGGTGTTGGAACTTTAGGTGCGGGTGTAGTTGCAACAGTGCGAGGCTTTGACACTGGCTTATTTGCAACAGGGGCAGGTTGTGTAGAAACTTTTGGTGCTTGAATTGTTGCTCTAGCTTTTTCGCCAAACACGGGAGGATCTAACAGCACTGTGTATTCTCTTAATAGTTTACCCTTGGCCCAACGCACATCAACCAAAAAGGTAAGAAAAGGTTCGCGTATAGAATCGGTAGATGTAACTCTAATAATTGGCTTACCTTTTAAAATCATTGGTGTGAATTTTAAACGAGTAAGAATATAAGGACGCGGAACACCTACTCTTTCAAACATTTGTTGACTGGCGAGCTCAACTTGTACTTCATCAATAGTTGCTGCATTGAATCCAACCAATTCAATTTCAGCATCCATTGGCTGATTAAGCGCAGAATTAATTTGTATTTCACCTAAGCCAAAGGCAAAAACTAGACCGGGGCTCCCAATAAGCATAGTGGCCAACAGCGTTAGTGCCACAATCTTCTTATGCATTCTTGTATCCCCCATGATTATTTTTTGTATATTCACTAGCCAATTAATAATTTTATAAAGATTCTACTTTAAGTTAAATGAGTAACTCACGACACTAATATAAATTATATATGATTTTCGATCAAAAATTCTGCGATCTGAATGCTATTTAAAGCAGCGCCTTTTCTCACATTATCACTCACTACCCACATATTTAGACCGCGAGGATGCGAGATGTCTTCTCGAATACGTCCTACAAATACAGGATCGGTTCCATCCGCTTCTGTCGCTGCAGTGGGGTAACCACCGTCTCGCCTCTCATCCATGACAACAATTCCCGGTGCTTTACCAAGTACTTCTTTAGCCTGTGCCGCTGTCATAGGCTTTTTTAGCTCCAAATGAACGGCTTCAGAATGACCAAATTTCACCGGAATTCTGACCGCGGTTGGATTCACACGGATGCTGTTATCACCCATAATCTTGTGTGTTTCCCAAACCATTTTCATCTCTTCCTTGGTATATCCGTTATCTTGGAATATATCTATATGTGGCAGTGCGTTAAAAGCAATTTGTTTCGGATAGACGTGACAATTCAGCGGCTCATTAGCCATAATTGCCTGAGTTTGCTCATCTAATTCATCAATTGCTTCTTTGCCAGTTCCAGACACTGCTTGATAGGTTGCTACGTTAATTCTCTCAATACCGACAGCATCATGGATAGGCTTTAAAGCCACCAACATTTGAATTGTCGAACAATTCGGATTGGCAATGATTCCGCGATTCTTATAATCTGCAATCGCATGCGCATTAACTTCAGGTACAACCAGGGGAATATCGTCTTCGTATCTAAATCTAGATGTGTTATCAATCACCACACAGCCATTTTCAGCAGCAATTGGGGCATAAATATCTGACACAGATGCACCAGGTGAAAATAGTCCGATTTGTACTTGTGAAAAATCAAATTTAGCCAAGTCCTGCGCTTCTAGACAACGGCTACCGAAAGAAACAGGTTTACCTACTGAGCGCTCACTTGCTAGTGCATAAACATTTCCAACAGGGAAACTTCGTTGCGCCAAAATCGACAACATCACTTCTCCTACAGCACCTGTTGCACCGACAACAGCAACATCATATTTTTTAGCCATTACGCTTCCTTAAACTCTTCTAAATTTACACCTTATGCAGATATATTTTTTGCAGATTGGCTAATACAGCATCACCCATTTCTATGGTAGACACCGCTTGAATATTGCCGTCTACAATATCTTGGGTACGCACACCTTGCTGCAAAGTAGCTATGACTGCCTGTTCTATACTTTTTGCAGCATTCACTTGATTGAAAGAATAACGTAACAACATAGCCAACGATAAAATTGTCGCTAATGGATTAGCAATACCTTTACCGGCTATATCTGGTGCTGAACCATGAATTGGCTCATACATCCCCTTATTCTCTTGATTCAAAGACGCTGAAGGCAACATACCAATCGAACCTGTTAGCATTGCTGCTGCGTCAGAAAGAATGTCGCCAAATAGATTTGATGTCACCATGACATCAAATTGTTTAGGTGCTCTGACTAACTGCATAGCAGCATTATCAACATACATATGACTAAGCTCGACATCTGAATATTGACGATGCACTTCTTCCATCACTTCACGCCAAAGTAAAGACACTTCTAACACATTAGCTTTATCAACAGAGCATAATCGCTTATCACGTTTTTGCGCAGCAAGGAAAGCCACATGAGCAATGCGACGAATTTCATTTTCGTCATACACCATAGTGTTATATGCGCGACGCACATTGTTTACCACTTCTCGTGCACGTGGCTGGCCAAAATAAATCCCGCCAGTTAATTCTCTTACGATCAGCAAATCCAGATCAGCAACCAACTCTGGTTTCAAAGAAGATGCAGAAGCAAGTTGCGCATAGAGTAATGCAGGGCGTAAGTTTGCAAACAAATTTAGGTGCGCACGAATATCTAGCAATCCTTGCTCTGGTCGAAGATGCCTTTCGACCTCATCGTATTGAGGCCCACCGACAGCACCTAACAGAATCGCATCGCAATTATCAGCTTGAGCAATTGTATCAGCAGGAAATGGAGAATGCGTTTTATCGTACGCTGCCCCACCAATGAGCCCATACTCAACCTCAACCGACAAACCATGCTCACGCAAAAAGTCCAGCACTTTAACGCCTTCATTAACAATCTCTGGCCCGATGCCATCACCAGGCAATACTAAAATTTTTGGTGTTTCCGATTTAGTCATGAGCAAATAACCATGGTGATTTCTTTTTCAGTTTATCTTCATAAGCATGAATTTTATCTTTGTACTGCAAGGTAATTCCTATTTCATCCAAACCATTTAACATGCAGTGCTTTTTGAATTCATCAATATCAAAATCATAAGTGCCAATATTCTCAGCAACCACCTGCTGTTTTTCCAGATCAATAGACACTTGATAATCAGCATCATTCAAACTTTTCTCAAACAATTTATCGATAGCACTCTTTTCAAGCGCAATAGGAAGCAATCCGTTCTTAAAACAGTTGCTAAAAAATATATCTGCAAAGCTGGTAGATAGCACAGCCCGAAAACCATAATCCAACATTGCCCATACTGCATGCTCCCTTGAAGAGCCGCAGCCGAAATTATCGCGCGCCAATAACACTTGTGCATTTTTATATTGAGGATTATTCAGAATAAAATCCGCATCTATTCGACGTTGACTATTATCTTGATCAGGCTCACCTGGATCTAAATAGCGCCAATCATCAAATAAATTCACCCCAAAGCCACTCTTTTTTATAGATTTCAAATATTGTTTTGGAATAATCGCATCGGTATCAACATTTGGTCGATCTAATGGTAATAAACTTGACGTCATCTTAGTAAACGATTCCATAAGTAAAACTCTTTAGTTAAAATATTTACGCGCATCATCAAAGTGACCAGCAATTCCTGCAGCCGCAGCCATCGCCGGACTAACCAGATGAGTGCGACCACCTTGGCCTTGACGACCTTCAAAATTTCTATTTGAAGTAGAAGCACAGCGTTCACCAGATTCGAGCTGATCAGCATTCATTCCTAGACACATTGAACACCCTGGATCACGCCATTCAAATCCTGCAGATTTAAAAATTTGATCTAGCCCTTCTTGCTCTGCTTGACGTTTCACAAGTCCTGAACCTGGCACAATCATGCCTAATTTAATATTGCTAGCGAGTGTTTTCCCTTGAACTACCTGTGCAGCCTCACGAAGATCTTCAATTCTAGAATTGGTGCATGAACCAATGAATACCTTATCTATTTTAATTTGGCTAACTACTTGTCCTGGTGCTAGCCCCATATAAGCTAATGCATTGCGCATTCCTTCTGCTTTTGTCACATTAGATTCTTGATCAGGATCAGGCACCACACCATCCACTGGCACTACCATTTCGGGCGATGTTCCCCAGCTCACTTGCGGACTTAATTGACTAGCATCTAAATCAACGTCGCTATCAAAATGCGCACCCTCATCAGAGATTAACTTACGCCATGACTTAACAGCCTCATCCCACATCGCATCTTTAGGGGCAAATGGACGGCCACAAATATAGTCAATGGTTTTATCATCTACACCAATCACTCCGGCACGAGCACCCGCTTCAATGGACATATTGCAAATTGTCATGCGTGCTTCAATCGATAAACGTTCGATTGCATCACCACAAAATTCCATAGTATGCCCATTTCCACCTGCAGTACCGATTTTTGCAATCAGTGCCAATACAATATCTTTCGAATAGACACCTTTAGCTAGAACACCGTTTACATTGACCCGCATTGATTTGGTTTTTCTTAACAACAAACACTGTGTTGCTAAAACATGCTCTACTTCTGAGGTACCGATACCAAATGCAAGCGCTGCTAATGCTCCATGAGTTGATGTATGCGAATCACCACATACGATTGTCATGCCAGGCAAACTAGCACCTTGCTCTGGACCAATCACATGCACAATACCTTGACGTGGATCATTCATTTCGAATTTCTGCAAAGCAAAAAAATTACAGTTCTCGTCTAACGCTTGCAATTGCTTACGTGACACAGGATCCGCAATATCTTTATGTCTATCTTTGGTTGGAACGTTGTGATCTGGCACCGCAAGAATTGATGCCTTACGCCATGGTTCACGACCTGCCAAACGTAAACTTTCAAATGCTTGCGGTGAAGTCACTTCATGCACTAGATGTCGATCAATATAGATAAGACTGGTACCGTCATCTTGAGTGTGTACTACATGAGAATTCCAAAGCTTGTCGTATAAAGATAATGCTGTCATGGGTGATAATTGCTTAGCTTGTTAATTAAATAATGTTCATCGAATTTGAAAAATCCGATTTATATATCAGTTTAAATTTATTTATTTAAATGCAGGTATGTCTGGGAACTCAGTACTGACATTGGCATTTTGCCCACGATGACGTAACGCATGGTCCGCCAACACTAGCGCCATCATTGCTTCTGCAATTGGCACTGCTCTTATGCCTACGCAAGGGTCATGACGCCCTGTAGTAACCACTTCAGTTTGCTGACCTCGCTCATCCACCGACTCACCTGGTACACGAATACTTGATGTTGGTTTCAATGCAATTGAAGCAATTAAATCTTGCCCAGAGCTAATACCACCTAATGTTCCGCCAGAATTATTTGTCAAAAACCCACTTGGTTGAATATTATCGCGGTGCTCACTTCCAAGCTGAGTCACACAATCAAAACCCGAGCCCATCTCTACAGCTTTCACCGCATTGATAGACATCATTGCTTTAGCAATATCAGCATCTAAACGATCAAATATAGGCTCGCCCCAACCCACGGGCACACTACTCGCCTTCACCAGTAAACGTGCACCAATTGAATCGCCATCACGACGTAATTGATCTAAGAGTACTTCTAATTTAGGCACTTGTGTTTCATCACCGAAAAAGAATGGATTGTTCTCAACTTCATTCCAGTTCATATTTTGCACGCGAATATTGCCAATTTGTGTCACGCATGCATGAACCTCGGTATTAAAGTCACGCAACAAAAATTGTTTTGCAATTGCGCCTGCCGCCACACGCATTGCTGTCTCTCTAGCAGAAGATCTACCACCACCACGATAGTCACGAATACCGTATTTTTTATAATACGTATAGTCTGCATGCCCAGGTCTAAATTTCTTAGCTATATCAGAATAATCTTTAGAACGTTGGTCTTCGTTACGAATCATTAACCCAATTGGCGTACCAGTAGTCACGCCTTCGAAAACACCAGATAAAATTTCAACACAATCTGATTCACGTCGTTGAGTAGTAAATTTAGATTGGCCAGGCTTGCGACGATCTAAATCAGGCTGCAAATGTTCTTCGGTTAAAGGAATACCCGGGGGGCAGCCATCCACAATTGCACCAATCGCAGGACCATGACTTTCTCCAAAAGATGTTACACAGAATAAAGTTCCAAATGTATTACCGGACATTTAATTTACTCAATAGAATTTGTTTCAACAATTCGCTTACACTCATCATAAGTTAATACGCATATTCCTTCGCCTCCATGCTGCAACTCATGCCACATAAAATCATAATGTGGAAACTGTGCTTGCAATTCTCGCGCAGACTGACCCACCTCCAACACCAAAATACCTTTTGGTTCGAGGTAATTACTCGCACCAAAGATGATTCGCTTGGCAATATCGAGGCCGTTCTCCCCAGTGAATAAAGCATGCGCTGGCTCATGAGAAAATTCACTAGGCAAACCTAACTGCTCCGACACAGGAACATACGGCGGATTGGCGGTGATAATATCATATTGGCGGAGTGGAAGTTGCTCGTAGACATCTGAAAGTACAGCATTTATGCGCGATTCAAGACCATGAAAGGCGATATTCTTATTGGCTACGAGTAACGCACGTGCGTCGATATCACTAATATCGACCTTAGAATGCTCAAATTCCATCCCAGCGAGGATGCCCAAGCATCCGTTACCGGTACATAAATCCAAAATTCGTCGTACAGGCTGCTTTTTAGACCGCCAGGGAAAGAATCGGTCTTCTATCATTTCTGCCATTGGTGAACGTGGGATCAATACATTCTCATCAACAAAAAACTTCACCCCCGATAACAAGGTTTCTCCCAATACATAGGCAAGTGGAATTCTAGAGAATATTCGCTGGCACAAGAAAACTTGCAACCGATCCACATCAGACTGGCTAAGTTCTATAGCAGCCGATTCTTGCCCAAAATCGGGTGGTAATCCCACGACAAAACTGACAAGATACGCGGCCTCATCTATTGAGGTTTGCATACCGTGACCATAGTTTAACGGATACTTTTGTAGAAGATCTGCAATTTCGTGTACCGCTTCGAGCACGCTCTTACAAGCCAGTACTATAGAATTTTCCATGCTTATAAATTAGGTCAAATGTAATTCAAAAATTTTTCAAATAAATAACTTTTAGCTATATAACAATATTAATCATGAACGCGACCAACAAAGCAATCTTAATCATTTTAGCGATTGCGATATCTATTGGCCTCGGCATTTATGCTTCAGGTAAAAAATTCGCGTTAGGCGACATCAACCAGCAACTAAAACAAGCCACCTACTTATACGATCAACAAAAAGCCATAGCAGATTTCAGTCTGATTGATCATAACAATAATAGCTTCACCCCAGACAATATTAATAATTTATGGACATTCTGGTTTTTTGGCTTTACCCATTGCCCGGATATTTGCCCAATTACATTAGGCACCTTAAGCGCCACAGTGGATAGATTAAAATCAAAACACAATATAGAAGACGAAATAAAAATTATTTTTGTCTCCGTTGATCCTGAACGAGATGAAATTGCTAAACTGAAATCATATACCAGCGCGTTTAGTGCTCATGCACTAGGCGTAACTGCAGCACCAGAACAGCTCGCACCATTTCTTAAGAACATGGGCATCGTTGCTGTAAAGCAATCGCCCAAACAGGAATCCTCAGATTATCTAGTCGATCACAGTAGCTCCATCTTCTTGATCGCACCTGACACAGGGATAAGCGCAGTATTTGGTGCACCACATAATGCTGAGGAAATCACTCAGGACTTTTTAACTATTCGTAAATTTTACCGCTAATGGAACCTGTAGCCGCCACTTCATGGGAGAAGTTCAAAGGATTAATTTTTCATTGCTTCCCTCACCACTTATTGTCACGCACAACATTTTGGCTAACTCGTCAGCATTTACCATATATGGAAAAATTAATTAGCTTCTTCATTAGTGCTTTCAAAGTCGACATGAAGGATGCTGTTATTGAAGACATCTCACGTTACTCCACATTTAATGAATTTTTCACCCGCGAATTAAAACCAAACACACGCCCAATAGATAGCAGCACTGAAAGTATTGCGTCTCCATGCGATGGGAAAATTAGTATGTTTGGCGAGATTGATCAAAACACATTAATACAAGCCAAAAACAAAACATTCACTCTCAATGAATTCTTAACGCCTAGTTGCGAAAATTTGGATAAATTTATTGGTGGCAGCTTCTGTACAATTTACTTATCACCGCGTGACTACCATCGCGTGCATGCCGCCTATAGCGGACAATTGTTAGAAATGATTTATGTACCAGGCCGATTATTTAGCGTAGCGCCATATGCACCAAAGGCAATTGACAAGTTATATGCACGTAACGAACGCGTTGTTTCTGTTTTCAAAATTGAAAATGGCTATATGGCAATCACAATGGTTGGTGCCGTTAATGTCTCTGCAATCGAAATGATTTGGGAAGGCTTAGTCACACCACCGCACTTAAACACCACCGTTCATTACAATTATACAGACAGAAACATTGTGCTGAATAAAGGCCAACATATGGGCACATTTAATATGGGTTCAACAGTAGTAATGATTTTTTCTAAAAGCTATGCTCAAATGCTACAACAACTACACATAGACCAAACAGTTAGAATGGGTGAAACCATAGCTACTCGAATGAGATAAATATTCAAGCATTTGACCAATCAAAGCTAATTACCTCAGCCAACGATGATGCTCCTACTGCAAGCATCATAACCCGATCAAATCCCACTGCAACACCAGCACATTTAGGAAGACCTTGCTCTAACGCTTCAATTAAACGCTGGTCAATTTCTACTTTGGTTAAATCATGCGTCTTTCTAATCAATTGGTCATTTTCAAAACGCTTTATCTGCTGCTCAGGATCTAATAATTCGACATAGCCATTCGCCAACTCAATACCTTTATAGAACACTTCGAATCTATCTGCGATAGCCTGATTTTTATCATCAAGTTTAGATAATGCTGCCTGTGCTGCAGGATAATGAAATACTACAGTGACAGATCGCGCATTCATTGACGGCTGAACTTTGTGTGAGAATAAAAAATCGATACATTGCGCCAACGACATATCAAATTGCTGCATTAAATTACTCTGTCTCACCAAATCTTTAATTTCACCGCATGACAGTGATTGTAATGACACTCCCAATGCCTTTTCAGTTAAATCGTAGTAACTAATATATTCAATATTTATTGACGCACACTCATCGGATAATAGCTCAAGAATCAAATCAACTGTTTCTCGCATAATTTGTTGCAAACAGAAGCCATGCCTATACCACTCGATGATAGTAAATTCAGGATTGTGCAAAGCGCCTTGCTCGCCAACCCGAAAAGATTTACATATCTGAAAAATATCAGGTGCGCCTGCAGCAAGTAATCGCTTCATTGCATATTCAGGAGATGTTTGCAGATAACGCAATTCATCAGCTGTAATTTTATATGAGTCAATATTAGGCTCAGTAACAGTATGCGAACATGCCAAAGGTGTCTCCACTTCTAACACATTTCGCTGAGAAAAGAAGTCGCGCGTTCTATTCAGCAATTCCGCACGTTGCTGGAGGTTTTGCAAACTGGCTGTCGGACGCCAATTAGACATAGGAAATATTAGAACTGAAACTAGTTATCCTTTACTCGTGACACATATTCACCTGTACGAGTATCTATTTTAATTACTTCACCTTCTTCAACAAACAGAGGCACTTTTACTGTTGCCCCCGTTTCAAGAGTTGCAGGCTTGGTAGCTCCTTGCGCAGTATCGCCTTTGACACCCGGATCTGATTGAGTAATCTTTAATTCTACAAAATTTGGCGCACTAACTGATAAAGGTGCTCCATTGTACAAAGTGACCTGACATATATCTTGATCTTTCAGCCACTTATAAGACTCTCCTACGGCAGTAGAATCGGCTGCATGCTGTTCAAAAGTCGTCTGATCCATAAAGTGCCATTGCTCACCATCCGAGTACAAATACTGCATATCCACTTCCATTACGTCAGCACCCTCTACACTATCTCCAGACTTAAAGGTACGATCTACCACACGCCCTGTCTTGAGGTTACGAATTTTTACCCGGTTAAAAGCTTGACCCTTGCCAGGTTTGACAAATTCATTCTCTACAATGGTATAGGGATCGCCATCTATCATAATTTTAAGACCTGACTTAAATTCGTTAGTACTGTAACTTGCCATAAAGATAACTTCATTAATTTAAAAGACGCGCCATGATACCGTGCAAGCCAACATCGGAACATCCCCCACAGTGGAAAAAACTATTTGCCACCTCATATGTGGGCATCAAAGAATTTGCCAAGCGCGCGTCTGATTATTCAGTTAGCGCTGACAACCTGAACAAAATTGATGCGCTCTTCCCCATTCAACTATCACAACAGTTACTAGATAACCATCCCATTGATGGACCTGTATTAAAACAGTACCTTCCCAACATTCAAGAGTTAAACAACCCATCAGGTTATACAGATGATCCCGTGGGTGATATATCCGCTACTCTACAACCAGGCATTATCAAGAAATACAAACATCGTGTTTTACTCATTACAAATAACACTTGCCCAATACATTGCCGATACTGTTTTCGAAAAGATTTCCCTTACCCTGAGACTAACCCTAACACTCATCAGTTTGAAAGCGCCATATCTTTTTGTGAAAAAGATAAATCTATTAACGAAGTAATACTCAGTGGTGGAGACCCACTTAGCTTAGAAGATCATGTACTTGATACACTTTTCAAGTCACTAGAAAAAATTCCCCACATTAAGACAATACGCATACACACAAAATTTCCTTCTGTATATCCAGAACGCATCACGCAAGAATTTTTAGTGGCATTAAAAAATTGCACACTTAATAAAGTGTGCGTATTTCACATAAATCATCCAGATGAAATTAACCACCAATTTTGTGATGCAGTACAAAAAATTAAACAGACAAATACGACTACATTCAATCAATCAGTATTGTTAAATAATGTAAATGACAACCCTGATATATTAATAGAATTATCCAACAAATTATTTGCAGCCGGTGTTGTTCCATATTACTTACACATGCTAGATCCTGCCAAAGGTACGCATCACTTTAGCGTTTCAACAGAACGCGCTAAATCCATTATCCAACAAATGAAAAATAACTTGCCTGGCTACCTTGTGCCTAAACTTGCTCAGGAAATCCCTGGGCAAAACAGCAAAATTTACTAAATCTCCTAACCCACTAGTTGTTAGTAATTTTATTAATTTTTTTTAGTTGATAAGGCAGTCACAGACCCCAGATAGGGCAACAACTATACTTATTTGCGTCAATTAGGATAGACGGGGGGCTACTGCCGACAAGGAGACAGCTAGCTAGCCGCATTTTATTGGTACAAGTTTTAGAATCTAAAATTGGAAAACTCAAACCTGCAAGGAACTATTTCGATGTTATTGGACATGCAAATCTACATGCCTACACAAGATCCATTGGCGCAGCCGGATATTGCATTTACTCCACGGCAGATCAAGAAATGGATCAAAGATTTACCTATGATCAATCTTGATTCTGCTAGCAAGCAAACCCATCAGCTCATCGCTGCAAGCAACAGGCAGACATATCCTGTCAAACAGAGACTTGCATCAATTGAATTATTACAGCCGCTATCAAAAATATTTCTAGATCATCATCGCAGATATTTAGCATGTCAAACATTCCCATTATCACCAGGAGCTAACGAAATATTTCAACTCCAGCAAAGCATGAATTCTGAACTTGCTATTGCTTTTAAAATTATTATCTCTGAAGTCGTACAAGGTGATTCAAAATTAGACCAAAAGAAATTACTGCACTGCATCTTCAAAGCCATTTCTCATCTGCAACAACAGTATGTGTCTGGTTTATTAATGTACCAAGAATTACCAAACAATCTCTGGCACGACATTTGTCAACTATACAGAGTCGCAGAGCACTATGGCTTACATACCGCATTAGTATTGGTCGATGGAACCAAACAAAAATCGACTATTCTAAATATCTTTAAACACCTTTGTGCTTTGACATTAATTTCATTCAATCAACTCCGCCAAGGTGAAGCGGACAAGGTCAATAGATTTCTTGAAGAACATCATGAGTTAATTGATATCAAGCCCAACACAGACTCTTTATCTGGCGAGTATATCTATATTGCTAACTTAGCAACTGGAAAATATCCAACTTATTATATCCCACGTGAGATGCCGATCTCCACTGAAAACCGCTTTATAGGTTATTCAGCACTTGTAAGTAAACTTGGCGAATCAACTAAGAAGTTCGCACAGAGCACTTCATACTACTTGCAGTCAAACGAAGAACTAGATCCAGAATTGGCTAGCCGCCTAATCACTATGATAGGCAATCCCAGCCAACGCCACAAAAAGAGAATTAAGAGTGATCAAGTCGTACGTGCAATTATCGGACTTAAACGCATCGTTGAAACTATGACACCTAAAGAGCAAGACTTATCTAGAGATTATTCGGAGCAAAGTTCATTCGTCGTCAACAGCCTCTCCTTATTACCAATAGAGGAATCTATCAACGCCAGCTCACCTAAACAATTAAGCAAATCATCTGCTAACGAAACGTTAAGTGATGTGTGGAACCCATTTGCCACAAAGTCAGGCGTAACAAATATCGATAATCAGCAACATCAAGATCAAGAGCAGGAAAAATATACAGACATTGTTAGTTCATTGGATAAATGGCAAGTAGAAAACTTCAATGCTGGCGGCTTTTGTCTACACTACAGAGCTGAAGGCATATGCACTACACGTGTAGGAGATATCATTGCAGTAAGAGATGAAAATAAAAGTCGCGAAACATTACAGTGGCGAGTAGGCATCATTCGCTGGATGCAAGGACTACCAAATAAAGAACACAAAGTAGGCGTAGAACTTTTTGGTGCAGAATGCGCATGCATCACTGCATATAACAAAAATAATACTCACTTGGAGCATGAAGGATTACTACTTAAAAGAATTTTTGAGAACAGCAAAAGCTATAGTTTGCTATTACCCTCTAACACGAACTTAGACTCACGAGAGATTGTTATTAGAGGCTCCAACAGTAAGCGCGCCGTCATGCTGGGGAGGACACTTGAAAAAACCAGTTGCTTCTCCCACATTGAAGTAATAAAAATATTTAGCGGCCAATAACCGCCAATAGATTTACTAAAGGACTGGCACCTAAACACATGGATCAGATATTAAAAATATTGGTAATTGACCAAGATGCAAACAATGCTGACAATATTGTACGTACAATAAAATCATCAGGCTTTGCAGTGCGTGAAACTATAGTTTCGTCTAGAGAGCAATTTGAGGATGTCAAAAATTTAGAAATAAACCCTCACATTATCATTCAAGCCAACAATATTGATGAGCTAACTATTCAAGATGCTCGAAATTGTTTCGATATCAACTCTCATGAAATTCCAATTGTTGCACTTAGCGAAGATTTATCAACACAACAGTCAAGTTTATTTCTTGATGGTGCAACCATAGTTCTAGATTACAACGATAATGAGCAATTAAAGCATGCTACTTCACGTGTTGCACAAACCGAATTTTATATCCAAGATCTAAAAGTGCAGGCTGACAATTACAAAGAATTAGACCAGCGTTACAATAAAATTCTAAATACCTCGCGTGACGCTATTTGTTATATCCACGAAGGATTACACACGTATGCTAATGCATCTTATTTAGAATTATTTGACATTGAAGGCTCAGAAGAAGCGAGCGTTTTATCAATCCTTGAGCTAGTCTCACCTGATGATCAAGCATCATTAAAATCAATACTAAAAGATGTAAGCAAAAATCATACGTCTGGTACAGCGAGCTTAAACTTCAAGTCTGGAGATGAATATTTCCATACTGATATTGAATACAATCCTGTATTGGTTGAAGGAGAAACTTGCGCACAATTTGTATTACACATGCAAACTAGCGAGTCCAAGGAGCTTCAAGAACAACTTAGCTATATAAGCGAGCGTGACCATGGAACAGGGTTCTTCCATAGAAAGTCACTGACAGATAAAATACAAGAAGCTATTGAGTCTGCGCAGGGCGGCCAGACACCCGCAACATACATTCAAATCGATATAGCTAATATTGACACCATTAAAGATCAGCTTGGTATAGCAACAATAGACAAACTAGGAGCGCATATAGCTGAAGCACTAAAACAAGTTTGCAGCGATAATGAAACGCTAGGAAAGATTACTGACGAATCATTTGGCATACTGACATCGGAAAGTGATGAAGACAAACTAGTCACACTAGGCGAACAGTTTAGAGAAGCTATAGATACCAATCCTGTCACCATCAAGAACCAAAAAGTGTCTCCTGAACTATACATCGGAGCAACTTCACTCGACCCAAGTTTTGAAGATGTCTCTGATGCACTTTCTGCGGCAAAATCTGCCTGCGATTATGCATGGGAAAATGAAATCCAAGAACTTTATATTTTTGCCAAGGAATCTCGCAGTCTTACAGGCACATTACTAGATCAGAAATGGACACAAGAGCTGCAAGATGCAATTCGGGAAAATAGATTACAACTACTTTATCAACCTGTTGTTAGCATTGCAGGAAAATCTGAAGATCGCTACCAAGTTTACACACAACTTGTCAGCAAAGAAGGTGCAAAAATCTCAGTCGCAGAATTACTTCCAAGTATTGAAAGGTCTGGAGTTTCTGCGATGTTAGATCGCTGGGTGGTAACTACCGCATTAAAGAAACTGGCAGAACACACTGATAAAAGTCCAGAATCTTTATTCTTCATAAAATTAACTGCAGGCGCATTGAACGACCAACAATTTATACCTTGGTTAGAAAAGCAATGTAAAAGCCAAAATGTTAATCCATTTAGATTGGTATTTGATATGCGCGAAGAAAGTATTGTTAGCCACTTGAAGGATGCACGCGAATTTGCTACCCAATTACAACAATTAGGCTGCCAGATTGCTATAGATGCATTTGGCATAAGCCAAGAACCTGGAAAGATTTTATCAATGATTCCTGCTAGCTATTTGAAGTTAAGCTTCCAGCTAATGGCCAGCCTTAAGAATGGTGATCAGGAGCGCATTGAAGAGATCAAGCATATTTGTGCTCAAGCGAAAGAGAAAAACACAATGACAATCGCGCCATTCGTTGAAACAGCAGAAGCATTATCACAAATTTGGTCGATCAATATCGATTTTGTAAGTGGCGACTTCTTCCGTGAGCCAAACGAAAATCTAGGTTACGATTTCTCCAGTGCTGCTTAATTAATACTAGCTATTTTCTAACGCAGCAATGCGTTGATCTAACGGGGGATGCGACATCAACAACTTCTGCAATCCTCCTTTTACTCCACCTGAAATCCCAAATGCTGCTAACTCTCCTGGTAAATCTTCGGGTTGATGTGCAGACTGTAAACGACGCAAAGCGGCTATCATATTATTCTTTCCAGCAAGCTCCGCACCACCAATATCAGCGCGATACTCTCTACGTCGCGAGAACCACTTAGCAATAATAGCGGCCAAAATACCTAACACCATTTCAGCGATAATACTGCCAATAAAATATCCTGGCCCTATACCTCGCTCAATTTTAAATACCGCACGGTCAATCAACATACCTATAATTCGCGAGAATAAAATAACAAACGTATTCAATACACCTTGCAACAACCCCATCGTGACCATATCACCATTTGCTACATGACTAACCTCATGGCCAAGCACCGCTTCAACTTCACCTTTGGACATCGACTGTAACAATCCGGTACTCACCGCGACTAGCGCATCATTCTTTTTCATTCCGGTAGCAAATGCATTTGGTTGAGGGGATTCGAATATGCCCACTTCAGGCATACCAATGCCCGCTTGCTGAGCTTGGCGTTGCACCGTCTCGATAAGCCAGCGCTCAATATCGTTTTGAGGCGATTCAATCACCTGCAAACCAGTACTCTTCTTTGCCATCCATTTAGAAATAGCTAAAGAGATGAACGAGCCTCCAAAGCCCATCACCAGCGCCATGATTAGCAAACCATTAATTTGTCCGCTCATGCCTTGCTGAGCCAGCCAAGCATCTAAACCTAGTACACGAGACGAGACACTAAGTACGGCTAATACACCAAAATTAGCGGCTAAAAATAATCCTATACGTGACAGCATGATGACCTCTTACATTAACTCTCTAATCAAACTATAAAATAACGTGAATTTATGACAATTCAACCTTCAACAAGTTTAACAATTTACTCTGAAGAAAAATCTACTTGTAGACGATCGACTGCTCGATAGCCTCTAGGTAATTTTAGTCCGCGCCTGCCACGCTCGCCAGCATACTCATCTACTTCTTCGCCTTTCATGGTCTTATGTTTTTTCCCACAATATAGCGTAAGCGCTTCTCCATCTTGCACTAAACATATATGATTAACCGTTTCTTCTCCGGCTTTTAGCTTGGCGCTAGGAATATTAATAAACTTAATTCCTTTACCCTTAGACATTAACGGGAACTCAGATAATTCAGTTACTAGCATATAGCCTTCGGAACCAACAGCGACAATCCAGTCTTCCTCATGTGAACGCACTAGCACCGGTGGTAAAACTTTTGCCCCAACAGGAACATTTAAGATGCGTTTACCGGCCTTATTACGCGAATACAAATCTTCTAATTTACATACAAAACCATAACCAAAATCAGTTGCCAAAAAATATAAACTATTTGGATCTCCCGTCATGACCCCAACAAAACTGGCGCCGTCAGCAGGATTAAATCGTGCAGTCAACGACTCTCCTTGACCTCTGGCAGATGGCAAGCTATGTGACGGCAATGTATAGGCTTTACCTTGCGAATCTAAAAATACTGCCATTTGATTACTCTTGCCAAAAGCATGCGATTGATACTCATCACCAGACTTATAGTTCATCTCGATTGGATCAACCTCATGACCCTTAGCAGCTCTTACCCAACCCCGCTGCGACAAAATCACCGTGGTTAATTCAGCAGGCATCAACTGAGTTTCATCTAGCTGCTGCGCAGTGGTTCGACTAACAATCTCTGAGCGCCTGTCATCACCATAAGTTTCTGCATCTTCTAACAATTCATTGCGAATTAGTTTTTTCAGTCGCGCTTTAGACCCTAACGTTTTCTCTAACGTATCTCTTTCTGCGTTTAACTCTTTTGTTTCCGCTTTAATTTTTATTTCTTCAAGCTTAGCTAATCGTCGCAACTTAATTTCCAGAATGGCTTCGGCTTGAATATCACTAAGCTTAAAGCGCTTCATCATGACTGGCTTAGGCTCATCTTGTTCTCGTATAATGGCAATAATCTCATCGATATTAAGATAAGCAATCAACAAACCTTCTAGAATATGCAAACGTTCATTAACTCGATCTAATCTCCACTGTAAACGTCGCGTCACTGTGTGTGTTCTAAATTCAAGCCACTCTTTCAAGAGAGAACACAAGTCTTTGACTTGTGGTCGACCATTAATACCAATAACATTCATATTCACACGATAAGTGCGCTCTAAATCAGTAGTAGCAAATAGATGCAGCATTAATGCTTCTACATCTACGCGATTACTCCTTGGCACTACTACTAGCCTGACAGGGTTTTCATGATCAGACTCATCGCGCAAGTCATCTACCATTGGTAGTTTCTTAGCATTCATTTGTTGTGCTATCTGTTCTAACACGCGCGCACCAGATACTTGATATGGCAATGCTGAAATAATGACCCCGTCAGTCTCTTGCTCATACACGGCACGCATGCGCACTTGCCCATTCCCAGATTCGTATATGGCTTTAATTTCTTCTGGCGATGAGATTATTTCTGCATCGGTAGGATAATCCGGGCCAAGCACATGCTCAGATAATTCAGTACTAGTTGCTTTTGGCTGATCAAGCAAACGGATGCATGCTGAAACAACTTCACGAATATTATGCGGAGGAATATCAGTAGACATCCCTACTGCGATACCCATTCCACCATTCAACAAAATATTGGGCAGACGTGCTGGCAATACAACAGGTTCTTGTAATGTGCCATCAAAATTTGCCGTCCAATCAACAGTACCTTGACCTAACTCTTGCAGTAAAGATTTTGCATAAGGAGTCAAACGAGATTCGGTATATCTCATTGCCGCAAATGATTTAGGATCATCTGTAGATCCCCAGTTTCCCTGCCCTTGAACTAATGGATATCGGTAGGAAAATGGTTGCGCCATTAATACCATTGCTTCATAACAGGCAGAATCCCCATGCGGATGAAACTTACCGATAACATCGCCAACTGTTCGCGCTGATTTCTTTGGCTTAGAAGTGGCAGAGAGACCCAGCTCAGACATTGCATATACAATTCTACGTTGCACCGGTTTCAACCCATCACCTATCTGTGGCAAAGCACGGTCAAGAATGACGTACATCGAATAATCTAGATAGGCTTTCTCAGAGAAAGTATGCAGAGCGACACGTTCCACATCGCCATAATCAAATTCCAAGTTATCATTCATAATAAATCCAAAATACTAATAATGATGTTAAATTTCCGCCAAGTTACCTTTTTCTTCTAACCAAGCTTTGCGTCCCTGTATATTCTTTTTACCTAAAAGCATGTCCATAATCTTATAAGTGTCGTCCCCAGACTCTATAGTCAGTTGCACTAAACGACGACTATCAGGAGAAATTGTAGACTCGCGCAATTGACTAGGATTCATTTCACCTAATCCTTTAAAGCGAGTAACATTAACTTTGCCTTTCTTTTTCTCAGCAGAAATTCTATCTTCAATACCTTGTTTTTCTGCTTCGTCTAGCGCGTAAAATACCTCTTTACCCACATCAATCCTGAACAGTGGGGGCATTGCGATATACACATGACCGGCTTCAATTAAGGCAGGGAAATGGCGTAAAAATAGTGCACACAATAATGTAGCAATATGTAAGCCATCAGAGTCCGCATCAGCTAGCACACAAATTTTCCCATAACGTAATTTACTAAGATCAGAATCCCCAGGGTCAACACCGATAGCAATAGCAATATCATGTACTTCTTGTGAAGCTAGCACTTGGTCAGAAGCCACTTCCCAACTATTTAAAATTTTACCTCGTAGCGGCATGATTGCTTGAAAGTCCCGATCACGCGCTTGCTTTGCAGACCCCCCCGCAGAATCACCTTCGACTAAAAACAATTCTGTACGATTAACATCTTGGGATGCACAGTCTGCCAACTTGCCAGGCAATGCGGGACCAGCAGTGACTCTTTTGCGTACCACTTTCTTAATCGCACGCAATCGCTTTTCTGCGTTACGTATGACTAATTGCGCCAAGGCTTCACCCGTTTCTACATTTTGATGCAACCACACACCAACAGAATCTTTAACCACACCTGAGACAAATGCAGCACTTTCACGTGAACCTAGGCGTTCTTTAGTTTGACCTGCGAACTGCGGATCAAGCATCTTCACTGACAACACATATGCTAACTGCTGCCAGACATCATCCGGTGCAATCTTGACGCCACGAGGAGTTAATTTACGCGTCTCACAGAACTCCCTTAATGCATCTGTTAGACCGGTTCGCAAACCATTCACATGAGTTCCTCCTTGGGCGGTAGGAATCAAGTTCACATAGCTCTCCGCGATCCATTCACTACCTTCTTCAACCCATGTTAACGCCCATTCAGCCGCCTCATTTTCAGAAGCAAAATTGCCGTATATAGGTTTCAGTGGAAGTAATGTCATCCCACTTAACTCGGATAACAAATAATCACTTATTCCATCCTGATAGTACCATTCTGTTTCTTCTTTTTTTACCACATCTTTAAACTGGATACGCAGCCCCGGACAAAGCACTGCTTTTGCGCGTAGCAAATGAACCAGTTTAGGAATGGAATAATTAATGCTGTCAAAATATTTTGGATCAGGCCAAAAGCGTATGGTAGTTCCAGTATTGCGCTTCCCCACGGTACCAATTTGTTTCAGCGAGGTGGCTTTATTACCGTTGGCAAATGACATACTGTATTCTTTGCCATCACGACGCACAGTGACATCAACATGCTTGGATAGCGCATTCACAACTGAAATTCCCACTCCATGTAGGCCACCTGAGAATTGGTAGTTTTTGTTAGAGAATTTCCCGCCTGCATGCAATGTAGACATAATCACCTCCACACCAGGCTTTTTTAGCTCAGGATGCTTATCCACCGGCATACCTCGACCATCATCAATCACTTCCAATGAGCCGTCCTTAAATAGACTGACCTGTATACTGGAGGCATACCCAGCAATAGCCTCATCCACACTATTATCTATAATTTCTTGTGCTAAGTGATTTGGACGGGCAGTATCTGTATACATCCCTGGACGCTTACGAACAGGGTCTAAACCGCTTAATACTTCAATAGCGGCTGCATCATACTGTTTAGACATAAATTAAAATCAAAAGGAAATCTTCGTTAGGGTAATAGCGCTTAAAGATGACGCATTCTATATGAAACCAGCACGCAGCAAAAATTTCTTAGTAAATCATGGCTAGTTTAGATACTTCGACACACCCACAGAACAATGCCAATGTGTTTGCCTCGGCAGGCTCTGGCAAGACATGGTTACTAATTACTCGAATCTGTCGCCTATTACTAGCTGGTGCTGAACCACAGCAAATACTAGCGATCACTTTCACTCGAAAAAGTGCCGCAGAAATGCGCGCTCGACTGTTTGACAAGCTGCAAGCCTGGTCCGTGATTTCCGAAACACAATTGCGCAACGAACTAGCGGCGATAAGAGAAACAACAGACAACAGTAACATCGAGAAAGCCAGAGGCCTCTATGAAAAACTTCTATTTTCCGACCAAACTATTCGAATTAGTACTTTTCATGCATTTTGTGAGGAAATAATTAGAGCCTTCCCACTGGAAAGTGAATTACCAACCACTTTTGAACTCACGGAACATTCTCATGTATATGCCAATCAAGCTTGGCAACGCTTGTTAACTAGCAGCGAACAGACAGGGAAGACTAAATTACGTGAAGCATTACATACATTATTTGATTTTTGTTTTGGGCTGAATGGCTGCAAGACTGCACTACTTAGCTTTTTAAATGCACGCAGTGAGTGGCGTGCATTTACCAAGCAATCCCAAGATGCTGTTGCATTTGCTTACACTGAACTTGTTAAACAAGTAGGCGAATCACATGACAATGAATATTCATTATGGCTTCAAAGTAATGAATTCATTGATACATTAAAAAAATACTATGAACTACTACGCACAAGCCCAGCAAAAACATATCAACAGTGGGCTGATAAAATTGAACCCATACTATCTATACAAGATCAACGTTTAAATTCTACATTACAAAGCCTACGATCAGCTTTGTTAACTAATGACAACAACCCACGTAAATTAACCATCAGCAAAGCCTGGCAAAAAATAATCAGCCCTCAGCAAGTCGATTTTCTCACTCGCACTCATCAGGAATTTACAAGTAAACTTTTATCTCTACTTGACAGCCAAGTTCACACACGCTTATTAAATGCCAATCAAGCGTGGTTTTATGCGGGCAGAGAATTACTGCAGCAATATCAGCATGTAAAATTTGAGCACGGAATTATTGATTTTAACGACCTTGAGTGGGAAACCTATCGATTACTGCAACAAGAAGACCATGCCCTATGGGTGCAATATAAATTAGGCCAAAGAATTCGCCACTTCTTGGTCGATGAATTTCAAGATACCAACCCTATTCAGTGGCACTTATTAAAACCCTTGATTGAGTCTTCCCAAGATCAACACGAAACACAATCCAGCAGCTTATTTTTAGTTGGTGACATCAAGCAATCAATATATCGCTTTCGAGGTGCTAATCCAGAAATACAGACTCTGGCATCAGAGTGGTCTCAACAACAATTAAACAGCCAATTAATGAGTAATGATCATTCCTGGCGCTCGTCACCCGCCATTATAGATTGTGTTAATAGAATTTTCTCTCACCATACAATTGCAGAAAAATTTTGTTTATTTCAAACTCATAGCTATCAACATAATGACCGTTGGGGATTTGTAAAAATTCATCCTTTAATTGATATTCAAGTCAAACAAGAGCTAAAGCAATTTCGCGACCCATTATCCACTCCAAGAGAAAATGACGAACAAACTGCTCATTATAAAGAAGGCGTACTAATTGCAAAAGAAATTTCCAGACTAATACAATCCAATACACCAATATATGATGGCGATCGAATTCGTGCTGCAAATTATAGTGATATTTTAATATTGACACGCACTCGATCTCACTTAGAGGAACTTAAATCAGGCCTAGTCAGTGCCTCAATCCCGATTCAAGCAAATGATGCGACACGCTTACTCGATTTTCTTGAGATAAAAGACATGCTTGCACTATTAACCACCTTGATTGATCCTTATGATGACTTAGCATTCACGCACTTATTGTCAAGCCCTATTTTCAACATCAAAGAACAACAGCTAATTCAGTTAAAAGTAGTTGATGCAGCCACATGGAAACAGAAACTAGATATTTATACTGCTGATGCTAGCCCAGACAATCAATTACATGCTGTGAAGGCAAAATTATATGAATGGCATCAATTATCTGATCGTATTCCAGTTCACGATCTACTCAATTACATCTTTTCCAATTGGAACATTCTTGAACGTTATCGCTCTGCTATAGCAAACTCAGAGTCTCAGCACATTTGTGCACGCCTCAATCAATTCTTACAACAAAGCCTAGACATAGACAGCGGCAGATTTTCAAGCATTGCCAGATTTCTAAGGAGCATCAAAGAAACTAATCCTGAAGCTTTGTTTGTTGACGACAATGAAGATGCTAATGTCGTTGATATAATGACGGTCCATGGCTCTAAAGGATTAGAGTCTCCCATAGTATTTATTGCAGATAGCGGACCTAGTAACGAGCCTCCGGAACAGTTCAACGCTATCACTCAGTGGCCTGCGACATCAGAATCTCCAGAAATTTTTATGCTTGGGTGCAAACAAAGCTCTATGAGTAATAGTATCCAGTCCATCAAAGATAGAGCTAGCCAATCTAGCGATGAAGGCCTTAACTTGCTCTATGTTGCATTAACACGCGCAAAACAGATACTCATTATTACTGGAGTTAACGCAGCAAGAAGCTCTCAACTAGGATGGCACCACCAATGTGGTACTGCTTTAGAAATTGAGGATAATAATGAAATATGGCGTCATGAGCATCTGTCTGAACCTAAAATTGATGCAGATAAATCTATACTACCTGCAAAATTTAACTATCCAGAAAATTTTTCGGACTTACTAGAACCCATTGGCGCTTCATCAACAATGGCAAGCATTAATGAATCCACAAGTGATGAGGCATTAGAAGGCACTCTAATTCATAAATTGCTTGAAATACTATCTCAGTCTCCAGACATCAGCGATCAAGCACTCTTAAATAGAGTTAATATAGAAAGTGATACTCATATCACACTTGAACAGCTCACACCGCTTAAAAGCGAAGCTTGTATGTGTCTAAATGATGATGGCCTTAAAATAATTTTTGAAAAAAACGACACACAGCAAGTACATCATGAAGTCTCTGTAGCCAGCACATTAGGCACAGAACCAATTAATATTATTGATCAAATGATTGTAAGCAATGAAAGTGTTTGGATTATAGATTTCAAAACTCAGGCAGATATCTCAGAACAGAGCGCAAAAGCTGAAGCGATTAAATTCAAACCACAATTGACTCGCTACGCAAATGCAGTTCAATCACTTTATCCAACACTAGCTATTAGATGTTCAATAGTGTTTACAAAAATAGCTAAGCTTGTAGATGTTTCTATTGATTCACCTACAAGCTAAAGTTAGTTAATTTTTAGCTAATTCATCTAGACGTTGCGCTAGAACTTCAGCCGGCATATAGCCTGGCATTAACTCTCCGTCAGCAGTTAGAATTGCTGGAGTTCCTGAGACACCAATTTTCTTACCTATCTCGAAATGATCAGCTACTGGATTATCACAATTCTCTGCAGGCAACTCTTCACCATTCTTAGCTCTTGTTAATGCCTCTGCACGATCCTTATTACACCAAACTGAAACAGCTTTAGTATAGCTTGGAGTAGTGATGCCATTGCGTGGAAACAGCAAATAATTGACCTTAATACCATAACTTGCATATTGGTCCATTTCATTATGCAGTTTTCTACAGTAACCGCAGTCAATATCTGTAAATACAGTGACAGTATGCTTAGGCTTGTCTGATCCAAATGCAATATTTTCTTGTTGTTCCACTTGAGTCATATATTTTTTTCGCGCATTGCTTGAAGCGACAGCTGTAATATCACGCTTGCCATCCTCAAGGTCCATAACAACCCCTTGAATGACATATCTTGCATCCTCAGTCACATAAATAACTTGTGTTCCATAAACCGCTTCATAAAGGCCCTCAACAGCAGATTTAGAAACACTGTCTGGAGTATGTGTTGGGAAAGATTCAACTAATTTTGCTTTGATCGCCTCTTCCTGTTTAGAAGAATCGGCATGTACAGCAAATGAAATAACAGCCAATATGACGAGTGCAGACAACCATCTGAACATGATGTTTCCTTGTATAAAATAAGTGAATTAAATGATAAGTATATAATTGGTAAACTTAATGGACCGGGAAAACATCAAAGTTATCCCAAAAGATTAACCTCGAGGGTGGTGTTCCCGATGTAACTCCTGTAATCGCGCCTGAGCGATGTGGGTATAAACTTGAGTAGTAGATAAATCACTGTGCCCTAACAACATCTGAACAACCCTTAAATCAGCTCCATGGTTCAATAAATGAGTCGCAAAAGCATGTCTAAGTGTATGAGGACTCAAGTGTTTCTCAATCCCTACTACACGTGCATGTCTCTTTATCACATGCCAAAATGCCTGTCGCGTCATCCCTAAACCACGATTAGACACAAACAGTACACTACAATCATGACATTCTTTTAACAAACCAGGTCTTGCCTCTGAAAAATATTTCTCCAACCACTCTCCTGCCTGCTCACCAAATGGAACTAATCGTTCTTTATTACCCTTGCCCACAATTCTTAATACACCCGTGCGCATATTAACTTGGTGCAATTGCAAATTAATCAGTTCAGACACTCGCAAGCCACATGCATATAACACCTCTAGCATAGTACGATCACGAATCCCCTGTGGTTTGCTAATATCAGGCGCAGCCAATAACATTTCCACATCATCTTCAGTTAGCACCTCAGGCAAATAACGGCCTAATTTGGGGAACTCTATTTTCTCAGTAGGATCACTAGCAACGTTCCCTTGCCTTAACTGAAACCGATAGAAACGACGAATACTCGACAGTAAACGTGCTCCAGATCTAGGCTGCATTCCCTCGGCTACCCGATGGGCCAAATAATCTAACAAATGCTCATGTTTAACATCAGATATCGACACGTGTAATCTTGACAGCCATCGCAACAGATTAAACAAGTCATTTCTATAAGCGCTCAACGTATTCTCGCTAAGTCCATGCTCCATCCAGATATTGTCTAAAAACATCTCAACAATATCACTATCCTTATCCATTAACTGATTTGCCGCATTAGTTGCCATAAGAGTAATTTACCAAACTCGAGCAAAGCGCTCTGATATCGAATGAAAGAAAGGAACATAAAAGACAAAATACATGACTTGTTTTAACTGAATTAAAAACGATGAAAATAATCATAGACAATTTTAATTGGTAAACATGTTGTATAGTGTAAATGCTTTTTATGAATTAATCATCTTTTTGTTAGTTTATAATATTTATCTATAGTTCCGCATAATATAAACAAGCATTAATCATTGCGACTTAAACCAAAATGGAAAATAAAATTTTAACTTCTCCCGTAAGTTTGCTGCGCCGAATTGCAATCATGTTTTATGATTCCATTCTGCTTATTGCGTTATTATTTTTTGCATCATTACCTATTGCCATCCCACTTAAAATAACAATGGAACATCCATATTATCCTTTATATATCCTTTATATACATGTTGTTGCATTTTTATTTTTTGGCTGGTGCTGGACACGTGGAGGACAAACATTAGGTTCAAAAACATGGAAAATTCGGGTCATTTCTGATACTGGAAACAAAGTCACTTGGAAACAAGCTTTCTTGCGCTATATGGGCTCTATTTTATGTTGGCTCAGTTTAGGCATTGGATTTTTATGGTGTTACACTAACAAGGAACGCCGCGCATGGAATGACATTCTCTCCAAAACACGCTTAAGCAGAGTCAACGAGTAAATTTAAATGCGAACATTGAACATGCCAAAATTAATATAACAGGTAAAAATGCCACCAAGATGGGAGAAAATTTGTACACAACGGCACCATTAGTAATCGCTTCAACAACAATATATACAAGCAACGCAATCACCATACCAATCAGTAGTCGTTGGCCTGCACCACCCAATTGTCGGGGTCGAAATACTAACGGCAGCGCCAATAACAACATAGCTAAACCAACAAATGGCACTGCCATTCTTTTAAAGAATGCCACTTGATACTCGCGAGCATCTAAATGATTTTGCTCTAGATAGGAAATATATTCATATAGACGCTGCACGGACATCTTAAACGGGTCTGATGTTACTGACTGCAAGAAACTACTTAGAAACAAATCAGGCATAGGGTGAATATCTGAATTCTTAGCAATAACGACATTATTCTCACCGCTGAAAAGAGAACTACGATAGCCCTTTAGATGCCACAAGTCTTGCATCCTAATTGCTGACTTTGCCTCACTAATAGAGTCAATATAACCACTTTTATTGAAGCCATAGATCGCCACATCACTCAATAAATCTTGCGAAACAGCTCGACCAACTCTAATAAAGCGGTCTTGATCACGCACCCAGTAACTCTCGTCTGAAGCTAACAAAATATTCTCTTCATCATCTTGCAGCATGGCCAAAGAAATTTTATCGCTGAATGGTACATATATCTCAACTACAACAGTCAAAACAACAGTAACCAACAATCCCGCAATACAAGAAATCATTCCTACTCTGAAACGACTATATCCACCAGCACCTACAGCCACCAATTCCGAACTAGCAGCGAATTGCCCAAGACTAAATAAGGCTCCAATCAACATACTACTTGGCAAAAATTCAAATAATTTATGAGGGACATCTAATAATGTCAGTATTAGCACATCAGAAAACTTATCTCCCGCACTCATTCTTCCTACTTGATAAAACAAATCACCCAGCCAGTCGATCGCACAAATAATAAGCAACGCAATAACGATTCCAATCAATACAGATCGAGCCAGATATATATCTAAAATTTTCATCTTAAGTAAACGTCATTGCATGTTTAAAACGTGAGAAGGCATCTCGTTGATATGCCAAAACTGTACCAATTACTACAATTAGGTGAATACTAAGAAGAGAAAAAATACCATAACTTTCTCCACGTTTAATCCAACTACAAGCCACAATAACCAAGTTGAGATAAAGAATATAAATTAAAACTGCTATAGCTAATCGTGAAAATCGTCCAGAATTTGGCGCCACTTTGCTCAAAGGTATTGCCAATAGCATAAGCACTAATGTTGAAAATACTATTGAACAGCGTTGAAATATTTCAGCAACATAACTCGCATCACGCATACTAAATAAAGACACTAGATCTTGGTATTTCGCCTTACTCGCTTCACGAGAAAAATCTGTTCTAGGTGGATATACACGATGCTCTTGGTAAGTAGAAATTGCATAATCTGCTTGTCCTGGTATGCCTTCAATTGTTTTACCGTCAAACAGTACAAATACTTGAGTTAGATCTTCGTCATCAGACTCTATATGAGCACGTTCAGCCACCTCGACCACTAACTTTCCACCCTCGCTTCTCTGTACAAAAACATTTCGCAATGAGCCATCTTCAGAATCCTCAGACTCTGCATAAACAACCCAACCAGTACTCTCTAACTCAAAAAATTTCCCAGGAGATAGTTGCCCAAGCACCATGCTTTGCTCGGTCACACTTTCTATTACTTCGGCAAGTCTATGCGCCCATGGTGAAATATATGAAACCAACAAATAGACGGCTAACAACACCGGAATGCCAATAGACATAACCGCTTTAATCAAATCTTTATTACTTGCCCCGCCGGCCATAGCCGCATTGATCTCGCTGTCTTTATACATGCGGCTTAACACCAAAATAATAGCAATGAACAAAGAAAACGGTAGCAAGATAACCAAATATCGAATGACGCCTAATAATAATACCGCGCCAAGCATATTTGCACTCAAATCACCATCCAGCACTTCACCCAACAGCTGTATAAAAAGCTTACCCAAAATGATTAGTAGCAATATCAGAGCAACAGAAGCGATAGCCGCTACAATGTCACGAGCAATATATTGAGAGATTATCCTCATTATTCAGCAGTATTTAGTACAACTTACGAAAAAGTTGATTCATTTTTTTTGATCCATGTAGAATTCACTAATTAAGATTCGCAAAACCACTCAAAAATTTTCAGGAGAACAAAATGGAGTATCTCGTAAAACGTAGTGCAATTACTAGCGAGAAAAGCGCATGTGCGATTGTGGCAGTATTTGCAAACAAGCGTTTAAGCGACGAAGCTCAACAGCTGGACAAGTTATATGGCGGAATTTTATCCTCTGCTACCAAAGGCGGGGATATCAGTGGCAATTTAGCTGAAACACTTCTACTGCATACACCAAAAAACTCAATCCACAAACGCATTTTACTTGTAGGATGCGGCAAAGCTAAAGAATTGGACATTCTTAAATATAGAAAGATCCTCAATGCAGGCATCAATACTCTAAAAAGTACTGGCTCCCCTGATGCAATAAGTTCACTCACCACGCTAGATATAAACAATCACAATGCTCAATCGCTCACCCGAATGCACATCTTGCTGACTGAAGACAACTATTATAAATACGACCAAACGCTTTCCAATAAGAAATCACCAAACAAATTAAAAAGAATTAAATTTACTTGCAACCAAGCCTCAGAACTAAAAAAAATTAAGCAAGGCATCATTCAAGGCAAAGCCATTGCAGATGGCATGATGGTTACCAAAGAGCTAGGCAACTTACCCGCAAACGTGTGCACTCCAAGATATCTCGCTAAAACTGCACAAAGTATTAAGAAAGGAAAAGGGAAATTATCGCTCACAATTCTAGATGAACGTGAAATGAAAAAACTTGGCATGGGCTCTCTATTGTCTGTGTCTGCTGGTAGCGCAGAACCAGCCAAGTTGATTTCACTGCAATATAAAGGTGCTGCTCGCAACAGCAAGCCAGTAGTACTAGTAGGAAAAGGCATCACTTTTGATACAGGTGGGATTTCACTCAAGCCTGGTGCGGGCATGGATGAAATGAAGTTCGATATGTGTGGCGCAGCAACTGTTCTCGGCACCATGCAAGCTATTAGTGATATGAATTTACCACTTAATGTCATTGGACTCGTTGCTGCTGCTGAAAATATGCCAGGAGGCAAGGCTACTAAACCTGGTGATGTGGTCACTTCAATGTCAGGCCAAACAATCGAGGTTCTAAATACAGATGCAGAAGGTCGCTTAGTATTATGCGATGCACTTTCGTATGCTAAGCGCTATGACCCAGATGTCGTCATCGACATGGCAACTCTCACCGGCGCATGTATCGTTGCACTCGGACATGAAGCAAGCGGACTGATGAGTAATTCCGATAAGTTAAGTGATGACTTACTAGAAGCAGGTCAATCAACAGGTGATCGCGCATGGCGATTACCTATATGGGATGAATACCAACCACTACTTGATAGCAACTTTGCAGACATTGCAAATATTGGTGGACGATGGGCAGGAACCATAACTGCAGCATGCTTCCTTGCCCGTTTTACCAAAGAATACAAATGGGCTCACTTAGATATTGCTGGCACCGCCTGGAATCAAGGTAAAAATAAAGGTGCTACTGGACGCCCTGTTCCCATGCTAACAGAGTACTTAATGCGAAGAGCACACACTGCATAACGTGCCACAAATCGATTTTTATATTGTCGATGACCGCGCGACAGATGCTTGGTTGCGCTACGCATGTCGCTTGGTTGAAAAAGCCTATAATCTAGGTATGCATGTCCATATTCACACGCCCAATGAAAGCTTAACCAAGCAAATGGATGAACTACTTTGGGTGTTTCGTGATCGAAGTTTCATCCCACACCAACAGACTTGTGCGGAAAATGAGCTATGCGCAGTTACCTTGAATCATCTCCAGTTACCAGCAAAACGCGAGTTACTAGTCAATCTTTCTCCCGATGCTCCTGATTTTTATAATCAATTTGAACGTGTTATAGAAGTTGTTAGCACTGAAACCGCAATGAAACAAAAAGCACGTGATCGTTTTCGCTTCTACAAAGAAAAAGGTGATACTCCTACTCACCATCAAGTAAGTTAAAGGTTACTCACACACTTTTTTGTGCAATTGATGCAACAAACAATGGTTAGCACAAGCGTTTACAAATAGAATAGCTATATTAATTTCTCACGCGACTATTATCATCTTCAGGAAACCGACCCAACGTGGAAAAAGTCTACCAACCTCACGACATTGAAAAGCATTGGTACCAGGAATGGAAATCTCAAGGATATTTCCAACCCTCTCAGTTAGATGCGCAACCCTTCTGCATTATGATCCCACCTCCGAATGTCACTGGTACTCTACATATGGGACATGCTTTCAATAATACTGTGATGGATAGTCTGACACGCTATCACCGCATGTGCGGTGACAACACGCTATGGCAGCCTGGTACAGACCATGCAGGAATTGCAACGCAAATGGTCGTTGAAAGACAACTTAATGCCGCCGGCACTTCGCGTACAGAATTAGGTCGAGATGCTTTTCTAGATAAAGTTTGGGAATGGAAACAACACTCTGGTAACACCATTTCTCAGCAATTAGAAAGATTAGGCTCTTCAGTAGACTGGTCACGCGAAAGGTTCACCATGGATGACGGCTTATCTAAAGCTGTGCGTGAAGTGTTCGTTCGATTACATGAAGAAGGTTTAATTTATCGCGGCAAAAGACTCGTTAATTGGGATCCAGTGTTACATACTGCTGTCTCAGACTTAGAGGTCATATCAGAAGAAGAAAACGGCCATCTCTGGCATATGCGTTATCCTTTAACAGATGGCAGCGGACACTTAGTAGTTGCAACAACTCGACCGGAAACTATGTTGGGTGATAGTGCTGTCGCTGTTCACCCCGAAGATGAGCGCTACAAACATTTAGTTGGCAAATCGGTCACTCTACCAATATGTAATAGAGAGATACCTATCATTGCTGATGATTATGTAGATCCTGAATTTGGCTCTGGCTGTGTGAAAATTACACCTGCACATGATTTCAATGATTATGAAGTAGGCAAACGTCATGATTTACCCATAATTAATATTTTTACAGTGGATGCTAAAATCAATGAAAATGCGCCTAATGCATTCAAAAATATGGATCGCTATGACGCTCGCAAAAAAGCAATCGATGATCTTAAAGAATTAGATTTACTTGAAAAGATTGCCGACCATAAACTAATGGTTCCACGTGGTGATCGATCTGGCGCAGTAGTTGAGCCCTTCTTAACAGACCAGTGGTATGTGAAAATTGAACCGCTTGCTGAACCTGCAATTAAAGCGGTTGAAGACGGTACTATCCGTTTTATACCAGAAAATTGGAATAACACTTACTTTGAGTGGATGCGCAACATTCAAGATTGGTGCATTAGTCGTCAGCTTTGGTGGGGGCATCGCATTCCTGCTTGGTATGATGAACAAGGCAATGTTTATGTCGGCCGCGATGAAACTGAAGTCCGCAATAAACATAATTTAGACGAAAGCATTAATCTTACACAAGATGAAGATGTTCTTGACACCTGGTTCTCATCAGCACTGTGGCCTTTTTCAACGCTAGGCTGGCCAGAAAAAACGCCTGAGCTAAAACAATTCTATCCAACTTCAGTACTAGTTACCGGCTTTGATATTATTTTCTTCTGGGTCGCACGCATGATTATGATGGGCATGAAATTTATGGATGATATCCCTTTCAAGGATATCTATATCCACGGCTTGGTACGCGATTCCGATGGACAAAAAATGTCTAAGTCAAAAGGCAATGTACTAGACCCAATTGATTTAATTGATGGCATTACTTTAGAGGCGCTTATCGAAAAACGTACTAAGGGTCTCATGCAACCTAAAATGGCTGCGAAAATTGAATCCTCTACACGCAAACAATACCCCGACGGTATTCCTGCGTTTGGCACGGATGCATTAAGGTTTACATTTGCAGCATTAGCATCAACCGGACGTGACGTTAAATTTGATCTACATCGTATTGAAGGTTACCGAAATTTCTGCAACAAGCTATGGAATGCGTCTCGCTTTGTACTAATGAACTGCGAAGATCAACAAGTCGCAGATAAAATTGATTTTGCATCGTTACCGCCCACAGATAAATGGATACTAAGCCGTCAGCAAGAGTTAACAGACTTGGTTCATCGCGACATCCAAAATTATCGTTTTGATCTGGCTGCCAAAGCCTTGTATGAATTCACCTGGAATGAATTTTGTGACTGGTACTTAGAACTAATAAAACCAGTGATGTTTTCTGATGATGAACACGCAAAAAAACAAACGCGACGAGTGCTGCTTGAGGTGCTTGAGAATCTACTCAGACTACTGCACCCAATTATTCCTTTTATTACCGAAGAAATATGGCAGTCAATTGCTCCCAAATTAGGCATTAATGAAAAAAGCATCATGCTTCAAACTTACCCTAGGAGTAATAATGATCTAGTTGATGTGAATAGCGCTGCTGAAATAGACTGGTTAAAAGAGTTTATTGCTGGTGTTCGCAAGATACGATCGGAAATGAACATTCCTCCAGGCAAGGAAGTTCCTGTGTTTCTGCAACAATGTTCAAGTACAGACATAGAACGACTTGAAACGCATCGTAACGCTTTAGACAAACTCGCCAAACTCGAAAGCATTACCGTAATACCCAATGAAGAAGCACCTGAAGCTGCATTAGCCCTGGTTGGTGAAATGAAAGTGTTGATCCCTATGGCAGGCTTAATTAATAAAGATGAAGAACTACAACGACTGACTAAAGACATTAGCAAACTTGAATCCAATATTGAGAAAACTCAAGCAAAATTAAACAACCCAAACTTTAAAGACAAGGCGCCTGCTACTATCGTAAAAAAAGAACAAGATAGAATAAAAGAACAAGAACAGACACTGGCCGAATTACACCAGCAAAAAGATAAGATACAAAAACTATAGCTGTCGCTATCTGTAATTAACGACTTTAAAAATTATGTCACACAAACACAGAGATTAGTCGTTAACTCATGACCCCTACCGCTAATGCAACAATAATAATGGCTATCACCATTGCGGCAAACATTTGACTATCACTCACCACGATTCTCCTTATCAACGATGTGTAATAAAATTTTAACATTGATATGTTAGGGATGTACTTACTTCTCTTTATATCTAAATTAAGAGATTTTTATTACTTTGTAATAATAAGATGATGCATAAGAATGACTAGCCAACCCGAAATATACTATTTTATTATTTCATCATTTCTTCTGATTATTTCGCCAGGCTCAGACAATATATTTTTAGTAGCACAATCAATAAGATTTGGCCCTCAGGCGGGCCTATTCACCGCGCTGGGATTGGCTAGCGGCAATCTTATTCATACTATCGCGGCAGCACTAGGCATTACATTAATCATCAAAACATCGCCTTTGGCTTTTTCTAGTTTAAAGTTTTTGGGCGCAGCGTATCTCACATTCCTGGCATATCAAATAATTACATCAGGCAATAAGCCCAAGACACATCAAACTACAAGCCATTTTGATAATGCAGCATTCTTCAAAAAAGGGTTACTACTCAACGTACTAAATCCAAAAATTGCATTATTCTTTATTGCCTTTATGCCACAGTTCATCCCCTCCTCATCCACACAACAACACATTGACATAATTATTCTTGGGTTAATTTTTGCTTCCATGGTGACGATAATTTTTGGAAGTATTGGCTTATTTGCAGGAAGAGCAATGCAATTTTTTCACATAAAGCCTGGGAGCTATCAAATCATTAACTGGATAATTGCATTAATTTTCATAACACTTGCGATCAATCTTATTTTAACTGGCTAGAGTTAAAAGTAATTACAACTACTTTAAATTTATTAAAAGAGAAATTTGAATCGCCGCAAAGGTAGTATAAAGACTAACTTATTTTTCCTGACTAGAATTAGACAAATCTTTTTGCTGATCTTTTTTATCAATTAGCACATAAGAATTAGACTCATGTCCCTTATTACATTTTGCTTTTATGGTGATCTTACTTGCATCTATAGGCAATGACACATCGCTTAGATTTCGCGTAAATGGCTGCTCATTGACATGTGGATGATACAAGGTCCTCTTAGCAATTTCTTTTCCATCATTTGCAATCACTACCCATTCATTTGCATAGTGATCCCAGCCCGTGTCTGCATGACGTATCGTTACAGCAATATTGAAAAGTTGATTAGTCTTCACTTTAGCTTCAGCCTTCAAAATTTGCGGAGGATGAGCATACGCTGATGCTGACATCACTAATAATAACAATAATTTCTTCATTTTTATTCTGCCTTAAATATAAATGTTCTATCCTGGAAACATTTAAATTCTAAAAAGTTTTCGCATGGATCCTGAATAAAGAATGTTCTCTGCTCTCCAGCTTCTCCGGCGAAACGTATATAAGGATCTATGTAAAAATCTATATTGTTTCGCCTGACATGCTTCACCAAGTCGTCCCAGTCTTTCCTGTCCAATATCACTCCAAAGTGTCTAGCGGGAATTGCTTTAGAATCAACCTGATTTCGGCCTGACTGCTGCATCATAGTTTCATCTAGATGTGCAGTGATCTGGTGACCAAAAAAATTAAAGTCAATCCAGCGTTCGCTTTCTCTGCCGATCTCACAGCTTAATACCGAAGTATAAAACTCACGAATTGTCACAAGATTAGTGACAGGAAATGCCAGATGAAACGGAGGCGAACTCATTACTTCTGATGAGCGACTTGATTTCGCAAATACACTGGCAACGCATACATAGCTTCTACCATTTGTTGAGTATGGTATTTATGCTTAGCAAGATGCACTGTTACTTTTGCATGCGGCAATGCATCTTCAATAATATTATCTATATTATTGAACCCTTGTTTCAGAATTTTTTTATAAGTCCCCCAACCAGTTCCCAATCCACATGAGATGTTATGCATTGTTTGGGCATTTGCAGGTAATTGCACTCTCTCTTCTCCTATCAGGGCTACGTTATCAGCCGTTTTCTTATATAACGCCCAGTATATTTCATCCATACGGGCATCAATCGCAGGCATCACCACCTCGCCATTATTTATCGGCGCCTGAAATGCTAAATTTGCTAAGGTAGATATACTCGCCACAGGCAGATCATGCGCTAAAGCAATACCCTGGGTTACGCTAGCAGCAATACGAATTCCCGTGAACGCACCTGGACCACAACCAAACCCTATTCCGTCTAATTGCTTTAAAGTAATTCCTGCGTCAGCTAACAGCGACTCACACATAGGCAGGATTAGCTCATTATGCCTGCGCGGTGCTAACTCAAAACGCTCGACTATTTCATCATCGATGAGTAGCGCCGCAGAACAAGCTTCTGTAGCTGTCTCAATACCCAGCAGCTTCACTGTCATGAATAATCTCTAAAAATTGTTTAATTTCTGTTTCATCTTCACTAATTGTCATTGGCGGCAGACTTTTTAAAAAAGATTTTCCGTAAGCTTTAGACTTTAATCTTGGGTCCATCAGCACAACAACACCACAATCCTGTTCTCCGCGAATCAGCCTCCCAACACCTTGCTTCAAATTCAAAATTGCTTGAGGGATCTGATAACTCATAAAAGGATTTTCACCTGCTTCTTCCAACGCCTTTGATCGCGCGCGCACTAAAGGATCTGCAGGAGAAACAAATGGGAGTTTATCAATAATCACTAAGCGTAACCCTTGCCCCTTAACATCCACACCCTCCCAAAAACTTTGCGTGCCTAACAACACGCAATTATTAGTCTCTTGAAATTGCTTTAATATTTCTCGCTTAGCTGCTGCGCCCTGAACCAATATATTAAATGCACTATTTTTTAACAATTCAGCAGCCTGGTTTAATGCTTTATGACTAGTAAACAACATAAACGCGTTACCGCGACTTGCTTTCAGCAGCGGAATTGACCTATTCACAATCTCTTCAGTATAACCCTGTTCATTTGGTTGCAGATTGATTGATGGCAAATACAATCGAGACTGACCCGCATAATCATATGGGCTATCACACATTACACACTCAGAGTTTTCCAGACCCAATTGCTCAGTGAAATGACTAAAACTTTGTTTTGCTGTTAACGTTGCCGATGTATATATCCATGCACATTTATATTCCTGAATTGCCTTCTGATAAGGAATAGCAACATTAAGCGGAACACTACCTAATCGAAATCGTCTCCGCCCCAATTCAATCCATTGCACAAATTTGCTGTCAGCACTTTTAAACTCATCTAATAATCCATTAATTTCACTGACACGTTTATATGACTGAGCCAACCCTGGCGTTTCATCAGCAATCACTATTAATTTTTCTTCCAATACTAACAACGAGGCTACTAGCTTTTCATAAGCAACATGGACTGTCTTATCATTCATCATGTCACGCCATAGTTCACGCTGCTCTTTCATTTTCTGAGCCACACTACTATAGAATTTTTCTACCACATCTAATACTGCGTAGTAACTTTTACTGATTGAGGTAATATTACTTGTTAACTGAGAACATTCTTTACTTATATCTGCAACCAAATCTTGTAATTGACGACTACTAAGATTACTCCCAAAAAAGTTTGGCAATACCTCTGTCAGTTGATGTGCTTCATCTAGCACAAATACATCTGCACTTGGTAATAACTCGCCAAAACCCTCACCCTTAAGAACCAAATCCGCACATAGTAAATGATGATTTATAACAACCAGATCAGATTCCTGGGCTTGTTTACGCGCTTTCAGCACATAACACTTAGTGTAATCAGGGCATTCTCCTCCTAAGCAGTTATCACGTGTAGAAGTTACATGTGACCATATTTCAGATTGCTCAGATAACTCATTTACCTCAGCGACATCACCTGTTTTTGTCACAACAGACCACTCTTTTACCTCACTATAGGCATTCTCCAATCTTGGATTATCTCCAAGATCATGTTCAAATCTCTCAAAACGATATTTACATAAGTAGTTTGAGCGGCCTTTAAGTATCGAAGCATTAATTGAAATTGATGCAGCTTGTTGCAGCAACGGCAAATCAGTATAAAAAAGCTGATCTTGCAAGTGGCGAGTTCCTGTTGATATCACCACCTTCTGACCAGATAACATGGCGGGAATTAAGTAAGCAAATGTTTTACCCACGCCAGTACCCGCTTCCACAACCAAAGTACTTTTATGCTGAATAGCTTGGTTCACAGCATCGGCCATCATTACTTGCTGTGTACGATACTTAAAACCTTTAATATTTTGAGCAAGCTCACCTTCCAAGGAAAAATAATTTTCGATAGACAAAGTAATGCTCGCTACTTATCGCAAAAGAACAACAGCCAGTGCTGCTATTCCCTCTTCGCGCCCAACAAATCCCATATGTTCTGTTGTCGTTGCCTTCACATTTACCGCATTAAGATCTAGTTTTAAATCTTGTGCAATATTTTTACACATCGCATCAATATACGAAGCTACTTTTGGTGATTGCAGTATCACCGTAGCATCCACATTGCTAACCATTAAACCTTGAGAATATATTTTTTTTGCAATATCGACGACAAACTCTCGCGAATCTCTATTCTCATGGTTATCATCTTGATCAGAATAGTGCTTACCAATATCACCCAGACCTGCGGCACCCAATAATGCATCACAAATCGCGTGCAATAAAACATCACCATCTGAATGCGCTTCGATCCCAAACTTATGTGGAATTATCACACCACCCAAGGTAATTTCACTACCTTCAGTAAAACGATGCGCATCAAATCCTTGCCCAATTCTCATCTGTTACTTTCTTTTTTGTAAAATCATCTCAGCTATAGAAACATCTTCAGCAGTGGTTATCTTTAGATTTTGCGAGTCACCTTCCACCATACAGGGTTTATATCCCACATATTCTAGCGCGTTAGCCTCATCTGTAATTCTGACATTATCTGCAAAGGCTTTAAGTATTGCGCTGCGAAGAACTTCGAATTTGAACATCTGGGGTGTATATGCTCGCCATATATTTTCACGATCCAAAGTGTTTTCAATATTACCTTTTTCAACTTGTTTGATTGTATCTGGCATGGGTGAACCAACGATACCGCCCACATCATGTTGAATACAAACACCTATTAACTTTTCGAGATCACTCATAGTTAAACATGGTCTCGCGGCATCATGCACCAATACAAAATCATCTTTATCTAGCTGTGCTTCAAAACTATTTAATGCATTCAGCACTGAATGTGCTCGTGTCGCACCACCAATTACTGTATGTATTTTCTGCGATCTAGTCTTTATATTCAGCTCATCGAAATGAACATCTTGCTGATTTAAAGCAATAGTAATACCTGCAATACAGCTATTTTTAATAAAGGGACTGATTGCATGCTCTAGAATAGTTTTACCTGCAATTTTTAGATATTGCTTAGGTAGCGATGAGCCGACTCTTTCGCCAATCCCAGCCGCAGGGATTACTGCCCAGCATTTGGGCACTGTGCTCATTTGGTTTTTTGAGAATTTTCTTTTTCGATGACCTGAAAGAACGTTTCGCCCTCGCGAATCATTCCTAATTCCATTCGCGCTCGTTCTTCAATAGCATCGAATCCTGACTTAAGATCTTCAACTTCGGCAGCAAGCACTTCATTTCTTTCGAATAGCTGTTGATTCTTGGCTGTCTGATTATCAATACGGTCACTCAAGTGAGCCAATTTACGCACTCCATCTCTGTCTATCCACAACTGGTATTGCAGAATCATAAATACGGTAACTAAAAATACAACAAACAGCTTCATTGAGTTTATTTATTGCGCCTTCTTATCGTTCAAAAAATTACTGATGAAATACTTTCTTACCTGGGTAGACTGCTTTAGCGCCTAACTCTTCTTCGATACGTAGCAATTGATTATACTTCGCTACCCTATCAGATCGAGACAAAGAACCCGTTTTAATTTGTCCAGCACCAGTAGCAACCGCAAGATCTGCAATAGTCACATCTTCAGTTTCACCAGAACGATGCGAAATTACTGCGGTGTAATTTGCATCATGAGCCATTTTAATCGCCGCCATAGTTTCTGTTAGCGATCCAATTTGATTAAGCTTAATCAAAATTGAGTTAGCTACACCCATCTTGATTCCTTTAGCAAAGATCTCAGTATTGGTCACAAACAGATCATCACCTACCAACTGTATTTTATTACCAAGAGCTGAAGTTAATTTAGCCCAACCATCCCAGTCACCTTCATCTAGACCATCTTCGATAGTAATAATGGGATACTTGTTGGCAAGGTCCGTTAGAAAGCCTACAAAATCTTCACTTGAATAAACTTTACCTTCGGATTCCAAATGGTAATTTCCCTCTTTATAAAACTCGGAACTAGCGCAATCTAAGCCAATACTAACTTGCTCACCAGACTTATAGCCTGCCGACTCAATCGCTTGCAAGATTATCTCAATTGCTTGCTCGTTTGCCTCTAACGACGGCGCAAAGCCACCTTCATCACCGACTGCTGTATTCAAGCCTTTGCTTTTAAGTATTGATTTCAATGCATGAAAAATCTCACAACCACATTGTATTGCTTTACTAAATGATTCAACCCCATGAGGAACCACCATAAACTCTTGTATATCAGCACCTTTATGCGCATGCGCACCACCATTAATTATATTCATCATTGGTACCGGCAACACCATGTCAGCATTTGTGTTTAAGTAACGATATAATGGTAATTGTTTCTCAGCAGCGCTGGCTTTTGCCACTGCAAGTGAAACAGCTAGAATTGAATTAGCACCGAGATTAGCTTTGTTATGTGTACCATCTAAGTCCAGCATAATTTGATCAACATTAGCCTGATCTAAAGAATCAACACCTACCAACTTAGATTTAATTTTTGTGTTTACATTTTCTACCGCTTTCTGAACCCCTTTTCCAAGATAGCGCTGCTTATCTTCATCCCGCATTTCTAAAGCCTCTAGCGCGCCCGTTGAAGCACCTGATGGTACGGCTGCTCTTCCAAACGCACCCGACTTCAAAGTCACATCCGCTTCTACTGTTGGGTTCCCACGCGAGTCAATAATTTCTCTTGCTTTTATATTCTTTATTTCAGACATAATTGTTTCAATCCTTGTTAAGCCCTTATAAATCCCTATTTATTTCTATAGGAATGTTTGCTCTGTAAGCGTTGATGATTTCACCACCTTATCCAAATCGCATAGCGTGGATAAAAGCTCAGGCACTAGTTGTAGAGGCAAAGAGTTGGGTCCATCACTCTTAGCATTTTCTGGGTCAGGATGGGTTTCAATAAACAAACCTGCAATTCCCACACTCACGGCAGCACGTGCCAATACAGGGACAAACTCGCGTTGTCCGCCAGACCGGCTTCCCTCTCCGCCGGGCAATTGTACCGAATGTGTCGCATCAAAAACTACTGGACATCTTGTCTCACGCATGATCGCTAATGAGCGCATATCGGAGACTAAATTTCCATATCCGAATGATACACCACGTTCACAGACCATAATTTGATCATTCCCGACAGCGCGTGCTTTTTCTACAACATGCTTCATATCCCAGGGAGATAGAAACTGCCCTTTTTTAATGTTCACTGGCCGGCCAACCGACGCAACTCTTTGAATATAATTGGTTTGTCGGCAAAGGAAAGCGGGAGTTTGTAATACGTCTGCGACTTCAGCTACTTCTTCTAGCGGACTATCTTCATGCACATCGGTGACAATTGGCACATCAAATTGCTCTTTTACTGCCTGCAAAATCTGTAAACCCTTTTCAATTCCTAGACCTCTGAAACTAGAATCAGAAGTGCGATTTGCTTTATCGAATGAAGACTTGTAAATAAAAGGGACATTATTATTTTCTGCGACCTCTTTTAGACGCCCAGCTGTTTCTTGAGCGAGATCGAGACTTTCCACCACACAAGGACCCGCCATAAGGAACAACGGGTGTTCCAACCCAATCTCGAAGTTGCAAATTTTCATACTGATTCAGTAAGAGATCTATCTTCTGATATAGAGGTGGCCTGAGTATTCAACTCTTTATTTGTTGAACGACCTCTTCTAGCCGCTAGTACAAAACCAGAAAATAACGGGTGTCCGTCACGTGGAGTAGAGGTGAATTCTGGGTGGAACTGGCAACCGATAAACCATGGATGGTCTGTTATCTCAACCACTTCTACTAATTTATCATCGATAGATTTACCTGTAAAAGACAAACCTGCATTACTTAAGCTTGCCATGAAAGTATTATTAAATTCATAGCGATGACGATGCCTCTCTAAAATTACATCTTCACCATACATATCACGCACTAGCGAGTCTTCGGACAAACGACATTGCTGCGCACCTAATCGCATGGTGCCGCCCAGGTCAGAATTGGCATTTCGCTCTTCTAAACTCCCATCACGTTGCTGCCACTCGGTGATTAAAGCAATTACTGGATCGGGTGTGTCATAAGAAAACTCAGTACTATGCGCTTGAGGCATTCCTGCCACATTACGTGCAAAATCAATCACAGCAACTTGCATGCCCAGACAAATACCTAAATAAGGGATGCCATTTTCGCGCGCATACTGTGAGGCTAAAATCTTTCCTTCAATACCGCGCTGACCAAATCCACCTGGCACCAAAATGGCATCAGCATCTTTAAGCACTTCGACACCATTAACTTCTATTCTTTCTGAATCAAAGTATTTAATATTTACTTGAGTACGAGTTTGCGCACCCGCATGAATTAATGCTTCATTGAGAGATTTATAAGACTCGGTAAGCTCAACATATTTACCAACCATATATATATTTACTTCTACCTCAGGAAACTCAATAGCATGAACCACGTCTTTCCAATCGGATAGATCTGCAGGCGGCAAGTCTAATTCAAATTTTTCTAAAACAATGTCATCTAGTCCTTGCGAATGAAGCCACAATGGGATTTTATAAATACTCGAGACATCGACGGAAGAGATAACCGCTTTTTCTTCAACATTAGTAAACAAGGCAATCTTCTTACGCTCATTATCTGGTACTGCCTGCTCACCACGACAAAGAAGAATATCTGGTTGAATTCCAATAGAACGCAATTCCTTAACTGAGTGTTGTGTCGGCTTGGTTTTAAGCTCTCCAGACGCTTTTAAATATGGCACAAGTGTTAAATGCAAATAAATAACATTGCTACGCCCGAGCTCAACACCAATTTGACGAATTGCTTCCATAAACGGAAGCGACTCAATATCACCGACCGTGCCCCCGATTTCAACTAGCGCGACATCAGCACCTTCGGAGCCTTTCTTAACCGACGCCTTAATTTCATCCGTAATATGAGGAATTACTTGAACAGTTCCACCCAAGTAATCACCACGTCGTTCTTTACGAATAACACTTTCGTAAATTTGCCCTGTAGTGAAATTATTATTGCGCGTGGACCTAAAACGCACAAAGCGCTCATAGTGACCCAAGTCTAGATCTGTTTCTGCGCCATCTTCGGTGACATACACTTCGCCATGCTGAAATGGACTCATTGTTCCTGGATCCACATTAATATAAGGATCTAGCTTTATCATGGTAACTGAGAGGCCGCGCGCTTCTAGTATTGCACCTAGTGAGGCACTGGCGATGCCCTTACCCAATGAAGAGACCACCCCGCCTGTGATAAAGATGTACCGTGTCATCAATTAGATTCCGAAGTGCAAGATGGGATATTAGGGTACCAAAGCCTGAGGATAGCCTCAATCAATATCCTTCCCCAATCCAGTATCCCCACACAAAAATTAGCTGTTGCTGGTGAAATAGTAAGGGAATTCTGTCACGTTCCCATGGTTTTACACCCTGCTCTTGGAATAGCTTTTTTAAGTCTTTTTGACAACCTCTCCCACGTGGACGCATCGCTTCCCCACCTTGACGGAATTTGACCAGCAAATTTTCGACATCACATAAATTGATACCAAAATTATCTAATTGCTCACGAGTTAACGTCAGCCCCAAAGAATCTATAATTAATGGACGCTTCAAGTCCCATTGATAGCTTTGTGTAACATCATGTTTAATCATAATGGGCTGCAAATAGAGCAGCCCACGATATTTTCTAATTTCATTATACTGCCAACGAATGCAGGCCCCACAATTATCGCGACTGCGTACTGCATCATCTACTACTCGCTGTAAAATTTCAGCACTTGGGGTTAGATAGCCCGCTGATTTAATCCACCAACGTAGTACATTTTTCAGACGCGCATTATCCAGAGCTTTGATTTTCTCAATATCGAGCGCATAGCTTTTATCTATAGCATCCTTAGCATCCAATTTTGCTAAGTCATTTAGCATTTGCATAGATTCACTTTGCCACTGACCACTACGTCCGATGGTGTCCTGTAAACCTTGCCAACGCGAATGCAATAAGGGCATTACCTGGAGCCGCAAATAATTTCTATCATGTACCAATGAATCATTTGAAGGATCATCAAGCCAACTTAATTGATGTTTTTGTGCATACTCTTCTATCTGTTGGCGAGAAATGTCTAGCAATGGTCGCATTAACAATGCCTTGCCAAGTGCTCTTTTTGACGCACAACCAGCTAAGCCATGCACTCCTGCACCTCGGAAAAGCTGCAGGAGCATGGTTTCGATTTGATCGTCGGCATGATGAGCTGAAAGTAGTAAATCGTTGACACCCAATACACTCTCAAATGCTTGATAACGCGCTTGGCGTGCCGCACCTTCAACACCAAGATGATTATATTGTTCTACATCGACACAAATAACATCAATATCAATATTCAGCTCATCACACTGATGTCGACAATGTTGCGACCAAGCATTTGAATCAGCATGAATTTGATGATCGATATGAATGGCCTTTAATAATCGGCCCCTCGAAGCACAGGCAATATTAGCTGCATGAAGAAGTACTGTTGAATCTATTCCACCGCTATAAGCAATGCAGATAGACTTTGTCTCGTCAGTGTATAATAGGCAATCGTGTAGTTTTTTTAAGATATCAGGCATATTCTGCCAGTGACGCTAATCTTTGAACACACCATACGAAGTCAGTCGTTCAAATCGTGCTTCTAATAAATCGTGAGTATCCATTTTTGTGAGACGCGCTAAGTTCTGACTTAATGATGCTCTCATGTTCTCACTAGTAACATCTAGATCGCGGTGCGCACCACTCATAGGCTCTTTTATTACTTCATCAACCAAATTGAGCTCTAGCAAACGATCAGAAGTTATACCCAATGTTTCAGCTGCATCTTCAGCTTTATCCGCATTCTTCCAAAGAATTGATGCACAGCCTTCAGGAGAGATAACCGAATATGTGCTATAACTAAGCATAGACAAATGATCTCCGACTCCAATAGCAAGTGCACCACCTGAGCCACCCTCACCTATGACATTACAAACAATAGGTGTCTTTAACTCAGCCATACGATACAAGTTATGAGCAATTGCTTGAGCTTGCCCGCGCTCCTCAGCACCCACACCAGGATAGGCACCCGGTGTATCAATGAATGTCACGATTGGCATTTGGAATTTTTCAGCCATTTCCATAATACGTAAAGCTTTTCGATAACCTTCAGGTCTTGGCATACCAAAGTTACGCTTGAGATTCTCTTTGGTATTCCTACCTTTTTGATGACCAATAACGGCAATGGAACGGCCTTCAAATTTTGCAATACCACATATAATTGCTGCATCATCAGAGTAAGCACGGTCACCATGCAATTCTTCGAAGTCAGTAAATAATTTTTCAACATAATCCAAGGTATAAGGCCGGTGAGGATGACGTGCAATTTGGGCTACTTGCCATGCGGACAAATCTTTATAAATAGTTTCAGTTAATGCGCGACTCTTAGCCTCCAACTTAGCAATTTCGTCACCCAACTGCATTTCATTGTCAGACTCCACCCGACGCAATTCATTAATTTTTGCCTCTAACTCTGCAATCGGTTGTTCAAATTCTAAATAATCAGAAACCATAGGTATCTATTTTCATTAAATTTTTCGCATTATAGTCGGACTCGTCGATGATTTCAGGAAAGTGTCAAAAAATAAGTTATCAATATATGGCTAATAAACCACTCTAGCATTGTTAACACCTTGCAAACTGGACAATCTTCGAATCAGATCTCGTTCAGGAACAACATTCCACTGGTCACCAAGCTGAAATTTTGCCTCGCCATGTGCAGACTGATATTGAATCAGTACTTTACAACTACCATCACGATAAGGCTTCAAAGTATTTTCAAGATCGACTATCAAAGAATCTTTTTGCTCTTCAGCATTAATGCTAACAACAATGCCTTTTCCGTAATCTACTCGCGCGTCATCTAAGCGGGTAATTTCTTTAGCCCGGATTCGCGGCTTGCCATTATAATCATCGATGCTGATCACACCATCCACGATCAAAATTTGATCTTTCACAATATGGTGCTTGAATTGACTGTAAGTATCAGCAAATACTGCGACATGCATACGTGCAGTATTGTCATCTAAAGTTAAGAATGCAATGCGCCCAGAAGGACTATTTCGAAGTCGCATATCCATCAATAAACCACCCACCTTCACCATGTTGGCATCTTTGTTTCGATAGTTAGTATCAATTGGTGCAATTGGTTGCGCTAATCGTTCCTTCAGTGTTTTACCTACCAAATTTGCTAACTCTTCTCGATACTGATCGACTGGATGACCTGAAAAATATAACCCTAAAGTTTCACGTTCCGCTGCTAGCAGAGTATCTTCATCCCACTCTGGCTTTTCTTCCATGACCCCTTCACGCGCCACAACTTGACCACCACCAAACATATCATTCTGCCCAATGTCATCATTACGATGATGCTGCTCAGCTGTTTGCATAGCTCGAGGCAAATGATGCATCAGCGTTGCACGAGTGTGCCCACATGAATCTAATGCTCCTGAGCGTATCATTGCCTCCATACTACGGCGATTAAATTTTTGCGTTTCTAATCGCATACAAAAATCATTAAGAGTTTTATAATATCCATTTTTCTCACGTTCATGCACTAATGACTCAACAGCGGCTTCACCAACACCTTTTATTGCACCTAATCCATAAACAATTTTTAGATCTTCTGTTACGGTGAATCCATAATGCGACGCGTTCGCACACGGCGGTAATACATCGAGCTTCATGGTTTTACATTCTTCACGCAAGTGAACTACTTTATCGGTATTATCCATATCGGCCGAAAGTACTGACGCCATAAACTCTGCTGGGTAATGTGCTTTTAACCACGCTGTTTGATAAGAAAGCATTGCATAAGCCACTGAGTGTGATTTATTAAAACCATATCCAGCAAACTTTTCCATTAAATCGAAAATATAGTTGGCATTAGAATCATCAACTTTTCGCTCTGTAGCACCTTTCACAAAGATAGCACGCTGCTTGGCCATTTCTTCAGGTTTCTTCTTACCCATTGCGCGTCGCAATAAATCTGCCCCACCTAAGGAATAGCCCGCCAATACTTGTGCAATTTGCATCACTTGTTCTTGATACAAAATTACTCCATAGGTTTCATTTAGAATAGCCTCCAAATCTGGATGAGGATATTCAACTAAGGCACCATGTTTACGATCTATAAAATCATCCACCATGCCAGACTGCAAAGGCCCTGGCCGATACAAAGCAACTAATGCAACAATATCTTCAAACTTATCTGGCTTAAGTCTTCCTAAAATATCTTTTAAACCATCAGACTCTAACTGAAATACGGCAGTAGTCTGCTGATTCTGCAATAAAGTGTATGTAGCTTTATCATCAAGCGGCAATGCATTTAAATCGATCGGTGGTTTAGTTTCCTTTTCTAGGCGTGCATTTACTTTAGCTAGAGTGCGATCAATTATTGTTAATGTTCGCAGCCCAAGAAAATCAAATTTAACCAAACCAATTGCTTCAACATCATCTTTATCTAACTGAGTAACAACGTTAGCACCACCAGCTTCACAATATAGTGGAGTGAAATCAGTTAATTTAGACGGCGCAATGACAACTCCACCAGCATGTTTGCCTGCATTACGCGCCAGACCTTCAAGCTGTAAAGCCATATCGATGAGTGTTCGAACTTCATCATCATCATCTACCAGCTGCTTGAAATCTTTCTCACGGTCTAATGCTTTTGCCAAAGTCATGCCAACTTCAAATGGCACCATTTTAGCGATGCGGTCAACAAATCCATAAGGGTGTCCGAGCACACGACCAACATCACGCACTACAGCTTTAGCAGCCATGGTACCGTAAGTAATTATTTGACTAACTTTTTCGCGACCATATCGTGTGGCAACATAATCAATCACCCGGTCACGCCCAGCCATGCAAAAATCTATATCAAAATCAGGCATAGACACACGCTCAGGATTTAAGAAACGCTCAAATAACAGATCATATTGAAGAGGATCTATATCAGTAATTCCTAACACATATGCAACCAAAGAACCCGCACCAGACCCTCGACCCGGTCCAACAGGCACGCCATTTTCTCGTGACCATCTAGTGAAATCTGACACAATTAAGAAATAACCTGAGTAACCCATGCTTTCAATCACATCAAGCTCGATATCCAAACGCTGCTTATAGCTATTTAAATCCACTGATTCACCAATAGACTTAATTCTTTCTAATCGATTTTGCAAACCTAGCAGAGATTGCTCACGCAAATATTCATCAGTTGTAAGCTCTCCTGTTGGAAATTCTGGTAAAACATTTTTACCAAACTCTAAACGCACATTACAGCGTTTTGCTATTTCGATAGTATTTGAAATTGCTGAAGGCACATCTGAATACAAAGCCACCATTTCATCCACAGGACGCAAATATTGTTGTTCACTATAAGCGCGCGAACGCCGAGGATCAGCTAGAACTCGACCTTGGTTGATACAAACACGTACTTCATGAGCTTCATATTCTTGTGATGTTAAAAATCTCACATCATTGGTCGCCACTACTGGAAGATTGTTTTTATCTGCAATCTCTAATGCACGCTCGTTATATACATCCTCTCCTTCACGGCCTGTTCTTTGTAATTCCACATAAAATCTATCTGAAAAAACCTTTTTCCAATTATTTACACATGTGTCGATACGAGCCATATCCTGCTTTAAGAGCAGTTTGCCCAAATCACCTTCACGTCCACCAGACAATACAATTAACCCTTGATTGAATTCATTTATCCAACTGCGATCGATTGTCGGTTGACCTCCGTGTTGCCCATTCAAATACGCACGCGTCAACAATTCTGTTAAGTTACGATAACCAGTATTGTCTATGCATAACAATACAATGCGGTATCGCTCTTGCATTTCCTTATCTTTAATTAAAACATCTGCGCCAATGATTGGTTTAACGCCATTTGCAATGGCTGCACGATAAAACTTGACTAAGGCAAAGAGATTAGAGAAATCTGTGAGAGCTATCGCGGGCATTTGCAACTCTGAAGCTTTTCGCATCAGTTCAGGAATACGTACTAGTCCATCAATAATAGAAAATTCGCTATGCAAGCGTAAATGAACAAATTGCGGATTCATTTGAAGTTATTCGTAACCACATTAGCAACAGGCTTGAAACTTTTGCGGTGATGACTGCAAGGGCCATGTTGTTTAAGTGCTTCCATATGGTAAGCAGTCGGATAACCTTTATGCTTAGCAAAACCATAATTTGGATAAGACTTGTCCAACTCGCACATTTCCGAGTCTCGAGTGACTTTGGCAAGTATTGACGCCGCACTAATAGCAGGCACATGTTGATCACCCTTAATCACGGCAAATGACTCAACAGATAATTGTGGACAAAATTTACCATCAACAAGTGCTAGTGTCGCTTCAAATGCCAACGCTTCAAATGCACGCTGCATTGCTAGCAGACTGGCATTAAAAATATTGTATTGATCAATTTCTGTAGGTTCACATCGCCCAATACTCCAAGCGAGCGCATTCTGTCTTATTTGCGCCGCACACGCTTCGCGTTTTTTAGCAGAGAGCATCTTTGAATCCCTCAATTCTTTCCAGTCATGACCATCTCCAAGCACGACAGCAGCAGCTACTACAGGACCCGCCAGAGGCCCTCGTCCAACTTCATCGATCCCTGCATATGTATTGATATCTACTTGCATATCAGTGAATCCAACAACATTAGAGTGCTTTTTAATCAACTGTCTTTTTTAGTCAATGATGCCCATATCAGGCTGAAGGACGTATACTGCAAGGTTTTTATAATACAGATTTTTAATTGAATGGGAATTGTGAATATTGCGGTAATTGGCACAGGTTACTTGGGTAAATTCCATGCTCAAAAATATCAAGCATTAGAAAATTGCCAATTAACAGGATTAATCGATAGTGACCCTGCCACCCTTAAAGAAATGGCTAGTTTATACCCACAAGCAGCGACTAGTGCAGACATCCATTCACTAATTGATGACGTTGATGCGGTAAGCATAGCTACATCGACCCCTTCACATTATGAAATAGCCAAACAATTTTTACAGCGCGGCAAACATGTGCTTTTAGAAAAGCCTATGACATCAACTATCGAGCAAGGCCAAGAACTTATCAGACTTGCTAAGAATAATCAGTGTATATTACAAATAGGCCATATTGAACGTTTCAATCCTACCGTGCTTGCGATGGATGAACATATGCAACAGCCAAAGTTTATCGAATCACAACGGCTGTCGCCATTCAAATCACGCGGTACTGATGTCAACGTTATACTTGATTTAATGATTCACGACATCGATATTATTCTTAGTATTGTTAAGTCCAACATTGAATCGATTCAAGCTTCTGGCATGCGTGTTCTTTCTGATGACATCGATATTGCTAATGCACGCATCACCTTCAGCAACGATTGCGTTGCCAATGTTACAGCCAGTCGTGTCAGCATCAAAAGTGAACGCAAACTACGCTTATTTCAAGATAATGCTTATTTCTCCGCAGATTTAGGCAATCATGATTTAAAAATATATACTCGTGATGATGGAGAGATCAATTCACAAAGCTTCAACTTTGAAAAGTCAGATGCACTGTTAACTGAGATCACCCATTTTTTAGACTGCATTCACAACAACTCACAGCCACTTGTATCCGGCACTGATGGCTTACGTGCCTTGCAAACCGCGAATCAGATTGTAAACACTATTCAATTACATAACGCAAAATAATCAGTATGAAATATGACCCTATCCCTATGGTTGATTTACACCAGCAATATCAATCACTAAAAGTTGAAATTCAAAGTGCAATTAATGTGACATTAGAAAATACAACATTTATTATGGGCCCCAATGTTCACGCATTAGAAGACGAAGTCTCAGAATATTTAAATATTAAACACTCTGTTAGCTGCTCTTCTGGTACCGATGCTTTACATCTCGCATTACGTGCTTTAGATATAGGCCCTGGCGATGAAGTCATCACCCCATCATTTACTTTTGCCGCTACCGCTGAAGCTATTCGATATGTTGGAGCCACCCCGATATTTGTTGACATAGATGCAGAAACATTAAATATAGACTCCGACTGTATTAAAAATGCAATTACTGATAAAACACGCGCCGTGATTGCAGTTCATTTATTTGGATTGGCTGCTGACATCGACAAAATAAAAGCTATCATTAAAGATAAAAATATATTCTTGGTCGAGGATTGCGCACAATCATTTGGCGCTGATTATAAAGGTAATAAAACAGGGACTCTTGGAGATATCAGCTGTTTTAGTTTCTTCCCTAGCAAAAACCTTGGCTGTTATGGTGATGGCGGCATGATCTGCACCGCATCTGACAAGATTACAACAAAACTAAAGCTATTGCGTAATCATGGCAGCCCAATCAGATACGAACACACCATTATTGGCTACAACAGTCGGCTCGACGAGATACAAGCTGCTATATTACGCATAAAACTGAAGCATATTGATATGTACAACCAACAGCGCCATGAAAATGCAACTAAATATACTAATGCTTTAACAAAATTAGGAATTGTTACACCAAATGAATCTAAAGACAGCACACATGTTTATCATCAATACACTATTCAAGATCCGCGCAGAAATAAAATTCTAAAAGTATTGAGTGACCAAAATATTGCTTCTGCTATTTATTACCCTAAAGGCCTGCATCTACAAACTGCCTTCACAAACGGCTCGCCAAGCTCTTCATTACCCATCACTGAAAAAGTATCCTCAAACTGTCTATCACTGCCAATGTATCCAGAGTTATCAGCCAAACAAATTGATAGAGTTGTAGGTGTTTTCAAACAGCAGCTAGAATAATCAAGAATCAAAATGAATATTGTTATTGTTGCCGGCGAAGTATCAGGTGATTTATTAGCAGGAAAATTAGTCACTGGCCTCAAAAATCTCGATAACCAATTATGCATATCCGGCATAGGCGGACAGTCCATGCGAGATGCTGGGGTAAATACTTTATTTGATGTCAGGGAAACTTCTGTTGTTGGCATTACAGAAATACTCAAACATTATCCTCGTCTGCATAAAATATTATCTACGCTCAAAAAACACATCAGACAAACCAAACCTGAATTACTGATTCTCGTAGATTATCCCGAGTTTAATTTAAAACTCGCACAATATGCGAAGAAGCTAAATATTAAGGTAGTGTTTTATGTTAGCCCACAAGTATGGGCTTGGCGTACAGGTAGAATAGAGAAAATAAAAAACTGCGTTGATTTAATGGCAGTATTATTTCCATTTGAACTGGACTTCTATCAAAATGCAGGCGTACCCGCATGCTTGGTTAGACATCCTTTATTAGACGATATTGACAATGCTTATAAATCCACGGATATCACACCCGAGAAAATCACAGTTATCGGAATGCTCCCAGGCAGCCGCGAAAATGAAATAAAAAAGCTTCTACCAGTAATGATTGAGGCTGGACACAAACTTTTAAATCAGAATCCAAACATGCGCTTCATATTGCCCGCGGCTCCTGGCACAGATATTAATGAGCTAAAAACATTCAATAAAAATAACTTACCTATCGATTATCAACAGGATTCATTCTATCAATCCCTTCAGCAGTGCCAAGCATTAATGATTGCATCCGGCACAGCGACCCTACAAGCAGCATTAATGGGTAAAGCCATGGTAGTAATTTACAAAATATCGCCAATCACATACAAATTATTTGGTCACATGGTTAACGTAGAACACATATGCCTAGCCAACATTATTTTAAACAGGCGCGCTTATAAAGAATTAATTCAGGATGATGCTAATGCAGATAATCTATTCGATTCACTAACCGAATTGATTAATGATAATAAAACCAGCGAAAAAATGATTAATAACCGTGAAGAAATTCGTAATAATTTGAATGCAGGAATAACTTCTAATGAACTCGCAATACGAGCTCTTGCATTAACCAAACAAACTTAGCGAACCGTACCACGTTGACTATTTTCAATAAATTTCACAAACTCACGCACTTCACTATACTCTTCAGCTATATCTTTAACTTTTTCAAATTGCTCTACACGAGAGTTCTTAGAAACTATTAAAGCCTTATATGCCTGATGCAGCGCATGTATCACATCTTCACTAAATTCTCGCCGACGCAAACCTTCTTTGTTAAGACCAAATGCTTTAGCTAAATTTCCCGATGCCATCATGTAGGGTGGAAGATCTTTATTTAGTGCAGATCCCATACCACAAAATGAATGTGCGCCAATATGACAGAACTGATGCACCAACGTAAAACCACCCAATACAGCATAATCATCAACAATCACATGACCAGCAATAGATGCACCATTAGAAAAAATAGTTCTGTCGCCAATAACGCAGTCATGCGCAATATGCACATAAGCCATAATCCAATTATCATTACCTATAATTGTTGAACCTTGATCCGCGTGAGTACCACGATTAATAGTACAAAATTCTCGAATTGTATTATTGTTACCAATAATAAGCTGGCTATCTTCACCAGCAAATTTTTTATCTTGTGGAATTTCACCAATCGATGAGAACTGAAATATAGTATTCTCCTCACCTATTTTAGTAGGTCCTTGAATAACCACATGTGGTCCGATAGTTGTATTAGCACCTATCTCTACTCCAGGACCAATTACAGTATAAGGTCCTACGCTGACACCTGCAGCGACTTTTGAACTGGGATCAATTATCGCTGTTGGATGTATTTCAGCTTCACTTGCGTGAGAAAGAGAATCAGAATTACTCATGTTCATAAATCTTTAAACATGCACTTTAGTTCTGCACTTGCAGTTAGTTCACCCTCGACATAAGCATTAGCTTCGAATACACCATAATTTCTTTTCATTCTTGTTAAACGAGATTCAAGACGTAACTGATCTCCAGGCACCACTGGACGTTTGAAACGAGCATTATCAATCCCGACAAATAAAAACAAACTCTCATTTTCTGGTTTTAATTTAGGGTCACTCAGTACAAGAACTCCAGACACCTGAGCCAACGCTTCCAAAATCAACACACCTGGAAATACTGGAGTACCAGGGAAGTGTCCCTGGAAAAATGCTTCATTAATAGTGATATTTTTAATTGCAGCAATTTTGTCACCATGCGTGCATTCAACAACACGATCTAGCAACAAGAATGGGTATCGATGCGGAAGAAATTTCATTATTTCTGTCACGGACATAACGGCATCCATATTATTTTCCCTTATCAATACTTTCTAGTTTTTTAATTATACCATTGACTCGTTTAAACAATGCATCCAGATCTTTAAATCTCGTCGCATTACGCAACCAACTTTTATTATCTTCCGCAGCAGTACCTGAGGAATACAGCCCCGGCTTAGTAATCGACTTACGGATAGCAGTCATACCTGAAACTTGCACACCATCAGCAATTGTGAGATGACCTTGAATACCAGCCGCAGCACCAATTGCACAATGTTTTCCAATGACAGTACTGCCAGCAATTCCAGTACATCCAGCAATTGCTGTATGCTCACCAATAATAACATTGTGAGCAATTTGAATTTGATTATCCAGCTTAGCACCTTTCTTAATAACTGTATCTTTTAGAGCGCCTCTATCAATTGTTGTATTTGCTCCAATTTCTACATCATCCCCAAGAACTACTCCGCCTAACTGAGGGATTTTCTCCCACACACCGTTGTCATTAGCTAAGCCAAAACCATCACTAGCGATGACAGCACCTGGATGAATAATGACGCGCTCACCTATAATTGCAGGTCCAACAATACTAACGCGAGCAATTAATCGTGATGACGCTCCGATGATTGATGGCGCGGTAATAACTGTTCCTGGGCCAATATAACAATCTCTTTCAATAGTACATTTAGCGCATATAACGACATTAGGGCCAATATACACATTATCAGCGATTTCGCATTCATCATTAATGACTGATGAAGGATGAATATTAGCAACCAGATCTTCCTCAGGATGTAATAACTTTGCCGCACGAGCAAAGCTTAAATAAGGATTTTTAGATATTAAAGCAGTAGTTTTGCAATGCGAAACAAGTTCTTCAGGCACTATGACTGCTGTCGCCATTGTGTGTTTAAGTTTATTTTTGTATTGACTAGAAACAGCAAATGAAAGACTGCCCAGATTTGAGTCATCCAGATCGGCCACATGAGTGATTTCAGCATCACCATCTCCAACAACATCAACTCCTATTTCGCGAGCCAACTCACGAACTCTATAAGTCATAATATTTTTCAAATTATTATGTGTTGTTACTGGCCAGAATTAAGTCTTTGTAAAATTTGATCTGTAATATCAACTTGAGGACTCGCGTATAGAACTGCCTGAGTCAAGACAAGATCATATTTTTGCTGCTCAGAAAATTTCTTTATCACTTCGTATACTTTCTTCTGCAAGGCACTAATTTCTTCATTACGTCGAATATTAATGTCTTCACGATATTCATCTCTCAGACGATTATGATCACGTTTCTTGCTCAAAATATCTCTTTCAAGCTTAACTCGATTTGCTTCACTCATAATGCTGCCATCATTCTTTAACTGTTCTTCCATTTTGAGAATAGCATCTCGTGATACAGCAAGTTGCTTATCTCTACTAGAGAACTCACTCTCAAGTGCTTTACGTACAGCTTGGCCTTGCTGAGATTTTTCCATTAATTTACCAAAATTTACATAACCTATTTTTGATTCTGCATATGCAACTGAAGTAGCACCAAGAAGCATGACTAATAAAATTACAATTTTTAGTTGTATATTCAAGATATTTCTCCTGAGTTAAAAACTTGTGCCAAATTCAAACTGAAACGGCTCAGTTTCATCATCTTCATCATCATTAAATGGACTAGAAAAACTTAAAGTTATTCCACCAAGCCCTGTTATCAAATTCACACCCAAGCCAGCACTTCCACGCAATTCACTAGTTTCAAAGTCATCATAATCCTCAAACACGTTTCCCATATCAGCAAATATACCTAACCTGAATCTGGAAGCATCATACAAAGCTGGAATAGGAAAAAATATCTCTACTCCAGCTGTAGTTAAAAAATTTCCCCCAAACGCATCATCTCGAGAATCTTGTGGTCCTAATGTATTATCTCTATATCCTCTCACCGAACCGGTACCACCAGCTCTAAACTTCTCAAAAAATGGCAGATCTGTAGTGCTACCAAAACTATCGCCATAGCCTATTTCGGAGCGAGTAGAAAGGGTAAAAATTTCATTTAGTGGAAAGAGCCATATATTTTCATGACTACCTTTATAATATTCAAGATCACTTGAAGGAACTGTAAATTCAAACCTGGTTCTGTGATACAAACCTTTAGTGCCAAATATCCTACGATTTCTACTATCGTGAGTGTAGAGTCCAGACAAATTGAAAGTAATATAATCATCACCATTATCATTAAGAAACTCATTAACCTCGTCAGAAGTAGAATCATTAGTGGAAATCTCTGTGGTTCTAATTTCACCAATCACACCAACTCTATCCACCTCGGTCAATGGAATTCCGTAATTTGCTCGAAGACTAAATTGATCTGAATCAAAATCCGAAATATCTGCCTCTTCAGCATCTGTAGAAATATAGCTAAAACCAAATCCTCTACTTACACCATCTATCGTATAAAATGGATCGCTATAGGAAATGTCATAAACTGTATTAACACTACTCGTATTAATTTGAAAAGAGACTTGTTTACCGGTTCCAAGAAAATTATCTTGGCTCACACTAGTTGTTACAACCGCACCTTGGCTGTCTGAAATGCCTGCCCCAATTGAAAAACTTCCTGCCAAACGTTCCGTCACTTTAATATTTATATCCACGAAGTCATCTTCACCGGGTATCTGCACTGTATCAAATTCAACATTTTCAACAAATGCCAATCGCTGAATTCTACGTCTTGACGACTCTATTCCACGCAGGGTATACCAACCTCCTTCCATTTGTCTTAGCTCACGCCGAAATACTTCATCTCGACTATACTGGTTCCCAGTGATATTCACTCTTCGCACATATACTCTTTTTCCTGGATCTATGAAAAACGTTAAGCTTACTGTCTTAGACTCCTCATCAACTTCAGGAATTGGATTAACTCGTGCGAATGCATAACCATCCGAACCTAATCGATTTGATATGCGTTCTGATGATGCGACAACTTTGCCGCGTGAGAAAATCTCTCCGGCCTCAATAACCAGTAAATCTCTAAGCTCTTGTTCTGGAATTTCAAAATTACCAGCAAGTTTTACTTCTGAAAGCGTATATTGATCACCTTCATTTACATTAATAGTAATGAAGATATCTTTTTTATCAGGAGTGATTGATACCTGAGTTGAATCAACCGTAAAATTTAAGTATCCAGTATTTAGATACTCAGATCGCAAAGTTTCAAGATCCGCTGACAAATTTTGTTTGGAGTATTTTTCACTGCTCGACCAAATTTTCCAGAAAGCCTTGTTGCCAGACACGAACTCCTTTTTTAATTTTTTATCTTCATATATTGTATTACCTACTATATTGATATTTTTTATTTTAGCCGCCTTGCCCTCAGCTATTTGAATCTGCACATCCACCCTGTTCCGACTTAATTCAGTAGTGAGTGTTTTAATTTGTACGTTATATTTTCCACGAGCAAAATATTGTTGAAGCAACTCATTTTCCAAGCGCTCAAGAACAGAACGATTCAATACTCTGCCAGGCGCTATTCCTATGTCAGTAAGACTCTCAATTAGTTGCTCATCAGGAATATCTTTATTACCAATAATATCCAGGGAAGCAATGCCGGGACGTTCTTTTATTTCTACTATGAGCACAAAATCTTCAAGACGTATCACCACATCACTAAACAACTCTGTCTTGTAGAGTTCACGAATAATTTCTGCAGAATCTGTATCAGTAAATACATCACCTACCTTCACCGGTATATAGGTAAACACGGTTCCAGGCTCAATCCTTTCCAAACCTTCAATAATGATATCTCTGATTTTAAAAGGCTCAGCAATGGCGCTACTAACGACTAGCAATAGAACTGACAGAGTTATTATTTTTATTATTTTTATTGTCACGTCTGTTATTCAATTTGATTAGCTGAAGAGGCGCTGAAAGTCATTATAGAATGCCAACGACATCAACCCGGCTAACATAAAAATTCCAATTTTTTGTCCAACTAACTGTGTCGCTTCAGACACAGGGCTTCCTTTTACCATTTCGACTATGCAGTACAATAAATGACCGCCATCTAGAATTGGCACTGGCAAGAGATTGAGTATACCAATACTGATGCTAATGATCGCTAAAGTACTGAGAAATGTAGCCAAACCAAGTTGAGCTGATATACCGGCGTATTCTGCTATTGATATCGGACCACTAATATTCTTGACAGATGCTTGACCTGTTATGAGTTTACCCAGCAGTTTAACCGTCAACACACTCATATCAAGTGTTTTAGAAGCTCCTTTAGCAAGTGACTCTAAAACACCCTCTCGAATAGTAATTTGACGTTTTTCTCTCTCAGATTCATCAAACCAAGGATAGGCACCAATTCTGCCTATATTTTGACCATCTACTTCTTCTATAGCGGGTGTAAGCTGAAGACTCATCTGCTCAGACCCTCTTAGTACCTCTAATTCAATTGGTTTGCCAGCATGCTGCTTCACAATATCTACCCAATGAGCCCAATCTACTACGACGCTTCCATTAGCAAATAAAATAGCATCACCCTCTTTGAAACCCTGCTGTTTAGCTGCACTGTTTGGAGTAAATTTACCTAATATTGCATCGAGCTTTAGGCGCCAAGGTTCAATACCAATTTTCTCTAAAGGACTGCCCTCATCCAAAAGCGCCTTGGTATCTGATAAATCAAGCATCACTTCAGATATAGCCTGCTGTGTATCTTTTTTAAGAACTTTAATTACTCCAGTTTTCAAGCCTTCGTTAATCAATTCAATGCTAGCTTCCTCCCAGGTAGATACAACCTGCTCATTAATTTGCAGAACTACATCGCCACTCTTTAAACCTGCTTGATACGCGAGACTTTCTTCCTCTACCTTACCTATTTCAGGAATAATTCCTTGCACTCCAACGATGTACATACAAGCATAAGCGAATATCGCAAATATAAAATTAAATAACGGTCCTGCAGCAGCTATGGCAAATCTAGATCCAACCGGTTGACGATTGAAAGCAAGTGCCTGCTCATTTGGTGCAACCTCGCCTTCGCGCTCATCCAACATTTTTACGTAACCTCCAAGAGGAATGGCAGCAAACACATACTCAACACCACTTTTTGGAGATACATATCTCAGTAAAGATCGCCCAAAACCAACTGAAAAACGCAGTACCTTTACGCCTAGCAAACGTGCCACAATGAAATGTCCAAATTCATGTACTGTCACAATCACACTGACCGCAACAATAAAAGATATAGCACTGATTATAAAATTACTCATAGATTTAAGGTTACCGGGATAATTCTAGGATAGTTTGCGTAGCAGTTTGACGGGAACATCTATCAATTTCTAATACCGTTTCGACGTTATCAATCGCAACTGGTTCCAATTTTTCTATGACACTCGCCACAACATTATAAATTTGCGTATATTGAATTTTACCATCTAGGAATGATTGTACCGCCACTTCATTGGCAGCATTCATTATCGCAGGACTAGACCCTCCTATTTTCTGAACATCCATTGCTAAACGTAAACAGGGAAAACGTTGCATATCTGGCTGAAAAAACTCTAGTCCGCTATGTTTAGTCATATCCAATCCGTCTACACCTGAATCAATACGCGCAGGCCAAGCCATTGCGTGAGCAATAGGTACTCTCATATCAGGAAATCCCATATGAGCTAGTATGGAGCCATCTTGGTAAGCGACCATAGCATGCACAATAGACTGTGGATGAATTACCACATTGACCATTGAGATATTTATCGAAAAAAGCAGACACGCTTCAATTACCTCCAACCCTTTATTCATCATGGTGGCAGAATCCACTGAAATCTTTCTACCCATTTTCCACTTAGGATGGGCACATGCTTGTTCAGGAGACACTTGCGCCAATTCATGTAATGGCTTGTGTAGAAATGGTCCGCCTGAAGCTGTTAGGGTTACTTGCTTAACACCATCATTAACCTGTGTATTTGCAAGATTTTGCATACATTGAAATACTGCATTATGTTCACTATCTATTGGCAGCAACATCGAATTATTTTTCTCTGCGGTAGCGATAAGTAATTCACCTGACATCACTAATGCTTCTTTATTTGCTAGCAATACTGTTTTTCCTGCTTTAGCTGCAGCTAGTGTAGACAATAATCCCGCTGCGCCCACAATAGCAGCCATTACACAATCCACTTCTGGCATTTCTGCAACAGAAATCAAACCCTCACTTCCAACAATTAGTTCTGGTATGTGATCTAGTTGTACAGACCTTTGCTTGAATTGCTTTGCTGCGTTCTCATCTGTTAACACTACATACGATGGTGAAAATTTTTGCACTTGCTGTAATAACTCATCCACTGACCGCCTTGCTCCTAGAGCTACCACATGAAATTTGTCTGAATTTCTTTCAATTACATCAAGAGTACTAATACCAACACTACCTGTAGAACCTAATATTGCGATTCCTTTTGAAAGATTATTTTTTTGCATTTACTAATATATCCAGTACAAACCCAACATAAAGCCGGGTGATGCTGCTAACAGACTATCAATCCTGTCCAATACTCCACCATGACCAGGAATTAAATTACCACTGTCTTTTTTACCAGCATTGCGTTTCAATAAACTTTCAAACAAGTCACCTACCACTGAAATTAATGCCGTTAACACACATAGAATCACAAAATATAGAGCGATGCCCCAATCAAGTTGTTCTCGCCATAACCAAACACCCAACAATGAAAACATAAACGTTCCCATCATTGCACCCAGCACTCCTTCACGCGTCTTACCCGGGCTCAGTTGTTCAGCAAGTTTATTCCTACCAAATTTCTTACCCGCAAAATAAGCAGCAATATCCGCAATCCATATCAATACGAATAAAAACAGCAACAACAGTGGATTTTGCTGATGCAAACTACTCATTGCCAGCCAACCAACTACAATTACAAAATAACCACTGTAATGAAGAAAGCCGTCTAACAAATAATTGCCTATCCATGAAGATTGATAGAATGACAATAGCAGAAGTATAAACACCCAATAAATACAACCAGCAAAGATAATTAGACGAATTTGGACTTCATCTAATATAAACCAGCATATTGCCATCAACACACAACAAACCAACACATAAATTATTCTTGGCACTATTGTTTTAGCTACCATAGATGCCCATTCCCATGCTCCTAGAGCTGCAACCAAAGCTAAGAAGCCTGCAAACCACCGAGTTGGCATATACAACATTGACAGTATAACAATGGGCGCTAGAATTGCCGCAGTTATGACTCTTTGCTTAATCATTTGTACCAGTCTCTATTTGTTCTTGAGTGAGACCAAACTTTCTCTTACGAAGCCCATACTCTTCTAACGCAAGCTGAAATTGTTGCTTATCAAACTCAGGCCAAAAAACATCTGTGTAATAGAACTCGGTATAGGCCATCTGCCAGATTAGAAAATTACTTACTCTTTGCTCGCCTGCAGTACGTATAAATAAATCCGGATCTGGTATCGAACCTGTTGAAAGATGATTAGAAAATTCACTTTCAGTAATATCTTCAATTCTTATTTGTTGCTTCTGCACTTTTTGACAAATATTTTTACAAGCAGTCACAATATCCCAACGGCCACCATAATTTGCAGCAATGTTTAACAAAAACTGCTCGTTATTAGCCGTGATTCTTTCTGACTCTTCAATCTTATCCTGTAGTTTTTGATGAAACCGGCTGCGATCTCCAATAAATTTAAGCCGTATACCATTCTCATTTAACTTATTCACTTCTTTTTCAAGCGAAGAAACAAACAAGTCCATCAAGGTCATCACTTCAGTTTTTGGGCGATTCCAATTCTCGCTACTAAAAGCAAATAAGGTCAGCACTTTAACGCCAGCATTTGCACAGGCCTCAATAGTACTACGAACCGCTTTTACCCCCTCTCTATGGCCAGCAGTCCTTGGGAGCAAGCGTTTATTCGCCCAGCGACCATTGCCATCCATAACAATGGCTACATGATGTGGGATTTGTGAGTTTTTTGACATTATTATAACTGTCGCATCGTTAATAAATTAAACGCGACTGGAAGGACGAATTAGATTTCCATTAATTCTTTTTCTTTTGCGGTTAACATTTCTTCTATTTCCTGAATATGCTTATCTGTTAATTTTTGCACGACTTCTAAAGCACCACGCTCATCATCTTCAGAAATTTCTTTTTCTTTTACCAACTCTTTCAGATCTGCATTAGCATCTCGACGAATATTTCTAACCGCAACACGAGCTTGCTCTGCTTCTTGTCGAACTAGTTTCACGAAGTCCTTTCTCCGCTCTTCAGTTAAGGCAGGAAGCGGAACTCTAATAACATCTCCTGAAGTCACTGGATTCAGCCCCATATCTGAGCTCATAATGGCCTTCTCGATCACAGGCACTAATGCCTTTTCCCATGGCGATACTGCCAAGGTGCGTGCATCCTCAACAGAGACTGTAGCAGCCTGAGCGATAGGCACTTCAGAGCCATAGTAATCAACCATCACATGGTCCAACAAACTCACGTTTGCGCGTCCCGTTCTAATTTTTGTTAATTCATTTTTTAATGACTCAATACTTTTGCCCATACGGGTATCAGCATCTTTTTTTATATCATCTATCATTATTTTTCACTCACTACTGACGTGCCTACATCTTCGCCCAGCGCGATACGTTTTAGGTCACCTTGATTAAACATATTAAAGACTCTTAGCGGTATCTTATTATCTCTGCACATTACGATAGCAGTAGCATCCATTACTTTTAGTTTATCACCCAATACTTGATCATAAGTTAATTGCTTATATAACTTTGCACTAGAATTCATTGCTGGATCAGAATCATATACACCATCAACTTTTGTTGCCTTTAACATTAAATCTGCATTTATTTCAGTTGCTCTAAGACTTGCCGCAGAATCAGTTGTGAAGTATGGATTGCCAGTGCCTGCTGCAAATACCACAACTCGGCCTTTTTCTAAATGTCGCACTGCACGACGACGAATATAATCTTCACATACTTGATTAATTTTAAGCGCAGACATAACTCGACAATGTAAACCTTGTCTCTCCACTGCGTCTTGGAGTGCTAAACAGTTAATTACTGTAGCCAACATGCCCATATGATCGCCAGTCACGCGATCCATACCTCCCTGCGCAAGCCCAGCCCCTCGAAATATATTGCCACCACCAATAACAACTGCAACCTGCACATCTAAGCGGATCAATTCAGCTATTTCTTTAGCAACACGCGTGATTACCTCTGGGTCAATGCCATAATCAAACTTACCCATGAGCGCTTCACCGCTTAGCTTCAGTAGAATCCGTTTAAACTTAGGTTCTTCAGACATTCACTAACCACCAATTATATTTCTTAATCTAACCGCGAACAAAAACGGGGGCTAAGCCCCCGTTTTTGTTGTTAAGCTTAGCCGTTCTTGACTTGAGCCATGACTTCTTCTGCGAAGTTCTCAGTCTTTTTCTCAATACCTTCGCCAACTTCATATCGATGGAATGAGATAACACTTGCTGAATTTTCTTTCAGTAATTTAGCAACTGACTTATCAGGATCTTTCACAAAAGGCTGACCCATCAATGTAATCTCACCAAGGAATTTCTTAATTTGGCCTGAAACCATTTTTTCAATGATCTCTGCAGGTTTGCCGCTGCTTTCAGCTTTAGCCATAAAGATATCTTTTTCTTTCTCTAGCACTTCCTCTGACACACCATTTTCATCAATGCAGATCGGCTTACTTGCCGCAACATGCATCGCGATATCCTTGCACAGTTCGTCATTGCCGCCTTCCATTTCAACCATGACGCCGATACGACTGCCATGCATATACTTTCCTAATGAGCCATTGCCTGAAGATACTTTTGTAAAGCGTCGAATTTGAATGTTTTCACCAATCTTACTAACCAAAGCAAGACGCGCTGATTCCACTGTTTCGCCACTAGCAAGTGTCGCATTCAATAATTCATCGACGTTTTCTAGATTCTGAGTCAATGCAGTAGATGCCACTTCATTACTGAAGCTTAAAAAATTCTCATCTTTACCTACGAAATCAGTTTCACAGTTAACTTCAATAATGACACCGCTTTTAGCGTCGTCACTGATTGAAATAACCACTGTACCTTCTGCAGCAACTCGAGAGGCTTTTTTATCAGCTTTAGCTTGCCCAGACTTACGCATTAGCTCGATAGCAGCTTCCATGTCACCGCCACTTTCAGTTAATGCCTTTTTACATTCCATCATGCCTGCGCCAGTACGCTCACGCAGTTCTTTAACCATTGAAGCAGTAATTTGCATATCTAAAACCCTATCTTGTAAATGTAACTTTTACTCTGCAGCATCTGCTGATTCAGAAGCATCTTTTTCCTCAGCTTTAGGCTCTTCAACTTTAGGCTTCCGTGCTGCTTTCTTTTTAACCGCGACTTTCTTTTTAGCCACCTTCTTTTTAGGCTTAGGTGCTTCTTCAGATTCAGCTTTAGCTTTAGCCTCGTCCACTTCTACAAACTCATCTTCATCACCAGTGAGTGTCTGTGAACTTGCTTTAGCCTCTATAATGGCTTCAGCAGTCGCCGACGCATATAATTGGATAGCACGTATTGCATCATCATTTCCAGGGATAACATAATCAACGCCTTCAAGGGGGTTGTTAGTATCAACAACAGCAACCACAGGAATGCCTAATTTCATCGCCTCTTTAATAGCAATTTCTTCGTACCCAACATCGATCACGAATAATACATCCGGCAGCACATTCATATTTTTAATGCCACCCAAACTGCGGTGTAATTTTTCAACATCACGACGAATAGTCAGTAATTCTTTCTTTCCAAGCCTTTCAGAGCCATTTCCCTCTAAAGTCTCTTCTTGATCCTTTAGACGCTTAATAGACTGCTTAACTGTATGGAAATTAGTCAGCATACCGCCTAACCAGCGGTGATTTACATAAGGCATACCACAACGCTCAGCTTCCGCTTTCACAGTATCGCGAGCAGAACGCTTTGTGCCTACAAAAAGCACTTTGCCTCCATTAGCAGCCATTTTTCCTAGATAATTCAATGCATCGCCAAACATAGGTAGCGATTTTTCTAAATTGATAATATGGATCTTATTACGCTCCCCAAAGATATAGGGGGCCATTTTTGGATTCCAGTAACGGGTTTGATGCCCGAAATGCACGCCAGCTTCTAACATCTGGCGCATAGTGACGTCAGTCATGATATGTTACTCCTTAAGTAAGGGTTTTATACGTCCGCAGCCCCCATCCAGTAACCGATTGAGGATTTCTCCTGGCAATTGGCACCCCACTGAATGTGTCGAGCATGCGTGTAGATTTAAGATTTGCGCTTATCGCGCGCGCTTTATACCATAATCTGCTGGAATCAACAATTTAGAATCAAATAAAAAAGGATTTTGCTGACACATACATTATGTCTATTCACATAAAAACACATGACGAAATAGAGAAGATGCGAGTTGCAGGACGATTAGCCTCTGAAGTCCTGCAAATGATTGGTGATCATGTCAAACCCGGGGTCACTACTCAAAAATTAAACGATATTTGCCATGATTTCATTGTAAATACTCAAAAGGCTATTCCTGCTCCACTCAATTACAAAGGATTCCCACGCTCTGTATGCACATCAATTAATCACCAGGTGTGCCATGGTATTCCAGGCGATCGAGTACTCAAGGACGGCGATACTGTCAATATCGATATCACTGTGATTAAAGATGAATTTCACGGAGATACCAGCAAGATGTTCTATGTCGGCAAACCGACAGTTAAAGCACAGCGCTTAGTCGACCTGACCTACGAAGCCATGAGCACTGGTATAAAAATGGTCAAACCAGATGTCACACTAGGCGATATTGGTCATGCGATACAAACATTTGTAGAAAAGAATAACTGCTCAGTAGTTAGAGAATATTGTGGCCATGGTATAGGAAAAAATTTCCACGAAGATCCACAAGTCCTGCATTATGGCAAACCCAATAGTGGTGACAAATTAGTACCAGGCATGACGTTCACTATTGAGCCGATGGTCAACGCTGGTAAACGACATGTTCGCCTGCTGCCAGATCAATGGACAGTAGTCACAAAAGATCACAGCCTATCTGCACAATGGGAGCATACAATTTTAGTTACAGATAATGGCTATGACGTATTAACGCGTCGCCCAGAAGAATCTTGGTCATAAATGCCAAATTTAACTCCCCCGCCAGTATTTATTTCAAAACATGAATGGTGGCCAAGCGAAGATGAGCAATGGATTAATTTCAAATTATCTCCGCTTAAACATAAAGAGTTGGTACGAACCATTCAAGAAGCAGTGATTGATGCATTCAACGAAGGCACTGCAATTTCAGAAATCATCATCGGCTACGCCATCACAATTGACTACCTATTATGGTACGCATGGTTTACTCACGATCTTCATAAAACCAATGCTACTTTACTAGCCGTAGGAGGTTATGGTCGCTCTGAGCTGCACTTGCACTCAGATATCGACTTAATGTTATTACTAGACAAAAATTTTAATGACAAAGATAAAGAAAAACTCTCATCTTTTTTAACTTTCTTATGGGATAGTGGATTAGATGTAGGCCACTCTGTTAGAACTGTTAAAGAAGCTGTCACTGAAGCCAAGAAAGACATTACTATTATTAGCAGCATATTAGAAGCTAGACCCCTATGTGGAAACATCACTCTATTTAAAGAATTAAAAAAAGCCACAGCAAGTAATAAAATTTGGAACAGCAAAAAATTTTACTACGCCAAAAAAGAAGAAATGCAGGCTCGCCATAGAAAATATGGCGATACTCTTTACCAGCTAGAGCCAAATATCAAAGAAGGTCCTGGCGGCATGCGTGACATACAATTTATCGACTGGGTAACCAAACGTCATTTTGGTAATCGCGCGCTCAGTGACTTAGTTGGGAAAGGTTTTTTACTGGAAGAAGAATACAACTCGCTGAAATTCGCGCAAGAATACCTGTGGAAAATGCGCTTCTCTCTTTACTTGATAACACGTCGCAAAGAGGAACGATTACTCTTCGATCACCAAGTAGCACTAGCCCGTGAAGCTGGTCATACCAACTCCAACTCGAACTTGGCAGTTGAACTATATATGCAGAATTATTATCGACATATCAGCGAATGCTACAAACTAATCGAATTACTACAAGAACATTTTGAAGAAACATGCATCCCCAGTATTTCATGGAAAAAGCAAAAGAATATTGGCAATCATTTTTATTCCACTGGCGATATATTACACGCTAAAAGTAAAACACTTTTTCAAGACCGGCCAAGTGCTTTCTTAGAATTATTTCTTACCCTTCAAACTCACGAACATATAATTAAAGTTAGCAGCAACACCATCAGAGCCATACGTAAAAATCTTCATCTTATAGACAATGATTTTCGCAATAACATCAAACATAAAAAATTATTTATCGATATTCTACGACAACCAAAACGGATAGCTAGAGAAGTATCTCGCATGCACCGCTTAGGGGTGCTCGCTGCCTACTGGCCAGCATTTGCTAGAATCGTTGGGCGTATGCAATATGACTTGTACCACGTATACACCGTCGACCATCACATCCTTACCGTACTTAAAGAGACTCGTAGACTTGGAGACAATAAACGTACTGAGGATGACATTAGCGCCATCTACCATAAGTTACCGAAGTTAGAGATTCTATATTTAGCTGCGCTTTTTCACGACATCGGCAAAGGACGCGACGGTGATCATTCATCTGAAGGATCGCAAGATGCTATCGATTTTTGTCTCGCGCATGGCTTAAGTCAATTTGATACATCTATAGTTAGCTGGTTAGTTGAAAATCATTTAGTTATGTCTATCACCGCACAACATAAAGACTTAAGCGACCCAACTGTTGTGCAAGAATTTGCAGAGAAAGTTGCTAACGCTACCCGACTCGACTATTTATACTTGCTTACCATCGCAGATATTAAAGGCACCAACCCTACTTTATGGAATAGTTGGCGAGCTACATTACTGGCAGATTTATACAAATTTACTTCATTTCAATTACGTGCTGAGTTACCCAGAAACCATGATGAAATTATCCATGAAATTAAGTCATCTGCACTTAGCTTATTAAAAGATAAAGGACATGACCAACAAAACTGTGAAAACTTATGGTCGCAACTCAACGAAGACTACTTTCTGCGTCACACTGATACCGAAATTGCCTGGCATTCCGATATTGCACTAAGTGCAAAGCAAGACACAGACACCCAGGTACATGTTCGTCAATTAATACGCCGAGGCTCAACTGAAATATTTATATACACACCTGATCGTCATAACCTATTTGCGAATATTACTAACAGCCTTTACAGATCGGGCTTAAGTATTTTAGATGCACGCATAATCACTTCAGAAAATGGCCAGACATTCAACACATTCTCTGTCGTAGATCATAACGAAGAACCTATTACCAACAATAATCAATTAAACAGAATAAAGGCTGACATCAACAAATCTTTATTGCTCACCGAGCTTGCAGACAACTCTACGTCTAAGTTTGTTTCAAGCCGATTACGACACTTCCAGATGACACCAACAATTAGCATTCAAAGCGCAAAACATCTAGATTACACAAGCATGCATATCCATGCGACTGATCATCCCGGATTACTTGCCAAAGTTGCAGAAGCATTCGCTATACTTGGTATCAATGTAATTAGCGCGCGTGTTAGCACCCTCGGTGAAAAAGTGCATGATATTTTCCACATTACCAATAAAGATGGCAAAAAAATATTAGACGTGAAAGAACAACAAATAGTCATTGACATGGTAACTAAAAAAATCAGCAAAGTCGCTGACGAAACACCAAGCAGCATCAGCGTTTAATATCTCATGGATCCCAACCTAAACAAACTACAACCATATCCTTTTGAAAAATTACGCGCGCTGTTTTCAAAAGGCACTCAAAATAGCGGCTTAGAAAACATCAATCTATCCATAGGAGAGCCTAAAAGCCCAACACCTGTCTTCATCAAAGAAGCCATGTCAAACAACTTGAATTACCTAGCCAATTATCCAAAAACTAAAGGCGAACTATTATTACGAACCGCCATCACTGACTGGTTATTAAATCGATTTTCTTTGCCCAAAAATTCGATCAATCCTGAACAACATATCTTGCCTGTCAACGGCACACGCGAAGCATTGTTTGCGATTGCACAAACAGTTATAGACCGAAGTCAAAATGCAAAAGTCCTTTTACCTAATCCGTTTTACCAAATATATGAAGGCGCTGCTTATCTAGCTGGCGCCGAACCTGTGTATATTGATTTCACTGTCATTAATGGTGAAGTCCCTGGCATTAATCAAGTCAGCGAACAAACTTGGCAACAAACTCAACTGCTATATATATGCACCCCATCTAATCCAACCGGTGATATTATCCCTTTAACAACTCTGCAAAAGCTACTTAATTTAGCCCATCTGCATGACTTCGTGATTTGTTCAGATGAATGTTATTCAGAAATTTATATGGACGAAAACAACCCACCCCAAGGACTTTTAAAGGCATGTGTCGCCAATGGAGATGATTGCTACAGACGTTGTTTAGCATTTTACAGTTTATCCAAACGTAGTAATTCTCCCGGCTTGCGCTCCGGTTTTGTTGTCGGTGACACTAACATCATCGCTCAATTCCTTAAATACCGCACCTACCACGGCTGTGCCATGCCCATCAGCACCCAAC